>CADCVE010000090.1 GCA_902806065.1 uncultured Rubrobacteraceae bacterium | reverse complement strand
GCAGCTCGGACGCAAAGAGCTTGCGACTGGAACTAAGGGGCAGGGTGGCGCTCTATTCACTCTATTGCCGGTAAGAGTAGTCTTCTCGGAAACTCAGGCGTAAAGAGGGACCGAGGAGTCGGAGACGCAGGCACCAGCTAGCACCCAGTGGCATCATTCCCAATGACACTAACCCATATAGAGCTATGACTGAGAGAAGGGGATGAGTGAGGCATGCTGTTAGCGGTCGTGATGAGGGCACACCCAGGGACCCTCAACGAGAGGTATGGTCGTAGATTGCAGTGGCAGTACCCTCAAGGGGTTACCCTGGTGGCCGAGTACTGGATTCATTCCTCAGAGCTTAGCGTTTTTGCAGTCGTGGAAGCGGAAAGCCCTGAGCCGTTAGCAGCGATGAGGATGGAGTGGGACGATGTCTTTGAGATAGACGTGTTCCCTCTGGTAACGGCCGAGGAGGGGCTAGAAAGGCTCAGGAGGACGATGTCCTCCGAACAACAGGGGTAGAGGGTTAGACGCTCGTCTGGCTCTATTCACGAGCATCCTAGAGAGACTGTTGGAAAATCTCTAGGCACGAGCCAACCTCCTCACCATCAAGCGTACCGTTGCCGCGTAGACGAACGCCTCGCTGGTGGCGCACAGCCTCTCGTAGTCCTTGCTCATCATGCGGTTGTGGCACAACCAGGCGAACGTTCGCTCCGCAACCCACCGGCGCGGCAGGAGCTCGAAGCCTCCATGCGGCACCAACCTCTGCCAATCGATCTTGCGTCCCTCCTTGGCCCATTCCTCTGCCCAGATCCGCGCAATCTTCTCGGTCGTGAGCTTTGGGGTGCGATGCACGACCTCGACACTTAGGCCTAACGCTTCTGCCGCCCACTCCTTGCCCCTTCCCTGGTAGCCGGCATCTACCCACAAGTGACAAAGGCGCGGAAGGTGATCTTGTACACCCTTCAGCAGCAACTTGATCCCATCCTGATCGGGGACCTTGGCGCTATGAACCTTGGCTTTGAGCGCCAATTCCTCCGTATCCACCAGGAGATGGCGCTTTCTGTCGCGTACCTTCTTACCTCCGTCATAGCCTCGCGCTTCGCCACCGACTCCGGAGGTCTTGGCCGATTGCGAGTCCACCACCCCCGCGTTGGGCTGGGGGTACCTCTTTAGCCGTCGCCGCAAGCGCTCGCGCAGTGATGTATTAAGCCGTTCCCAGGTCCCGTCTATTCGCCACCTTCTAAACCCCAAGTTAACGGTCTCCCAGGGTGGGAAGTCGCGAGGCAGCAGACGCCAGGGGCAGCCACACTTCACGACGTAGAAGATGGCGTCGAGGATTATGCGGTTGCCGTGGATTCGCGGCCACCCATGCTTGTTGGGAGCCGCGACATCAGCCTCAAGACACTGCCATTCTGCGTCCGATAGATCAGTTGAGTAACTCTTTTTCATGTTCGGGAGCGTAAGTCACAAACCTGCCCCACTTACTTTTCCAAACAGTCTCTAGAAGAGTAGTCTTCTCGGAAACTAGGAAGGCCAGAGAGGGGCACAGAAGTGGGCCGAGGCTGTTAGACCCCGGCTCTCAATCGTTCGCTCGTTACTACGACTTCAGTGGCTAACTAACCTCAATAGGTCTGGTCGATCTCACCGCTCTCTGATTCCTGCTCACTCTCCTGATTGATCGGTGCGGCATCTCCACCGACACCACCTTCTTCACAGCCCACCACGGTGATTTCTTCCGTGTCCTGGATGCTGAAGGGTACGAATCGAAATCGCGGCGCAAAGGTTCCGTTGGCGGTTGCGGTATTGGTGAAGGTCCCGCATTGCACCGCAGTTGCCTCAATAGTGACCGGAGAGGGGCACGTAACGGTGTTACCGGCCATCGCACACTCGACTGGGCCACCAGGTCCCATTACCGTGGTAGTTGCTCCGGTAACCCTCAGGCCATCCGGTAGCGTGTCCGTGACCCCTGCGCTGCCTAAAATTGCACCAGGAGGCGGCACCACGACGATGGTGCAGATAATCTGCTCTCCTATTTGTACGGGGTTGGGGGTGCACTCCTTGTCTATGGAGGGTGGCGTGGGTGGTTGTACCTGGGCCTGGGCAGATGGTGCCACGGCTAACACGCCACAAGCCCCACAAAAGCCCCAAGAACACTCAGTACATAGTGTTTGGGCGTCGCCCCGCTTATAGGCAGTGGATCTCTCCGCTCTTCTCTGTGGTTTAGTATGTGACAGATAGTCGCTTACCGAAGTGAACTATGCCTTAATATTTCTTAAAATAGCGAAAGTCGGGTGCCTCTATTCAATCACTTTCCGAGAGCATACTTTCCCGGAAAGCTGCGTACCTGCGTGCAATCCTGCGAGCAGAGCACGAGCCCCCAACCACTAGGCCAGCGCCGACTCGGCCTCCGGCTCGTGGCCCGTGCTGGCAACGCCGCGGAGCCGGTGGCCCGACTCACGCTCCCACTTGCGCTTCAAGAACGCGACGATCTCCTCGCGCCCCTTAAAGAACTCGTCGCGGTTGCGCCACTTCGAGTCCGGTGTGTAGGCTAGTGCAACCTTCTCGGGGTTGCGACTATTCCAGCCGTCCTCGGCGGCCTTGACCTTCTGGCGTGCCGTCTCCTCGTCAAACGGCGGGACTGGTGGTCTCGTCACAATGCTGCTCCTGCTCATGAGGCGTCCGGATCGCTGTGACAGGCACTCTCCCGTCGCATTCTTTATCCGGCTCTCGTCCTCAATGTACAGACGTTCTCTTCCGCGATCAAGCAACTTCGGGACTCCGGCACGTGATCCGGGACGATCAGGAGTACAATCGGCCACATGACAGGCGCGGCTCTCATAGTTAACGCACGCTCGCGCACCGGGGAGAAGGCCTTTGAGGAAGCCTCACGGCTCCTCGACTCCCTAGGGGTCGAGATCGGGGTGAGTTATGCTCTCCACGACCCAACCCGCCTTACGGAGACGGTCAGGGAGGCCGTCAGTGAGGGCCACGACCCCATAATCCTCGGCGGCGGGGATGGATCGGTCTCCTCGGCAGTGGACTTTCTCGCCCACAATGGCGTGACCCTGGGTCTCCTGCCGCTCGGTACCGCGAACGACTTCGCCCGGACGCTGGAGATACCGAGCAGCCTAGAGGCGGCCTGCGAGACGATAGCGCGCGGCAAGGTCGTGGACGTAGACCTCGGGCTGGTGGGTGACAACCTGTACGTGAACGTGGCCTCGGTCGGCCTCGGCGTCGAGGCTACCCGCTCCCTTTCGCCCCGGCTGAAGAAGAGCATAGGGCCTCTGGCGTACCCGGTGGCGGCCATACAGGCTTTCATCAAGCACGAGCCATTTACGGGGAGGCTCTCCTTCCCGGACGGGGACCACGAGCCGGTAGATTACGGTCGCCTGTTGCAGGTGGCGGTAGGCAACGGCCGGTTCTACGGCGGGGGGATGGTCGTCGCCCCTGGCTCCGGCATCGACGATCAAATACTCGACGTCTACGCTATAAAGCTCGGGCGCAGGCGCGACCTGTTGGGTATCGCCCGGTATCTGAAGAGCGGCGACTTCGTACGCAACGAGAGTGTAGACCACTTCCGCACCTCGCGCGTCCTCCTGGAGACGGAGCCGGAGCTACAGATCAACGTAGACGGCGAGCTAGTCGCCACAACCCCCGAAGAGTTCTCCGTCGCCGCGAACGCCCTACACGTCATCGTCCCGCAAACCTCCACCGCCGCCCGCTACGATAAATAGCTTCCAGCGATCAGCCTTATTGTATCAAGCCATGTATTAACCTCGATGGAGGGACGGCCGGGGACTAGCGATCGGCTTCGGAGTCCTTGCTTTTGGCTGAAGGCTGATCGCTGGCTGCTGACGGTTTGTTCACCAGGTATATACCCGAGACGACGAGAGCTGCCCCGACGAGGAGCAATGGGCTGAGTGTCTCGTCCAGGAAGAGGGCGCCGAGCAAGACCGAGACTACCGGCACGATGAACACGTATGCTGAGACCCGGCTCGCCTCGCCCGCCCGCACGAGCCCGAGCCAGAGCACCCACGCCAGCGCGGTCCCGACGAGCGAGGTGTATAGCCAGCCCGCCACGAAGGTCCCGTTCCAGGAGATCTCCGAGAAAGGTTCTAGCACGAACCCTACAGCGGTCAGGAGAACGCCGCCGATCGTAAACGGCGCGGCGACAGCCCATAGCATCGAGAGCCTCTCCCCGTACCTCTTGAAGTAGACCGTCCCCAAGGCCCAGGAGACGGCCGAGCCCACCCCGAACACTATCCCGAGCGGCGTCCCGAGACCCTCCCCGCTCATGCTCCCCGCGCTCACCACCACCACACCGGCGAAGCCCAGAAGGAGGCCGGCTACCTTCGCCGCCGAGAGAGACTCGCCGAGGAACACGAACGCCAGGAGACCGACGAGGATTGGCTGCAAGTAGATCACTACGGCCGCCGTCCCGGACGCCAGGTACAAGACAGTAAAGCTCTGTGTCCCTATGAACAGCACCACGTTGAAAGACGCGAGCAGCAGGTAGACCGACCAGTCCCGCCCAAAGTTCAGCCGTCCACCCCACGCGAGCGCCGCGAGCGTCATCACCACCCCGCACAGGAGCGTACGCGTCCCCGCGAACAAAACGGGAGGAGCATACCCCAGACTAACCTTTATAACCCCGAACGCCGAGCTCCAGAATATCACCAGGAGCGCGAACGCCAAGACCGCGAAACGACGATCCGCGAGCAGCGAAATAATATCCTCCAAAGACGCTTTTGCCGGCCACGGCTACCGGCCGGCGCGCACAGCTTACTACGCGCGGTGAAGAAAGTATTTCACCGCAATGTCGCGTATAGGACTGGAACTGTCTTGTAGATTTGTTAAGATGGCTTAAGGCGTTGAAAGTGGCTTAACCTTGCGGGATAATGACCGCCGGTGACTCGGTGAGCCTCAAGACGTAGGTCAAGCAAGCCGGTGCTTCTGGAGGGGCGGATATCGTGAAAGAGATTTACAAGCAAAGGGGCGAGTCCCACTCTCCCCGCAGGCGTGAACGTAGGACACAGGACACGGCGAAGCGTAAGCCGCAATCTACTTACGCCCGCCGCCGCAAGCTCGTGGGCGTATTGTTAGGCGTGATCTGTGCTCTGCTGGCCGTGATACTCGCGGGTTACCTGCTCGGCGAGGATGGTCCTCTCCGGGGAGACCGCGCCAGCGTCGTGAACGAGGAGCCGGAGCAGCCCACCGCTGGCTCCGCCGCGGGAGAGGCCGAGGAGCCAGCGGCGGTGGAAGAGCAGGCGGCTGCCGAAGAGCCGGCCCCGACAGTGCTTCTTGGGGAATACTTCACCGACTATGCCTGGGACCCGGACGCGGGACGCCAGTCCAACCTGATAAAAGCATCGGGGGCTATAAACGAGACCCGGCTCGCGCCCGGAGAGGAGTTCTCGGCGCTGGAGGTGCTCTCGCCACTCGAATACGAGCCCGCGAAGGTCTTTGCCAACGGCGGCGTCGACTACGAGGTGGGAGGTGGGCTGTGCCAGGTCTCCTCGACCTTGTACATGGCCGCCAGCTACGCGGGGTTGGAGATCACGGATCGTAACCCACACTATGCCGAGTTGCCCTACATCCGCCCCGGCTTCGACGCGACGGTATGGTTCGGGGACAACGGTTGGGGCGCCCTGGACATGAAGTTCAGGAACAATACCGACGGCGATATCCTGATCAAGGAGTTCGTCAACGAGGACGGCTTTCTCGTCGCCGAGATCTACGGGGAGGAACCAACTAACAAAGTGGTTAGCATGAGCTCCGAAAAGGTCGAAGAAGACCTCGGCAAGGGGATCAAGTGGGCCACCTACAAGACGGAGACGGACGAGAACGGCGAGACCGTTCAGGACGGCCTTCTCTATGAGACGACCTACAGCTACAACCCGCCCGTCCCCGAGGAGATGAAGCACGAGACCAGCGAGCCCCGCGGCTCGGGCTGGCTGGACCTCAACAACAGCACCAACTGGAACGACAAAGACTAGCCCTCAGGGTTCAACCGTGCCATGAGTGAGGGGCCGACTATCCAGGTCGGCCCCTCACTTTTGTTCTTGCTGGTTGCTGAGCGCGTGTTTCGCAGGAAGGCTCGACTTTTCCGCGAAATGCTGTAGAAGCTACGACAAGCCCAGGTCTATGTTAGCGCTTTCGTCCGAGGCGAAGTTGGCCTCTCCTACTTTCAGCTTGAGGTCAGAGGAGCCCGGGTCTACCGAGAAGATAACCTTCCCTTCCTTGGCCGTGCCAGGTTCTATCGGGTCAACAAACATATTCTCTTCCGGGTAGAGAAAGGTGAAGTTGTTCTCGATGTCGGCCTCGAACTCATTCCCCTCGCTGTCGACGACGGTCAGGAACGGGGTGGCGAGCGT
Source organism: uncultured Rubrobacteraceae bacterium (assembly GCA_902806065.1). GTDB lineage: Bacteria > Actinomycetota > Rubrobacteria > Rubrobacterales > Rubrobacteraceae > Rubrobacter_F. The sequence goes on along the minus strand of CADCVE010000090.1, from coordinate 63,868 downwards.
GATGTCCTGGTTGGCTCCATTGGCGAAGGTAAGGTCCGCGATAACAAAGTTGCCTTCCTCGTATTCACCCTTGATCGAGAGTAGCTCGTCGGACTGCTCCGCGTCGGTCACCCTCCACTGTACTTTCCCCAACGTCACGGCCTCCCCTATAGTAGCGTCGGAACCTTCCGCGGACTGCTCCTCCGTGGTCTGCGCCTGTGTAGATCCCGTCTTCTCGGAGCCGGTCTCCTGGTCCGCTACGCTTTGCTCGGCTACCTCCTCTTCCGACGAGCTACCGGACTGCTCCTCCTCTCCCCCGCAACCGCCGGCGAGCGCGGCGATGGTCAGGAGAAATGCCGCTCCCGATGATACGAATACAGAACGCGTGCCACGACTCGCTGTTGTGAGCTTCTTCCGCCTCAAAACTCTCCCTTCCGGGGTTCTCGAAAAGCCAGGCCGCGATTATACCCGGACGCCGTCCCGCGTTTCTTAGCTACAAGGTGAAACCTCTCCGAGCAAAGAAAAGATAAAGGCTACCGCTCGCATGTTCGGCTCTCCACCTTGAATAGGACGGCCGGCGCGAAGTTCGAGGATTGACCGTTAATCGTGGCGATTCAGCGGCGGCAAGAAAGCCGTAGCAGGACGCAGGGCTCTTTACATCGCCGTGGCCAGCGGCTATACCTCTCAGCGTGACCGAGAGAGAGCGAAGAAGGTTCCGGGTCAAAGACCGGGAGGAGCGCGCCGGGGAGCCTGCCAAGGACAGCAGGGGCATACGGCGGCGGCTGCGGGAGCGGCCGAGGATACGGCCGCGCGTCTACGGGTACCTGACCGAGGAGAAAGAGACCCTGCGGCAGGGGTTCGCGGCGCTCTTTCTCTCCTCGGTCGGGGAGTTGGTCGCAGGTCTCGTACTCGCCGGTATTGCCGGGACTCTGGAGGAACTGGTGGGATTGGCGGTGCTCATACCGGCGGCTATCGGGATGCGAGGTGCAATCTTCGGGGCGTTGGGTAGCCGGCTCTCGACCTCCATACAAACCGGCCTGTTTAGCTTTAGCCTGCGCCGCGGCGTGCTCGCGGAGAACGTGCAGGCCGCCGCTGTGCTCTCGATCATCAGCGGAGTTTTCCTGGCTTTCCTGGCGCGATACCTCTCGGATATCCTTGGGGTTGCCACCGAACTCTCTATCGTCGACTACATAGTGATCTCGACGGTCGGCGGCATTATCGCGGGCGTCTTGCTCCTGGTTATCACCGTCTTCGTCGCCCGCACCAGCGTCTCCCGCGGCTGGGACATGGACAACATAGCAGCCCCAATGCTCACCGCCGCCGGAGACATACTCACCCTTCCCTCACTCGTCCTGGCCGCCTACCTCATAGACATACCTATCGTAAGTAATAGCCTCGCTCTCGCCCTTACAGCCGCGGCGATCGCCGTCGTCTTCCTGGGCTTCCGGCTGGGTGGGCGGAACCTGCGGCGCATCCTCGCGGAGAGCCTGCCTATACTGGCAATTACCGGCGCCGTGACCATCCTCGTCGGGGTCGCCCTCGAAGAACGCAGCGAGCAGTTTACGACGCTCCTGGCGTTGAGCATCTTACTGCCGGCTTTCTTGCAGGAAGGTGGCGCTCTAGGCGGCATCCTCTCCAGCCGGCTCTCGTCGAAGATACACCTCGGCCTTCTGGCCCCGCGAGGATTGCCGCCGGTCGCGGCGTTCAAGGACTTTGTTTTGATCTACACGTTCGCCGCCGGGGTCTATCTGTTTATCGGTGCCGCCTCGCACGTGCTCGCCGTCGTTCTCTTCCCCGAAGGAGCGAGCCCAGGTCTACTCGCGATGATGGGGCTCAGCGCTCTGGCGGGTGTTATAGCGACGACCGCGGCTGTTGTGGCGGCGTACTATGGCTCGGTAGTCTCGTACAGGTTGGGGCTCGACCCCGATACTTACGGCATCCCGATCATCACGGCGGCCGTGGACCTGTTGGGATTCATGAGCCTTATAATAGCTTTGATCGTCTTCGGACTGGCAGGTTAGGAGATATGCGCGAAGATCGCCCCCGCAACCTCAAGGATATGCTCACCGAGGCGAAGAACACCTCGGAGCTGATGGTGGACCTGGCCTACGCGGCCATTTTCTATAACTCGGAGGACATCTCGGAGGAGGTCTTCCGGCTCGAAGAGCGTCTGAACGTCCTCGTCTTCGACATGCGTAGCATGGCGATACTCGCGGCCCGTAGCCCGGCCGACTCCGAGCAGATGGCCGGCATCCTGGGGATCGTTCAGGATATAGAGAAGATCGGCAACGCCGCCTATGACATCGCCAAGATCGTCGTAAAGAAACTGGGCGTCCCGCCGGAGCTCTTACAGGACCTCCCCGCCGCCGAGGAGACGACCAGCCGCGTGCGCATAGAACCCGAGAGCACGCTCGACGGCAGGAGCCTCGAAGAGCTGGACCTCCCGGTAGAGACGGGGATGCGCCCGATAGCCGTGCGCAGCGGGCTGGACTGGAACTTCGACCCGGACCCGGAAGACGTCCTGCGCGAGAGCGACGTCCTGTTCCTGCAAGGTCCGCCCGAAGGAGTCGCGGAGGTCCGCGAGATGGCCGGCGCCGCACCGCTCGAAGCCATCCCCAACGAGAGCCACGGCAGCGCCCTCGGCGGTGCCCTCGGAGAAGCCGAAGCCGGCGAGGGTCTTTCGGAACTAGAGCGGGCGGTGGATATCCTGATCGAGATGAAGAACCTCTCGGAGGTGTCCGTGGGTCTGGCTTACTCGGCGCTCCTGTACTACGACGCGGGCCTGGCCCGCGAGGTCGTCGCCATCGAGGACGAGATGGACGAGATGCGTTACCGGCTGGAACGCTGGGTCTTGCTCGCCGCCCAGCATGTCGAGGATGCGCCGCGTCTGCGGGGCATATTACACTTGGCGACCGCCTCCGAGGCCATCGCCGACTGCGCTCAGGAGATGGTCTGGATCGTGGAGAAAGGTGAGGAGGTACATCCGGTTCTCTCTGCGGCCGTCGGAGAGTCCGACGAGGTCGTCCTGAAGCTGACCGTAGTCTCCGGCTCGCCGGCCGATGGCCGCACTCTAGGCTCCCTGCGCCTGGAGACCGAGACGGGGATGTACGTGCTCGCGGTCAACCGCGGCGGGCGCTGGAGCTACCGCCCCCGTGATACGTATAGCCTGCAAGGCGGAGACTCGCTGCTCGCGAGCGGCGCCCCCGAAGGACTCGAACCCCTTGCCGAGCTCTTCGGACAGGAGCTAGAAGAGTTGAGGGACTGATCGAGGCCACGCCTCAGAACAAGCCAGAGTCCCGGAAAGGCCGAGACCCGGGCGTCAGCAAGGGCCCGCTCCGGTGGCTCTATAGACCGGCGTTCTTCTGGCTCTCCGTGTGCCTGTTCGGAGCGTTTCTGTATTGGGAGCTCATGCGGAGGTTCGCGGGGCTCGCACCGAGGCTCGCGGAGGGCGCGAAGGATGTAGCTATCTACCGGCGCACGGGGGAGGCGATCCTGGCGGGCGAGGTTCCCTACCGCGACTTCTTTATCGAGTACCCGCCGGGGAGCCTGCTGGCCTTCGTACCGCCTGCCCTGTTTACCGAGAGCAGGGAGACCTACGCGAGCCTCTTCGCCTCGGAGATGGCGCTAGTCCTCGTGGCGGCGCTCGCGCTGACGGCGTATGCCGCCCGCTCTCTGGGCCGCCTCTGGCTCCTCCCGGCGGCGGTCTTCGTGGCGGCGGCGGTCCTGCTCTACCCTGTCGCCGTGACGCGCTACGACGCGGTCGTGGCCTTGAGCTTCGCGGCGGCGACGGCCCTGGCGTGCGGACGGTTTCGTAGCAAGCGCGCGGTGGGCGCTACGGCGGGCTCTGTGGCGCTGTTGGCGGCCTGGGCTTCTCTGGGGCTCGGCGCGGCGGCCAAGCTGGTCCCGGCGCTCGCGGCCCTGCCCCTGGCTTTGTTCGCGGGACGGGAAGAGCGGACGTTTGGCGGGGTAGCCCGAGGCGGTCTAGGAGGGCTTGTGGTGTTCGGCGGGGTGGTGGTGGCGTTTTTTGTACCGGCTATCTTGTTTGGGGGCGGAGGTTTTATCGAGAGCTTCACGTATCACGCGGATCGGGGGTTGCAGATCGAGAGCCTGGGGGCTTCGGTGCTTATGAAGCTGGGGTACGTGAACGCGACGTCCTTCGAGTTCGGGGCCGTGGACGTACGGGGATTGGGGGTGGGGTTGGTAAGCTTTCTGAGCTTTCCGGTTACGGGGGTCTTGCTGGCCGTTACGGCGGCGGCGGCTTACCGGGAGTGGCGCGGGGGCAGGTTCGGGCCGGGGCAGTTCCCGAGGTTCGCGGCGGCGCTGGTGCTGGCGTTTTTGATCGGCTCCAAGGTGCTCTCTCCGCAGTATGTGATCTGGCTTCTCCCCCTTGTGCCCCTGAGCGCGAGCGGGTTGTGGTCCGTGGGCGTCTCGGCGGTCTTTCTCTCGGTGTGCTGGATGACCACCCAGATCTACCCGTATCATTACTTCGAGATCATGAACAGTCGTCCTCCCGGCACCGACATCCTCCTTGGTCGTAACCTCCTCCTCGTCGTCCTCTGGGGCCTCATGCTCTCTTTGCCTTCCGAAGACAAAAGGAAAGACGAACCGGCTAACCCGATAACCGAACAGGCAGGCACCGCTTGAGACGACACCTTCCAAACCACCGCCGTTTCGGGCTGATCCTCCTGCTTTTGCCGCTGCTCTCGTTTTCGTTGGGCGCGGCGCCCGGAGCGCAGACGAGCGCGGAGGAGGCGCGGCAGGCGGCTTCGCTCACACCGGAGGCCGCGGAGATCCTCTCGCATCCGACCGTCGAAACTTCGGCCAGCTACCGTCCGGGGAGCGACTCGTGGGAGGTGACCCTGCGGGAAGACGTCTCGGGGACGGTCGTGGCGCTCCTCACGGTCGAAGACGAGACGCAAGAGGTCTCGGAGGTGGAGGTATACCCGGCCGCCGAAACCGTCACCTACCCGCAAAATTCCGAAGCAGACGCGACGAAGCTCGCCCTCGCCAACGAAGAGGTGCGCGACGAGCTTCTGAACCACGGTCCCTACACCACGAGCGCCGAATACGAAGACGGCGAGTGGACGGTGTCCTTCGAGGTCGAGGAGGAAGGCGCCGTTGGCGGAATGCCGGTGGATGACGGCGAGAGCAAAGAGATCGCCCGCGTTGGGGTGGACGACGATACCTGGCAACTCAACTCCGTGTACACCGGGGATCAGGTCGGTTGGCGCATGGCCCGCGGTGACTACGGCGCCTACGGTAAACAAGCCAACTACTGGCACGTCTGGGGTCCCCTCGCCCTCCTCTTCGCCGCCGCTTTCTGGCGTACCGACAAACTTTTCTCCCTACGCAACTTCGACGTTCTGGCCCTGCTCGGCTTCCTCGTCTCGCACGGTTTCTTCCGGGTGGGCGATACATACGAGGCCGTTTTGCTGTGGTACCCGCCGCTACTGTACCTGCTCGCGAGGACGCTGTTGATGGGCTTCGGGGTCGGTGAGCGGGTCGAGAAGACCAGCAACTTCCCCACCTGGCTCCTCTTCGCGCTCGGGGCTTTGGGATGCGGTCTCGTCCTCGGTCTGAACCTGGATTCGCGGGTGATAGACGTTGGCTATGCCGGGGTTGCCGGGGCGGACAGCATCATGAACGGGATGCTCCCCTACGGGAACATGCCCGACGATGTGGGTACCGGCGACACTTACGGCCCGCTCAATTACCTGTTGTACGTGCCTTTCCTGTGGCTCTTCGGATGGAGCGGAGAGTGGGACTTTTTGCCGGTGGCGCATGCGGTTACGGCCTTCGCGTTCGTCGGGGGGGCGCTCGCCCTGCTCGTAACGGGGCTCAAATACGCCGGGGCGCGGGGCGCCGCGACGTTGCTCTTCGCTTGGGCGGTCTTCCCGTATACGCTGTATTCGACCAACAACAACACCAACGACGTAATCGTGGCGGCGGTTGCGGCGGTTGGGCTGGCGACGTTGGCCTCGCCTCTGGCGCGCGGGGCGGTGATCTCGGCGGGGTTCGCGATCAAGCTCTTCCCTCTCGTCCTCGCCCCCTTGTGGATGCTCCACGACGGCCCCAGAAAGAGGGGCGCCATCCTGGACTTCATCCTCGGGGGAGTGAGCATCGTCCTCCTCACCTTCTGGGTGCTCGCCCTGGAAGGAGACCCTCTCGGGGGGCTCCAGATATTCTACGAGAAGACCCTGGCCTTCCAGGGCGAGCGCGAGACCCCGTGGACCATCTTCAGCCAGGTGCCCGAACTAAAGTTCCTCCAACAACCACTCACGGCAGCCGCGATCCTGCTGGCCTTCATCATCGCCGTGTTCCCAAAGAAAAGGACCATCCGCAGGCTGGCGGCATTCTCGGCGGCCCTAATCATCGCCTTCGAGCTAACCGTCAACTACTGGTTCTACCCCTATGTCATCTGGTTCGAGCCGTTCGTCTTCCTAGCACTCCTCATCGAGACTAACACCAAGACTGCGCTCGACGGCGAGGGCGATGAAGAAAAAAGCGGTCAGCAGCCGCACGCCGGAGATCAGCAAGAGAAGTAAGCCGCCAACCGATAGCGGCGCGTATTGGTGTCGACCCCTCGATCCTACTTCCGTTCAAAGCGCTGCAACGGCTTCTCGGAGGTCTCTTGCTTCCCCCAACGCTCATCTTTGGAGGGCTGACTCAATACCCGCGAACATCGCTGTGAGCCTTCGATAAGGGACAAACACCCATCTAGCACGGGACAAACGCCTATTTGACCATGAGACATATTTCCTATATCCCCGTCGACCTGCTAACCCTAAGATGTCGGGTAGAAGCGATCCGCTGAAGATCGTCTAGAAGTAGAGTAAGGGGGCACAACAAAAATATGAAGAATACACTTTACCAACCAGCACCAGGCCGCACAGCCCAAATCCTTCGAGAATCGGCCATAGTATCCAGGGCCATAGCCCGCCACCAGAGAGAAGCCAACCTCCAGGGTAGGACCGAGGAGACCCATGAGATGGAGGCCCTGTGCTCTGGGGTCTTCAGGATGACTCTCGCGCTTACCCAACTGCGCCAACAACCCAACGCAGCCTGAGTCTGGCATAGGAGAGGTTTTGGTTCTCCGGCTTCAGCCAGTAGCCCGTGCAGCCGGCAGATCAGAGCGCCCCGCTCACCGTGACTCCGACAATCCGCCAACAACTGGCGCCTCTCGGACCAGAACGCTACCGGCAGCTACGCGAGGAGACCGTCTTCTGCCAGACTCTTACCGCGCTCATGTCGATCTTCGGCTCCAGTGAACGCCCTCGCATGCCAACCTCGCGTAGGATTTCATGAGGGAGAGGTTACCCGGAACAAGCCTACGACCCGGCTCTTGTTCAAGCTACACCCAGGGTTTTATACCGCTTTCGACGCAGGTCTCTAGAGCAGACTTTGTGAGGGCCTTTTACCGCTCGCGCTCTTCCCGCTCCCTCCACCATCTTTTCAGCCGTTCCTTGATCTCCCCCTCCACCCCACTCTCTTTGGGCTCAAAGTACACGCGACCAGCGAGCTCATGTGGAAGGTAGCGGTCGTTCATCCCCTCGGCCGCGTCGTCGTGAGCGTACTGGTATCCGACTCCATAACCTTCATCCTTCATCAGACCCGTGGAAGCGTTGCGTAGATGCATCGGCACCTCAGGGACAGAGCCGCGCCGGACATCTTCGAGGGCGTTGTTGATACCAGTATAGGAGGCGTTGGACTTTGGCGCGGAAGCGAGATAGGTAGTGGCCTGAGCGAGCGGAATGCGGCCTTCGGGCATGCCGACGAGCTGGACGGCCTGGGCCGCCGCCATCGCGAGTGGGAGACCCTGTGGATCGGCGTTGCCGATGTCTTCGGAGGCCAGGATCACGAGCCGCCGCGCCATAAAAACCGGGTCCTCGCCAGCCTCGATCATACGCGCCAGGTAATGCAGCGCCGCGTCCGGGTCCCCGCCGCGCACGCTCTTGATAAACGCGCTTATAACATCGTAGTGCTCCTCCCGCCCATATCTCACGGCCCCCTTCCCCACCGCTCCCTCGACGTCCGCCACCTCGATACGCCCAGAGGCCAACGAAGCCGCGGCCTCCAGAGCGTTCAACAACCGCCGTCCGTCGCCTCCCGAGAGACGCAGCAGGTAAGCTTCGGCCTCGGTTGAGACGTCTGCTCTGAGCGCCCCGCGGCCTTTGTCGAGGAGGGCGGCGAGGTGTTCTTTGGAGAGGGACTGAAGTCGCAGGACGCGCGAGCGAGAGAGGAGTGGTGCCGTGACCTCGAAGGACGGGTTCTCGGTAGTCGCCCCGACAAAGTCCACGAGACCCTCTTCGAGGGCTGGCAGGAGGGCGTCTTGCTGGGTCTTGTTGAAGCGGTGAACTTCGTCGACGAAGAGGATCGTGGGCCGGCCCTCGTACTTGAGGCGTTCGCGGGCCGCGTCTAGAGCACCACGTACGTCCTTTACCCCGCTGGTCACGGCGCTCAGGGGGACGAACTCTCCCTCCATCTCCGAGGCCAGGGCGCGGGCGAGAGTGGTCTTGCCGGTCCCCGGCGGACCCCAGAGGACTATCGCCCCGATCCGGCCCTTTGCAACCGCCGTTCGTAGAGGTCCGCCGGGACCGGTGAGATGGTCTTGCCCGATCACCTCGTCGAGCTTCGCGGGTCGGAGGCGTTCGGCGAGCGGCGCCCTGCGGGCCAGGGCGTCGGCGCCTGCTGAGTCGAAGAGGTCCATACGCGAAGTATACAGAGGGGGCGTCGCAGGCCGGCGATACCTTTGGAGAAACCTTACAGGCGGACGGAGAGCACGATTTTGCCGGTCCCATTCCCGGCTTCGCCGTGGGCGTGCGCCTCGGCGGCCTCCTCCAGCGGGTAGACACGGTCGAGGACTACGCGCAGCCTCCCAGCGTCGAGCAGCGTGCCCAGCATCGATAGGTCGTCGCCCGAGGGCTTCGCGAGTACGACGCGGGCCTGTGTGTCGTCGGGCATGGTAAGGATCTGGCTGGCGAACTGCCGGGGCCCGGGTTCGGTCGTGACATAGACCCCGCCGGGCCGGAGCACCCTCTTGCAGGCGCGGTAGCTCCTGTTGGCGACGACGTCGAAGATCACATCGTACGTCTCCTCGCCGCTGGCGAAGTCCTCCTCGTCGTAGTCGATCACGCGCGCCGCACCGATCTCCCGGACGAATCCGGCGTTCCGCGCGCCGCACACGGCCGTCACATCCGCTCCAAAGATCTTCGCGAGTTGCACGGCAAAGGTTCCGACGCCGCCGGAGGCCCCGTTGATGAGAACCTGGCGGCGCTCCAGGGCCCCAGCGTCGCAGGCGTGGGGCACGTTCTCCTTCACCTCGCTCAAGGCCTCCCGGAGCGCGCGCAGCGCCGTAAGCGCCGCGAGCGGCACGCCGGCAGCCTCCTCGAAGGAGAGCTTTTCAGGCATCGGCGCTACGGCGTCCGCCCCCACCGCCACGTATTCCGCGTAGCCTCCGCCGAAGACGCCCCCGAGCATGGCATAAACCTTGTCCCCCGCATGGAAGCCCTCCACGTCATCGCCGGTGGCGGCGATGACTCCGGCAACGTCGCGCCCCAGAACACGGGTGCGCTTGAAGCGGGTCAGGAGCCGCATCTCCCCGCGCCTGAGTCGCCAGTCCAAAGGGTTAATCCCGGCAGCGCGGACCTCGATCAGCACTTCTCCCTTACCAGGCCGGGGCCGCGCGACCTCTTCCAACCGGAGCACCTTCGGCCCTCCGTAACCGCGCGCGACCACGGCGCGCATCTTGCCGTTCCCGGACACGTCCCCGTTCTCGGACACGTTCACGCCTCCCTCGAATAACGTTCGTCGTGCTCGCGGCGCTGACGGTCCATGCGGCGGGCTGCTTCGAGGACGTCCTGGGGGTAGAGGCTGCGGAGCGCGTTGGTCTCCAGGACCTGCTCGACGGAGTGTTCGGGGATCATCATCCACTCCGCCGCGTGCGGTACGGGCAGCGGCTTACCGAGCGACCGGTAGACCAACCACACTACCCAGCGTCCGAGACGTGAACCGGACATAAACTTCAAAAGACGGTACCTCCCGTGCAGCTTGCACTGGAAGCCATTCTAGCGCGAATTGACTCAGAGCCTCCGCCGATACAGCCGCTCCCACACGCCCGCCTTATGCCGCTCCTCAAGACGTCGTTAGCAGGTCACTCCGGAGCTACGTCCCCGCAAACCACCGCGCAATTTCGGCCAGACTCCTTGGCATGGTAAAGCGCAGTGTCAGCTTCTTTAAGCAACGTATCGGTAGTCTTGTTCTCTCCCGGCAAGAGCGTGGCGATGCCTGCGCTGATCGTAACCACTCCCAGCGGCTCGTTCGCGCCGTGCGGTATCGCCAATTGTTCGACCGCCCGACGAATGAGATCGACGGCAGCCGCTGCGGTCTTTAGAGACTGTTCGGGCATAATGAGCAAGAACTCTTCCCCACCGTACCGATAAATTGCATCTCCGCTCCGGGAGTATTTCGTTAGCGTGTTCGCCACCGTACACAATGTCTGGTCTCCGGCCAAGTGTCCATAGCTGTCGTTGTACAGCTTGAAGTAATCTACATCGCACAGCACCGCGCAATAGCTGTGACCATACCGCTCTACCCGCCCACGCAGCACCTCCAGGTCCTCATTGAGCCTGAGCCGATTGCCGAGTTGAGTCAACGGATCCCTGCGCGCCTGCTCGAACATTGCCGCCTTTTGCTCGGTCAGCTGCCGGTGCAACGAAGTAACCCGGGTAGCTGCGATCATTCTCACCTGCAACTCCTCGGGGTCAAGCGGTTTGGCGAGATAGTCGTCAGCGCCCTCCTGCATTCCTCTCAGCAGATGCCCTTTATCCCCGAGAGCCGTCAGGAAGATGAAGTACGTGTACCCATCTTTCTCCGCTGCTCGGATTCTACGGCAAAGCTCCAACCCGTCGACGCTTGGCATGATCCAATCACTAATAACGACATCCACCTCTCGGGTGTTCTGGAATATCTCCCAGGCCTTTAGACCATCCTCCGCCACTAGGCATTCGTGGCCGAACTTCTCGAGGGCGCTCTGAAGAATCAGGCGGGGTACAGGTTCGTCTTCGGCGATCAAAACCCTCATATCAACCCTCTACCACTTCAGCTGTAAGAGCATCGTGAACTCGGTCGAACTCCGCTTCGAGTCGGGCTAGCAAATTTAGTGTATGCGTCAGGTCTCCTGATTGACCAAGCACCTCGAGATCCGCACAGATCGAGGCCATATGCCGGGCACCAAGGCTGGCACAGGTCCCCTTGAGGGCGTGTGCCACTTGCTCCAGGGTTTGTGTGACCCGACCCCCAGAATTCGGTCCAGTTACGATGAGAGTCCAGAGGCCCATGATGGGCAGAAGGAGGACTCTCTATGGGAAAGGGCTACAGCCCGGAACAGATCGTCCGCAAACTCCGCGAGGCGGAGGGCAAGCTGTCCGGTGGAGCGAAGGTCTCGGAGGTGGCTCGCGAGATCGGAGTCAGCGAGGCCACGTTTCACCGCTGGAGAAAGCAGTACGGTGGAACGAGTCCGCAGGAGGCCAAGCGCCTCAAAGAGCTGGAGAAGGAGAACGCCCGCCTAAAGAAGCTGCTTGCCGAAAAGGAATTGGACATCGACCTCCTCAAGGAGGTGAGTCGGGGAAACTTCTGAGCCCGATCCGGAGGAGAGAAGCCGTTGTGCACCTACGGGAAACCTTCGAGGTCTCCGAGCGTCGGGCTTGCCGGGTACTGAATCAACCCCGCTCCAGTCAACGCCACGTCTCTACCAGGGCCGGCAAAGACGCGGCTTTGGTGGAGAAGATGATCGTGCTCTCTCGGGAGAACCCGCGCTACGGCTACCGGCGGGTATGGGCGCTTCTCAGAAGGGAGGGCTGGGCGGTGAACAAGAAGCGTGTCCAGAGGCTGTGGAGAGAAGCGGGGCTCAAGGTACCGGCCAGGGAACGCAAACGAAGGCGTTTAGGGTCCTCAGAGAATAGCTGCACGAGGAGACGCGCCGAGTACATCGACCACGTCTGGAGCTACGACTTCGCGATGGACGCCACGGAGGACGGTCGGAGGTTGAAGGTGATGCCGATAGTGGATGAGTACGGCAGGGAGTGCCTTGCGCTGGAGGTGGAGCGCTCGATCACCGCCCATGACGTGATGGAGACCCTGGATCGGCTGTTTACCGAGCGGGGAGAGCCGGACTACATCCGCTCGGACAACGGTCCCGAGTTCGTATCCAAGGCGATCAAGCGCTGGCTGGCGGCTTCCGGGGTCGAGACCCTCTACATCGAGCCTGGTGCTCCATGGGAGAACGCCTACTCGGAGACTTTCATCAGCCGGCTACGAGACGAACTACTGAACAGGGAGATGTTCGTCAATCTGAAGGAGGCGCAAGTTTTGGCCGGTGACTACCGAGAACACTACAACCAGAGCAGGCCGCATGGAGCGTTGGGGTATCTCACCCCGACAGAGTTCGCGGCGAGGGAAGCCGAGCAGCTAGAATCCGTACAAAGACTCTCATCGTGAGTGGCACGACGAATGGGATCCGATCATGTGCCTCTCCCTGCGCTACAGCTTCTCGCAAGGCCGCCAGCTTGGACGGCGTGTCACCAAGGAAAATCTCGATCAGACTATTCAAAACATCTGGCTTGCCCTCTTGTTGAAGTTCGCGTAGTCTCGCCAGTACATTGTGGTCGATGGTATCGTCGGACGCCGCAGTGCCATTTATTTTCGAGAAGTCAGCTTCTGCGCATAGAGCCACTTGCGGTATCCAGCGCTCCAATACTGCCTCAAGCTCTTCAGCTCTTACCGGCTTTGAGATGTAGTCGTCCATACCCGCCGCAAGACACTTCTCCCGCTCACCTTGCAGAGCATGAGCGGTCATGGCGATGATAGGGATGTGACGCGTATCGCCCTCGCGCTTCCGAATCTCGGCGGTAGCTTCGTACCCGTCCATCGTGGGCATCTGGCAGTCCATTAGCACTGCAGCATATGGAGTACGCGAGAGGGCCTCGACAGCCTGGAGACCATTCTCGGCTATATCTACGCTGTGGCCGCGCTTCTCCAGCATCTGCTCGGCCACTTTCTGGTTTACCAAGGTGTCCTCGGCAACGAGGATGTGGGCGCGGGGCTGGATACTCGCTTCTTCGAGATCGTGCCAGATGGCGGGCGACGCATCGGTGGCGGCTGGGGGTGAGGTCACATCAGCTGCTGCGGCCATTACCATTGCCAGGGCGTCGTAGAGTTGGGACTGGCGCACAGGCTTGGTGAGGGAGGCTGCGATACCGGCCTGGCGCGCCTCTTCGCTATCTTCTTGTTGGCCGAGGGAAGTCAGTAGTATCAGCTGGGTGGTGGCGATAGCGGGATCAGCTTTGATCCGTCGGGCCAGTTCTATTCCATCCATGTGGGGCATCTGTTTGTCGAGGATCGCCAGATCGTAAGACTCGCCGCGACCGACGGCGGCACGCAGCATCTCGAGAGCGTGTTTACCATTCTCAGCACTCCCGTTGCGCATACCCCAGGAGATAATCTGCTTGTGCAGTATCGAGCGGTTGGTAGCATTGTCGTCAACGATGAGGACGCGCAGGTCTCGGAGGTCGGTGAGAGGGCTTGTCGCGGAACCTGTCACCCTCTGCACGTCTGCCGGTTGCTTTTCGAACCGTGCGGTGAACCAGAAAGTGCTCCCTTCGCCCGACTCGCTCTCTACCCCGATCTCCCCGCCCATCAACTCGGTAAGTTGCTTGGAGATCGTAAGACCCAAGCCCGTGCCACCGTATTTGCGGGTGGTAGAAGTATCGGCCTGGGAGAAGGCCTGAAACAGCCGCGCCTGCTGCTCGGGTGTGAGACCGATACCAGTATCGGTTACATCAAAGCGAACCAGCACCGCGTCGTCCGTCTCCTCGGCCAGCCCGGCATGCAATACGACCTCTCCTTCTTTGGTGAACTTGATCGCGTTGCTGAGAAGGTTGGTCAGAATCTGGCGCAAGCGAACAGGATCGCCACGCAGCGCGCTCGGCGTATCTCGTTCGACGAAGCTTACTAACTCCAGCCCCCTGTCGTGAGCACGCTCAGCCAGTAACCCGGTCACGGTCTCGACTTCCATCTGCAAATCAAAGTCAGTGGTCTCGAGGCGCAGCTTTCCCGCCTCGATCTTCGAGAAGTCGAGGATATCGTCGATAATAGTAAGCAGGGTGTCACCCGAACCGCGCACCGTTTCGGCGTACTCACGCTGCTCGCGGGTCAGCCGCGTGTCAAGCAGCAGCCCCGTCATGCCGATGACGCCGTTCATGGGGGTTCGTATCTCGTGGCTCATGTTTGCCAGAAACTCGCTCTTGGCCCGGTTGGCCGCCTCGGCAGTGTTTCTGGCCTTCTGCAGTTCTTCCTCGGCTTGCTTACGCTTTGCAACCTCGTGCTTGGCCTCCCTCCACCTTCGCCAAGCAAAAATGCCAAGGACGGCGGATAGAACCACGGCCAAGGTGAACAACTCGTCCAGTTGCCAATCCTCGTGCTGTCGAGACCAATTCTCAAACGCCTCGAACGCTTCGAAAGTGGCCGCTAGCACGAATATCAAGAGGCCACAAGATATAAGGACAGCTAAGTCTACGTATCCCCGGTTTCTCAGGGACAGTTTTACTCTATTCATGTTCAAATCCTCGGTTCTCGCCATACCCTGAAGCAAGCAAGAGCCTCTGAAGCACATCGGCTAAACCGACTACTGTCGCGAGGGCGTAAGTAATTGCGGGCACTAGCAGCCATCTCAAGAGTCGAGACCTGGCTCTGCCTCTATGCGCCTTCGGATCTCGCCGATCGGAACGCGTCATCTTACCGGTCACTTCATGCCCCGGAGTTGCTCATTGATCTCCGCATGCTGCTCCCCGGCCAGCGTATATACGTCAGCCGTTCTCATAAGAGTCGTCTGCGATGATCCGAGTACACAAATTCGACGCGCACTGTCCTCCTGTTCGGTAACCGGCTGCCTCTTTGAGGTCCCTGGCTTTGCGCCACCGCCTCGCGGCGGTTTTGCCCTTTCGCAGCGGTTCTGTGACTGCGTTACCTGGAAAACATAACTGTCTCGTGCCATGCTGTGTTATCGGCACACTTTGAGAAAATCTTTAGTAGTTTTACCTTGTCTCTTCTGAACGCAGCTTTGTACTAACCGGAAGGGACTAGAAGCGAAAAAACTCGTAACTCCTCGCGTGTACAATGTTTTGCGTGAAGAAGCAGGATTTCTACGAGATGGTCGAGGATGCTCTGGAGGGGCTGCCTCCGGAGTTGGCCGAGTTGTTGGATAACGTGGCGATAGTGGTGGAGGATTGGCCGGAGTACTCGACGCCGCTCGCACCGGGTAAGGAGGGTGACGTGCTTTATGGGCTCTATGAGGGGGTGCCCCTGACGGAGAGGACGGCGGGGTATCACGGGTTCTTGCCGGATAAGATCACTATCTTCCGCGGGCCTCTGGAGCGGGATTTCAGGCACGAGGAGTTGGAGGAGCAGGTAAGGGTAACGGTGGTACATGAGATCGCCCACCACTTCGGCCTCGACGAGGAGCGCATCGCGGAGTTGGGCTGGGGATGAAGCAGCCCAATGAGAACCTCGTCGCTATCAAACAGCGCATAGAGGCTCCGGCTCCTGCCGTAGCGGCCTACATCGGGGACTTCCGCAACGCCAAGGAGTGGATGGTCGGTGTCGAAGGCGTCGAGCGTCTGGCCGAAGACGTCTACCGGCTCAGGCTCGAAAGCCCAGTCGGCAAGCTAGAGCCGGAGGTAAAGGTGCTAGAGCATAACGACAGCATTATGCGCTGGGCTTACACCTCGACCATCGAAGGCGGCGGAGAGGTATCGGTCGCTCCATCCGGCGGCGACTCCTCCTCGTGCATAGTCTCCTACCTCGGCGACTTCGAGTTGAAGGGCAAGGTGTTGAACCGCGCGGCACGCCTGGTGGGCATGGAACGCTTCGCTCGCAAAAACGGCGAGCGCTCCCTCCTCAGGCTCAAGCAACTCATGGAAGCGAGGCGCTACTAATGACCATCGGCGTCCTGGAGGTACTGCTAGTCCTCTTTATCGTCCTCCTCATAATCGGTCCCCGCCGCATCGTGGACCTCGGCCGTTCCCTGGGACGGGGCGTCCGCGATTTCAAATTCGAGTTCGGCCGCGACAAGAAGAAGGGGGAACTGGGCGGCGAAGACCCCGACGAAGAACGGGAGAAGGCCCCCCGTAGATAGTACTGGCGAGTAGTCAAAACCCGGAGCTAGCCGGGCCGTTCTCCGCCGATAGTGTTCCATCACCCGTAAGATCATCTCTTATACAGACGGACCAAAACAAGAGGCTGATAGCTGACGGCTGAACTATCTGCTACACAGCTACAACCCCAGAATTACCCGTCCTCCGGGGCCCACGTGGGCGTTGGAGATCTCTTGGTCCACGCCGGAGAGGTCTTCGCCGGCGTCCTTTAGGTAGACGCGGGGCTCTTGCACGGCTATTCCCGGGTTGGCGGCGTAGATTCGCCAGGTAACGCCGCCCCAAGTAAAGGCCAGGATGACCGGCGGCTCGTCGCTCTCTCCGCTTTCGAGGGCGACGTAGACCTCCGGCCGGCCCAGAGACCTGGAAATTTGGCCGATCTCCCGCAGATGCTCCGAGTCGTTGAAGAGGTCGATGCCGGCCCGGAGACGGTTCGCCGGGTCGGCCATCCGCCGCCTGAGCTCGTACTCCAGGTCTAGCTCGGCCCGCATCTGATCTATGGTCGCCTTGAGGCTCACGACCTCGTCCTCGCGTTCTTCGAGGTCGCGCTCCAACCCCTCGACTCTTCTCAGGGCGTCTTCGAGGGCCATGTCTTTGCGCGAGACTACGCCCTGCGTCTCCTGGCCATAGGCGGACATCTCCTCTTCCCTTTGCGCAAGCACGTCTTCGAGGCGCCTGATGTCGTCTTCGCGGCGTTCGATCTCACGTTCCAGCCGCGCCGCCCGGCGGTCCTGTCCCTCGCGCCGACGACGCCGTACGCGCTCCTCCTCCTCGAACTCGTGCACCCTCTCCCTGAGCCGCTCCCGCTCCTCCTCCAGGTCCCGCACACGTACCTCACCAGCCTCCAGCCGCGCCCGTGCCTCGTCAGCCGCGAGCTTGGCTGCAGCCAACTCCTCATACAACCCCCGTACGTGCCGGTCCTTCGCCCCGAGCCGCCTACGAAACTCATCGAGGTCCGCAACCTCCGCGCCGCCCTCGGCTTCATCCTCAGCCTCGCGCGCCGCGCCGCGCCTGTCTCTCTCGGCGTCCCCCCTGGCATCTCGTACCAGCTCCTCCGTCACAGGCACCTCCCCAGCAGGGTAATCGTCCGCCACGGGAGCATCCGCAGGCGTCGGTGCATCGGTTGGCGCGGTGGCATCCATAGGGTCACCCCCAGGTCTGTTAGCTGTATCGTCCTTCGCCTGTGCGTCCGTGCTCTCCTGCATGTTCGACTCGTCCCTGGGGTCTTCGGCCTCGCGCCGGTCCCTCTCTTCCACGGTCTACTCCCCCTTCGCGGGTTCGCCTTCGGGTTTTCCTTCGGCGTCGCCTGACTCCTTTGCCCTCGCGGCCCGGCGCTCCTCCCGGCGCCTCTCCCGCTCCTCCGGGGAGAGCTTCTCGCGTCCCCCCGCTTTTCCAGCCTCGCCCGCCTTGCTGTCCGCGGTCTTTCCCTTCTCCGGTTTCTCCGCGCCTTTCTCGGCCTCCTCTTCGGCGGGTTTGGGGAGGCCGGTGATCTCCGAGACCTTTGCTAGTATCTCTTCTACCTTCGGCCTCTCCCCTACCCAGGCATGGACGACCTTGTGGTCGGAGTCGACAATGAACGTCGCCGGGCGGGCCTGCTCTCCATGCTCCTTGCTCTTCTCCAGGAGACCGTACTCGCGGGTAGCGACACCAGCGTAGTCGTAGAGGACATAAGACTTTATTCCTGTCTCCCGGACGAAGTCGCGTGCGGCGCCGGGCTCGCCGCGTCCGATGCCCACGAGGGAAGCAGCAGCCAAGTTGAGCTCATCCTCTCTCGCCGCCAGCTCCTTGAAGTACGCCACGTCCTCCTCGGAAGGTCCGTAAAAGACCACTACTACCGGCCCGCGCGCGGTTCTCATGCTCAAGCGGAGCTGTCCTCCCTGGGCCGAAGGCAAATGAAACTCCGGGGCCTCGCCCCCAACCTCCGGAACGGATGCAACCTTTGTACGCGCCATCAACGTCCTCCTCTTGCCGGATAATATAGTTGCTGTCCCGGAATATTACAGTCTCACCGCCGCGTTGACCCGATGGCAACAGGTAGCCTTTGCTATTCTGAAAGAGATGAACCTGATAATGACGCACGGATACATGCTCTCCGGTACGGGGAGCAACATCTACGTTCAAAACCTCTGCCGGGCACTGGCAGAGATGGGCCACCATATACACCTGCTCTGCCAGGAGGCAGACCCCCTCACCTTTGACTTCGTGAACGGACACTACCGGGTGGGTGAGGGAAGCGTCGAGATGCTCGGAGAGAAAGCCCCCCCCTACCCCGGCTCCTGCTCCGTCTACCAGCCGGAGATAGGCGACCTCCTCCCGGTCTACGTCTACGACGACTACCCCGGCTGGCGCGTAAAGACTTTCCTGGACCTCTCGGAGACCGAGTTCGAGAACTACGTGACAAAGAACGTCGCGGCGGTGCGAGCAGTCCTGAAATACTCGGAGGCAACGGGAGCCGTCACGAACCACTCGGTTCCGGGACCGGAGATCATGCGCCAGGCCCTCGCCGGCACGGGAGTCCCGTATGTCAGCATCGTCCACGGAAGCTGCCTGCAGTACGTGGCGCGGCGGAGCAAGTTCTACATGCAGGTCGCGAACAGCGGCCTCTCGGAGGCCACGAGCATCGTCGCCCTCTCCACCCACAGCGCCGGCACCATCGCCGAGGACTTCCCGCACCTCGAAGGGCTGACTATCGCCCTCCCCGGCGGGGTGGACACCAGTCTCTTCCGCCCGGGTGCTCTGGACCCGCACGTGACCGAGACACTCATCGGCGGCCCCGGCCGCGGTCCCGAACAGACGGAGAGTTTGCGCGAAGTTCTCGACCGGTTCTCGGAGATGGGGAGCGCGGCGGATCTTGCCAGGGAGTTGAAGGCCATCTCGAACCGGTACGAGCCGCGGCGGCACGACACGGACGCCGGCGTCCGTATACGCAAGCTACTCGACGGAGACGAGCCGGTGATCTTGTACGTCGGCAAGCTGATTCACTCCAAGGGCGTTCACTGCCTGCTCTCGGCCTTTGCCCGGGTGCGAAGGGAGACGTACGCGCGGCTGTTGGTGATCGGTTACGGCACCTTTCGCGAGGGCCTCGAAGCCCTCATCTTCGCCCTCTCGACCGGCAACCGGCGAGTAGTGGAACTTCTGGCAAACCACGGGCGACTCTTCGAGGGCGGGCAAGACTCGGCGATGGAGCACTTCGAGGTTACGAAAGAGCTGATAGACGATGCCGCGGGGATGGTCAAGGACGTAGAGTTCGTGGGGCCGCTGTACCACGCGGAGCTTGCGCGAGTCTTGCCAGCGGCGGAGGTTGGTGTAGTACCCTCGATCTTCCCGGAGACCTTCGGCCTGGTGGCGGCCGAGCTTGCCGCCTCGTCGGTGCCGCCATTCGTCGCCGACCACTCCGGCCTCAGAGAGGCGGGTGGTTTCGTAGGCCGGGGACTCCCATTCGACGTCCAGGTAAGTCTGCAAGGGGACTTCGGGGACAACCTGGCGCAGGCACTGGCCGCATATCTAGCCCTGCCAGCGGAGGAGCGGCAGAGGTGCCGGGAGATCGTGCGCCGCAACAGCGTCGAGGATTTGAGCTGGGGCTCTTTGGCCGGGAGGATGGCGGAGATCGCCGGGGGCAAGGCCCCTATGGACCGTACCCGCTAACGGCCGACCGGGAGCGCAAACCTACCGCACAACACAGACGCTCCACCAGCCAACGAACCGCTACAGAGGAGCCAGGAGCCTCCTCAGAGTCACAAGGGGCTTCCTAAGAAGCTCGCCCCTTACAGTTCTCTAGAATTCTAACAAGTGCTAAACATCGCATATACCAGCACCGGTTGCTAAAGGGCAGGAAGAGTTACGGATGCCGCAAGGCGAGAAGACTAAAACAGGTCCTAAGCAGCGCCTTTGTCGGAATTACCCTCCAAGACGCGATCGGCAAGACCTAGCTCCACACCACACTCGCATTCGAAGACTAGACGATCCAGTTGCTGAATGCACGCGGGGTCCGTAATGACTAACCTCTCTCCGCATTCTTCACATATAAGGACGGTGCGCCCCAGATAACGTTGCACGTGTACCTCCTTCTCATTGAGCCGTAGGCTTTGTGTTGCAGGTGATAACTTCGCATGTCCACGCCGCGAATACAACGTGAAGCGGACTCACGTTAGCGTAGATGATGTGGTTAACCTGTAACTTATAGGAAGGGATACGTAAAGGTATAGTCGAGGGTTATTCTTTTCCTGTATCCGAGGGGTTATAAGCGCGTGACAAGGCGTTCGGGGAGAAAACCAGGAGGTGGTCTAGTAATCCTTGCGTAGGCGTACGGAAAGTGCAGTGGTCTACCGCGTCTGCAACCCGGATCTCCGCTGTCGAGCTTCGTAGACAAGTTCTGGTCGGGAGAGGGCTATGCTCCGCCGCACGTCCAGAGAACACGCTCCGCCGACCGGCACGACAGGGTTGATCTTCGACCTCCTCGACGACGAGATGCGGGTGTTCGACCACCAGGATCACACCCCCGGAGGTCTCGCGGGGCTTTGATCTGTGGCGCGCATTAAGTATACTTCGTCATCGACACGGCGCAGCGGCCGGGTTTCGCCGGGCGCTTCTCGTCGCAGTCAGCGTTCTCCTGGTTTGCAGGACCGGTAGTTAGAGGTCTTTCTCCGATCCTGCCTCTGACCCCGTGAGGCCGCTGCCGGATTCATCCACAACATTCGAACCTTGCATTTTCTCGCCTCTCATATAGGCGGCGCGTCCGATCATGTGTGACGAGACCGGGGTGGTGAGGAGCAGAAAGACGCCGATCAGGACCACCCGCAGAACAGTCTCCTTGCCGCCTGTGAGCGCCGAGGCCAAGAGCAATGGCATCGCGCCGAGGACGACGGCCTTGCTCGCCGCGTGCAGCCTGGTGTAGGTACTCGGCATCCTCACCACCCCATACACTCCTATCGTCATCACCAGGACACCGATCAGCATCAAGGCGTCGGCGACCCAGGGTATCGCGGCGGCCACGGACGGAGTTATCTGCGCCATTAGAAGATCTTTCTCTCGCCGTGGTACCGGGCGGCGGCTACAGTGCCGACAAAGGCTAGAAGAGCGAGGATAAGGGCCGCGTCCACGTAGTAAGGGCTGCGGTTGGCGGCTCCGTAGAGGACCAGCAGGGCGGCCAGGACCAGGGTAAGCGTATCCAGCGCGAGAATGCGCCCGGCGGTCGAGGAAACCATGATCAAGGCGACCACCCCTACCGCGAGCAACACCGTCAACCATGCCGCCGCCGCGTAAAAGACTACTTCGTGCAAACTGGCCCCCTCTCTGAACCTCGACCAACACGTGTCACGGGAAGACCTTTCTCTGGTAGCGTTGGTAGAAGTCTTCGTGTTTCTCGCGCACAGCGTCCGGATCGGCTGCGTCGAGGAAGTGTATGAGCATAAACTCTTCGTTCGCCTCGATCAGGAAAGCCCCCGGCGAGAGCGTCGTTACCAGCGCCGAGACCGCGACCCCGGTCGGTGTCCGCTCCCCAATTGGCACCTTGACTATGCCCGGGCTCACGAGCGGCCGGAAGTGCAACACGACGAGCGCGACCGCCCACGTCCCCTTAGCGACGTCCCACGCTATAGCCCATGCAAACGGAAAGAACGCCGCGAAGCGTCCCAAAAACCCCGGCAGCGGGTCCGGCCCGGCATCAAATACGAACGAGCGGAAGACGTAGAGCAACGCCCCCGAGAGGGCCGCTCCGAAGAGCAGGTCCAGAGGATGGAAGCTCGCAAGCACCATCGCATAGATGAGCGTGAGGAGCAACAAAGCTAAACCTGCCCGCTTCACGGCGAATCACCGCCACCTGAGACGTCGCCCGGGCTCCCGGTCAGGACCGCGGCGGCTTCCTCGCCGAGGACCAGTAGTGGTTCCGGCCAGAGACCAAAGACGAGGACGAGCGCTGCCAGAACGCCGACGAGTGCCCGCGTCGCGCGCGGGCTTGGTTTCTCTACGTGTCCGCCCTGCGGCTCCCGGGCCAGGAAGACACGCTGGTAAATTTGGAACATATACACAAAAGAGAGCGCACCGCCCACAAAGATCACCGTCACGAACACCACCGTCCCAACCGCCCCGGCCGTACCCCCTCCGGCTCCGGCCGCGAGGGCAGCCTTGAACACCGCGATCTTGGCGATAAACCCCACCGCCGGGGGTACACCCGCCACGCTCAACGCCCCGACGGCGAACGCGGCCCCGACTAGCGGCCCGCGCAGCCCCGCCACCAGGAAGAGCAGCGCCTTGTTCAACGAGTTCACCACCGCGTAAATAACAGCCGCCGAGAAGCCCACCGGACCACCGAGGCCCAGGGCCAGAAGGATATACCCGGCCTGCCCGATAGCCGAGTAGGCCAGGACCTCGGAGACATCGCTGCGTGAGATCGACTGCAGCGCTCCGTAGATAATACTCGCCGAACCGAGGATAAGGACCGCATAAGTACCGAGCGCGAGCTGGTCGGGGAGAATACCGCCGAAGCGGAGGAGGCCGTAGCTCCCGATATTCGCGAGGGCGCCGCTCAGGATCGCCGCCACCGGCGGATGACTGCCGACATACACCGCGGGCAGCCAGAAGTGGAACGGGAAGAGCCCGAGCTTCAAGGAGAACGCCACGAAGATCGCGACGGCGATGGTAATAGCGGAGTTCGGGCTCGTTTCGCCCAGCCTCTCGGCTACGGTCTGCATCTCCAGCGACCCCGTTACGTGGTACAGAGAGGCAGCGGCGATGAGAAAGACCACCGAGCCAAACAGGTTTACGATCGCGAAGATAAACGCCGCCCGGACCTGATAATCCCGCTCCCGGTAGCTCGTCAACACGTACGCCGCCGTCACGGAGACCTCGAAGAACACGTAGAAGTTGAAGATATCCCCCGTCAGAAACAAGCCCGTCAGCCCCGCGGCCATAAACAATACAACCGCCGGAAACGTCCGCGAGCGCATCCCCAAAGAGACCTCGTACAGCAGCGAGACGAGCATGACTCCAATCGAGACCACCGCAAACGCGACCCCGAGGGCGTCCGCCCGCAACACGATGCCGACCCCGGCGGGCCAGTTCCCGGCCACCACCTCGACCGGCCCATCACGCAGGACTCGCAAGGCCAACGCCACCATCGAGACGAAGCTGACTCCGAGGCCCACGGCGGCGATGCGCCCGACCCACCTCCGACGCCCATCCAGCAGGGCGAAGACCGCCGCGAGCACCCACGGGATACCAGCCGGCAGCACGAGGAGCGTCTGGTCAGTCACGAGTACCTCACGGGCTCATCACCGCGACCTCTCCTCCAGTTCCTCCGCCGCCGGCCCCTTCTCCGGGTTCTCCTCGATCTCCGGGCGGTTCTTCCTCTCCAGGGCTTCGGCCTCGCGCAGTTCCGCGACGGAGATGTCTTCGATATCCATCGTATCGTGGGAGACGTAGAGACGGTAGATCAGGCTAAGGAGCAGGGCGGTCACGCTGGAGGTAATAATGAGCGCCGTCAGCGCCATCGCCTGTACGAGAGGGTCGCTCGCTGAAGCTCCGTCTCCACCCGGGAGAGGCACTATGGGCACGGCCCCCCGCGTGAGGCCGGCGGCCACAATAAACAAAGAGGCGGAGTTGGAGATCAAGACGATCCCGACCACCACCCGCAGGAGGTCCCGCTGTATCACCAGAAACACCCCGGACCCGAAGACCACAGCCACCGCGAGCGAGAACGCCAGGATCATCGCCGCCCACCTCCAGAGGATGGCTCCACATCCGTCCCGGCGCTTGCATCGAACTCCGGGCCGGTAGCCTCAGGACCACGGTACTCGTCTTCGTCGGCGATGGTCTGCGCGATCATCTGCACGCCGCCGAGCACGAAACCCATGACCATCAGGAACACCGCAGTATCGAAGAGCAACGCGGTTATTAGCTCGATGGTGCCCACGTATATGACACTCGCGCCGGCCGGCGGGTAGTGAGTGAAGACCGGCTGGCCGAGGAACACGGGCGTCGCCGCGACTAGCAGCGCGATCAGCAGCCCGGCGAAGACGCCTTTGCCAGCGAACCCGACGAGCGGGAGGCGCTCCGCCGTGCGGCGGCCAAAGGCCAGATACTGCAACAGTATGCCAAGGGCACCGACGACCCCGGCCGAGAAACCATCGCCGGGCTGCGCGTACCCCTTTATGAGCATGGCCACCGCCGTGACCAGAATCGGCAGAAAGAGCAGCTTCGCTATGGTGCGCACCAGCACACTCGTGATCTCCGGGGTCCTTGCCGGGGCATTCTTCATGTGCGCCCCTTCACGGCAACCGTCCGCGGTTGAGGAGGGTTGCGACCCCGAGGATGACCAGGGCGACGACGGTGACCTCGCCCAGAGTATCCAGGGCGCGGAAGTCGGCGAGTATCGCCGACACGGTATCCTGGGCGTGAGCATCCGGGGCGAGCCGGACGTGCTCTTCGGCGACGGTGTTTTCGGCGGCGGGCTGCGAGAGCGCGCTCCACGCCACCGCGAAGGCGAAAAGGCTCGCGAGGCAGGAGAAGAAGACCCTACGCCACTGGTTGCCCAGCGGCAGCTTGGCCTGGTCGTGCAGGACTTTGTACGGGATCAGCTTGGAAGTGCCGAGGAAAAGCAGCGTCAGGAACGTCTCCACGAGTACCGCCACGAGCGTCACCTCCGGCGCCCCGAGAAAGGCGTAAACAAGAGCGAGCACGAATCCGGCGCCCGACAAGACCAATGCCAGCGTGACATGCCGCCGCGTAAAGGTTGTAGTAAGCGCCGCTACCGCCACCACCACGAGGGCCAGAAGCAGTGGAAAATCTCCCCTCATTACCTCCCCGGTCCGGTAAGCCCCCACCGTGGGTGTCACCAGTATCCCTGCTCCCACCAGAACACCCGCCGGCAGGAGTATCGCCGCGACCCGGCTCCGCAGGTCCCGCACCTCCGCCCGGTGAACGTAATCCGAGAGCCGGTTGAGAGCATCCACACCCCATTCATATAACCTCTCCGGCCCCAAAACCTCCCCAAACCGCGAGACCGCCAGAGCGCCCCTCTCCCACAGCGGCCGGGAGGCCACAATGGCAATCCCGAGCGCGAACGCCCCCACGGCCATCAGGTTCGTCGGGCGAAGGTCGAGGTGGTATGCCGGTTCGATGGGCGTCGGAGCTCCGTAAGAGGCAGCGCCCGCGGCCTCGGCCAGCAGGGCGAAAGGCTCGACGAAGAGACCGCCGAGGAGCACGAGCCCCCCGAGCACCGCTACGGGCCAAACAAGGGCGGCCGGGAGACTCCCCGCCCCATCGCGGCCCTCACCGAGAAAGAGGCCGCCCCAGAAGCGCCAGGTATAGGCGATGGTCAGCGCGGCCCCGAGGACGGAGAGCGCGGCAAATAGTCCACCCCGCTCCAGGGCCGCCTCGAAGAGAAGTTCGTCCTTGAAGAAGCCAATGGTGAAAGGGAGCGCCGCGAGGCCAGCGGCGGCGGCCCCGCTCGCCACCGCCAGAAGCGGCAGGCGTTTCGTGAGGCCGCCGAGCCTGCTCAGGCGATCCTCGCCGGTCTCTTCGGTGATGGCGCCGGCGGTGAGGAACAGGGCGCATTTGGCGAGAGCGTGCGACACTACGTAGAATGCCGCGCCCGCCGCACCGTACTCACCACCGAGGCCGTATAGAAATACGACGTAGCCGTATTGCGAGATCGTGGAGTAGGCCAGGAGTTGTTTGAGGACGTCCCGCGTGAGGGCGAGGATAGCGCCGACGGAGATCGAGAGTAGTCCCACCACGAGCAACACGTCGAGGAGGAACTGGCTTTTCTCCAGAAGCGGATATACCCGGCCGAGCAAGAGAACCCCGGCCGCGACCATCGCGGCGGAGTGCAGATACGCCGAGACGGGCGTCGGCGCGGCCATCGCCCGCGGCAGCCAGAAGTGGAACGGGACCTGCGCGCTCTTGGCGAGGGCGGCGCAGGCAATGAGGAGCCCCGCGACGGTGAGGGTAACGCCCGGCTCCACGCTCCCGGCCAGATCGGGCACGGAGAGCGTCCCATAGGTAGCGTACAGAGTAAGGGCGCCTATAAGGAGCAGGACGGCGGTGATGCCAGTGACGAGGAGCGCCATCAGGGCCGAGGCACGAGCGTCGGGATCGTGGCGGTCGTAGGCTATGAGGTAGTAAGAAGCCACCGCCGTGAGGTCCCAGAAGACGAACAAGAGTACGAGGTCCTGAGCCAT
The DNA here is from genome assembly GCA_902806065.1 of uncultured Rubrobacteraceae bacterium. GTDB lineage: Bacteria > Actinomycetota > Rubrobacteria > Rubrobacterales > Rubrobacteraceae > Rubrobacter_F. Next base: position 37,506 of record CADCVE010000090.1, on the reverse strand, counting down.
CGCCAGCCCAACCATCGCTCCCATGAATAGGAGCATGAAACCGTAGAATCTCGCACCCTCTGCTTCCGGGCGTCCCTCCTGATCCAGGTGCAGCGGCAGGTAACGCGAGGAGTAGGCCAGGACCAGAAACCCTATCCCCGTCGCGAGCAGGGCGTAGAGCGCCGCGAGCCCGTCCAGGGCAATAGTGAAGCGCATCCCCCATGTCGGAGCCCACGCGAGATCCACGGTGCCCCCGCCCCTGTACCACGTGAATGCGGTAGCCAGGAAGGCAAGCGCCGCGAAGGCAGTCCCCACGGGCGCCGCCAGACGAGGTTTCAAAGTCCCCGCGAGCATCGCAGCGGGCGCCGCGAGTAGTGCAACAAGGAGCGGCAAGAGCGGCGCGAGGGAGAACGCCGCCGACAGCGCCGTCACAGCTTCTCCCCAAATCGGGGCGATGACCCTCTAAGTACCGTGTGTTCCTCCAGAAGTATCGTGAGAGCCGGCACCCTCACTGTATGGTCGCGACCAATCCGAAACGCCGGATCATTATCCAGCCTGTGCCTGAAGAGAGACATTTTACTAGAGACTCCTACGGCCGGGTTACCGGGTACAATAGAAGCTCGGGAAAGCGTACGAAGGCGAGTATGGTTCAACTAACGGATAGCTTCAACCGCAAGATGGACTACCTCCGCATCTCGGTGACGGATAGATGCAACTTCCGGTGCCAATACTGTATGCCCGAGGACATCCAGTTCCAGGACAAGAGCCACATCCTCACCCTGGAGGAGATGCTGACCTTCGCGGAAGCGTGCCTTCAGCTCGGGGTTACCAAGGTCCGTGTCACCGGGGGCGAGCCGCTAGTCCGCCGGGGGGTCGTGTGGTTCGTGGAGCAGCTCAAGGTTCTCGGGTTCGAGGACGTTACCATGACCACCAACGGCTTCCTGCTAGAGGAAAACCTCGAAGGGCTCGTGGAAGCGGGGTTGGATCGGATTAACATCTCCCTCGATACCCTGCAGCCAGAGAAGTTCCAGTTCATAACGCGCCGCAATCACTTCCAGAAGGTCTGGGACGCTATCATGGCCGCTCTGGAGACGCCGCTCTCGCCGGTCAAGCTCAACGCGGTCGCGATGCGCGGGGTGAACGACGATGAGATCTCGGCGATGGCGAAGCTCACGCTCCGCTACCCAATGCACGTGCGCTTCATCGAGCTTATGCCCCTCAACGGCGATACGGACGGTTCGCGCTTCCGTTCGCTGTTCATCCCGGGCAAGGAGATCCTGCAACGGGCGCAGGAGGAGCTCGGGGAGCTCGTGGAGATAGAGCCGGAGGACCCAGCAGCGCCAGCGAACGAGTTCAAGTTCGCTGGCGCTCCTGGGACCTTCGGGGTCATAACGCCGGTCTCCGAGCCGTTCTGCGCGCGGTGCTCGCGGCTCAGGCTGACAGCCGACGGCAAGGTCCATCCGTGCCTCCTCACCGACCTCGATGTACCCGTAAAAGACGCTATCCGCTCCGCCGACCCCATACCCGCGATCCACGAAGTCCTGTGGCGCACCGCGCGCATAAAGCCCGCCGCCGGACTCACGCTCCCCCAAGAGTCGCGGAAGCGCACGATGAGCCAGATCGGCGGCTAGAGCGCCGGTACTTCGGTGCACTCTACCCTCTAAACAGTCTCGTGACGGGCTAGTTCACGGTAGGTGGGGGGTATATTGCCGTTGGGACGGCCAGTGCCGGGAGTGATCAGAGGAAAAATCTAAAGAGGGAATGCGATAGTACTTTCAGTAGCCTCCCAACTGTTCCTCATCTTGGCGCTCGGCGGGCCTCTCGGGGGCGCTTGCCGCCACTATCCTTTGGGTGATTTTTGTGTTCTTCAACCCGTCTTACTCCCCTAACCAGGGTTACGATCTAGGGCCATATGCGATGGCCATAATGATGATTTTGCTCGCGGTAGCGGCGGCCTGGGCCACTCTCCACGTTAAACCCCTCATCCTGTTCGGTGCCTTCGTCGGCTCTTTTATGCCGGCGGGGTTTACGTGCTGCTTACGCCGAGCATCTTCAAATGGATCGGAGTCGCCAATTTGCTCTACTTAGTAGCACTGCTGCTTATGGTTGGCGCGCGGTTCGCGTCGGCGCTCGACACCCGGATCAAGGAACACCATCCCTAGCCTAATTTTTGTACAATGCCTGTAACCGCTTGTACTTTTGATTCAGACTTTGTACTTTTGGTTCAAGAGGCCTTGCACCAAAACTCGCCTTCCTGAACCAAAAGTCGTCCCCGTCTAAGGGGGGCCAGCTCGTACACACTTCGATACATTTTCGTGCCGAGGTGGACTGTTTGCGTTTCTCATACCCTCGCGCCCCGCTATCCTATCGAGCCATGAAGCATGACGGTACACCAGCGCCGGAGGAGTTCGAGGCAGCCAGGAGAAGGGAGTTGGCGCGTCTTAACCTACGGTTGTCTTCCATAACGGGTGAGGAGTACCTCACACCAGAAGATCGAACGGCTTTAGAGGGGGATACGCCGCAATTGGAGACGCGAGATCGCGAAATCGTGCGTGACTGGACTGCTACCAAAGACAATAGGCTAGGAGTCGCCAGTTAAGACCCTCGCGGGCCTGACGCTCAGGTGGCGTTGCACCTAAAAGGTCGCCTGAACCAAAAGTTGTCCTCCTGAACCAAAAGTTGTCCTCCTGAACCAAAAACACCACCTGTTTGAACGCTTTGCACGCGGGAACGCTCCCCGTATTTAGTACGACGTAGCGAGGTAAAATGGTCCTCTTTTCACCTCTTTAAGAGCTAGTGCGCATAGAGCAAAGCAGGTTCACGAGCGAGGGCCAGACGGAGTTCTCCGGCGACGTACAAAACTCCTTTTCATACCGCCAGGCTTCTGTAGATGCGTTCGATCCTCACCGCCTGGTGGTTCCCATCGTCCACTTCTATAACGACAGCGTTGAGATCGGCCGGTCCTTTAGACACCCCGAGGCGCGAGATTCCCTTACCGAGAAAGAGTCCCAGAAAGTCCTCCTTGTCGAAGCCTATAACGCTCTCCCTACTACCGGTCATGCCAACGTCCGTCACGTAGGCCGTGCCACCAGAGAGTATGCGAGTATCCGCGGTCGGCACGTGCGTATGAGTCCCGACTACGGCCTGCACCCTCCCCGCCAGATGGTAGCCCAAGGCCTGCTTCTCGCTCGTCGCCTCCGCATGCACGTCCACCAGTATGAGGTCCGCCCCGGCCGCTTCCAGATCCGCCACCGCCTCATCCGCAGCCTCGAAAGGGGAGCGTACATCCTGCTTCATAAACACCCGGCCCTGTACGTTCAAGACCCCAACGCACATGCCGTTCGCCTCAAACATGCCCGACCCCTGGCCCGGTAAACCCGCCTCCAAATTTGCCGGACGTGCTACCCGCGGCTCGCGCCCTACGTACTCCCTCCCCCCTACCGCGTCGAACGTGTGGTTGCCAAGGGTCAGGAAGTCAGCTACCGAGAGGAGCTCGGAGCCGGACTCGTGCGTAATACCCCGTCCAGAAGGTGCGGAGTTCTCCCCGTTGACGACGACAGCGTCAAGGTTCAATTCCCGCCGTAAGTCCGGCACGTGCGTTCGGACAGCCGCGCAACCGGCCGCGCCCATTACATCGCCTATAAACAAGAGCCGGAACGTCAAGTGCGGCTATCCACGTAAGCTACCTCCAGAAACTCAGATATTCCTCGTTGCGCCAAAGACGACTATATTAGCGCGTCCGTGGGGTAGCTTGCGAGAGGAACAAGCGCTACGCCTCGACGCTGACCCCGCGTTTGTTGTGGGTAACGGACATCCTAACTACGGGCCGATCGGGAGGTCCGTAGAGCTTTTTTCTCTCCCGGAGCGTGCTTTATGCGATCCCCACCTTAGGACAAACCAGGCCACCAATAGCGCAACGCCGAACTGCAGCGGGGCCTGGCAGAAACAGAGAACTTCTCTAGCTTCGGGTGGGTCCCCTCATGTGCGCTCCCGATCTGTTTGGGGACGACTCAGCCTGGGACGTAGGCGAACGTATCCGGGTTTGGACCGATGCGACCGTCCGCGCCCTGGTCGAGCGCGGTGATCGTGCCGATGTCGGTGGGATCGAGCTCGAAGTCGAACAACTCGAAGTTCTCCTTCATGCGCGATGGGGTCACCGACTTCGGGAACACGATGTCGCCGCGCTCGATGTGCCACCGCAACACGACCTGCGCGGGCTTCTTGCCGACCTTGTCGGCGATCTGGGTAATAGTAGGCTCGTCGAGCACCTTGCCCTGCGCGATCGGCGACCACGCCTCGGTAGCGATTCCATGCTCCTCGCCGTAGCGGCGCACCGCGTCGTTGACGAAATAGGGGTGCACCTCGATCTGGTTTACCGCCGGTACCGTGTCGGTCTCGGCAGCCAACCGCTCCAGGTGCTCGATCTGGAAGTTCGACACGCCGATCGAGCGGGCACGACCGCCGCGGCGGAACTCTTCGAGCGTCTTCCAGGTGGACACGAAGTCGCCGTCGTAGAGCGTGGGCAACGGCCAGTGGATGAGAAACAGGTCTACATAGTCAAAGCCGAGCTCTGACAACGTCTTGTCGAACGCCTCGCGGGCGTCCTGGGGCTCGTGGAACCCATTGTTGAGCTTGCTGGTAACGAAGACATCACCGCGGTCAAGGCCGGAGGCGCGAACGGCCTCGCCGACCTCCTTCTCGTTACCGTACATCTCCGCAGTGTCGATGTGCCGGTAGCCAATCTCTAGAGCGGTGCTCACCGCCTCTGCGGTTTCTTCCGGCTTGATCTGGTAAACCCCAAAACCAAGTTGCGGGATGATATTACCGTCGTTGAGAGTAATGCTAGGGACTGTGCTCACGGGCGTCTAACTCCTTCGTTGATTGTAACCATATCTCCAACCGAAAACGTTAAGGATACCCCGATCAGCCTGCCGCAAAACTGTATGTGCATACGCCACGAACGGAGAGGTGGCAGACGGGGCGCATGCTACGTTCTTCAGCATCTTCGATTCAGGAGGCGGCGAAAGGACCGGACTTGCTTATCGTCCGTACCAGCCCAGACTACGCCCCGCGTCGCGCGCTGTTTATGGCCTGTTTTGTCAGGACACCCTGGCGTAGTACCTCTCGAAGCTTTTACCGGGCCAGATCCCACCTGGCGCCGAGTGCTCTCCGGAGGAGACGGGAACGGTGCGGATCTCGTAGTCGCCCTCCGCGTTTCGCCTGGCCCAGTAGAGCCCGTGCCAGTTCTTCGTCTCCGTGGACCCGATGTTCTTGTGACGGTATAGCTCGTAGCCTGCCGCGGGCGGGGTGAGGTCCGGCCCTTCCCGTTCCTCACCGGTCGGGGAGTCGTTTCGGGGAGCGGCCATTCGTTGCCCCTTCAATCAGCGAGGCAGGGTGTCGGAGGCTTCCCCGCCGCCCTTGGCCTCGCCGACAGCCTCCTCGTAGAGACGCTCGGCCTCTTCTTCCTCCCTGCGCCGCGTCGCCTGTGCCCGCTGGTCTTGACCATTAGAGCCGTCGAAGTTCTGGATGAAAGGCTTGAAGAGGTCCAACGGAACCGGCAGGATCACCGTGGAGTTGTTCTCCGAGGCGATCTCAGTCATGGTCTGGAAGAGCCTGAGCTGCAGCGCGGTCGGGGTTTCGAGCCTGTCGGCCGCCTGTCGGAGACGCTGGGAGGCCTGGTACTCGCCCTCGGCGGCGATGATCTTCGCCCGGCGCTCGCGCTCACTCTCGGCCTGGCGTGCCATCGCCCGCTGCATCTGCTGGGGTATCTCCACGTCCTTCACCTCGACGACGCTGACCTTTATCCCCCAGGGGTCGGTGTGGTAGTCGATTATCGTCTGGAGTTCCTCGTTTATGGCCTCGCGATTGGTCAGCAAGTCGTCGAGGTCCTTCTGGCCCAGCACGCTCCTCAATGTGGTCTGGCTGATCTGACTAGTAGCCAACACGTAGTTTTCGACCTCGATGACGGACTTGTTCGGGTCCATAACCCTGAAGTAGACGACGGCGTTGACCCTGGCGGGCACGTTGTCGCGCGTAATGACATCCTGCGGGGGCACGTCCATCGTAACAGTCCTCAAGTCTACTTTGATCATCTTGTCGCGTATGGGTACGAGGAAGAACAGACCCGGACCTTTGGCGCCCTTGATCCTCCCTAGAGAGAATATAACCCCCCGCTCGTACTCGTTGACGATACGCACGGCACTAGCCACGATGAGTATGATCATTACCACGACCACGGCCAGGATTACGAATCCCCCAAACTCAGCTACCTGCATCAGACCCAAACTCGTCTGCACGAAATCCTCCTAACTCTCTTTGAACGAACGCTCGAACGGCGCTGGCTCGAACGTCACCACCAAGACCCTTCCATCCCCGCAACCCACTACCTGTACCTTACACCCAGCGCCTATGGTCCGGTCTTGCTCGTCGCTGTCGTAGACGTCTTCGGGCGGTACCGCTGGTATGGCTCGCCACAACTCGCCACGCACGAGTACCCAACCGGCGGACCCAGCGCCCAACGTCTCCCTTGCGACCCCTACCTCCCCAACCATTCTCTCCGCGCCGGTCATTGACGGCCTCCCTACAGCCGCGAGCGCCGCGCTAGAACTAGCCATGAGAACCACCACAAGCAGCCCCGCAAGAGCCACGAGAACCACCAAAGACGCCAGGGTGAGAGGCGTGGCCGGATAATAGAGCGTGAACACCCCGAAGAAAAGCGCCACGATGCCCGCGAAAGTCGGCAAACCGTGGCTGGTCACTATCAGGTCAACCGCGAAGAACAAGGCCGCCACGAGGATCAAAGCTACCCCGAGCCAACTCACGAGCAGGACTCCCAGCGCGCACACCGGGCCCACCGTATCTCTCCCGCTCTATGAACGAGCAACCGTCGCATCCTATCCCGATTGTAGCACGTGCTACCCCTGCCTCCGTACGCGTGTTTACAGGGAGGGCAGTACCAGGCACTCGGCGCGTCTACCTTTGGCCTTTCGCAGCGTCTGCTCGTCCAGGGGAACTGGCTCGGCGCCATACCGGAGGTTCACTTCCTTGGCAAAGGCGGCTACGACGCTTTCGACCTCCGCCTTGCTTCCGGCCCGGCGCAGGCTTCCGACGCTACCGGGTCTCATAGGAAGCTCCATAGCAGCGTAGACACGGGAGAGAACCCGGGCCAGATCCTCTTCGCCCCACACCAGCACGATACCCCCGACACTCGTGGCCCTGCGCGTAAGGCGCTGGGCTATGCCAACGAGTTTCATGCCACTCTCGAAACCCCCAAAGCGGATGCTGTGATCCCCCGGGCAGAACTCATCGCGCACCTCGCCGACCTGCGTGCCACTGATGCCGAGCCGGGAGAAGACCCCGAGCACCAGGGCGGCGGCCTCGTCGTAGCGTTCCCCTATGCCCCGGCGCGCGTCTTCGGCGGACCTTATTATGGAGAAGCCGAAGGTGCCTGGACCGGCGGCGGTTGCGCCTCCGCCCGCGCCGCGAACGAGCGTCGGGTAACCCTCCTCGTGAGCTGCCTGGACGGCTTTATCGAAGCCAGGCCGGCGCGTATCCCTCCTCGTCACCCCAAGGTGGCGGGTGGAGGGAGTAATCGAAACGGTCGGGGGCCGCGCGCCCGCCGCTACCTCCTCGAAGATAATCCTCTGGTAAGCGTAGGCCGTACCGGGATCTTCAAACCGTCCAGGCAAAAGAAGCTCCATTATGCCTCCTCATCGCTAACCCGGTCCCACAGTAAGCCCGGCCCGGGAGAGTTTAGCAACCTCCCGGCGAGAGAAGCATCACGCCCTGACCACCCCCTTACTTTTGGTCGGCTGAAGCCCTCTTTTCGGAGGATGCAGCGCCGACAACCCCATGGAGGGTACGTCTCGGGGCATCTGGCCTTGCTAGAGGGGGAGATAGAGTATGAGAAAAGCGATGCTATTGGCGGCGCTGCTGGGAGTAAGCGGGACGAACACCATAGCAGAGACCCAGGCGAAGACGGTCAGAGCGCCTATGAGCCTGCCCTTCGGCCCATCGAACCCCTGTTCGACCGCGCCACGTAGGTCGGCTCGTAGAACATGCAGACCATCACCGGACCCAGAAGGAGCGTCCAGCGGCGACGAGCGCCCAGACTGTAGTTGCCTGAGAGAAGGCCAGCCACTCCAGCCACCGCGCCGAACAGGAACACGCGCTGCGACCCCTTCGCGTCGCAGAGGGCCCCAACGAGGAGGTCCAGGGCCGCCGAGATGCCCAATCCCGCGCCGAAACCAGGTCGCGAGCAGGATCGCGTTGTCCCTGGCTTCGTTCGGATCGTCCCACGGTCCCACCGCGAGGTGGCCGCTCCCGGGAGCGGTCACCTCATTCCAGGTCGAGGCGCCCGATGCTGATCAGGTCGTACTCGCCGTGGAACTCATGGGAGTAGAACGGGTGAGATCATGTGTTGGCCCCTTCGCGGGTGGCGAAGGCGAAGCCCTCGTAGTCGTTGGCGGCGACCTCGTCGCACTTCTGCCGGTAGGGTCCGAGCCCGCCAAGGTAGGGCAGAAACACCTGCGGCTTGCCGGGGATATTGGCGCCCATGTACCAGGTGGCGGACTCGGGTAACAGCGTGGCGTAGGCCACCTCCTGCGAGTGGTCGACCCACTCGTCCTCCGCCTCTCGGGTGGGCTCGATGACATCGAGGCCCTTGTCGCGCATGTGCTGCACGACCTCCGAGATCCACTCGACGTGCTGCTCGATCGCGACCGGCATATTCGTGAGCACTGACGGGCTCTGCGGCCCGGTGATGGCGAACAGGTTGGGGTAGCCCGCGCTCATGATGCCGAGGTACGTGCGCGGCCCCTCGGCCCACTTGTCGCGCAGCAGTTGCCCATCTCGGCCCCGAATGTCAATCTTGTTGTACGGGCCGGTCATGGCGTCGAAGCCGGTGGCGAACACCAGGGCGTCGAACTCGTACTCGCCGTCCTTGGTGCGCACCCCGGTCGAGGTGATCCCCTCAATCGGCGCTTCCTTTACGTCCACGAGCTCGACGTGGTCGCGGTTGAATATTTCGTAATAGCCGTTCTCCAGCGGCACCCGCTTGGTGCCGAACGCGTGGTCGCGGGGGGTGAGCCTCTCAGCGGTTACGGGGTCGTCGACCCGCTCCTGGATCCTCGCGCGCACCCACTCGGAGACGGGGTCGTTGGCTTCCCTGCTCTCGAGGATGTCATCGTAGTTGCCTATCCACAGGCCGAAGCCACCGCGGTCATAGCGCTCCTGGAACGCGCGCTCGCGCTCCTCCGGCGTGGCCTCCAGGATGGATTTACCGATAAAATCGTAGTCGTGGCCCGAGAAGTTGTGGCGGACCCATTCCCATATCTCTTCGTAGTTCTCCTTGTACTGCCGCCGGGACTCGGTATCTAGCGGATAGTTGCCGAGTGGGAGGGCGTAGTTGGGGGTGCGCTGGAAGACGGTGAGATGATCCGCCTGCTCAGCGATCTCCGTGGCGACCTGGATGCCGGTCGCTCCTGTGCCGATGACCCCGACCCTCTTGCCGGTGAAGTCGACGCCCTCTTGGGGCCACTCGGCGGTGTGATACCACTCGCCAGCGAACGTTTCTGTGCCGGAGATGTCCGGCACGTTCGCAGCAGACAGGGCACCCAAGGCAGCGATGAGGAAACGCGCCGAGACTACGTCTCCGGTGTCCGTGCGGATCTCCCACCGCTCCGTCTCCTCATCGAAGGTTGCCTCGGTTACACGCGTCTCGAGTTGTATGTCCCGGTTCAGGTCGAACTTGTCGGCCACGTGCTCGATGTAGCTCATTATCTCTGGCTGCTGGGGGTAGCGCTCGCTCCACTCCCATTCCTGGCGGAGCTCCTCGTCGAACGAGTAGCAGTAGATCCAACTGGACGAATCGCTGCGCGCGCCCGGATAGCGGTTCCAGTGCCACGTCCCGCCGATGCCGCTCCCCGCCTCGTAGACTCGCGCCGAGAGCCCCATCTCGTTGCGCAGCTTGTGAAGCGCATACAACCCCGCGAACCCGGCGCCGACAATGACCGCGTCGAAGTCGGTGACCCGCTCCTCCGCGCTGGCTCCTTGAGCGTCCTCTCGCACGCTAGACATATCTTCCTCCTCCTGGTCGTGGTGCACAATCCGTTCTCCGTACGCTGTCATCCCGCCAGAATCGACCGTCTTCGAGCCGCGTTAGCCAACCTGATTCCAAACAAAGATGGCAAGCTCTTACGGCGGGATGAGATCGCCCGTGTGCCCTTCGTGCCATTGCCGGACCTTTCCCCATGCCCGTCTATCCCCAGTAGCGTTACCTTGAATAACAAGCGTAGCATTACCCCTGACTGGTGGTCAACCACACGCGGCTGAGGTATTTCGGTCGAGCTGCAAGCGTGATACGCCAGAGAGCAGAGAAGAGGAGCTAGAGGGCATGAGCACGCGCCGGCCCTCTAGCTCAAAGGTTGTCAGCCCGTACGGGCGCCCAGCTTGCTCTCTATCTTCTGGAGGGCTTGCTGGAGGTGCTGCTTGAAGACCGGGTAATTCTCGCTCATCGGGAAGTGGCCGATGCCCTTCATCTCGATGAACTCGGCGCCCGGTATCTGCTCGGCGGTCTGCCGGCCCTCCTCGGGGGTGGTGAGGTAATCGTACTCGGCGTTCATGATCACGACCGGGCACTTTTCGGCATCTATCTCCCCGAGCCTGCCACGCAGGTCGTGGTCCACGGAGTAGAAGTACAGGTCTCCCCTGAAGGCCTCGGAGCCTTGGGTGTAGTAGAACCACGTCGCCCAGCGGTCCTGATCCGGCGACTGCGGGGCCATAAGGTCCCAAACGCCGCTGGCGCAGACCTGAGCGGCGTTGGCGTGCGGGTGCTGCCACCAGTCGAGGAAGAAGCCGGGCGAGTAGTCGGCGGCCTCTACCGGGATGACCGCCGCAAAGCGGTCGGGGTGGCGCAGGGCGAGCTGTAGAGCGACCTGCCCTCCGAACGAGGAGCCCATGAAGATCGGGTCTTCTAGCTCCAGGGCGTCACAGAAGGCGGTGATGAAGGCCACGTAATAGTCGGCGGTGAGCCTGTACTCCTCTTTCCACCACTCCTTGTTCTTTGGCGGGTCCGACTTGCCGTGACGGACGAGGTCGTAGGCGATTACGCGGTAGTTTTGGGTGATCTCCTCATCCTCCAGGAGATCCCGCCACTGATGGTTGTGGCACCCGGCGGTATGCTGGCAGACCAAAGGCTGCCCGGAGCCGTTCTCCAGGAAAAAGACCTTCAACTCGTCACCCATGACCTCGAAGGTCACATAGCGGCCCGTTACGGGCGAGAACTTGGCCATCCTTTTCTTCTCCTCTCCGTAGTCTTCCTCAGACCGGTACACCGGTCTGACGCAGCAGCTCTATCTGCCGGACTACGCAACGCAGGTTTTGCATGAGCACCAGCAGGTCACCTTCAAGGCTCAGGTCCGTCCGGAACGCGGCCGCGAAGATGCCGTGGTGCATCGGTGGTGGCGTCTCCTGCCCGAACCCACGCCATGTCTCGGCGCTCGCGCGGATGATGAACTGGTAACGGTCGTCTAGAGGACCCGGATCCTCTAGAATCTCCTCGACCTTGCCCGCGTGCATCTGCACGAGATAGCTGTGCTCCTCCATGTCCAGCAGATACGCGCAAGAGTAGTACCTGCCGTGCGCCTGAAGCTCGGCATCCTCGTCACTCGCGCGCCGGAAGTCCTCGATCCATCCACTCGTAACGGCTGTTTCCGCCGCCATCGGTTCTCCTTCCCTTGATACCTCGTTGCTACGAGTCTTGCCCCATGCGCCGCCGCATAAACCCCGTGACTCCGGGAAGCGCCTTCCGGTAGCTCGAACGTACAACTGATTGGCCGTCAATAGTCCAGTACCCCCGACGCGCCCAGTAGTTCGTCCACCGGGGCTTCCGTGACTGGACGGGAGAGATATAGGTCAGCGTGATACCAGCCGGCTTCCTCCTTACCGGTGGGGTCTATGCCTGCGGCGTCGAGTTCCCGCAGGACGTGCTCACGCTCGCCGGTGTTCTCGAAGCGCCGCTGCGGGAAGGTGCGAGTGGAGAGCTTCTCGGTCGCGAGGCCGTGACGAGCGAGCACGGCGGCGATGGGAGCGTAGTCCACGAAGCGTACCGCAAAGGCGGCGACCCACGGCGCGTGACTAGCGCCAAAGCCGCCGGACTGCGGGCCGTTTACGATGCAGGAGAGCGCGCGCTCGAAGGTGCGCTGCCAGACGTAACCTACGCCTCCGGTAACGGTCACAAGCCCGGCGCCACACGCGGCCCGGCGTAGCGTTTCCGTCGGCTCGTTCTCCTCCAGGTTCTCGGCGCTCCCCGCGTCCAGGAGCCCGGCCCGAAGTGCGTAGGAGACAGCATTTGCCGCTGAGTCAGCACCAATGACCTCCAGCGGTGACGTCTTCTTGTGGCTCGCGTAGAACGTGGCATCGGCGGTCGCTAGCTCCTCGCTGGAGAGACCGGCCAGATCCCGGGACGCGTACCGCGCGTAGAGGTCATCGAGGGTCAGGTCGTGCTTGAGCAGGGCAGCGTTCACGCCATAGGAGCAGCAGAGGTCGAGCACTTTGGGAGGACCACCGGTACTCTGGATCTCGCTTAACAGTACGGGAAAGATGCGGCGTCCGTGCTCGGGCGCCCGGTAGTCGAGGGCGCCGAGGGCCTCGAAGTACCCTCTCGGATCCCGCAGGTCGTAGACCTCGTCGAAGTTCGCCTTGCTCTGCTCGTTATGCCAGGCGTAGGGGTTCGTCAACGCTTTCATACCTCCTAGGACGTGTCCAGGTCATGGGCCAAGATAGCCTGGAGGCATTCTACGCGCGGCTCGCACCTACTGTGAGTAGGCAGCACTCACGAGCCTGTTAATAGCCTGCGAAACCTCAAGCTCGTGCTCGGCAGTCGCATAATGATCGAGTACGCAACCTCGCCTCTTAGTCATCTCGTCGATGTAGGCTTACTTCTCTTTCCAGTTCGTCAGCGGGTCGAGCTTGCGTGTCGCCGAGCTTCGATACGGCTTTCAAGTCAACGTCGTGGATGGATACTTTGTACCCGTTATTCAGGAGGCGCCGGTAAGTGAACTCTCCTGTATTCACTGAGCCCTACGAATTCCAGCCTCGGCTCCGTGCGCTAACTATCCTGACCGTTTTCGGGGACGAGCGCGAGCGGGCTGACCGGGGAGCCGGTGGCGCCGACGAACTTTAGTGGCGCGCAGAAGAAATCGAAGTGGTGGCGACCCGAGGAGGCTAGCTCTTCCAGGTCGAGGTTTTCGATGATGTAGATGCCATGTCTTGCCAGCAGGATCAGGTGCCCCGGAAGCATGCACCCGAGGTCCGGGTCCTTTACCCCCGGCACGTCCCACGCCATGTTATCCGCCCCCACCGCCAGGACCTGCCTCTCCGCGACCCAGTACGACGCGCTAGCGTCCATCCCCGGCCCTGCCAGATAACGCTCCGCATCGTCCCAGTAACGAGCGTTGCCGGTTCGCACGAGCACGACGCTCCCAGGCTCGATACTCACACCTTGCCGCTGGCAACACTCTTCCAGGTCCGTGCCGGTGACGGCGTGGCCGGGTTCCAGGGACTCGACGCCCTCCTTGGCGGCCACGTCGAGGAGGATGCCGGGGGCAACTATCGGCGGTATCTCTTCGACGGCGAGCCGGGAGAAGCCGCGGGAGGTCTGCACATCTCCTACGGAGACGCCGCCGTAGAGTATGAGGGCATCGGACTGGTGGCAGAGGGCGTCTATGTGCGTACCCGAGTGCTCGCCGCAGATGATGACTCCGGCGGCGCCGGTGCGTGGTCCGGCCTCCGAGGGCCGGTACTCGTCCTCGTGGTGGCGGTGCAGGAGGTAGGAGTATCCGGCCTGCTGGTGGGCGGGGTGAATGGGCATGTCCGCGGTGCGCGGTTGCTCCAGGTCGAAGATACGCGTATTGGCTGTCACGCTGATGCGCCGGTTTTGCTATTCAAGGACAACAAGGGCTCCGGGCGGACCGAGCCAATGAATCGGCCCGCCCGGAAAGGTAGCTCAAGAGCTGCCAAGCGTGCCACCGGAGCCGGGAGCCGTTCGCGGCTCGGTCGGAGAGGTATCGGGTGCCCGGTCACCGGCTCCGGTCGCCTCAACGTCGACTTCCGAGGAGAAGTCTACGTCTTTGGTCTCGGGCCCCCACAATGCTCCTACGACCATTAGAAGAGAACCTAGCGCCAGGAGAACGAGCACTGTGTACTCGAAAGGCATGAAAGCCGCCAGACCTGCCTGATAGTAGGCATACAGCGAGGGGAGGACCACCGCGAGGCTGTAGCCGATGCCGAAGGCCGAGGCCCGGATGCCGGTCTGGAAGCGCTCGTTGATGTAGGCGGTCGTTATGCCCCAGCACGAGACGACCAGGAGGGTGATTATCGTCGTTAGCAGGATGACAAGGAAAAGGTTCTGCGGCGGCGAGCTCAACAGCAGGTAGTAGAGGAAGGTGCCGACCACCGCCGCGACAAGACCGTACACGATCATGAAGTTCCGGCGTCCTACGCGTTGGCTGATCACCCCGGAGGCGATGTAGCCCCCGACTAGCACGACGTTGGATACGACGAGCGTTATCGTGGTGTTCGTCTGGGAGAGACCAACCTGGCTGCCAAGCAGGCTCGGGAGGATTGCCGCGACCGTTTGCAGCGTCAACCAGAAGCCGGTCATCAGCACGAAGACCTGCAGGAAGCTCATCAGGTTTTCCCGCTCGGTGAATAACTGCCTGAGGGGAGAGCCGCCGCCCCCGCTTTCTTCGAAGATCTCCGACTCATCCACGAAGCGGACGTAGTAGAAGACGAGGGCGAAGGCGAGGAGGGACCCGATGACGAAAGGTATCCTCCAACCCCACTGCACGTAGGGCGAGTTTATGTCGCCGGCCGGTATAAAGAGGAGCAGGACCGTCGTAATCGCGGAGATTGCGGCGAAGGCCAGCGGGTAGCCACTCATGATGACCGCGCTGTAGAATCCGCGCTTCTCCTTGGGAGAGTACTCCATAGCCAGCGGGTTCGCCGAGGTGTACTCCCCGCCCAGGAAGACGCCGTCCACCAGACGCAGAACGATGAGGAGGATCACCGCCGTTATGCCCCACTGCTGGTATCCCGGCAGCAGGGCTATGAGCAGCGTCACCACGCCGAAGCCGCTCACGGATATGATCGTGGTGCGTTTCCTGCCTATCGAGTCCGCGAAGTGGCCGAAGATAATGGACCCTATGGGTCGGCCGAGAAGTGTCGCCGCGAAGATCGTACCAGAGACTACCGATTTCTCGAGCGTACCCATCTCGGGCGCGACGAAGTAGATCAGAGCGGGCGCCAAGACCACTATCGGCAGATAGATGTCGAACATATCGACAAAGAAACCAAAGAACGCCCCCCGGATTGCGTTCCTGGCTCGAGGTTCCAGGCTCTCCTGTTGTCCGCTAGCTGCGGTTGCCATTCGATTCCTCCTTTCGCACGTTTCCCCAACGCGCACATTCTTGCATGTTGCGATTTCCGCGGCTACTTGGTCCAGTGCCGGGTACTCACCTAGCCTACAGGAGCATCCGGCCTTCGGGGTCGAACCCCAGCGTGAACGGCTCGCCGACTACCTCGGCCCCGTCCTCCAGCTCGTCCAACAAACTCTCGGAGACCCACGCCTCTTCCAGGTGCAGTGTGTCGTCGATGATTACCATACGAACCTCATCCAACCGCTCCGGCTTCAAAGCCTTCCACACGGCCTCGAAGAGCGCCTCGTCGTCTTCGAGGGTCATGGGCACCGCGGCGCGGATGGGACCGCCGCTGGTCAGGCAGTTGAGGTAGGTCGCCTCGCGGTCGACCTTCGCGGCCAGCCTCTCCGTCACGAAGTCCGCGAGGCCGACGCCGGTGGCGTTGCCGTGCGAGGCTTCGGAGAGGTCGAGAACGGCGAGGTACTGTATGTACGGTTGCGTTGGCTCGGGGAGACCCTGCAGGCGCAGGCGTCCGATGATGTTCGTGTCCATCCCGGTACCGCTGTAGTTCTTTCCCATCTCACGGACCACGCAGAGGTCGAGGTCCTTTACCGGCAGGGACGGCATGTAGTCACGTGCCAGCTCCAGGAGCGGCGTCTCGCCTTCCGGCAGGTCTGCGGCAGTCAGACCCTTTAGCATCGCGGTCTCTTCGCGGGCGTTCTCGACTATGGCGAGGCCGCCAATTATCGGCAACTTCTCCATTACGACTCCGCCTATGGCCTCGATGGCTTCGACCATCGAACTCCAGCCGAGACGGTGGACCATCGAGGCGCCGTTCGCGCGGCCCATGCCGACCGCGAGCATCTTCATCAGACCGCTCTCGTAGGGACCGTGGAAGGAGGTGTGCGGCTTGACTCGATTGACCGCCAACACCCCATCCGCCTCCGCTGCCTCCCTGGCCGCATACACCGGCAGCCCCGCGAGAGGCGCTCCGGTCTCCCCCACCTCCACTACCTCATCCGAGCACAGGACCGGCGCCCCGACCTTCTCCTCAGTCACGCCGAGGGAGCGCAACAGGTCCCGCTGTCCCTCCGCCGTCCCCCGACCGTGGCTCCCCATCGACGCGAAGAGGAACGGCTCGTGGCCCTCTTCTCTCAGCGTCTCCACGGCGGCGCGGTAAACCTCGACGGCGTCGCTCACACCCCGGCTACCGGCGGTGATGCCAATACGCGAACCGGACACTAGAGTGTGCGAGCCTATGAGGCGCTGGAGCTCTGCGCGAACCTCTCCAGCGAGGTCTTCCACTACCGGCGCCTCGAAGTGTTGCCGGACTTTGACTAACCGTAGCCCATCCACACTATATGCCTTTCTGAAAGTCGAGTTCACAGACTTCGTCCGCTACGAGTTTCTCGTAATCCTCCGGCCCGAAACCCGGATGTCTCCCGAAAGCGTCCGAGTAAGGCGACTGAAGCACGCTTCTCTATAAGAGGTCGGACCACCTTTGCAGAACCCATCTTCCCTCTCTCACCACCAGCCAGTAGCGCCCCATCTTCGCATAGGCGCTGGCGCGGGGCACGTCTCACCGGGTTTGACGGCCGGGGCAACGTCCGGCTATGTTGTACCCACGAGAGAGGAGACAGCATGTCAGACATACCAGGTTCGGAGATTTGCTTTCTAACGGCCACTCAGTTGACCGCTCATATGCGCGCTGGAGAACTGTCCGCCAGCGAGGTGGTGGAGGCGCATCTGGATCGCATCGAGCGGACCAACCCGCAGGTGAACGCCATAGTCACGCTTACCCCCGAGACGGCCATGCGGGAGGCCCGCGCGGCGGACGATGCACTCGCGCGCGGTGAGGAGGTTGGGCCGCTGCACGGGCTGCCGGTTGCACACAAGGACCTGGTCCCGACGAGAGGTGTCCGCACCACTTTCGGTTCCCACGTCTTCGCGGACTTCGTTCCAGAGGAGGACGCCCTGATCGTGGAACGCCTCAAGGGAGCGGGCGCCATCTCGCTCGGCAAGACGAACACCCCCGAGTTCGGCGCTGGCTCCCAGACCTACAACGAGGTCTTTGGCGAGACCCTCAACCCCTATGACCCAACGAAAACGTGTGGTGGTAGCAGCGGCGGGGCGGCGGCCGCCCTCGCATGCGGCATGCTGCCCATCGCCGACGGTAGCGACATGGGCGGTTCCCTGCGAAACCCGGCGTCCTTCTGCAACGTGGTGGGCTTCCGTCCCTCCCCCGGCAGAGTCCCGACGTGGCCGGACATCGCGCCGTGGGCGCTCGCCGTCGATGGTCCCATGGCGCGCACGGTGCGGGACGCGGCACTTATGCTCGGCGCTATCTCCGGCCCGGACCCGCGCTCACCTATCTCCATCACCGAGCCTGGCAACATCTTCTCCCGGCCCCTGGAACGCGACTTCGATGGGGTACGCGTGGCCTGGAGCCGTGACCTGGGAGGTCTTCCGGTAGACGGCGTGGTGACGCAGGTGCTCGACGGTCAGCGGCATGTCTTCGAATCTTTGGGCTGCGTAGTGGAGGATGCCGAGCCGGACTTCCGGGACGCGGACGAAGTCTTCAAGGTCCTACGGGCGTGGCGCTTCGAGCTGGCATACGGCGGGCTGCTCGACACTCACCGGGATGAGATGAAAGATACCGTAGTGTGGAATATAGAGGAAGGTCGGCGGCTGAGCGGGCCACAGATAGGAGAGGCCGAGCGCAAGCGGGCCGAGCTATATCATCGGGTGCGTGCCTTTATGGAGAGTTACGAGTTCTTGATCCTGCCGGTAAGCCAGATGCCGCCGTTTGACGTGAAGCAGCGCTACGTTACCGAGATAAATGGGGAGGCGATGGAGACGTACATAGACTGGATGAGGTCTTGCTACTACGTCACGGTCACCGGGCTACCCGCGATCTCGGTGCCCAGCGGCTTCACGCCCGAGGGGCTGCCGATTGGCGTCCAGATCGTGGGCCGCCACCGGGACGACCTCGGCGTGCTGCAACTAGCTCACGCCTTTGAAGAATCTACCGGCTTCTGGAGAGAACATCCGTCCTTGAATCCGTAAAACAGGGACGCCGGGACGTAACCGTTTTTTACTGTCGCCGGGCGAGGTAGACGCCGAGGAGGATGATTGCCCCACCGAGGATCTTATCGGGTCCGATATTCTCGCCGAAGAAGATCACACCGGAGCTTACTCCCGTGAGGGTGATGAGATACTGATACACGAGCACCCGGTTCGCTCCGATTCGGCTGATGCCCCGCTGCCAGGCTGCGAAGGCAAAGGCCGTGGCGAAGACGGCCGAATAAACCAAAGCCGCCCAGGGACCGAATCCCAGGCTCCCCCACTCCACGGCCGGAAGGGAGGGCAACGAGAGGATCAGAACGGCCGGACCGCCGAAGAGGGTCGGGTAGGTGGCGACCGCGAGCGGCGAATGATGTTCGAGCATTCGCATGCTCAAAACGGTATATCCACCGACGCACAGCGCGGCGACCAGGATAATAAAGTCCCCGACAAGGCTGTCCTCCTCACTCCCCAACCCACCATAGAACACAGCCGTGACCCCCATGATGCACAGCATAACCCCGAGGATACCCCTCCGGGTAGGCCGCTCCTGCCCGAGGAAGAACCCGAGAAGCATGCCCCACACGGGCGCGGTCGCGAATACCAGTCCGGTGCTGGCGGCGCTCGTGAGGCTCACACCGTAGGTGAAACCTGTTTGAGCCGCCCCAATGCCGAAGAGACCCAGGCCCATCATGGGGAGGACGTCCTTGCGTCTCAGCCTGCTCTGCGGTTCGAGGAGGCGGAGGACGAGAAGTAGCAAGAGCCCGCCCACGATAAACCGGAACGCCACGATAAAGAGTTGTGGTAGGAAGTCTGCGGCGTATTTCGTAGCGGCGAAGTTCAGGCCCCAGAAGATGGCGGCAAAGATCAAGGCGACCTCCGTTATCGCAGCCGCCCTGCCTTTCTCTTCTTTCACCATCCGATTCTACCCTGGAGTGTGATCACTGCATACGGCGGGAGGCTCCACGGTCCTTCAGAATGAGCGTGTAGGACTCGAAAACCACACAAGGGAGAGCAATGTCCCGGAGAATTGGCTTTGTAGGGCTCGGGATCATGGGCCAGCCCATGGCTAGCAACCTGATGAAAGCGGGCTACCGATTGGTGGTTCACAACCGGAGCCGAGGCAAGGCCGAGGAGTTGACATCCGAGGGAGCGGAAGTCGCCGGGAGTCCTCGGGAGGTAGCGGAGAGTTGCGGGATCGTCTTTACCATGCTTTCGGACCCGCCCGTGGTGCGGGAGGTCGTAGCCGGGGAAGATGGGCTGCTAGAGGGTGCGGGAGAAGGCTCGCTCCTCGTGGACATGAGCACCAGTTCTCCGGTCCTCGCCCGGGAGTTAGCCGCGTCCGCCCGGGAGCAAGGGGTAGGTATGCTCGATGCTCCGGTGAGCGGGGGTGACGTCGGAGCCGCGGACGGGACGCTCTCGATCATGGTCGGCGGGAGCGAGGAAGACTTCGGGCGGGCGAAGCCTCTCTTTGAAGCTATGGGCAAGACGGTCACGCACGTCGGAGAGAGTGGGGCTGGCCAGACCGTGAAGGCGTGCAACCAGATCGTAGTCGCGCTGGTGATCGAGGCCGTCTCCGAAGCCCTGGTGCTCGGTTCAAAGGCCGGGGTGGACCCGGCGCAGGTCCTGGACGTCCTCTCCGGGGGACTAGCCGCCAACAGCATCATGCAGGTCAAGAGGGAGAAGTTCCTCTACCACGACTTCGAGCCGGGCGGAAAGGCTGAGTTCCACCGCAAAGACCTCGGTATAGCCCTCGACGCCGGCAAGGAGTTCGGAGTCCCCCTGCCGGTCACGGCGATCGTGGACCAGATGTTCGGCGCCCTGATAGCCAGGGGGCGTAGCGAGTGGGACCACTCCGCCCTGCTGACGCTTATCGAAGAGTGGTCCGGCCATAGGATAGGTTAGCTTCGGGCGCGCTCTCCGGCTCGAAGGTCGGCGAGGGCCACGGCGATGCGGGCCGCCAGACGCGCGTTGTTGCGGAGGATCCTCTTGTTCACCTCCAGGCTCTCCCCTCCCGTCTCTTCGCGGAACCGGTCCAACAAGAACGGCGTCACGTCTTTTCCGCGCACATTCCGGCGCTTTAGCTCTTCGAGGCCCGTCCGGAGCGCCCGATCGTGGAGGGTAGGGTCGAGTTGTTCCGCTTCGGGTAGCGGGTTGGAGATCACAAACCCGCACCCATCGGGACCAAGCACTTCCAGGGCGAGTATCGCCCGCGCTGCCTCCTCCTCACTCCGCACGGACCAATCCACGGGCGAGCCGGAGTCGGTGAGGTAGAAGCCCGGGAAGCGCGTGGTGCGAAACCCGGCCACCGGCACGCCGAGGCTTTCTAGCAGCTCCAGGGTGGCGGGCACGTCCAGAATGGACTTGACGCCGGAGCGAACCACGGCCACCGGTGTCCGGGCGAGCGCCACCAGGTCCGCCGAGACGTCCCAAGACTCGCGCGCCCCCCGATGCACTCCGCCCAGCCCCCCGGTGGCGAAGACCCGGATACCCGCCTTCGCCGCGAGGTGGGCGGTCGCCGCGACGGTGGTAGCACCGTGGCTCCCCATGGCAGCAGCCAGCGCGAGGTCCCGGACCGAGAGCTTCGGTATCCCCTCGCGCGTAGCCATCAGTTCCAGTTCCGCGGCATCGAGGCCGACCTTCGGTACCCCGCCGACCATACCTATAGTAGCGGGCACGGCGCCTTCACTGCGTACGATCTCCTCTGCCTCGTGGGCCAACTCCAGGTTGTCGGGACGGGGCAGGCCGTGGGAGATGAGAGTAGATTCCAGGGCCACGACTGGTATCGCCCGGCGCAGTGCTTCCGCGATCTCGGAGCCGAGTACCATCGACCCGACCGGTTCGTTGCTCGCGGCTTCACGCTTCCTCATAGCTACAGTCTACGCGAGTAGACGGCGTCCCTCGTTCGGGCCGCGCGTTCTGTCCAGCCCGGCTCGTTGTTGGAGGGCTGTTGACCCTCCAACAACGAGCCGGGGTACGGAGCCAGGAGAGTCAAGAGTTGGTCAGGTTCCCGGACTTCGGGGTCGCGCCATAGATCGTAGACTTCGGGTGCCATCATCACCGGCATCCCGTGGTGTATCTCTTGCAGGAAGTCGTCGGCGCCAGTGGTAAGGATGGTACAGGACTGTATTACCTCTCCGTTGCGACTCCAACTCTCCCACAGCCCGGCGAAGGCGAAGGGCCGTCCGCTTTTCGTCCGGATATAGCGTGCTTTCCACCGTTCTCCTTTCGCCACTCATAGAAGCCGCCCGTTAGAACAAGGCAGCGGCGCTACTTGAATGCTTTCTCGAAAGAGGACTTCTCGGAGCGGGCGTTGATCGTACCCGCTCCGATCCTGGGGTCATCGGCCCAGGCGGGGATAAGCCGCTACCTCGACATCTCCAACCAGCGTCCCCCATCGTTTTCTACAACCGCCGCCACTTCCTGCGTCGGCGCCACGTTATAGCTCGGTCGCAAACCCGGCAGCGGTCCCCCGAAGCCAAACTCTGCAACCAACCCCCCGAGCGGTGTCGCGAGTGTGTACCGGCCGCACATCCCTGTAACCCCGGATCTTTAAACCTCTCCAAACCAACTGCATGCGGCAAAGTGCGTCCTCCCACCCCAATCACACAAAAGACGGCGGCCGTCGATAGCAACGGACAGTAAAGCAAAGACGTACAAGACGATAAGGTGTACAAAGAGGGAGAGAGAACAGGCAGCAGAGCTTCGGACCCTTTAACCGATGGTTCAGCCGCCATCTTCAGAGTGCCAAGTAGGATAAAGGGGTAGGTTTGAGTTGGAAAGTACCTTGAGACGCGAAACATTCGCTGGGCGCGTGGCGCGGCTCGTTTCCAGGCTCGCCCTCGTAACGCTCCTGGCTAGCTGTGGCGGCCCTACGGAGGAAGGAGCCGGCGATACCCCGAATGCAGCCGCGCAACCGGCACAGGGAATCCTTGTCACGGAGCCGGTACGGAACACCGCTATAGACGCGGCGTCAAGCATAGACGAAGCATCTATTCAGATCAGTCTGGCTCATCTGACGGGCATTTCTCCCGCCCCACTTGCGAGTGGCGAGGTGACTATAGCCGAGCGCGGAAGCGAGGAGGGAAGAGAAGAGGCGGCCCGGTACATGCAGGAGTCCTTCGAGGCGGCGGGTGTCCCCGCGCGCGTTATCGAGTTCGACATCGACGACAGGCGGGGGTTCAACGTGGAGGCGACTCTGCAAGGGACAAGGGCAGAGGCCGGGGGCGGGAAACATCTTTGGGTGACCGCGCACCTTGACTCCGTTTACAACGCAGGGGCAAGCGATGACGCGAGCGGTTTGGTCTCGCTTCTGGAGGTGGCGAAGGCGCTCAGACAGGTAGAGCCGGAACACACGCTCCACTTCGTAGCGTATGACCTGGAGGAGATCGGCCAGTATGGGAGCCGCGACTATGTACAAAGCGTCGTCAGCGACATCGGGCGGCGAGAAGGCGAGGGGGCGATCCTCGGGAACATCAACAGTGACATGATCGGCTACGACGAAGGCCGCTTCGAGGCGGTAATGGGCTCATGCAACCAGTCCGGATCTCTCGACGAAGCCGTTCTGCAAGCCCTGGAAATTATAGAATCTCCGTTGAACCTCACCGACGACTGCCTGGCCCGCTCCGACCACCAGAGCTTCTGGGACGCCGGTTACCCCGCACTGATACTCACCGACGGCACGAAGTACGACTCCTATCCCTGGTACCACGAGTCCGGCGACACGGTAGACAAGCTAAACATCTCTTACCTGCGAGCCATGATCCAACTAACCGCGGCCTCCACGGCGTTGCTGTTGTCCTCTGAGAACGGAAGCTGATAGTGAGAGAATCTTCGAGAAGATCCCCAATATGAGGCCCCGAAAGAGACCCCGCCCGGAGAACGCCGCACTTGCGCTTCATCGTCAGGCTCTAAGGCACACTCGGTCACCACGGGTACGCTAGGGTCCCTTTACTGACTGAACGGGTACCGACAGGTTTGAGGAGAGTAAAGAGGCCGACCTTGTTCGAGAATCTCCACTCGCGCCCACAAACGCGGCTCTTCGAGCGCTCGGATGCGGAATGATTTAAGGCCGTTGAGGATGGCGAGTACGCCCTGGACAAGGTCCCTGCTGGCGGTCCCAGTGACCAGCTTCGCTAGTCTCGTAGGACTTGTTGCTCCCCTATGCAGAACCCCCTCTAAAGACAGAAGCGTGGCAATGATCTCGCGTGCTTGCTTTACCTGGTAGCCCCCAAGCCCCCGGTCGGGAAGTTCCGCTCGATCCAACCGACCGCGTACTCGACCAGCCTCCGTGCATCAAACAGGTAGGCCGTGCCCTCTCCGACCGGACCGCTCCTCCCGGCTCCGGCAGCAAATGCGGAGCGCGCAATGTACTCGACATACGGCTCCTCACCAAGCACACTTTCGTAAGGCAAGGCTCCCTCCGAGGTGTTGATGTCCGAGAAGGTCCGCCAGAGACACTCGCCGTCCAAGATCACGGGCATGCCGAAGTTAACTCGGCGTTTGCCAGTGACCTCCGCCACGGCCTCCGCATGGTGCACCAGCGTCACAGTGTCCAGCGGTGCCCCCAATACCACGACCTCACCTCCAAGGTCGACTAGCCGGGCGTAGGGCGTGCCCGCGCCGTAAGCATCGTCGTAGGGATGCTCGGCGGTGAGAGCTTCGGCGAGGGGACCAACAGCCGCCACACCTGCCTCCGGATGCCCGCTGTGGTGCGCTCCCGGCCAGGTTCTCAAGACCTCCGGGATCCTTCCGTGCTCGCGGCAGGCGAGGGCGACACGCGGGTCGTACGCGGGATGTTCTTCCTGGTAGATCCGCCTCTTCTCGTCGTCCAGCGCGTCGAGGTCGCTCGGTGGCTCGTCCTGCCAGCCCGTGTAGGCCATAAGCGTCCCGTCCGGTCCCAAGGCGTCGAGCAGGGCGCGCACGACGGTCTCCGCGCCGCCGACTACCCAACCGAGCGCGGACATTCGGCAATGGACCATCGCTACCCCACCCGACCCCAACCCGAGCTTCTCCAGATCCCGAGCGAGCCTAGAACGCGTCACCAACATGTCACACACGGTAGCAGGAGCGCCGGAGATCTGCCAAGCACCGAGGAAGGTGGCGATTTTGTTAGAGCCACGGGCGTGATTCTCTGAGGTACGAGAGAATCACGCCCGCTAGTTACGAGGAGACTTCCCGCCACAGGGTACGAGAGTCTATCCTCGACTGTTCGAGTTACGGCTCGATCGCTCTACTTACGCCGGTGCACGGTTTGCCCCTCGTCGTGTGCAGTTGGTCAGGGTTGAAGCAGGATCTTTATAGCGCCGTCTTGCTTTTTCTGGAAGATCTCGTAGCCGTGAGGCGCCTCCTCTAGTGGCATCTTATGCGTCGCGAAGTTCTCGACGCCGAGAGGGTCGGAGCTGTCAACGAGGAGTGGCATGATGTCGTCCACCCAGCGCTTGACGTTGGCCTGTCCCATGCGCAGTTGGATCTGTTTGTCGAAGAGCGTCAGCATGGGAATAGGGTCGGCCTGCCCACCGTAGAGACCGATGAGCGAAAGCGTGCCGCCCCGGCGTACTGTCTGAATGGCCTGATAGAGGACATTCAGGCGGTCGACCCCGGCCTCGTTCATGACGTTCTGCGCGACCGCGTCGGGCAGGAGACCCGCGATCTGCTGCGTGAGTCCGGTAGCAGGCGAGCCGTGCGCCTCCATCCCAACAGCGTCGATCACCGAGTCCGGCCCCCGGCCGTCGGTCATCTCACGGATAGCCTCGGGGACGTCCTCGACAGCGGAGGCGTCCACGACCTCGATCCCGAAGCCACGTGCCTTCTCCAGTCGCTCGGGCACGAAGTCCACGGCGATGACCCGATACCCCTTATGCAGCGCGATACGCGAGCTCATCTGGCCGATCGGGCCTAGCCCAAAGACCGCCACGCTTCCGCCGTCAGGGATACCAGCATATTCCACCGCCTGCCAGGACGTAGGCAAAACGTCCGAGAGGTACACGAAGCGCTCGTCCGGCATGCCAGCGGCCTCCTCCGGCACCTTGATCGGCGTGTACTGTGCCTGCGGCACGCGCAGGAACTCGGCCTGCCCGCCAGCCACCTCTCCGTAGAGCTTGCTGAACCCGAACAGCGACGCGCCCATGCCCTGCTCGCGCACCTGCGTCGTCTCGCACTGCGACTGGAGACCCTGGCCGCACATCCAGCAGTGCCCGCAGCAGATAGTGAACGGGAGCACCACCCGGTCACCGGGGGAGATGTTCGTAGCCTCCGGGCCGACCTCCTCGACGATACCCATGGGCTCGTGCCCGAGGATGTCGCCCTCACCCATGAACATCCCGAGCACCTCGTACAGGTGCAGGTCGGAGCCACAGATAGCCGTCGTCGTGATGCGCACGATGGCATCGTTCGGCTCCTGAATGATGGGGTCGGGTACGTTATCAACCCGTACGTCACGCTTACCGTGCCAAGCTATCGCCTTCATTTCGTCCTACCTTCGTCGTTGTGGGATTTGAAACCTAATTGTAGGTACCCAAGACCGTAAGTCGCGTACCACCCCAGGGGCAAAGATGGTTCGAAGTATGCAGAATTTGCCCTAGTCCTCCATCAAAGACGATGGTGCATAGGCCGTGGTTGAACATGAGTTTCGTACCGATAAGCCGGTACCTTATCCTCTGACGTAGCTTGCCTTTTTGACCCACTCGCTGTCGGGACATCTGTCCAGGAGCGTCTCCCAGTCCGCGATGAGGTCGTCGCGGTCGCCGGAGATCTCGAAAGCGGCTACAGCCTTCCAGTCCGTCTGGCCCCGCTCACAGTTGAACCAGAAACCGCAACCGAGGTTGAACGGCATGCTCACCCGGTCACCGATCTTGACCTTGACGCAACCATCGTCGACCTATTCGACCACGCCCTGGTCCTCGTGGCCGAAGATGAAGCCCGGTCCCCGGTGTGCATCCCTCGTACGTGCCCAGGTCCAAGCCGCAGATATTGGTCGTGGTATTTCTGACGATAGCGTCGTTCGGCTCCTGTATCGTCGGGTCCGGCATCTCCTCCACGGTGACAAAATGGCTCCTGGTAAACATCCGCTTTCATAAACGCTCGTTCCAATCCACCACTGCACCAACTCGGAAACAGCTTATCCTCCGTTCGGGACAAAAATGGTCCGCGGAGTGCAGGTGCCGCGTATAGCGCGGTGTTACGTACTGTTCTCTGGTATTTTTGCAGCATGAGCGCGCGAGGAGTCCGGCAGGTTGAGGTCGCGGTCTCAGGTGCGACCGGCGCCGTGGGTGGCTGGGTGGCGGCCCGGCTGGCAAACCTGGGTCACGGGCAGCGGTTGATCGCTCGCGATACGAGACGCGCTCCGGATCTTCCAGGGGCGGAAGTCGCCGAAGCCTCCTACGACAATCCCCAGGCGATGCGGAGAGCTCTGGATGGCATACAAACCTTCTTCATGGTCTCGGGAAGCGAGGCCTTCGACCGGGTGCAGCAGCATATCGCCACCGTCGATGCGGCTGTAGAGGCCGGGGTGAAGCGGATCGTGTACCTGTCCTTTCTCGGCGCGGCGCCGGAGGCCACCTTTACCTTCGCCCGCGATCACTGGCGGACGGAAGAACATATGCGTGCCGCCAACGTCCGCACGGCGTTTCTGCGCGACAGCCTCTACCTGGACATGCTACCCATGATGGCTGGAGACGACGGTGTTATCCGTGGTCCGGCTGGCGACGGACGCGTGGCGGCGGTGGCGCGCGACGACGTCGCGGACGTGGCCGTCACGGTCCTACTAGGCGGGGAGGATCACGACGGGCGCTCATACGACGTGACGGGACCAGAGGGGATCACGCTGTACCAGGTCGTCGAGGAGCTTTCCCGGGTCACCGGCCGCAACATCGTCTACCGTGCGGAGACACTCGAAGAGGCTTACGCATCACGCGCCTCCTACGACGCACCCGAATGGGAGGTCGAAGGATGGGTCACCTCATACGCGGCGATAGCGGTCGGCGAATTGGACGTTGTGAGCAATACGGTCAGCGAGCTAGCCGGCCATGCGCCGATGGCGCTCGCCGAATTCTTGCGCCGATACCCGGAGAGCTACCGGCATCTGCTCTCCACCTGACCTCTACCGAAGACACCCGGGCTGATCTCCGAAGAATATTAGGAGCCCAGAGGCTCGCTGCATCGGGGGGAGCAGCGGATACTCGCACACGGGCTGAATCACCCCAACACCATCGCGTCGTGGAGATTGGCTTCGGTAACGGTGATGCAGTTCGTCGAGGGCTTTCGGATCAGCAGGCGGCACAGGCTGTCCGAGCCCGTATGGACTGGAAGTACGCTCTGGAAGTCGAGTTGACCGACCCCGGCTTCGACTTCTTCTTCGTCCTCGGAGTTTCGCGGCCTGCTACTGACCTGGGGCGCGTAAGACTACGGATGTCTGGTGAATCTGCTCTATATCTCCAGGCGCGCGTCTTCGAGGTCGAGGTCGCGCTCGACGCGACGGCGTACCTCGTCGCTCAGCCGACCTTCGTTCCTGAGTTGCAACAGTGCCGCCCGCTCCGCGCCCAGCAGTTCCCGCCTGAAGTTCTGGAATGCCAGGGAGCGTTCCTCGTAGCTGCCGTCTTCCTCGCCGTCTTCGGGTTGATCTTTCAAGCGCGTTGCGAAACGGCGGCGGCGAAACTCGTAGAGGTCGCGCATTCGCCCGGCCATGTCTTCGCGCACCCGGTCCTCGTCCTCCAGTTCGTTGATCTTTTCGAGCCCCGCCTCCGCCACCCGCAGACGTGCCTCGATCTCCTCGCGCTCTTCCGTTTCTTCGGAGCCCTCCAGACCCAGACGGCGGATAATAAAAGGCAAGCTCAAGCCCTGCGGTACCAGGGTAACCAGGATCACGCAGAAGGTGAGAAAGAGGATCAGGTCGCGCCCCGGAAACGCGCTCCCATCCTGAACCGTCAGGGGAATGGACAACGCCGCCGCCAGGGAGACGGCCCCTCTCATACCCGTGTAACCAACCACGGCCACATGACGCCAGGGAGGGTAGTAGTAGTCACGCCGGCGCAGGAGGCGGATGAACAGCCCGGGAAGGTAAGCCGTTGGGAACGTCCAGACGAGACGCGTCCCGATCACCGTGAGGCTGACGAGCAAGGCGTATAGGAGAACCACCATCATCGAGTATTCGCCGGAGAGCCCTCCAAGGATGTTGGGGAGTTGCAACCCGATGAGGATAAACAGAATAGAGTTCAGCAAGAAGGGCAACACCTCCCACACGGTGAACGCTTCGAGGCGGTTCAGCGGCGCGGTCATACCGGGCGAGTACCAGCCCAGGTAGAGCCCGGCAGCAACCGCGGCGAGTACGCCGGAGGCACCGATCTCTTCGGCCGGGATGTAGGCGGCGTAGGGTGTAAAGAGCGAGATGGTGATCTCTACGAGCGAGTCTTCGACCCGCTGGCGCACGCGTGAGATTATCCACCCCACTACCAACCCGATCACCACCCCGCCGGCCCCATAGAGCAAGAACTCCAGCCCTGTGTCGAACAGCGAGAAGGTCCCGTAGACTACGGCGCCCCTGGCTACCTGGTACAGGACTAGCGCGCTGCCGTCGTTAATGAGGCTCTCGCCTTCGAGGATCGTCACGATCCGGCGCGGCGCTCCGAGACGTCCTGCGATGGCCGAAGCCGCCACCGGATCGGTCGGCGAGACGACCGCTCCCAAAACGAACGCCGCCGCCCACGGGAGCCCTACGACCCAGTGCCCCACCGCGGCGACGGTAAAGGTCGTGAGCAGTACGAGACCGATAGCGAGGGACGATATAGGCCACAGGTTCGCCTTGAGGTCTCGTGGCGAGGAGAAAAAGGCTGACGAGTACAGGAGCGGCGGCAGGAAGATCAGCAGTATGAGATCCGGCGGCAATTGGATGTTGGGCACGGCGGGGATGAGGCTCAGGGCAAGCCCCCCAATGACCAGGAATATCGGGTAAGGCACCCTGAAGTAGTTGGCGAGCAACACGAGCCCCGACACGGCCACGAGCAACCCGAGGATCCAAAGCTCCAAATGCCCCGTCATCGCCCCACTCCCCCGAAAAGACCGTTTACGGACCCGACAACCAACCCAGCCCTAACGAGTATATTGATTCCAAATACAAGCTGAAGATGACTTACGGTGAGATCCTCCCACGCTCCAGACAGACAAACGCCACCGGTAAGTGCGGGAGCACGCATCTCCACATTCTACCGAACGGCCGAAGCGTGGAGCGGAGACCTGCGGCTACGGCACAGGCCAGTCCTAAAGCTCCGAGAGGATCTTTTTGGCTCGTGGTATTGCGGAGGCGCCCATGCTTAGCTCTGTCACGCCAAGCTCAATCAACGTCGGGATCAAGGCTGGGTCACCGGCCGCTTCCCCGCACACCCCCACCCAGATGCCCGCCTCCCGCGCCGCCCCGCAAGCCTCCCCTATAAGCTTGAGCACCGCCGGATGATCCGCGCCGCGCAGATGCCGCAGGCGCTCGTTTCCCCTATCGGCGGCCATAGTGTACTGCACCAGGTCATTGGTACCGATGGAGAAGAACGCGGCCTCGCGGGCCAGCTCCGCAGCGCAAATAGCGGCGGCAGGTGTCTCTATCATTACCCCCGCATCGACAACCCCAACCTCCACGCCATCGCCTTCGAGCCTCTCCCGGCACCTGGCCAGAACCTCCTTCGCGGCGCGCAACTCCCCCACGTCCGAGACCATCGGGAACATGACCTTGAGGTTCCCATGCGCCGCCGCCCGCAGGATAGCCCGCAGTTGTGGCTCGAAGAGCTCCGGGGTATCCAGGCTCATCCTGATGCCGCGCCAACCCAGAAACGGGTTCTCCTCCTCGCCCTGATCCACCCCGGGCAGGCTCTTGTCCCCGCCAACGTCCAGCGTGCGGATTATGACCGGCCTCTCACCGAACGTCACCGCCACCTCGCGGTAGACCTCGTACTGCTCGTCCTCCGTGGGCAGCTTGGCCCTCTCCATAAACAGGAACTCCGAGCGAAAGAGGCCCACCCCCTCCGCCCCCCACGCTAAAGCGCCCTCCGCCTCCCCAGCCGAGCCAAGGTTGGCCGAGACCTCGATGCGGCGTCCGTCCCGGGTACGAGCCTCGACGTGCTTGAACTCTTCCAGAGCAGCCCGCTCGGCGGTGATACCCTCCTTCTTGCTCTCGAACTCGGCCAGGATCTCGGGGCCAGGGTCGGCGACCGCATATCCCTCCGTGCCGTCCACGGCCACGAAACGCGCCTCCAACACCCCGTCCAACGCAGCGCCCACACCCACAACGGCCGGTATATCCATCGAGCGCGCCATGATCGAGACGTGCGAAGTCCTCGACCCCTCGGCGGTCACAAACCCTAGCGCCATCCCCCGCGGGATACGAGCCGTATCCGAAGGAGCCAGACTACGAGCCAGAACAACGGACGGCGTCTCCAACACCTCCAGCCCCGCCACCTCGCGCCCCATGATCTCCACGGCTATCTGGCCCGTCACGTCGCGCACGTCATCGGCCCGCGCCGCCATGTACTCGTCCTCCATCGCGGCGAATACGTCGGCGTACTCCTCGCCAACGGCCAGTACCGCCGCCTCCGGGCTCTGCAAGTTCCGGACACGCTCCTCGACCCCCGACTCTAGCTCCGGGTCCCCGGCTATCTCGGCGTGTGCCTCGAAGATGGCAGCCTCCTCCCCACTCCCTGACTCCCCGAGCCGCTCGCCCACCTCCGATAGCTGTCCCGCCACAACCTCCACCGCCCGCCGGAACCTCTCCATTTCAGCCTCGACCGCGCCCTCCAGTATGTGCTCCCGCCCGGGCTTCAACTCCCCGGGAACATGCGCGAAGACGGGACCCACCGCCACGCCCTCCGCCGCCGCGATACCGGTTAGCCTTATTGGTTCGAGCTTCCCCGCCGCTTCATCACGAGTACTCATGGCCGTCTCCTCACACGTGCGAGGTTAACCTCTGGCCGAGATAAGTGTTGCCAGGGCCTCCACTGCCTCTTCGGCGTCGTCCCCTTCGGCCCTGATAAAGACCTTCTCGCCCTTTTTGGCCCCCAGAGACATGATTTTCATAGGGCTCTTCGCGTTAGCCTCACGGTCGTCTTTGGACACCGTGATCCGGGAGGAGAACTGCTTCGCCGTGTGGACGAACCGCGCCGCCGGCCGGGCGTGCAAGCCCTCTTCGGGTCCGACCGTCGTCTCCCTCTCGACCATGAGCAACTCCTCCATCGTATTCATACCGATCCCGCATAAGAGACTGGTACTCGACCCCACCAAGTCGTCCCAACTTCCCTCAGTCTACCAAAACGCCCCCTACCGCTCCGCACCGTGATCCAGGCAGAGGAGGAGAGGAAGAATTGTCCTCAGCGCATGCACGTCAAAATAATAAACGTCCCAGTTCGTTAGTGAGCAACCTTAGGGGAGAAGGCACGCCGTCTACGAGGACGCCCGCTGCCTCTCTCGTTCGTCGTACCACGATAGAGACGGCGAGCGTAGGGAAAGGTCAGGTCGCGGACATAGTCGAGGGCGCCGGCGGATACCGACGCCCCCCTCGCTCTCCGCGTTTTTAGCTGCTCGGTTGCCCTATTGGCTCCGGCCGCTGATGCTGGTCGAAGAACCTTACCATCTCCTCCGAGGCGTCGGGTCCCTTGGGGTCGGTGTATGAGCCGGTGGAGCTCCCGCCCGACCAGGCGTGCCCGAGACCGTGGATGGCCCATCGCTCCATGACGGGACTGCCGCCTGCTTCGAGGTAGGTGGTGTGCGTGTAGGCGTGCCCACCGGGTACCTGGCCCTGGCGCACCTTTGCCGGTGGGGTAGAGCCGCCTGTATTGTTCCGGCTGCTAGCGGTGTTGGCGGCCCAGTGCGCGAGCAGTTGGTCCCCGTTTCGCGGATGGACAGTCGTGTCGCGATCCCCATGGAACACAATCGTCGGTACTACTTGAGCATCCGCAATAATAGGTGCGTCTCTACGCGCAACAGCCGGTCCTCCGTTCTGCATCGCAGCGAACGCGGAGGAGAAATCGTGTGCAGAGCCGGGGGCAAGACCGGAATGAACACCGACTGCGGCGTAGAGATCAGGATAAGTGTCACCCATGGTCGCGGCCATCGCCCCCCCAGCCGACATCCCGGCCACGTACACCCGGCCAGCGTCGACGTGATACTCCTCGATGACCTCGCGCGTAATGCCCGCGATGAGCGATGGCTCGCCCCGCCCGCGTTGCTGATCGGCGGCCTTGAACCAGTTCCAACACCCGTTCATGTTGGCGTTTCGCGTCTGCGCGGGATAGGCGACCAGGAAGGTATCCTTCTCGGCCAGCGCGTTCATATGAGTGCCGGCGGCGAAATCATCCGGGTTCTGAGTGCAGCCATGCAGCATAACTATGAGGGACACCGCCTGTCCCGTGTAACCGCTCGGAATGTACAACTTGTAGGCCCGGGTCCCGGCCGCATCCGTATACGACCGCTCGATGAACTGTCCCCCCGCCGAAACCGTGGGCGTGGGCACACCCGTGGGCACACCCGTTGGGATACCCGTCTGCCCCCCGAGCAGGCCACCAGGCAAACCACCAGGCAAACCTGGTAAACCTGGTAAACCTGGTAAATCGCGCAAGCGTGAGGGCGGTGTGGGCGCGGGCTGGGTGGTCGCCGCCGGGCCGCGAGAGGTTTTCCGGCCAGCCGGCGCTGCTTGCGGAGCTTCGTCCACGATCTGGAAGTCGGCTTCGATCGGGTTGTTGGCACTGCCTGGGCCTTGCGGCGCGTACGGTGCCGCCGCCGGGGCGGCCATGCCTCCAAGAGCGCGTTGGATGAGGGCGGTCGCTTCGTTAAGGCGGCCCTCTCGCGTGAGGCGCGTGGCCTCCGTCATGTGGTCCTGCATTAGGTTACTCATTCACGCGTTCTCCTTTTCTGGTTGCGCTGCTTGTCAAGACGACCGGATTCGGCTCGCCAGAGCTGCCTTTACGGCCGGGCTGGCCCGGAAGGCGCCCAGCACTACGATTGAGTCGATGGTTGCCAGAGCCAGCTCCGGGGAGACGTCGTCGGCGATGCTCGCGAGACCCAACACTTTGATCTCCAACGTCTCGCTGGCCGCTTGCACCGCCTCCAGGTCCTGGCGGGTGTAGTGCTGCAGACCAAGCACCAGCGTCTTGCGAGCCACCGTCTGCCTGACCTCCTCGGCGTGCGCGGAGATCTGGTTGCGGATCGCCGTGCGTATGAAATCAGTGCGATTGGAGTAGAAGCCCTCCTGTACCAGCAAGTCGACCTGCCCGAGATCCACCAACCCCAGATTTATCGTGATCTTCTCAGTCTCACTCATACCAACACCCCCTCAACATCTCTCTGACATCTGCACGACATCCAATTACCATCTGTATGGATGGTAGTGTACATCTACTGAGTGTACTGTCAAGGAAAACAGAGCGGGTGAGTAGAGAACCTGGACGGTTGTGGGGGAGCTTGTGAGGGCGTGCGTCCCGGGTGGAGTCGCTGTCTGGCAGTGTCGGGAGGGTTGGTCGTTGCGCGTGCTAGCATTGGGCCGCGAACGAGAAGCAGTTCGTACGCGTTAGCAAGTAATTGAGCGTAAGGTTGCTCCTCCGAACTCGTTGCTGGTAGCTCGATTTACCCGGCGGCGGTGTGGCCGTCATCAACCCCGCCGCCGCGGCTATGGCATCAGCCCAGGAGAACCGGCGGACCTGTTCCCCACCAGTCACTGCGGTACGAGGTCAAGGCACGCATCTCGGCGGCCTCGTCGTCGCGAGCCTTAACCTCCCCTAGTCAGCCTTACCGCATTTTGAGCTGGCCCACGATCATACGGTTGTCGCCGCAGGCGCTCTTCTGCTCGCCCCCGTATCCGTACTTTCCAGCAGCGTCGCTAGTCCTCCCACGAGGTCTACAGCGTAGCCTCGCTCACCGCCCGAAGTCGCGCCATCTCGTCGTAGCAATCCTCCAGCAAGTCCCGCTCCGTGTTCTGGACCCCGCTAGAGAGGATGGCGCCGCGTTCCTCATCGAGCATGCAGACCCGGTGGAAAGCCTCGTTCACATAGAAGCCGCTCCACAACGGCACCTCAAAGCACCTCCTCCGCGTTCGTTACCGTATCGCACGACCCCAGGGTCCCTCTAGCCGCCCTGGTCCTTACTCAGCGTCTCTAGTGTCGCGAATCACGATCAGCGTTCGGAGGACTCACCATTGCGCCGGGGGCCGATTCAGAAGGAGGCCCTCCGAAGAAGAGCAACTAGCGTTGAGCCACACCCGGCCCGCCAGGGAGGCGCCGGAAGTACGATTCTCCCCGAATTACCCGTTCCGTCCAAGGTCCTTGACGGTAAACTGGTAACGGTGGCTCGCGGTTTTTGGTCTATTACTCAATGAGTTTATTGGATTACAGTGAGTCGCGTGGGGATACCGGTGCTGTTACGCTAACGTCGTTTCGTAGCAAGAAGTCGCCCCTTCCTGATGGAGGAGATGATGAGGTCACGAGACGCACCATTTAGCTGATTTCAGCTCCACCGTTACAGGGGAGGCGACAGTCGCGTTTCGTACAGGTTGGCTAGTGGACCTGATGTGAGCGGAAGCGCCGCCATAATTGCAACTTCAGTATCTTCAGGAGGGTTTTAGCATGTCGGCGCATCTGACCCGGAAAGAGGATGCCCCTGTTACTATAGAAGATGTGCGCCGCGAGCTTCCCGACGATACGCCTGGTTTAGATCCCGGCTATGTCTAATGAGGACGCTCACGTTGGGACTGTGGACAGTTGCGAAGGAGGACTTTTCAGGTGAACCTGAACACTATCACTGAAGTTCGGCGTGTAACCGGGGATGAGAACCTCGATTGGCGCGAGGGAGACAGCTGGCTGGCCGGCGGTACCTGGCTGTTCTCCGAACCGCAGCCGCATCTGCGCCGGCTGCTAGACCTGCAGGGATTCGACCGAGAGCCGTTAGTAGTCAGTGAGCAGGGACTCCAGATATCCCCTACCTGCACTATCGCTGAGTTGAACGCTCTTGAAGCCCCCCCAGAGTGGACGGCAGCGCCGCTAATTCGCCAGTGCTGCCACTCGTTCCTGGCATCGTTCAAGGTGTGGAATACGGCCACCGTTGGCGGCAACATCTGCATGTCGTTGCCAGCGGGACCGATGATCTCGCTGTCGGTCGCGCTCGAAGGCATCTACACCCTCCGGCTGAGAGATGGCAGCGAACGTCGCGTCGCCGCGGAGGAGTTCACCACGGGTGACAACCAGAATATCCTCCAACCGGGTGACTTGCTGCGTTCGATCGAGCTGCCTATCGAGGCCTTGCGAAAGCAAACGAGTTTTCGTCGTATGTCGTTGACGCACCTGGGTCGCTCAAGCGCGCTACTCATTGGAACGCTCTCCCCACAGGACGGCACCTTTATGCTGACCGTCTCCGCTTCAACAAAGCGGCCGATACGGTTGAGCTTTGACCAGATGCCGGATGCCAGAAGCCTGCACGAGCGGCTACGGGAGACCATCCCTGATTCTATATATCATGACGACGTCCACGGAGCACCGGACTATCGCAAACACCTTACCTTCCACTTTGGCGAAGAGATTCGCCGGGAACTTTCCGGCAACCCGAGCGCTTGAGGAGTTATACATGAGCTATCACGTCAACGGCAGGACGTTCTCGAACGAGCCGGCGCCCGGCCAATGCTTGCGTACCTTCCTGCGCGAATTGGGTTGGTTCGGCGTCAAGAAGGGGTGCGATACCGGCGATTGCGGGGCGTGTACCGTCTGGATCGACGGGGTTACGGTCAACAGTTGCATTATTCCGGCCTTCCGCGCCGAAAACCGCCAGGTCACGACCATCGAGGGCCTCGCCCAGAATGGCGAGCTGCACCCGATGCAGCGGTCGTTCCTCGAAGCTCAGGGCTTTCAGTGCGGTTTCTGCACGGCCGGAATGATCATGGCGACGGCCAACTTCACCGAGGAGCAACGCCAGGATCTACCGCGGTCCCTAAAGGGCAACCTGTGCCGCTGTACCGGGTACCGTGCGATCGAGGACGCGATCCACGGAAACAGAGTTATCGAGGATGACCGGCCTGGCGCAGCCTGCGGAGCGAGCCTGCCCGCCCCCGCGAGCGAGGGGATCGTCACGGGGAAGGTGCGCTACACGCTCGATACCGAAACCGACGGCGTGCTGCATTTGAAGCTGCTCAGGTCGCCGCACGCCCACGCCCGCATCGTCGCCATCCGCAAGGAGGCCGCGCTGGCCGTGCCGGGTGTCCACGAGATCTTCACCTGGGAGGACGTGCCCCGGCGGCTGTATTCCACCGCCATCCATGACGACCACCTCGTCGATCCCGACGATACCTACATGCTGGATAACATCGTGCGGTTCGTCGGGCAGCGGGTGGCGGCCGTGGTGGCCGACACCGAGGCCGCCGCAGAGGAAGGCTGCCGCCGCATCGAGATCGACTATGAGGTGCTCCCGGCGGTCTTCGACGCGGAGGAGGCGATGCAGGCCGGAGCACCAGTGATCCACGACAAGAAGGGCGACGTGGACCCGTTCAGCCGTCAATACGGACGCAACGTATTTCTCGAGGTGAACGGGGGCGTAGGTAACATCGAGGCCGGCTTCGCCGAGGCCGATGTCATCCACGAGGCCGAGTACGAGGCCCACCGGATCCAGCACGCCCACCTCGAGACGCACCAGTCGATCACCTGGCTCGACGAACAGCAACGGCTGAACGTGCGCACCAGCTCTCAATCTCCCTTTATAGCGAAGGCGAAGCTCAGCCACCTGTTCAGCCTCAACCCGATCGACATCCGGGTGTTTTGCGAGCGCGTCGGCGGCGGCTTCGGCGGCAAGCAGGAGGTGCTGACCGAAGACATCTGCGCTTTGGCCACCCTGAAGACCGGCCGCCCGGTCCAGCTGGAGTTCACGCGCGAAGAAGAGTTCGTTGGGGCCATGGGTCGCCATCTGATGCGGATCCGGGTCAAAGCCGGGGCGCGGCGCGACGGCACGCTAACGGCGCTCGAGATGCGAATCGTGTCCAACACCGGCGCCTACGGCAACCACGCTGGCGAGACGACGTACGCCGCCACCAGCTCGGCGCGCG
>CADCVE010000089.1 GCA_902806065.1 uncultured Rubrobacteraceae bacterium | reverse complement strand
GACCTCTTTGTCAGTGAGCTCCTCGAAGGGCCCGCGGCGTCCTGTTCCGCCGCGAACCTCCGTGGCGATTAGTCGGAGTATGTCCAACATTCCGGGAATGTGCCTTCTGCTTTCCGTGCTGTAGCCATGGATGTGGTTGTCTAGTTTCACGCAGTCTACCGTCCCTGGCGCACGATTGAGAATCTCCACCAGGGGCTTCAGCGGTTTGTCGGCAAGCACGTATGCGCCGATCAGTTTCACCAGTATCTCCGCGGGGGCTTTCTTAGCGCCGTAAGGAATGGCCGATATTTCCTCGAAAACTATGCGCTCCTCAGAAGGATCCACGCCTTGTTCCTCGCACACTTCTTGCCACACCTCAGCGGTGTAATTCTCTCGGTAGATCACTGGTGCGTTAGCACGGTCTTGCACTGCTGCGATAGCACGGTCTTGCACTGCTGCGATAGCACGGTCTTCGACGCTATAAGATACGATGCATTCTCCTTGGAGGTACTCCTCCAAGGAGCCCACGGTTTGCCGCCGTTTCCTTTTTTCTCTAATCTTTTGCCAACCACTCAGGTTTGCGGGAAGCTCTGGGGGGTCTATCAGCTCGCTGAGTTCCGCGATAGCTTCCCTGAACAGATCTTCGGCCTTGCTGGCCGGCGGGAGCTTCATTGTTTCCCCACCGAGAGGTGGTGCCCCTCGCGCCCTCTTCTGCTCGATCTCCCGGAGATGCTCGCGGCAAAATGTCTCGTCTGCGGAGTACGCACCACAGTCCTGGCAGACCGGAAACCCCTCCTGCCTCAGATCTCGGTACAGCGCTGTCGGCGAGGAATGGGGTCCGAGCAGCCTTTCAGCTATGTCCTCTGCGGAGGCTCCCTCATTACGCAAACGGCAGAAGAGGAAGTATCTAGTCTGTTTTTCTTCGGCGGTTCTTAGCTTCTTATCCATCATAGATAGCTGGTCGGCAGACACCGACCTTAAGGGAACGCCTGCTCCTCTCCTCCTTTGATTGTGACTTCGGGTAGATTGTAGTTCAATGCCGGCACGAATTTGACGGGCAGTGAGGTGTAGGCCACCGGGTGCCTCATCCCGAACTCGGGCTCCCTCAACAGCAGAGCCCTGACCTGCACCCACCTGGCCGCGGCGTCGGGGGAACCTTCTGGCGATGCCGAAGGTCTTCCCGAACCTTTTCGACTGGCGTCTGCATAAAGGGGTCGGAGTCTGCAAGCTCCAAGTAGTTCTGGGCCTCCTCCACCGAAACGCGAAACAGGGCGGCCAGCTCCCTGGCCGCCAGGTCCGCTAATCGCTTCACCGAGTGCTCCTCATTTGTCAATCTCGACGATGCTCCTTGGTAGATAGGTCCGTGTAGGGAGCATACCTTGTCTTCAATATCTAAATTCTAACCACTGGGCACCGCTCTCGGCCAGTAGGTCGCGTAACGTCAGCTCAGGCCGTTTTGTACTTTCACGCTTTGGTAATCAGAAAGGTCCTCTCGTTCGCTCCGTTGTGCGGTTTTTGGTAGGGTGCTCTCTGACTCAAGACGCTAACGCGCTACGACTAGGATCGAGTAGAGGATCTGAGAGAAAACGGCAACAGCAGCAGACGGATTACGCCCGTAATGAGCAAGCTTCTCGCGGGGATCACGTTGGTGGGGTTGATGTTAGTCGTCCTCGTCTCGGCCACAGGTTGTAGCTCCCTCGGGCTTGATAGCTCCCAGGGGAGCGCTGGCGGTTCCGGCACTAGCCAAGCTGGCGAACCGGCCGGGGCCTCAGAAGCCCTGGCAGAACTGAAGGTCTCGGACCCAGGCTCGATGAGCGGCTACTCGCGCGAGAGCTTCGATCACTGGAGCAGGGCCAATGACTTCGGCTGGGATGCCCCACAAGACTCCTGCGACGCCCGCGAGGCCGCCCTGATCCGCGACGGCGAGGGCGTTGAGGTGGGCAGCGGCTGTAAGGTGACCTCGGGGAGTTGGTACGACCCGTACACGGACCAGACCTTCACCGCCCCCTCGGACATCGACACCGATCATGTCGTGGCCCTGGGCAACGCGTGGCGCTCGGGGGCCTCCGCGTGGGACGACGACGAGCGCGAGCGCTACGCCAACGACCCCGAGGTCCTGCTCTCGGTCGAAGACAACGCCAACCAGTCCAAGGGAGATAAGGGCCCGGAGGCGTGGAAGCCCCCCAACGAGGAAGTGTGGTGCAACTACGCGGAGCGCTGGATAGGGATCAAGGCGGAGTACGACCTGAGCATCAACCCTGAGGAGAAAGCGGCGCTAGAAGACATGCTCGGCACCTGCGCGTGAGGAGGCCAGACTTGGGCACGCATGAGGGTGAGGTACGCTCGATCATCGCTTCTACGGTAGGGGGAGTCATGACCAAAGACGTAGGCGCCATAACGGGGGACCTGGAAGTAGCCACATGCCCTACCAAATCGGAGGGCCTCCAGGTAGCGGTTAGGTACGCTGGGGCCTACGAATGGTACACCGTTGAGGGAGGACCTATAGAGTTGGGCAAAGCTGGCGGCCTAACCCCGTTGGTTCCCTATGAGTTTCACGAGCGCATCGCGAGCCACCTGACGGCGCCGGGGAGGATCGTGGACGGGAACGAGGAGCCCGTCTCCCTGAGAGGGTTCTCTCTCTAGCCGACAACCGTTAGTGTAATCCGCACCGCTTCTTCGTCGTCATTCCCACACCAGTTCTACCGTAGCGCCCCCGTCCGCGATTCTGCCCCGGAAGGCGAGTTGGAGCGGCTGGGTGTTTCTGAACTCACACATCCACGTGCGGCAGCAAAGCGAAGACGTCCCCCCAACTGGCCGCAGGAAGCCAAGTCACGTCCAGGGAGACGAGGAGCCCGAGCGCCCGTGCCTTCTGCAGGGCTCGGACCATCGGTGCGCCGTCCAGGCCGGGGAGCAGGAGGGCGTAGCCTACGTGTATGGCGCGGGTTCCCGCCTCGACCAGCGCCTCCCATGGCAGGTGTTCCTCCCCGAAGCCGGCGCTGGCTCCCACCGCGGAGATGAAGGTGTGCTCCCCGTCGGGGTGGACGAGCACCAAGGTAGCGGACGTCGAACGGTTTTCGTCCTCTTGGATCCAAAGGTTCTGGGCCCAGCCCGAAAGCTCTTCCACCACGATCCGTCCGAAGGGGTCCTTGCCGACACAGCCTAGACGCCCGCGGGCACGCCCAGCCACGCCAGCGCCATGCCCGTGTTAGCCACCGCCCCGCCCACGTTCACCTCGATGCGGTCGACCGCCGCTAGTCGCCCGCGTTCCGGCATCTCGGCCACCGGGTGGCCGAGATGCCGGAACGCGGGCGGTGCCTGCTACTGCGATGATGCTAACCGCCTACTGATCGTTCTGTCCCTACTGGCGTTCTCCGCTCTGAGCACTTCTCGCGTAACGGTACTGAAGATCTCGAGGCCGATCAGCCTACGTTCTACGTAACTCCGCACTGCCGGCGACGGGGTTGCGCTTCCGCGTACTGCTGGTTGGTGGGGGCCCGAGACATCTCTTACCACTTCCTGAACGGCGAGCCTTCGTAGAAGCATACGAGCGTTCGAGCGTCTCCCACCCAGCATAGGACGGTCCGGTTTCGGAGCGGGGGTCCCCTCAGCCGGCAACACGCTCCTTGGCGGCGAAGCGGGTCAAGGAGCCGCCATCTTAGGTCTCTCGCTTTATGTGGTCGGCTACCCAGAAGGTGATCGCTTGGATAGTCAGCGTCGGGTTGTAGCCGTTGTACGTCGGGAAGGCCCCGCCACCCACGAGGAAGAGGTTTGGCACTTCGTGCGACCGGCAGTAAGGATCTACCACCGACTCGCCCGGATCCTCGCCCATTACATGGGTGCCCATATCGTGGGTGGTGACGTGGTAGGGCGGCAGGAGTGGCGCCTCCCACGTCTTTTCGGCCCCCATCTCGCGAGCGATGCCGTGCTTGACCTGGCGAATCCAGAGGGCGGCCTTGCGGTCATTGTCGTACCAGTCGTGGGTGATCCTCAAGGCGGGCTGGCCCCAAGGATCCTTGACCTTCGGGTCGAGGTCCACGAAGTTGGCCTCGGACGGCAGTGTGGCCATCTGCGAGTACATCCCGAAGAGGCGTCGGTAGCCGTGCCTGAGCCACTCCTTGTACCTCTTGCCCCACATCGGCACGTCCGGGGGCATGAGGACGGTCGCGGCCTCGATGGGCTGGACGTCGCCGCTGAAGTACATTAGGGGCGTCCCGCCGAGGAAGTTCGCACCGTCGCGGTCCTCGGCGTAGGGGTTGGTGTCGTCTATGGCCCAACCGGCGGCGGCCGGCCCGGCGTAGGCGTGCGTCTCTTTGGGGAGTGTCCCACTGAACCAATTGTAATTGTGGATCATAAACCGCTTGCCGACCATGCCGTTGCGGTTGAGCCCGGAGACGAGCATCAGGCGGGTGTTCTCAAGGGAGTAGGCTGAGAGGATCACGAGGTCCCCGCTGACCTCGTGCCGCTCGCCTTTGGCGTCTGTGTAGCTCACGGAGCGGGCGAGGCCTTGGGCGTCGACGTTGACGCGCTGGACACGGCAGTTGGTCAAGAGCTCGAGGTTGCCGGTCGCAAGCGCACGGGGCATCATCGTGTCGAGCGTGTTGGTCTTGGCACCCACGTGGCAGCCGTAGTCCCGGCAGAACCCGCAGTAGACGCACGCCTTGCGTTCGCCCCAGTCCTCGCTGATGATCGCGACCGGGGGGGCGAAGGGATGGTAGCCTAAACCCTTGCAGGCGTCCACGAAGAGCTGGTTGGAGGCGCTGGGGCGCAGTGGCGGGAAGGGGTAGGGGCGCTTTCTCGGCGCCTCGAAGGGGTTGCCTCCATCCTGCAACTCGCCGTCCAGATTGCCGGCTTTGCCGGAGACCCCGGTCTCGTACTCCACGCGGTCGTAGTAGGGCTCGAGGTCATCGTAGCTAATCGGCCAATCGACCACGCGAGAGCCCTCCGGGAACGCCTCCTCGCCGTGGCGCTCGGCCCACTCCGAGCGCTGGCGGAAGTCCTCTTCGAGCTGGCGCCATGCCCAGCCGGCCCAGTGGATGGAGCCGCCGCCGACACCGACGGATGGCGGCATCCACAGCGGGTTGAGCGGCTGTGGGCCCACGGCCCACGGCAGAACCTGGGCCGGGGTGCCGGCGCTCGGCCGCCAGGTCACGGGGTCCGTGTCCATGGTCGGTGACATCTCGCTGCGGGTGGAGTAGCGCAGCTCGTCGAACTTCGTCCAGAAGTCGTCCGAGCGGTAGTAGGGGCCTTTCTCCATGCCAAGGACCGTGAAGCCGGCCTCGGCGAGTTCCCGCGCCAGGATCGCACCGACCGCGCCCATCCCGACGATTACGATGTCGGCGTGCTTGTTGTTCGCCATTTCCTCTTTCCTTCCTACTTCAGTTCTTTAAGCTCCGCCTCCCCCTGGCGGTTTCTCGGGCTCTCCGGGTCGCGTCGGCATCTCCGGTGTCTCTTCTGCGGGGACCGACGGGTCCGGTCCCGGTCGGCGATAGAACAGCTCCGGCTTCTCGCGGGCGAGTTTCTGGATGTTCCCCAACGTCATGAGCGGCTTCTCGGAGAGGTCCTTGCCGTAGCGCATCTCCTCGGCGCTGTAGCCGTACTGCGCGCCGGGGAACCCTACGAGCTTCCAACCGACGGTGTCGCGGTTGCCGCCGTAGGCCGGGTCGCTGAACATCCCTTCCACGGTGTGGGCCCACACCGTCGTGAAGAATTTCCCGGCCTCCGATCCCTCGCCAAAGCCGGGGATCTCTCCCCTCTCCAAGGCGCCGACGACGTCGTCCTGAGCCTCCTCTTCAAGCTCGAAGAACTTCTTGCC
Organism: uncultured Rubrobacteraceae bacterium; assembly: GCA_902806065.1. GTDB lineage: Bacteria > Actinomycetota > Rubrobacteria > Rubrobacterales > Rubrobacteraceae > Rubrobacter_F. The sequence continues at coordinate 65,815 of CADCVE010000089.1, read as the reverse complement.
GTACCTTTCTGTGGTGTATGCGTTGAGCGTGCGCACACCCTCCCGGTAGGCCGCCTGCCAACCGAAGTAGGGGCCCGCCAAGGCCCTGTCTATGTAGTGCACGACCCCCGCTTCTCGGGCGCCCGGGTCTTCTTCGTTTCCGGGAACGATCCGGCCCGCCATGGCCTCGACCGTATCCGCTTCGTTCAGGAAAAAGAACGTGAACCCCGTCGTGTCGCTCCCGCTCGTAGTCTCCACTGTGTGCCTCCTTTCCCGCTTCTCCCGGCAAATCTTAAGCCGTTTCCTGGCTACGCGCCCCCTTCAATGTCGCTTCTTTGGCCACTGCTCATCCGGACACGATCGCTAGGGGCCTGACCGGAGAACCCGTCGCCCCGACGAACTTCAACGGCGTGCAGAAGAAGGAGAAGCGGTGTTGGCTGGCGGCGGCGAGCTCCTCCAATTGGAGGTTCTCTATTATGTGGATGCCGTTTCTGGCGAGCAGGATCAGGTGCCCCGGTAGAATCACCCCAAGGTCCGGATCCTCCGCCCCGATGACGTCCCACGCCATGTTGTCCGCGCCCACGGCCACGACCCCTTTCTCTGCAAGCCAATAGGATGCGCTCGCCGCCATGCCGGGGCCGGCTAGATATCCTTCGGGGTCTTCCCAGTAGCGATTGGCGTTGCCGGTCCTTATCAGCGCCACGCTGCCGGGCTCCACGGTCACGTTCTGCCTTCCGCAACACTCTTCGAGGTCCGCGTCGGTCACGGCGTAGCCCTGCTCCAGATCCTCGACGCCTTTGCTCGCCGGCACGTCCAGCAGCACGCCGGACGCGATTATCGGCGGGACCTCCTCCACGCCGAGCCGGGTGAAGCCCTTGCCCGTCTGTACATCCTCGACAGGTACGCCGCCGTGGAGAGTCAGGTCGTCGGCCTGGTGGCAGAGGGCGTCTATGTGGGTGCCGGTGTGCTCCATGCAAATGATGACGCCGGAGGCACTGGTGCGCGGCTTGGTGTCCGCGTACTCGTCCTCGTGGTGGCGGTGCAGCAGGTACGAGTAGCCTGGGCGGTGGGCGGGGAAGACGGGCATGCCCTCCTCGCGCGGCTGCTCTAGGTCGAAGACCCGCGCCGCTCCGTCTAGGTCTGGCAACGTCGCTCGGGCGGCGGGCTCCTCCCCCCTACCGTCCGCCGTTTTGATCCCGGCGGCTGCGTCTCCCGTCGAATCCTCCTGGGATCCCTCGTGCGGCGGCTCGACGAGTTCGCCGGCCCGTCCCCAGTTCGACGGGGGGATGTCGTGCAGCACGACGTGGACGTTCTCCTGCTCAGCACCACCGATGCGTTTCAGGGCGTCGGTGATCTCCGCGACCAGTGCCTCTTTCTGTTTTGGGCTGCGGCCCGCCAACCACTCGACCTGCACCACAACCATAGACCCCGACCTCCTCCTTCGCGATGATGGTCCCGCTGTCCCACGCAGCAATCGTTACCGGAGATGCAAAATATACGAGCCCGCGGTCCGGGTCAAGCCCGATGCGAACGACGTACGGGTTGCGTCGGGCTCCACGCTTCTTCGATAATGGGGGTGGTGAGGCTCGGGGAGCAGTCTCGGGCAAAGGGGAAGGACCGAAAAGGAGGTACCAGGATGGCCGCGCTAACTTACGAGCAGGCGCAGAACGTTCTTCAGGCGGCGCTAAGGAAGGCCGACGAGATCGGCGTCCCGTCGAGCGTCGCGGTCGTGGACGAGGGCCGCGAGCTCGTTGCCTTCGCCCGGCAAACCGGCGCCCTACTGGCGAGCATCGAGATCTCGATATCCAAGGCGTACACGGCCTGCTCGATGCAGATGGACACGGGTGCCCTCGCCGCCATGACCGCACCCGGGCAACCCCTCGCCGGGCTCGAGACGAGCCACAGACGGCCCTTGGTGGCCTTTGCCGGCGGCAAGCCGCTCTTTGTCGGAGACCAGATCGCGGGCGCGGTGGGCTCAGCGGGAGGTCTCGTCGAGCAGGACGACCAGGTGGCCGCCGCGGCCGTGGCGGCCCTTCCCCAAGTCTAATTTGGAGGTAGAAAGATGCAACTGGAGGGCAAGGTGGCGATCATCACAGGGGCCGCGACGAACATCGGGCGGGAGACGGCGTTGCTCTTCGCGCGGGAAGGAGCCCGGGTTGTCGTCGCAGACCTGAACGAAGACGATGCCCAAAATACGGTCGTGGAGATCGAGGACGCGAACGGCGAGGCCCGGTTCGTGAGGACCGACGTGTCCGAAGCCGAGGACATGCGGGCGCTTATGGAGGCGGCGGCCGATGAGCTGGGTGGCATCGACGTCATAGTCAACAACGCCGGCGCCCAGCGCTCCGGTGCGGTCACCGACTTCGACGAATCGGAGTGGGATCTGCTCATGCGCGTGAACCCACGGTCCTGCTTCCTGGGCGCCAAGTACGGGGTGCCGTATCTCAGGGAGAGGGGGGGTGGCTCCATCGTGAACGTCTCCTCGCTCGCCGGCCTCAAGGGCGGCCCCGGTATGACCGCCTACTCCGCCTCCAAGGGGGCGATTATCGCGTTCACCAGAGCCTTGGCCGCGGAGCTCGCTTCGGACAACATACGCGCCAACTGCGTGTGCCCGGGCTGGGTCGACACCCCCTTCAACGAGCCCGCAATCGAGTTCATGGGCGGGCGCGAGAACCAGGAAACGATGGTGCAGCAGGTAGTGCCCCTCGGGCGTCAAGGGACACCCGAAGAGATCGCCCCCGGCATCCTGTACCTCGCCTCCGACGCCTCCTCCTACATGACGGGGCAGGAGCTGATCATTGACGGCGGCGTCCTTTAGGAAGCGGCGAAGAGCGCGATTATGCACGATTTCGTCGTAATCGGCGGCGGCATCGTGAGGCTCTCGACCGCCAGGGCCCTACTGCGGCGTCGCCCGAGTTCGCGGCTCTTGGTGTTGGAGAAGGAACCCAGGAAGACAGAGACCTATGCACGCGATTCAGTGAGCAGGGCAAAAGCGTACAATCGCTAGAACACCGCCACCTCGACCTCCGTCTCCTCGCCCAACGTGGCGGAGAAGCCGATCTTGGGCGTGTTGTAAGAGTGACTAATGCACAGGCGAAAGCTGGCGTGCGAAGTTCAGTTATTGGAAAGGGGATTCGTCGCGCTGTTTGCTTATGTTCGCCCCGGTTTAGCGTCTACTGCTACCATGCTGTTTTCTCGTCGAGCGCTACCCCAACGCCCGCTCGATGCGTAGATCCGGTTCACCTTCGGTCAGCAGGGCGCGAAACCGCAGCCCCAGTGGCTGGGTGTTTTCGGACTCACGCATCCGCGTGCGTGCTCCCCCACTCCATTTGCATCCCGGCCCGGGACTCGACCACCTCGGAGCCCTCGTCCCGGACCGCGCGCAGGAACGAGTTATAGGTCGCGGTTCCTTTTGGATCCCCGGAGACATAAACGGTCGAAACCTCAAAGGCATCGAAAACGTCGAGGAAACCGCCGATGTGGTCGGCGTCCGGGTTGCTTACGACTATGCCGTCGAGGGACTCCACGCCCCGGCTCCTCAAGAAATCCACCATCTTGGGTCCGGCCTGGGACTTCCCGGCGTCGAGCAGGTAGCTCTTGCCACCTGACTGAACAAGTACCCCATCGCCCTGACCCACATCTATGAAGCTCACGACCAGCGAGCCCGAAGGCGGCGGCTGTGCGGTACCCGGCGTGGGCAGGATGCCGCAGCCGATCGAGCCGGCTAAGAGCAGCAGGGCGAGTAGCAGAGCCGGAACGAATCGGCGTGCGGCTCCAGAAGCGGTTGCCGCTGGTGTTCCCCTTGTTATTCGCGACCTTCGGCGGGCGTGAGGCGGTCGATCCACTCGTCGGCTTCGGCTCGGGAAAGCTCAGCCAGGGACTTGCCGATGCGGCTCTCCAGACGGGCGACGCCGCTCTCACCTCGAAGCTCCTCGGCGAGGGTTCGGAGCAAGTCGATCTGGCTCTTTCTAGCCTTCTGAGAAGAGCCACCCGCTCCCCTTCGCGAACTACTACTTCCCTGCGAAGGAGCCTCTTGTGAAGTCTCGCGCGGCGCCTCTGTTCTCCCGTTCGTGACCGGCTCCTCGGAATCCTCGACGGCTCGTGGACGTGCGGGTTGCGAGCTACCGCCGGCGCCTCGCGGGGCCGCGGCCTTTCCGGCGCCCTGGAGACCGCGCGGCGGCGGATAACCTGCGGGCGCGGCGGAGCCCTCGTCGCCGTCGGAGAGTTCTTCGAGGGCGGTGGCGCCGACGTTTACAGCATCGCGCAGGGCGCGTGCCTTCGCTCTGGTTTCAGCCATGCGAATAATATGCGGGACTATGTTGCGGCCGACGTTCTCGGGGGAAGCGTCACCGATGCCGGAGAAGGTTCGAGTTCCCTCTGAGCCTTCGGCTGCCTCCATCTCAACCACGGCCTTGACCAGGGCCACGTTGCCGTTTTCGACGGTTGGAACCTGAACGAGTTCGGTGTCTATGCCGCGCAGGCCCCGGGCATGAGCCTCGTCCAGGAGACCCTGATAAAGCACGTATTGTTTGCCCTGGCGCATAATCATGAACTCGTCGCGCACTACTAGCGTCCTTCCCTCGCGGCGGTCTCCCGGTAGTCCTGGCCTTCGAGACCGATCCAGTCGCACATCGCGATGATCCGGCTGGCCGTCCTCTCCCCAAGTTGCGTAGCTAGATCCTTGGGGCCTATGTTGGAGGTAAACACAGTCGGTAACTCGTCCCGGTATCGATGATTCACTATGACGAAGATGCGCTCCCGTACCCACTCGGTGGGCCGCTCACTCCCAAGGTCGTCGAGGAGCAGGAAATCCGCGTTCTGGACGGCGTCCATCCACTCGTCGAGGTTGCGGCCCGGCTTGTTGTAAGTCTCGCGCAGGTTGTCCAAAAGCTCCGGTACGGTCACGAAGAGCGACGGCACCTTTTTCCTGCGCACGAGCTCGTTCAAGACCGCAACCGCTAGATGCGTTTTGCCCGTTCCTACATCGCCACACAGGTACAGACCCCGGCCCGCCGCTCTGTTCTCCTCCCAGCGCCCGAGGTAATCCTCGACCCTCTCCACGGCCCTGGCCGTCCCGGAGCTCACGTAGGGCTTGAAGTTGGCGAAGGTATAGCGCCTGAGGCGTTTGGAGAGGCCGCTCTTCTCCATGAGAGACTCCACGCGCGCGTCCCGGCGCATGAGCTCCCACTCACGCTGCTCGTTCTTCTTCTCGCACTCGGGCGTGCAGGGATGGTAGTACCACTCGCCGGACTTCTCGTACTTGCGCTGCAGAGCGGGCGGAAACTCGAAGTACTCGGCCTCCAGATCCCGGCCGCAGTGCGCGCAGATCTGATCGTCGAGCCGGAGGGCCGGTCCGGCTGGGGAGGACCCCGAAGAGGATCTCCTACTCGCCGAAGAGCCACTCATAGCCTTCCCGGCGTCGGGCAGCAGACGGTCGATTCGCTCCATGCCTCACCTCCTCTCCGGGCTTCGGTTCCCCTATCTTTAACGCTCCACCCCGCGTGGCGCCGCTCTGCTCGACTAGCCGTAAACGCCTGTCCTTCTCGAAGCGCTCCACGTCGGCCAACGTCTTGACTCCCCGCTCGACCCACCGCTCCAGGATACTTCTCACGTACCCGACGCGCCTGGCGTCCCGCTCGCTGGCGATCTTTAGGGCCTCCAGCACTACCGCCGGTTCGAGGCCATCCCGCTCACAGTATCCGTTCAGAAATTCTAGTATATGCGGCGGTGGCACACTCCCCATAAAGCGGAAGTAATCGTCAGGCGAGACCCCCTCCGGCTCGGCCCTTACCACCTCGATCTCCCTAACGGGAGTCTGCGAGGGGGCATTGTCCTGCCTGAGCTCCCCGACTTCGGCCGTCTTGCGAGCTACCGGCGGATGTTCCAGGATCTCTACCCAACCCTCGCGCTCCACCGCGAACTCAAACTCGACGAGGGTGCGCAGAGAATCCTCGACGCTCTCCGGGGTGGAGCGCAGGAGATCCGCGAGTTCCTCCACCGCGACCCAGTCATGGCCGACATCTGGGAGGATGCGGAGCAACTCGTAGAGCGCCACGGCCTCCGCTCCAAGGTGGGGCATCCAGCGGACGTAGAGACGCGCCTTCGCGCCCCGCTCCCGCTTCTCCCCCGGTGGTATAAGCCGCACTTGCTCCAACACGCAGCCAGTATAGCGCCAGCGGTCCCGGCTCTCTACACCAGTTCGCGAAGCGGCGGTATGAAAACTGCGAGGTTTAGCAGCCCGGAAACTCCCGCTAACTGTTGTTCAGGGCGCGTTGCTCCCGGCTACTAGCTCGAGTCGGGGCTCTTGGCGGCGGGTTCCTGATCGGGTAGGGTGCGGTCCTGACCATCCAGGCCGGGGATGAGACCCTGGCTCGCGGCGAGCCCGAAGAAGAGCGCGGCGATGGAGACTACGATGGTCACCGTACCGAACCTGTTCGCGCCGAGGAAGAAGCCAGCCACGCCCAGTCCAATGCCGATTGCTCCGGCGGATACTATGCTAAAAGCCCCACTAGCCACGATAATAGAGATTACCGCTCCCAGGGCAACAACGATACCCAGGAGGCACAAGACCGACGCGAGGAACGACTTCGCCGCCTCCGTACGCTTCTGGTTATCGCCCGGATTTCCCTGTCTTTTGCTGACGGACCCAGCATTCCTCTCACTCAACGTTACCATTCTCCTTATAATCTCTACAATCAAGGCATCATAACCGAAGGGCACTAGTATAATGCCCGCGTTGTGGGAGCCTTCGTATTCAAGCGCACGCTACCGGGCACGAGTGAGGTCTTTGATTCAGACGGCCCGCGTCCTATCTACAATGCCGTCTTCGAGGAACTGGAGAAGACCGGTCCCGAGCGCTGGGGCGAGAACCTTCACCGGGCGCACGGACTTCTTCTAGAAGAGCAGTACGCCTTCGGCATTCGGGAGGGCGACAAGACCCACCCCACCGACTGGTTGCCACGCATCATACCCGCAGACGACTGGGAACGGTTGGAGAAAGGTTTGGCGCAGAGGATGCGCGCCGTAAACGAGTTCCTGCGCAGGCTCCAGGCTGGCAACGAGGAGGTCGTGCCAGAGGAGATCATAGAGACGAGTATTCTCTACGACCCGACCCTGCCGAACCGCTTCGGAGAGGTACCGGTTCGGCAGATCGCCTTTGACGTCGTGGCGGTGGAGAGCAAGCGTGCGGGCCAGACCGGCGGCTGGGAGTACCTCATCCTCGAAGAGAACGCCAAGATGCCCGTGGGGCTCGCCGCCATGACCCGGCGGCGCCGGATGAGCCGCGAGGTCTTCTTCCCAGGTGCCATGGGGCATCTTCCGGTTCGGTCGCTAGATGGGTGGCTCGGGCGGCTGGGAGATTCCTTGCGGGCGGCGTCGCCAAAGGGTTTGGAGGCGACGCTCGCGGTGGTTTCGAGCGGCCCGGCCGACCAGTTCTACCTCGACCATCACATCTACGCGAAGGAGATGGGTGCGATCCTGGCGGAGACCAGGGAACTCACGTTCGACCGGGAAGGTTACCTCGTTCACGAGCCAACGGGCCGCCGGATAGACGTAATCTACGAGCGGGTGGACGAGGATACGCTGTACGCGGAGTTGCCGGAGTTAGTAGACTGCCACGTCGAGGGCAGGGTACACGTGCTCTTCGCACCCAACTCGGAGATCGTGGATGACAAGGGCGTAGAGGCATTCGTCCCCGAGATGGTCCGGGTCTACCTCGGCGAAGAGCCGCTAATACACAACGCGAAGACGTGGTCGCTGGCGGTTCTGGAGGACCGCAAGTACGTAATGGAGCACTTCGGGGAGCTTGTGGTCAAGAGCCGGGGCGGGTACGGCGGCAAAGAGGTGATGATCGGGCCGGAGGAGTCCTCGGAGTCTATAGAGCGGTTCCGCCGGATGGTCGAGCGTAACCCGGTGGAGTACATCGCGCAGGAGATGATCGACTTCTCTACGCACGTACTCTGCGAGGCCGACGCGGCCAGCGGCGGCTTCACTCTCAAGGACTCCTACGCTGACTACCGGATACTCGCGCTCGCACCGGACCCGACAGATCCGGGCGTGGTGGAGATTGTGCCCGGTTCGTTGACGCGTGTGGCCGCGCCTGGTAGGCACGTCGTCAACATCTCCAGCGGAGGCAAGATGAAAGATACCTGGGTGCTGGAGCGGTGAACTACGGAGACCTGATCAAGGACGCCTTCTGGCTCACGTTGCGCAACCGCTATCTGTGGTTCTTCGGCTTCTTCGCGGGCGGAACGTCCACAGGCGTCACCAACTTCAACATCCCTTCGGGGGGCCCCGGAGGATTCGACGACGAAGACTTTGGGGAGCCGGGAGGGGGCGACTTCAGAAGCCAGGTATCCGGGCAAGGCTTCGATCCTGGCCAACTGATGTCTGACAATCTCATCCTGATCCTGGGTATCATTACCCTGATAGTGTTGGTCGTGCTCTTCTTTATCGTCATGACCCTGATCTCTCAGGGGGCGCTGGCGGAGAGCGTTGCCGCGATAGACCGCAACGAGAGCCGGCGCTTCTCCTCTGCTTTCAGGGCCGGGGTCTCTAATTTCTGGCGCGTGCTCGGGTATTACCTGCTGTTTATCCTGATTGTGCTCGGCCTTCTGCTCTCGATCGGGATCCCGATCGCGCTGCTGGTGGTGGGCGTGTTCGCGGGTACGGAGTCGACTGGGGCGCGGATTGCCACGGCCGTTCTGGCGGGGCTGACGGTCATCGTGATCTTGATCGTCGTGTTTATCCCCTTGAGTATCATCGGACAGTTCGCCCTGCGGGAGATCGTGGTGGGCCGGACGGGCGTCGTCGGCTCTGTCGGGAGCGGGTACCGACTCTTCCGGCGTAATTTGGGCAGGAGCTTGCTGGTGTGGCTGATCCAGGTCGCCCTCTCGATCGGGGCTGGTATCGTGCTGCTTATAGTCTTGCTTATTCTGGGCTTTATCCTTTTTCTCCCGACTATTATCCTGGCCGTCGCCGGTTACGCGACCGCCGCCATCGTGGCGGGCATAGTGGCGGCCCTGATCCTGCTGCCAATCCTTATCGTGGCCTCCGGTGCCCTGGGAACCTTCAGCCACTCCTACTGGACGCTCGCCTACCTTCGGCTCGTCTCTCCAATAGAAAGAGCCACCGTCCAAGAAGTGTAGCTTAGCGGTAGACCCGTAACGGGTAAGACATCAGATGTAATCTAACTTCTCGAACGGAAAGGACATCGAATATGGCGAAGCTCGACGGCAAGGTCGCGATTATTACCGGCGCTTCTAGCGGCATCGGCGAGGCGACAGCGGAGGCTTTATCTGCGGAGGGGGCCTCGGTGGTGGTGGCCGCTCGTAGAGAGGACCGGCTCTCCGATCTGGTCGAAAGGATAAACGGCAACGGGGGCAAGGCTCTACCGGTCGAGTGCGACGTAACGGACGAGGAGCAGGCGCACGGCCTGATCCAGAAAGCAAGAGACGAGTACGGGAGAGTGGACATTCTGGTCAACAACGCCGGTGTCATGCAACTCTCGAAGGTGGAGAAGGGCTTATCAGACGAGTGGCGCACGATGTTCAACGTGAACGTACTCGGCCTCCTCTACGCCACCGACGCCGCCGTACAGATAATGAAGGAACAAGGCTCGGGGCACCTCGTAAACATCAGCAGCGTCGCCGGGCGCAAGAGCCGGGCGACGACCGGGGTCTACTCAGGGACGAAGTTCGCCGTGAACGCCATCTCCGAGGCCCTCCGGGAAGAGCTTCTGGAGGACAACATCAGGGTGACGATGGTCGAACCAGGGGCCGTGGAGACCGAGCTCGCCACCCACATCACCGACGAAGAGGCGCAAGAGGCGCTGAGCGGCATCCTGGAGCTCGACATCCTGCAACCTGAGGACATTGCCAACGCCATCGCCTACGTCGTGACCCAGCCCGAGCGCGTGAGCATCAACGAAGTACTGATCCGCCCCACCCAGCAGCCGAACTAACGGTCAACCAGCGAGCCGTTCGAGGCGGCCCCGTCCCGCTCTCACCCACGGGCTCATACCTTGGCGAGAGCAGGACGGGAAGGTCCCTGAAGTGGAAGGGTAACCAGGAAGTGCTAAGGCAGCGTTACAAGCAGCTTGTCCTGACAACCATGCGTAAGTGCCTGATCGAGGAGGAGTGGGACGAATCTGGTCCCTCGGTCACTAACTCGTTGGGTATTGTCACCGAGGACGTGATGCTTGAGACGCACGAGGGCGAGGATATGATCGTCGTGCTGTTCAGGAGGGAGGAGGCTCGCGGCTTTGGTCCTCCGTACGGATTCCGGATGCAGGCGATGGAGCCGCAAGAAGATATTAGGGAGCCGCCTGAGCACGTCTTGGAGGGAGACGTGGAAGGCTGGGTAACTATCATCCTAGCCAACCTCATGGAAAGCGTAGATTCCTGCCTAAGTTTGGGTAAGCGCGATCCAGAACGCGGCGTGACCTGGGTTACCTAACGCTTCTGAATCTTCCTCTCTAGTTTGCTCCTTCGCCGAACATCCAACACTACGGACGCCGTGAGGGCAGAGAGCGCCCCTGCGCTGGCAAAGGTAAACAATAGACAGTCCCTGTGTAACTCGGTTAATACCTCGGCGAGAGCAATACGGGCTCCTTGGCGGCCCCTCGCTCGCCCCTCTCGGCACGCAGCAGCTCATTGAGCGACTCGACGGCGACTTCTAGCTCCTTGCGTCCGGGCTCGGAGGTCGTCAGGTATCTCTGCATGAAGTTGCCGATGGCGACGGAGGCACGAGTCTTGCCAAAGAGGAACCAAGCTTCGCTTATCACGATGAATTGGAGGACGGCCCAGGGTGTCCAATCGACAAACGGGGGCAGTGGGGCTATGAGGGAGGCGGCGATTATATAGATGAGGATGTTGGTGCCGCAGCGGGGGTGGAGGCGGCTCATGCTCTTCGCGCCTTCAAGGGTGACTTCACCGTACTTCTCGTAGGCGGAGACAGCCTTGTGCTCGGCGCCGTGGTAGCGGCCGATAATAGTGAACTTCATGCTGGCGAAGAAGAGCAGAAGTATAGGCAAGATCGGGAATATGGCTAAGAAGCCCAGTACGGCGCCGAGTGGGCCTCCTATCGACTCGGACCCGAAATCCATCAGGTACACGAGGAGGTAGAGGACTACCATGATACCGACGAAGGAGACAAGCGCCCAGATAGAGCCGAGTAGCTGCAGCAAGACGCGAAACCAGAAAAAGACGGAGCGCAGGACGGGCCACTGGGAGATTCGAGCCAGGAGGCCCTCCGGTTGCCAGAGCTTCGAGGGGTCTATCCACACGTAGATCTTGCCGTCCCGGCGCTCGGCGGAACTACTGTAGTTCGGCCCGAAGAAGTCTATGCCCCCATAGCGTGCCATGCCGCCGAAGAGAAGCTTCTCTTCCTCCCGATAAACCTCTTGCGCCACGACTCTCCTTTGTACTGGTTGCACGAGGACCCGAAAGGACCCAAGACTGGATGATAAACGATAGCACGCCGAGTGTTGGGGGAACGCCTCCAAATACATCTCGGAGTTTGGCCGGGATGTATTTAGAGAATAATCGGCAGTGACACCAGGCACAAGACCGGGTGGAACGTTCAGCACAGGCACGCCGGGAAGAAGGGTTCTTTGACCTCTAGTACGGATACGAGTCCGGGGATGCAGAGGCGCAATATCTACGTTGGTGTCGCGCTGGCCTTCGCGCTCTTCCTCGCTATATACCTCGTGTCCCAGATCCGGGAGGTAGTGCTAGCCTTTTTGTTGGCGCTCTTGCTCTCGATCATCGTCAGCGGGCCGGTGAATTACCTTACCCGCAAGGGGATAGGGCGAGGTTTGGGGACTCTGATAGTGCTGGGAAGCCTGGCCCTCGTTCTCGTACTGGCGGCGCTTGTGCTGGCGCCGACCGTGGGTGCCCAGGCCCGGCAACTGGCCGCTACCTTGCCGACACTCCTCTCCGACGCGCAAGGTCTGGTCGAGCAAGCGCAAACCGCCCTGGGGCTGGAGATCAGCTCTGTCCCCGACCCCCAACAGCTTATGAGCCAGGCACAGAGCGTCCTCTCGGGCGATACGTTCTCGACGATCCTGGGAGTGGGCGCGAGCGCGGTAAGCCTGCTCTCTCTGGCGCTCGTGGTCCTGGTCTCGACCATCTTCATGTTGGTGCAGCCTCAGCCCCTGGTCAACGGGTTTGTGTCGCTCTTCCCAGCCCGTAGGCGGGAGAGGGTGCGGGAGATTCTCGGCGAGATGTATACAGCCATTCAGAATTGGTTTCTCGGGCAACTGGCCGATATGGTGCTCGTCGGAATACTCTACACCGTGGCTCTGTCCATAATCGGGGTACCGTTCGCCCTTCTCTTCGGCATCCTTGGTGGTCTGGTGTGCTTCGTGCCCTTCGTCGGGCCGATCGTCTCCGCGGTCCCGCCGGTGATCGTGGCTTTGTTTCAGGATCCCATAATGGCCCTGTGGGTTCTCCTGGTGTACCTCGTGATACAACTCTGCGAGTCGAACCTTATTCAACCGGTGGTGATGAGCCGGGCGGTCTCCCTGCATCCGGTCGTGATCGTCTTCGCGCTCCTGATCATGGGCAACCTCTTCGCGGCGGTCGGCATCTTGCTCGCGGTTCCCCTGGTCGCCGCGCTGCAAGTCCTCGTGCAGGAGCTGTGGACGAAGCGTATGGACGAGAAGGGCGTGGACCCGAACCCGCCGCGTGAGAAGGAAGGACCTTCTAAGTTGGAGAAGGGGACCGGTTGGCTGCTACGAGCTGTAAAAGCCCCCTTCCGTCGCTCTTGAGCTCGCGCTCCGCGAGGAAGCTCGTCGAGACCCCGCCCCGCCGGAACTCCTCATCCTCCAGGATGGCGAGGTGCAGCGGCAGCGTCGTCTCCAGACCCGCCACCGCGAATTCGTCCAGAGCACGCGCTCCGCGCCTCAAAGTCGCGTTCCTCGCGGCTTTGCCCTCCGCATGCACGATCAGCTTGGCGAGCAACGAGTCGTAGTACGGCGCGACCTTGAAGCCCGCGTAGAGGTGCGAGTCTACCCGAACACCCGGGCCACCAGGTGGGTTGTAGAACTCGACCAGGCCTGTCTGGGGCAGGAAGTTGCGCCGCGGGTCTTCGGCGTTGATCCTGAACTCCATCGCATGCCCCCGCAACGCCACGTCCCCCGAGACCGACAGCCCCTCCCCAGACGCTATTCTTAGTTGCTCGGCGACGAGGTCCACGCCCGTTATCATCTCGGTCACGGGATGCTCGACCTGCAGTCGCGTGTTCATCTCGATAAAGTAAAACTCCTCCCCTATACACACGAACTCCACCGTCCCCGCGCTCTCGTAGCCCAAAGAGTTGACCAGTGCTGTGGAGGCGGCTTTCATGCCTTCACGTGCGGCTTCGGGCAGGTTCGGGGCCGGGGACTCCTCGACCAGCTTCTGGTAGCGGCGTTGGATCGAGCAGTCTCTCTCCGGGAAGATCGCCGCGTCACCACGTCCATCAGCGAGGACCTGTACCTCCACGTGTCGCAACTCTTGCATGTAGCGCTCGGCGTATACCGCGCCATCACCGAAAGCAGCCCCCGCCTCCCGGCTCGCTGACATAAAGGCCGACTCGATCTCGTCTTCGGCCTGGATCACACGCATCCCCTTGCCCCCGCCACCGGCGCTGGCCTTTATAACCAGTGGGTATCCAATCTCCGCTCCCACTCGCTTGACCTCCGCTGCGCTCCAGCATGGACCATCACTGCCCGGAGTAATGGGGACGCCTGCCATAGAGGCTACCTGTCGTGCCGCGGCCTTATCGCCCATGCGAGCTATCACCCGGGAGGAGGGGCCGAGGAACTTGATGTTGCATGCCTCGCAGATCTCCGCGAAGCGGGCGTTCTCCGCGAGGAAGCCGTATCCTGGGTGGATAGCGTCCGCACCGGTCAATTCGGCGGCGGAGATAATCGCGGGGATGTTCAGGTAGCTACTCCGGGCTTCGGGCGGCCCGATACAGATAGCCTCGTCGGCCAGGAGCTTGTGCAGGGAGTCCGCGTCGGCCGTCGAGTAGACCGCGACGCTGCGCACTCCTAGCTCCCGGCAAGCGCGGATCACGCGTAACGCCACCTCCCCCCGGTTCGCCACGAGCACCTTGTTGATCACGGTTTCGCTCTAAACTTCGGGCCGGATGCGGAAGAGCGGCTGATCGTACTCCACGCCGTTAGCGTTCTCGACCAGAATCTCGACCACCTCACCCGATTCGTCGGCCGGGATCTCGTTCATCAGCTTCATAGCCTCGACGATGCACAGCGTCTGCCCTTTCCCGACGCGGTCCCCAACCTCGACGTATGGCTCCTCTCCCGGCGCCGGCGCCCGGTAGAACGTCCCTACCACCGGGGAACGCATAACGTGCAAACCACCATTCCGCTCCAGTGAGGAGTCTACCTCGGGGACGGCCACAGTCTCCTTCCCGGGCATAACCGGAGTCCCGTACACCGCTTCGGAAGGTCCAACAGGTGTTGAAGCCTCGGTCCTGGCCTTCACCGTTATCTCCAGTTCCCCCTGCTTGACCCGGATCTCACCGACCCCGCTGTCAGCCAGAAGCTGCACGAGCTTACCTACGTCCTTGAGGGGCAGTGTCCCCTTCCCGGACTTTGGAGAAGACTTGCCGCTGTCGTTCGATTGCACGCTCTCACTAGACATAGGGTCGGATTGTACACTTATAAGAGCCGCTTGAGACGTCCAATCGAAAACCTTTCCGATGTCTCCGCCAGAGGCCGTGGGAAAAGCCGCCTATCCGTGTAGAATCTTTGTATCTTATGGTCACTATGATCCTCATAAATCTTTGAGCATACGCGTTCTGGACCCGAGGGTCGCCCAGCAGGTGGCAGCCGGTGAAGTAGTGGACCGGCCGGCCTCCGTGGTCAAGGAGTTGGTCGAGAACTCTCTGGACGCTGGAGCTACAAGGGTAGAGGTCGAACTGGGCGACGGCGGCACGTCGCATATCCTCGTCCGGGACGACGGCTCGGGCATGTCCCCGGAGGACGCAGCGCTCTCGGTCTTGAGACATGCGACCAGCAAGATCCAGGAAGTCTCCGACCTCGAAGGCGTAACTACCCTTGGCTTCCGGGGAGAAGCACTCGCCTCCGTGGCGAGCGTCTCGGCCTTCTGCCTGACTACCTCGACCGGCGAAACTCACGGCACCAAAGTCACGGTGGATGGCGGAGAGACTCCCCGAGTCTCCCACACCTCACATCCGAGAGGAACCTCCATACTCGTGGACAGGCTCTTCTACAACGTCCCGGCGCGGCGGGCGTTTCTCAAGGGCGCGCGGGCGGAGCGGGCGGCGATAGTGGAGGCACTTACCCACTTGGCCATCGTTCACCCGCCGGTAGCCTTTCGCCTCACCGAGAAGGGCCGGGACTATATATCTTTGCCTCACGCCGGGGATTTACGCGAGCGCCTCGCCCAGGTCCACGGTGTCGCCAAGGCTCGCGCGATGCGAAAGGTCGAGCACGAGTCCGGTGCTTTCGAGATCTCCGGGTACGCGGCGCTACCCAGCCTGACGGAGGGTACCCGCTCCAGCCAGACGGTCGCGGTGAATGGCCGCTGGGTACGGGCCGAGAACCTCACCCGAGGTATAGACGACGCTTACCGGGCAACCCTCCCCTCAGGCCGCTACCCGCCGGTCGCGCTGCGCATCGAGGTGGACCCTCGTAGGGTGGACGTAAACGTTCATCCGACCAAACAGATCGTACGCTTCTCCGAAGAACGAGCCGCTCGGGCAGCCGTAGCCACCGCGATCCGCGAAGCAATAGAGTGGCGCCCACCCTCACCGTCCGCAGCCCCGCGCCCATCAGAGCGCGCTTATACGCAGGAGAGCTTCCCAGCTTCTCGTACTCTGCCCCCGAGCTACGCGCGCGTGGCCGAGAGCGGTCCCGGCTACTCTCCTCCGGTCCGTGATCTCGGCGAAGTACGCGAACGTCTCGCCGAGGCTTCGAAGCCGCTCTCGGAAGCAGTCCCAGGTACAGCCTCTCAGGAGAAGTTCGAGGCACCGGAGTTGCCGGAGCGTGGGGCTTTGCCACGCCTTGAAGAACTGCGGGTCATCGGACAGCTTGCGGCGGGTTACATACTCGTCGAGGAGCCAGGGTCACTGTGGATCGTGGACCAACACGTCGCCCATGAGCGGGCGATCCTGGATCGCTGGAACGACGCCGAGGGAGGACCGGAGGGTGAGGCTTCCGCGAGCACGCAAACTCTACTCATCCCCGAGGTGGTGGAACTCTCGCCCGGCGAGGCCACCGATGCCGCCGAGTACCTGGAGGAGTTAGCGGTGTACGGCTTCGAGGCCGAGCCCTTCGGACCCAGCTCTATGAGGATTACGGGCGTCATCTCCACCCTGGCGGATCGGGACGTGGCTGGCGCTTTCAGGGAGGCTCTCGCCGCCGCCAAAGGAACCGAACCGGGCCGCCGCCGCGAGGATCACATCCTAGCTACTATCGCCTGCCACTCGGCGGTGAAGCTCGGCGACAGGCTTTCCCATCCAGAGATGGAGGCGCTGATAGAGAGCTGGCTCACCAGTCGGCTCCCCGCCACATGCCCACACGGCCGCTCTATCTGCTACCGCATCGGCACTAACGAGGTCGCCCGCAAGCTCGACCGGCACTAGGCTCACGAAAACGCCCAATACATCTAAGGAATTGGCTTGGAAGGGTCCTCCGGTGAAGACCCGGCCGTAGCCGGACGCGACCCTCCAGTGGGCTTCACCAGCGCGGTTAGCAGCGCTAGCGCGCCGGTGAGCAGGAACGCAGCCTCGAGCCCGAAGGAGTTGGCGAACGCACCCAAGGCCGCCGACCCGGCGATGTTGCCGATCGCGAAGAGGAAAAGCGCGGCACTGAAACCGGTTGAAGGTTGCTCTAAGAAGACGGTCGAGCTCCATACCGAGAGCAGGGCGGACATCGTCATCACGCCAATCCCGAAGAGTACGGCCGAGACACCTGTAGCCGGCAAAGATGCAGGAGCCAGACCCAAGAGCCCCACCGAGACGCCCAGGAAAGCCTGGATCGCTACGAGCACCCGGCGCAGACCGAAACGGGCCACCGCGTCGCCGGTAAAGAGGCCGACGAAACCAGCGACGCCCAACACAGCATATAGCATCGGCCCCGAGGTCAAAAAGGATCCACCGGAGCGCGAGAGCAGATCTACCGCGAACGACCAGTACACAGCGTTCACCACCCCAAACGAAAGCGCCACGATGAACAGCGGCGCCGACCCGTAGCGCAAGAACCAGCTCCAGCCCAACCAACGCGCCTCACCACCCCTCCTCCCTGAACTGAGTGGGCCGCCAGTCAAAGCCCAAGTGTTGTACGCGGCGACTGTGAACGAGGCCAGGGAAAAGGCGAGCCAGGCGGCGCGCCAGGGCAAACCCCAGGCCTCCGTCGCCAACGCGATCAGACCGGCCGCCATGATACCGAAGGTCGTTCCCGTGCTGACGACTGACAGGACACGGTCCCTCGACGACTGAGGCACGGCTTGGGCGACGGCGTCGCTATACGGAGCCCACGACCACCCCGCGCTAGTGCCCGCCAAGATCACGCCGGCAGCCAACGAAGGGATGTTCGGCGAGAGGACCACGAGCCCCATACCTACGCCGGCCGACACGAGCCCGATCAGCACCGGGAGGCGGGGACCGGCCCGCGCGGCGAGCAGTCCCACAGCGAGAAGCGCGGCCAGGTAGCCTGCATATAGCCCGCTTGCAATAAACCCCAGCATCACGGTCGACAGCCCGAACTCCTCGCGGATGTTCGGCAAGAACAGCCCATAGCCGTTGCGCGCCGGACCAAAGGCCACCGCCGTAGTGAGAAACCCCGCAAGCCCCAGTCGCTTGGCCTTGCCTGCGCTGTCGCGGCCCTCGCCCCTCAGAAGGAGGTCTGCCCGTCGGCGAAGAAGAAGCTCGCCAGCTCCCGCGCCACCTCCTCAGGCGCGTCCTCCATCACGAAGTGCCCGGCGCCCTTCACCTTCTTCAGGCGCGAGCCCAGAATCACTTCGTGAAGGCGGTCAGCTTGAGCGGGATCGAGCCACGTGTCTGCCTCGCCCCAGATCACCTGCACCGGAACCTCGATCGAGTCGAGCCGGGGCTCGATCTCTGCGGTGTGTCGCTCTTCAAGCTGGGCGGCCTGCCGGACGAAGGCCCTTTGCCCCTCCTCTCCCCGCCACTGCGCGAGGAAGGCCTCGAACTCCTTCTCACCGAGGTGGGTACCGGATTCTTCCAGGTAGGCCGCGAAGACCGCCTCGAAGAGGTTCTCCGGCATGGTCGCGTAGGTCTCTCGGTGCTCAGCAATGTGCCACGTGGAGGAGTTAGCCTGCGACAACCAGGGCGAGAGTGTCACGCAGTCTAAGAGCGCGATCCTGTCGAATTGAACCCCTTCGACCAGGTGAGCCCCGAGGACGATGCCCCCTCCGATATCATGGCCGACGATACCGGGGCTATCGAGCCCCCACACCCCGACCAACTCCTTGAGCAGGCGCGCCTGGAACGCCATCGAGACGTCCTGCCCCTCCCCCTTCTCCGATTCTCCGTAGCCGAGGAGATCGTAGGCGTACACGCTGTGGCGCTCGGCTAGGGCCGGAACGATGTTGCGCCAGATGTAGGAGCGGCTTGGCGTCCCATGCACCAGGACCACCGCCGGCCCCTCGCCGAACACCTCATAAGCCACCTCGCCACCGGACGTCTCCATACGCCGCCCGAGCCGCCACCGATCCTCCAGGTCTAGCCCCTCTGCCATGAGCACCTCCTCGCACGCCTGCAGCCCGAACTATATGCCGAGCTTCTAGTTACCGACAAAAAGTATATGACAGTAACAATGACCAGTCAATAGGTTTTAGCGGTAAAATGAAGAAATGGGTCAGGGAGGTAACGAAGAGCGAGGGTTGGCTGGCCTTAGCCTGAAGCCGGCGCCGGAGCCGCTGGCGTTGGTGCAGTCATTTGTAAACACGAGGAACATCATGCACGGTTACGACCTGTTGGAAGACACTGACGAGGCGACCGCCTGGCTTTTCGAGCGTGGCTTCGTGGGCGGTGGGGTGAGGGTAGACGAGGCGAACCGGCGGCTCCTCGTTGCGTTTCGCGAGGGCTTGAGGGGGTTGCTGTTGGTTCACAACGGCGAACCCGGAGAAGAAGCGGGCGCCGAGGCGCTGAACGAACTCGCGGCGCCGGTTTCTCTGAGCGTGCGCTTTGATATGGAGGGCGAACCCCGCCTGATGCCGGCCGCCGAGGCCGGGGACGTCGTCGGGGAGGTTGCGGGGAGAGTTCTCGCCGCTGTTGTCCTCTCGGCGGCAGAGGGTACCTGGAGTCGGCTCAAGGCGTGCCGCAACGAGGGCTGTCTGTGGGCCTTCTACGACAACTCAAAGAACCGCTCGGGGAGTTGGTGCACGATGGACGTATGCGGAGCTCGGTCCAAGATGCGTGCCTACCGACGGCGAAGGTCTTCGGAGTAGCTGGAGAGCGCACCTTCGGCCTCTGCTGCCCCGGCCGAAGGCCTGTAAGGTTAGGAGTCTCCGATCAACTGGTGTCGCTTGCCGAGTTTCTGACGGGAGGAGATCCGTAAAACCTTGTAAGAAGAAGGCCGTGTTGCGAAGTGCGATAGGGATTCGCGGAAGCGTGAACTAGATCAGGAAGGACTCAAGGGGTGACCAAAGGTGGTTTGTTGGGCGTGCTCGCCGTCGGGGCTGCGGCCTCGATCTGGGGAACCCTGGGCTTCTTCGCGAAGATTCTGTATGCTGAAGGCGTCTCTTTCGAGGCATTAGTGGCGGTGCGGGCATTGGTCGGGTGGATAGCGGTGCTGCTTTTCGTGCTGCTGACGCAGGGGGCAGGTAACCTCCGGGTCACTCGGCGGGACCTATTTTTCCTCGTCCCTCTGGGGCTCATTGGGATCGGGGCGTTCTATTTGCTGTACTTCTATACGGTGCGCGAGAGTACGGTTGGGACGGCGGCGATACTGCTATACAGTTCGCCCGCGTTCGTGACGCTTCTTGCCTGGCTCTTTCTGAAAGAATCTCTTGGGGCGTCGCGGGTTCTGGCGCTCGCGCTTACCTTCGGGGGAATCTTTTTGGTCGTGGGAGCCTACGATCTGGGCTCTCTGGAAGTGACACCATTCGTGCTTGCGACCGGACTCCTCTCCGGGCTGACGTATGGACTGTACTCTATCTTTGGCAAGCCCCTGACCGGCCGTCTCGGCCCCGCCACGATCCTGAGCTACGCCCTTGGCTTCGGGAGCGTGCTGCTAGTGCTCGCTTCGCTCCCGACGCTCTATACAATCGTCGGGTTGTCTTTGGGTTCCTATGTGCTGCTCTTCATGCTCGCGGTGGTGCATACCTCGCTGGCTTTCGGGTTGTATACGGTGGGACTCAAGCGATTGGAGGCGGGACAGGCGGCGATCGTGGCCACGGTCGAGCCGGTGGTGGCGGGTGCAATCGGGGTGTTCCTGCTAAGCGAGGCGTTTACGGCACCGAAGCTCCTCGGGGCGATCCTGGTCATGGCGGGCGCGGCGCTCGCCCAGGTGCGGTTTGGAGAGACGTCCCATGAGGAGGGCGTCGTGGTCAGGAAATCATCGAGACCACGCTGAAAAAACGCTGGCGACGATGGCTTTGTCTTACGGCTTTGCCCCACGGCGGCGAGGTGGTTGCGGAACGGATAATATACGAGCGCTATTTCTCCGCGCATCGGGCGCGGAACCCGGTGGATGCGGGTATTAGGGAGGTTCATGCCGATAGAGTTCAAGGGCAGCGATGGGTACACCTTAGGGGTCGAGGAGGAGCTCCACATCGTGGACGCGACCACGGGTGAGCTCGTCTCGAAGATAGAGGAGATCATGGCGCGTCTGCCAGAGGACCTCAAGGAGGCCGTCTCCTACGAGCTCTTCCAATGTGTCCTGGAGATAAAGACTCCGCCGTGCGCGAGCGTGGCCGAGGCCGAGGGGATTCTAAGGGAGCTAAGGAGCCGGGTCGGGTCGTGGGCGGCCGCCTGCGGCACCGCGCTCGCCTCAGCCGGCACCCACCCCTTCTCCCGCTATCAGGACCAGAAGATCACCGACCAGGAACGCTACAAGCTAGTTGTAAAGACCCTCCGCTGGGTGGCCCAGAGAGAGGTCATCTTCGGCCAGCACGTCCACGTCGGTGTCCCAAACGAGGAAGCGGTCATCGAGGCCCACAACCGCCTCTCCGAGCAGGTCCCGCTCCTCCTGGCTCTCTCATCCAATTCCCCGTTTTGGCAGGGGATAGACACCGGCTACGAGTCGACGCGCGTGAAGATCTTCGAGACCTTCCCCCGAGCCGGACTTCCCCCCGCATTCCCCGATTACGAGGCGTTCGAGACCTACGTGGACCTGATGATAGAGGCGGGTGCCATGGACGACTACACTTTCTGCTGGTGGGACGTCAGGCCCCACTCCAAGATCGGCACCATAGAGCTGCGCGCCCTCGACTCCCAAACGAGCCTCGACTCCACCGCAGCCTTCGCCGCGTTCACCCAATGCCTGGTCGTCAGGGCACTCTCGGAGAACGCGAGAGGCCCCTACAACCGACTTCTCACTACCGAGAATAAGTTCCGCGCCGCCCGCCACGGCCTCGACGCTACCTTCTACGACGCCGAAAAAGGCGCGAACATCCCCGCCAAAGATGCCGCTCGCGCCCTTGTGGACGAGCTGCGCCCCGTCTCCCAAGACCTCGGGTGCGAGAACGAACTATTGGACGTGCTGGAGATAGTAGAGAGTGGCGCCGGTGGACAGCGCCAGCGCCGGGTCTACGAAAAGAGCGGCGACTTCCTCGACGTCGTCGCCTTCCTCATAGAAGGCACCCGCCCCGCGACGGTCGAAGCCTCGGGCGAGGAGCAGTAGTAATAATCGTTAGCCCTCGGTTGCCAGAAGACACTATAAATCTTAGCCTCTTGACCGTCGGGTATGCGAAGCGATCAACTGGATCCCATGTAATGCCTTCCCGAATGCTCCCGGAGAGCAGCATGAGCGTCCGTGTAGACTCTGGGAAGCGAGAGTCCGTTCTCCCGGGCGAGCCGGGCGGCGTCCTCGTACTCCGGGGCGGCGATGAAGTCCTCCCCGTCTAGACTCCCGACCTTGACCCTGCAGATACCGTAGGGCAGCTCCACGTCGACGGCGCGGCGCTCGGCGACCGTTCGCCCCGCGCGGAGGTGGCGGACACCCAAAGAGCCAGTCTCCCTCATAAGCAGACGCGCTAGCTCCTCGCGGTTCGTGCTCTCGACGAGAGCGCAGACCTTGTAGGCGCCGCGACCTTTCTTCATGGTTATGGGCTCGAGCCAGGCATCGAGTGCTCCGGACGTGAGCAGCGTCTCCACGGCGGCCCCGAGGATCTCGCCGGGCGCGTCGTCAACGTTCGCCTCCAGTAGCTCCAGGCCTGACCCGCTTGCGCCTTCGATCTCGCCTACTACTGCTCGCAGGAGGTTTGGAGCATACCGGAGGGTAGCTCTCCCGGCTCCGTAGCCGACCGAGCCCAACACCATCGGAGGGGCGGCTTCGGTAAAGGTTCCTCCGGTAAGGCTCGCCATGAGGGCTGCTCCGGTCGGGGTCGTCGTCTCCATGGGCTCCGCCGTCCAGCGCACCCGCGAGCCTTTAAGGACCGCCAGCGTAGCCGGTCCAGGGACGGGGAGGGGACCGTGGGCGGAGGGAACAACGCCCGTACCCATCGGCAGTAGACCGCAGCTCACGGTATCTGCTTCGAGCAGTTCGAGGGCAACGCAACTCCCGACTACGTCGATGATCGAGTCGACCGCCCCAACCTCGTGAAAGGTTACATCCTCCGGCAGACGCCCATGTACAGTACCTTCAGCCTCCGCTAAAAGCCTGAAGGCCGCCACAGACCTCAGGGCGGCTCGTTCGGGTAAGCCAGCATCTTGGATGAGTCGTCTTATGCCGGCGAAGGTGCGATGAACGTGCTGCTCGGGGTGCTCGACCTCGACCCGGAGTGCCTGTATACCGCTAACCTCCGTAGCGTCGGTGCGTAACTCGAATGAGACGTTTAGGGTACTCAGGGCGCGCGAGACCTCTGCCGGCGGCGCTCCCGCGGCGATGAGGGCGGCGAGGGTCATGTCCCCGGCAGCCCCGCCGACGGGCTGGAAGTGGAGGTGGACGGGGCCTCCGTCTCTAGGTCGGTTGCTCTATCCCTGCCCGCTGGTGATCTTGCGGACCATCAAGAGGGTGAGGACGAGGATGACGCCCAACAAGGCGGCGGGACGAGGATCGCTCTTCACCGCCTCCGTGAAGGGAGCGGTGTCTCTGCTTTCACCCGCCTTACGAGCCAGGGAGAGCTGGCGTTTGGCGGAGTCGATGAACTCCTGCTGCCTGGCTTTGAGGTTCGCCTTGATACCTTCCACTACCCCCTGGAGGCGCTGTCTTACCGTCTGCTTGACTTGCTCGGCGACTACCTGGGGTTCGATGTGCTTGCGAAGGTCGACCATATCCGGAGACATCTGGCTCCGGATCTCGAACATCTCACGCTCTATACGCTCCGGTGTCTCACTCACGGTCTAAGCTGCCCCTTCACCCACTCTACGTTCTCCTGGAGGGCGGCTATCGTCCGGTGGGGTTTGGGATCCAAGGTTCGTAGCTTGTTCGCACCCGCCCCGGCGAGCCCTCCTCCGATAAGGAGAAGTATAACAGTGTCTATGCCCGCCGCTGCCCAATAAGGGAAGCCAAAGACCTCCACCATGAAGTACATCCCGGTCAGGAAGAAGAAGACCAGGAACAACAACATGAACACCGCCCCAACCACCAGCAAACCCGTGGCAATGCCGGCCTGCCGCGCAACGGGGATAAGCTCCGTTCGGGCCATCTCGATCTGCTTACTGAGCAATTGCTGCAGCTGAGGCCGCAGCGTGTCCAATATCTCCTTGATGCTCCGCTCGGAAGGTGGTGGTCCCTCCCTTAACTCTTTCGAAAACCTCTCGACCCGTTCCTGCTGCTCCGTCACCCGCCACCCCTTCCTTCTCGGAACCAAAATCGGTACGCCCAGCCGCACAATATACCCGCGTATCCGCTTATACAATCCTCTACCACTCAACATAACACAAGCTACTTATAGAATCATTTCCTGGTGTATCATAAAGTACCTGGTTCCTACAATGTTTGCGACGGGCATTGGGAGAGGGAAGCGGGGAGCTCGGATGGTGACGGGGAGAAAAGTTGAAACTCTACGGGGCTTTGGGCATTATGGAGGGCGACGTCGTTGCCTTTGTGGGAGCTGGGGGGAAGTCTGGTGCGATCCTCCAGATAGCTGGCGAGCTCGGGGAGGCCGGGACGCCTGTACTCGTGGCCCCGACGACGAAGATGTTCGTGAGTGAGGCTGAAGAGATCGGCCCCGTTCTGATCTCTGAAGACGGAGAGGATCTAAGCTCGAAGGTCGAGGAGAGCCTCGCCGGTGGCGGAGCGGCTGTGGCCGGGAGCGCTATCCTCTCGAAGAAACGCGTGGGCGGTGTCGATCCGTCTTGGGTCCCGGCTCTGGCCCCGCGGAACGGCGTGACGCTCGTGGAGGCCGATGGCTCCCGGCGTCGCCCCTTGAAGGGTACGGCGGCGCATGAGCCTCTACTCCCCGAAGGAGTCACGCTCGTGGTCGCCGTCGGCAGCATCCGCGCCCTGGGCAGAACCGTGGATGAGGAGCACGTCCACCGCCCAGAGGTATTCTCCGAACTCACCGGTACGGGGTCGGGCCACACCATAAACGCCAGGGCCTTCGCCGACGCCCTGCTCGCCGGCTTCCACAATACCCTCGAAGGCGTGCGCCGAGCGGCGCTCCTGACCAGTGTCGAGCCCGGGCGAAGTATGGCGCGGGCTGCAACGATCACTCACGGGCTCTGGCGCGGCGGAGTTCGCAAGGTAATTCTCAGCTCCCTCCCGGACGAGTCTCCGGGCCGAGTCTGGGTCTCGTAGCAATCAGCTTTCAGCAATCGAATTCGCTTCGGCTGGCCCCGGGCAGCGGGTGAGCACATCGGTGAAGTGGTGGGCCCCGAGTGCTCCGAAGAGTGGGTGACGGGAGAGCCTGGCGCGGTTTGTGGCCGGGCTGGAGAGGCCGCAGAGAAAGCGCGCCGCCTGGCGCGGTTCGTCCAGTGCTTCGGGGTGCTTCCGGCGCAGCTCGTCGAACTCTGCTTGGAGCTTCGAGAAGGCGCTTTGTGTAGAGAGGCTGGTGGTGGGGGGGAGCTTGCGGGGTTTTCCGGAGTGGCAGAAGGTGCAGTGGCCACAGGGTGTGGGGCGCGTCTCGCCGAAGTAGGAGGCGAGCGCGTTCACCTGGCAGCCTTCGTGCTCGATCAGGGCCAGCACGCGTCCGAGGCGGGAGATCTCACCTTCCTCCCGGACAGCGAAGCGGCGCGCGAGGTTGGCGACGAGATCATCCGCGTTCTCTTCGGACCGGAGACGGGAGAAACGATGGCGCACGTGGGAAGCTCTCAGCTCGATCAAGCCTCGCCCATCCAGATACTCCAGGGCGCGCACGACCCTCTCTCGCGGGTGACCTAAAGACGCGGCGGCCTCATCCGGGCTGAGCGAGTACCAAACTCTGCCCTTCTTCGCCGCGACGAAGAGGCCCGCGACGAACTCGCCCGGCTCGCCGGGGACCGCGGTGGCAACTGCTTCGGGACTGTTCTCCGCGAGCGGCCGGAACTCGTAGCCGTCGTAGTAGGGGGTGCCCTGTCTGAGGACGCCGTCTAGCTCCAAGTAGGTAAGGGCGGTCTTCAGGACGATCTGACGTACATCATGGCGGGCCGAAAGGTCGTACAGGCTCACCGAGAACTCCGGCCCGAGGTCTAGTAGCTCCGTGATGAGGGAGTGGAGCGCTCCCTGCGTTGGGGTGTCGCCGTAGGCGAAGTTGTCTAGCGTTGGGACGTCGTCCGGGCAGGCGAGCATCTCGACGACCGATAGTTTGCCGTCACGGCCGGCGCGGCCGATCTCCTGACTGTAACTCTCCAGGGATTTGGGAAGGTTGTAGTGGTAGACGTAGCGGACGTCGGCCTTGTCTATACCCATCCCAAAGGCGATGGTCGCGACTACTATTCCCCGGTCGCTCTCCGTCCACGCGTCTTGAACGGCCGTCCTATCCTCCGGCTTCATCCCGGCGTGGTAGGCACGCGCCTCGTGGCCGGCTTCCTCCAGCATCCGCGCCACGCGTTCTGCCGTCTTCTGCAACGTTACGTAGACGATGGTCGAGCCGGGCGGACGTCTGGGATGCCGGAGGCGGGCGAGGAGCAAATCGTTACGCTCGCCGGCGGTCACGGGCGTGGTGAGGAGGTTCAGGTTGGGGCGGTAGAAGCCGGTCACTACAGCGTTTCCGGGCGGGATGCTAAAGGCCGCGCATATGTCATGAACGACGGGCGGGGTCGCCGTGGCGGTGAGCGCGAGGATGCGGGGCGCTTCCAGTTTTCTCGCAGTCTCGGCGAGTTTGAGGTAGTCCGGGCGGAAGGCGTGCCCCCACTCGGAGATGCAGTGAGCTTCGTCTATGGCGAAGAGGGGGATTTTGGCGCGACCGAGCAGCGCCAGGAAACGCTCGTTGTTAAACCGTTCAGGCGAGACGTACAAGAGTCTCAAGGAGCCGTCTTCGAGGGATGCTTCGACATGCCGGTACTCTTCTCTGGAGAGTGAGGAGTCGAGGCGCGCAGCCGCTATCTTGCGGGAACGCAGAAAGGAGATCTGGTCCTTCATCAACGAGATCAAAGGCGATACAACGACCGTTACTCCCTCACCAGCCTCGCCCAGAATCAGCGCCGGTAGCTGATATGTCAGCGACTTGCCGCCACCCGTCGGAAAGACCGCGAGCGCCGATCCCGGCTGCTCACCGAGCAACGCCCCCAACACCCGCTCCTGCCCCGGCCGGAACCCCTCGAAGCCAAAGACCTTGCCAAGGATGTCTTTAGAATCTACTTTCCCCGTCTCCCCGCTCGGGTGTCCCGCTTCGCCTTTGTCTCCAACCTCTAGCACGAGTCTTAGCATACAAGCCACCTATCCTTACCACAACGATGCCCGCTCTCTTACCTCTACTTTCTTCTTGACAGACGCACGGCAGGATGTAACCTTATAGCATAAATATGATACAGACTAGAGAAGAGCAGAGTATGACTTTATGGATGGAGGTTGACGCGCGGAGTGGGGTGCCGATCTACGTGCAGCTTGTGGAGGGGGTGAGGCGTGCGTTGGAGGTTGGTACGTTGGAGTCTGGGGAGAGGTTACCTACGGTACGTGGTCTTGCTGGGGAGTTAAAGGTTGCGCCGAACACTGTGGTGAAGGCGTACAACGAGTTGCAGCGGATGGGGTTGATAGAGAGCCGACCCGGGGTTGGTACGGTAGTCTTGACGCGGAGTGAAGAGGCAGTGCGCGAGCAGCAGCTAGAGGCTTTTTACGGGCGGCTTGGATCTTTGGTGCGTGATGCGGTGGGGCTGGGGATCACGGAGGACGAGCTCTGGGAGCTGTTCGACGCGGAGTTCGAGCGCGTTTGCAGCCGTGCAAGCGGCACGGAGGAGAACGAGGGATCTGCTTGACTGCTATCGCGGCGCTGCTGCTGTTCCGCTTCAAGACTCCTTGAGGAGCGAAACAGCTTCCTCGGATGTATCACCGTTGTACACTCTATTGCGTGATCGTCTAGAGAGGAGAGGCGGCAGTGAGCGACTTCTTTACCTTCGAGAACATGATCAACCACGCGCACGGGGCGACCAACCATTTTCCGATCGCACTGCTGTTCGTGAGCGTGATCCTGGACGCTGTCGCGGGAAAGAGGCCGTACCTGCGCTCTACCGCGTGGCTGCTACTGGTTCTTGGGACGCTCGGGGCAATCGCGGCGACCGTTACGGGGCTCGTTGCGCATCTGGCCTACGAAGACGACCCCATCCTCCTCGCGGCGATAGAACCTCACCAGTTTCTGGCCTTTGGCACGACAGCTATCTTCGCCGGGCTTGCAGTATGGCGGTGGCGTTCTCTGCGGCGCAGCTCGGATGTCGGGGGGACGCTGCCGTATCTGGCAATTGCCCTTGTAGGGTTAGCCGTGCTCGGTGTCACAGGGTTCCTCGGCGGGAACCTCGTCTCGGAGTGGGGCATCGGCGTCAGTGGCGTTACTCGGTAGAATATCCGCCAGTAGAGATCCAAAGTAGCAGGTAGAGAGGAGATGTCGTGGACGTTGCTCAGAGCTTCAGCGGCCTCGTGGAGGAAGTCCGGGACGGCTTCGGTGAGGACATAGTGGCCCTCAGACGTGAGATTCACAAAGAACCAGAGCTTGGCTTCGACACTATAAAGACTGCTGAGAAGGTACTCGCCGCCCTCGAAGGCCTGCCGCTGGAGATACAGACCGGTGTCGCCGAGAACGGTATCGTCGCCACCCTAAAGGGCGAGGGGGACGGACCGACCGTAGCTCTACGGGCCGATATGGACGCCTTGCCGATCCACGAAGAGACGGATCTGCCGTTCGCCTCCGGCACGGACGGCAAGATGCACGCCTGCGGCCACGATGGGCACACGAGCATGCTCGTTGGTGCCGCGAAAGCACTGTCGGGGATGCGGGACCGGTTGAACGGCACCGTCAAGTTCGTCTTCCAGCCCGCCGAGGAGGGCGGCGGCGGGGGCCGGGTGATGGTCGAGGAAGGTGTCGTGAACGACGTAGATTCGATCTTCGCGTTGCACTTGTGGCCGGGGTTGCCGTTCGGTGTCGCGGCGACGAAGGGCGGTCCTATAATGGCCGCCGCTGATGCCTTCGAGATGACGGTCAGGGGATCGGGCGGCCACGGCGCAATGCCGCACCTGGCGGCGGACGCTATCGTTATCGCCGCTCAGGTCGTGACGGCACTGCAGACTATCGTCTCTAGGGAGGTGAATCCGGTGGAGCCCGCGGTGTTGACGGTCGGGGAGATCGGGGCGGGAAGCGCGTTCAACATCATCCCCGAGACGGCCCATCTAGGTGGCACCGTCCGTACCCTCGACGCCGCCCTTCGCAACAGAATGCCGGAACGCATCGAAGAACTCGCGAAAGGTGTGGCGAAGGGCATGCGCGGCGACGCCGAGCTGGACTACAAATTCTCTTACCCCGTCACTATAAACGACGCTGGCGCGGCGAAGCTGGCCCTCGGCGTAGCCGGGGAGCTCTTCGGGAAGGAGAGCGCCGAGGAGCTCGTCCACCCCTCGATGGGCGGCGAGGACTTCTCGTTCTTCCTGGAAAAAGTGCCGGGCGCGTTTGTGTGGCTCGGTGTCGGGGACGTCTCCGGCCTCCACACGCCACAGTTTGCCTTCGATGAGGAGATACTGTCGCAGGGAGCGGCGCTGCTGACGGCTCTGGCGCTAGAGTCGCTGTCCGGGTAGTGCGAGGGGTTTCGGTCCGCGCTCCCCGTAGTATGCGGGGCGTTATTCTCCCGGTGGGTTGATGAGGAGTTGGTAGGCTTCCTCAAAGCCGGTGAGGAGTAGGGCTATCAGGAGCACTGCACCCAGAGGGACAAGGGCGGCGGTGGCCGCGCGCCTCCAGCTTATGAATAGCACTTCCTTGACGGCGACGGTGGCCACGTAGAGGCCGTAGGGTAGAGCGATGAAGGGGGCGAAGGGGATCCAGAGTACGAACCCGATAGCCATGGCATATCCCAGGGCGCGGAACACGGGGCCGAACTTGCGCCTGGAGGGGGCACCATCGAGGATAGTGAGGACGAGCATCGTAAGGCCCGCGACGAGCAGGGGCGCCAGGATGAGCGCCACGACGAGCCCGGGGAGAGCCGCGGTCAAGAGCCCGTAATTGAACTCGCGGTTCCATGCTACCTTGAGAAGTTGCCCGAGTAGCAGGTTAAGGTAGAACACGGCGGTGGCGAAGAGTGCGGGCCTCGAGGGTCCGCCCTCCGGGTCGAGCCGGCTGAAGAAGCGGCCCGGCGCGAGCCACACCTCGCGCAGTACCTTCCCGAAACCCTCCTGCGAGTGGTAGCCCGAAACCCCACCCTGGCGCCCGTTCTCATGTCCGCCCTGGCGTCTGCCCCAACGTGGCATCGGACGCTACTCCGGTTCCTGCTCGTCATCGCGCGAGACCTGGCCCACGCGGGCCTCGAAGGTGAGGTCTTTGGCGTCTTCGGAGGGGAGCCGGACGTCTATGCTGCCCGTCTCCACGGAGACGCTGCCACTACCGGAGAAGCGGCCCAGGAGGGCGACGTCGCCGGCCTCGACGTGCGCTTCCAGGATGCCCACGACGAGGTCCGTGAGCGTCAGGTCGCCGGAGCCGACGTTGATCTCGGCGTTCCCGGTCTCCGTGCTTACCGGTCCGACCGTCACGTCTCCGGCTTGCGACTCGATCCCTATGGAACCCTGAATATCTTCGACGGAGACATCCCCGCTCCTGGCAAGCACAGTAACGGTGTTGTCCAGCCCCGAGACCTCTACGTCACCCGCCTCCGACTCGACCTCGACCGTGCTCCCGGACGGCACTCTGAGATCGTAGTCGACACCGGTTCCGCGGCCACCGTCCGAGGAGAGCTCGATAGCCGAGCCTTCGTTGCTGATGTTTACCGGAACGTCAGCGGCGTTCTCCTTCGCGACGGCGGGGTTGCGGCCACGAGCATACCTCCTCGCGCTGATCTCCACGTTCTCCTGTCCTTCGACGCCTTCGATGCGGACCCGGCCCGGCCCGTTCATGAGGCGCACCACAGGCTCCGACCCGGACTCGATCGAGTCCTCGTAGACGCTCGCGCCACCGGCCCGGTCCCCGTACGAGAGCCACAAAAGGATCCCGCCGACGACAAGCGCCAGCAGCAGTAGCCCAACGACTACCACGGGAACTAAACCGCGATCCGGACGACCACCAAGGCGCCCTCCGCGCCGTCCTTCCTCTTCCGGGGAATTCTGCGTCTCCGGGTACCGCTCGTCGGGAGGGCTTCCGGAGGAGCCGCTTTGCGGGGAGACGCCTTGCGAATCGTCGCGGTTCCCGTTCTCCGGCTTAAAGCTCACCCACCGGCCGCTTTACGGTCCCACACGGCCGTAGACGTCTTCGAGGCGGATGATGTCTTCCTCGTCGAACTCCCCGAAGGAGACCTCCAAGATCCTCACCGGTTGATCTCCGGCACACGAGAGCCTGTGGACTGTCTCTCTCGGGATGTACAGCTTCTCTCCGGGGGCGGGGTAGAGGATATCATCGCCAAGCTCGACGCTCGCGCCAGGATCGAGGACGACCCAGAGCTCGTCGCGGCGGTGGTGGTACTGGCGCGAGAGCGTGCCGCCAGGATCGACGGTGATGACTTTGACCGTGCTGGGGAGGTTGTGCGTGTACTGCTCGAATCTGCCCCAGGGCTTCTCTACCCTTACAGAAGGTGGCCCATCTCCCATATACATCTCCTCACTCATACCGCAGCAGTTTAAACTATCGACACCTTTCTTGGGAAGCAGGTCTCTACGAACTGCCTACTCGCGCCGGATCGACCGTCGTGGTTGAATAGCCGTCAGGTCTCGGCCGCCGGCTCTCTGATTTCTTGCTGACCGCTGATGACTGACTTGTGAAAGCTATTTCGAGGAGGAGCGGATGCCAAAGCTAGAGGTGGAGGGAGTTGGGGCGTTCGACGTCGAGGATGGCAAGCGTCTGGTGCTGGCGATAGAAGAGGATGCCAGCGTGGATATCCTCCACCGCTGCGGCGCCTATGCCAAATGCACCACTTGCCGCGTCGAGTACGTAGAAGGCGAGCCCGAGCAGATGACGCAGGCCGAGCGTGAGATCTTGCAGACCAAGAACCTGGCGGGCCAGGTCAGACTCTCCTGCCAAATACTCTGCGACCATGATATGAAGATCCACGTACCCATGACCGTGACTTCAATGGGGCTCGACGGTCCCGGTAGCAAACCCGAGCCTTGTATAACTCCCGAGCCCGAATGGGTAGAGAAAGAAAAGACTGCCTGAACGAGGCTTCTTCTAGGCGAACTCGGGGATTACCGCTTTGGCGAAGTGTTGTACGGGGGTAGAATCGTAGGCGACGCGAGGCATGTAGGTTATGAAGTAGTTCACCCCGGCCTCGACCAACGGCTGCAACCGTTCGGAGATCTCCCCGGCGGTGCCGACCATGTACTGCTGGCTGTACTCTTCGTAGCTCTTGGAACCGCGAGCCTCTTTTGTCGCCTCCGCGGGGTCCTCGCCGTCTTCTAGCAGGTAGACGTTGATGGAGGTGGAGCGGATGATCTCCTCGTAATCCCGCCCGGCGTCCTCACAGTGACCTTTTAGCACCTCGAACTTATGCTTCAGCCTCTCGACGTCACCACCGACGTTGCAGGCGTCTCCCCATCTGGCGACGAGCTTCAGGGTGACCTTCTCGCCTCCGCCTCCGATCCAGAACGACGGGTGCGGTTTCTGGATACCTTTTGGTTCGTTGATGGGCTTGTCCAGCTTGTAGAACTCGCCGTCGAAGACGACGTCGTCTTCGGCCCACATGCGATGGATGATCTCACACGCTTCCTTGAAGGCGCGCATCCGCACCGGCACCTCGGGGAAACCGTAGCCGTAGGCCCGCCACTCGTGCTCGTACCAACCGGCGCCGAGGCCAAAGAGGAGGCGCCCGTTGCTCATCACATCCGCCGTGGAGGCCATCTTGGTGAGTAGCGCCGGGTTGCGGTAGCCGTTGCAGGTGACCATCTGCCCGATCTTGATGCTGGAGGTGTCGCGGCTGAGGCCGGCGGTAGCCATCCAACACTCGAAGACCGAGTTCATCGTCGGCTCCGGGACGGTGTGGAAGTGGTCGTAGAGCCAGATGGAGTCGTACCCGCCGCTATCCTCGGCTACCTTTGCCACGTGGGTCATCGCCTCGTACTGTTCCACAGGATCCTCTATCTCGACCAGATCCATCCGCCAACCCTGCGGAACGAACACACCGAACTGTACCGTCACGAGTGCCTCCTCATCAGCCTCTCCCAAAGAACGTCCCACATCATACCCCCACCCCGAGCCGCGGCGCCGGACCTCACGAGGTGTTCCCCTGTTGCACCGTATAATCAAGACGTGATTGGAAGATTAAGAACAATAGTCGAGGCGGCTGTCGAGTGTACCGTAGCGTCCCTCCTTTACCCCCGACGCTTACGGGAGGAGTTGGAGCGCGAGGTCGACGCTCGCTTGCGGGTCGAGGAAAGGTTGCGGGATAGTGAGGAGCGTTTCCGGCAGCTCTTCGAGCAGTCCGCGGACGGGCTGTACGTGCATGACGAGACGGGGAGGATCCTCGACTGCAACTACGAGGCGTGCCGGTCTCTGGGCTACTCGCGTGAGGAGATGCTCACGCTCTCTGTCAGGGACTTCGCTACCGAATTAATCTCCGATGAGGAGCGAGCTGCGAAGAAGGGCGGCACGCTCTGGCAGCTAGCCATGACGGGCGAGCCGGGGAAGACCGTGGGCATCCACGTTGGAGAGTTTTGGAGGAAGGACGGCACGAGCTTTCCGGTGGAGGTTACCGTGGGCTCTATAAGTTACGGAGGGCGGCGGAGGATCCTGGGCTCGGCGCACGATATCACCGGGCGCAAGGCCGTCGAAGAGCGGTTGATGCACCAGGCGTTCCACGACTCCCTGACCGGCCTCCCGAACAGGGCCTTGTTCCTCGACCGTCTCGAAAGGGCACTTGCCCGCGCTGATAGGGAAAGGCGCTCTGTCACCGTGTTCTTTATGGACCTCGACGACTTCAAGCTCGTAAACGACTCCCTAGGTCACGCAGCGGGCGATGAGCTGCTTATAGCAGTAGCCGGACGGCTCCAGAATCGCCTGCGCTCCGAGGACACAGTCGCGCGACTTGGAGGAGACGAATTCACTATCCTGCTGCAAAATGTCAGAGGCCCGGACGAGGCGACTTATGTGGCTAGTAGAATCCTAAAAGACTTCCGGGAGCCGTTCGGTGTCGGCGGGTGCAAGCTCTCCGTCACCACCAGCATCGGTATAGCTACAAGCACTCCATCCGGAGGAGAAGATCCCAACGACCTGCTGCGCTATGCGGACGAGGCCCTGTACAAGGCCAAACAGCGCGGCAAAGCTCAATACGAAGTCTCCGACGAGCACGGACCTACTGGCGACAACTAAACCCAGGAAGTTAGAGTTCGAGGTTCCCGCGGCGCCCGGCTAGCCCTTTGAGAGGGAGTTCTTGCCGTCGGCGTTACGGGCGACGACGAAGAGCAGGTCGGAGAGGCGGTTGACGGCCTTTAGGGCGCAGGGGTGCTCTGAAGCGTAGCCGGCGACGACGAGGCTGCGCTCCGCGCGGCGTGTCACCGAGCGGGCTACGTCGAGCAGGGCACCGAGCCTCGTCTCCCCGGGAATGACGAACTCTTGGGGGATCTCCGTCCGGTCCCGCCACTCTTTCAGCGCCGCGTCCAGGTACTCGACGTCGCTCTCATCAACTGCGTTCTCCTCTCCAGGCATGGCTACGTCGCCCATTATCCGGTATAGGAGCCTCTGCAGTCCGATCAGCAACTCCGCCATCTCGCTCTCGGCATCCGCGCGAGCAAGACCTATAAAGGAGTTCGCCTCGTCCACGTCGCCGAGAATGATGATAGGGGCATCGCTCTTGGACATGCGACCGGAGCCGAAGAGGGTCGTGGTGCCGTCGTCGCCGCGACGGGTCGAGACGGGCGGGTTCTTTCTGTCAGCCATACGTCCTCCTCGTGTAGATCAATACGCGTGCCGGTCTTCTCTTGCGTGGTGATAGAATCGCTTTTTGTGAAGGTCAGGATGAGATTTCCCCTAAGCACCGAGGGCGTTCTGGGAAGGGCTGCCTCCATCGCGGCCCGGTACCCATCTTACCGGATCGAAGGCGAGAACGGCACGTCGGGGGGACCCCCGAAAGCGTCTGTCGAGCTAGTGCTGCCGGAGGACTGGCGGCCTCTCGATGACCTGCGAACGCTGCTGCAAGGCGAGCGGGAGGCTGAGTACGCGGCGGACGGCGTGGTGTTGAGCGCGGACGCGCTCTTCGGGGGGCTGGGGTGTTTCCTGCGCAAGCAGCGCCGGGGCCGGTCGGCGCGGGAGTGGTGTACGCCGAAGAAGCTCGGGAGCAAGCAGATCTTCCCGTGCAAGCAGATCCGGGTCTACGATAACGACCACGCCACGACGAACTCCTGGTACACCTTCGGAGAGATGGGCGATGACGGCGTCTTCAAGGTCGACAAGGACGGTCTGACGGAGCGCATCCTCTCCGACCTCGGGTCCTGCGCGCGCTGCCCTGTCCTGGACTTCGATGGGACGGCGGAGATACTGGCTCGTCTTCCCGAGGAGATCGACCCGAATCGCGACGAGAGCTGGCGCTACAGGGGTAGCGGGCCTCTGGCGAACTGGACCGTTGCGAAGAATAACGGTGCTGCGCCTGAGGAGGCCGTGGATCCGGAGCCGAGGGAGGGGCTCTTCGAGCGGCTCGCCAAGAGCGTAAGGAGTGGTGGGGCCGGGGTCGTGGCGGCTTCGGGTGCGGCGCCGGGGAGCCGCAACGTGCCCGATACTCGCTACGAGGACGTCGGTGGGATGCGCGAGACCATAGCGCTGGTGCGCGAGGCCGTGGAGTTGCCGATAACGCACCCGGAGATCTTTCACAAGCTCGGCATCCGGCCGCACAAGGGGATACTGTTTTACGGTCCGCCAGGGACCGGCAAGACCCTGCTCGCACGCGCGGTCGCCCACGAGAGTGGGGCGCACTTTATAGCTGTGGCGGGGCCGGAGATACTCAACAAATACTGGGGCCAGAGTGAGGCGCGCCTCCGGAACATCTTCGCCGAGGCCCGGGCCAAGGCGCCTTCCGTGATCCTCTTTGACGAGATAGACTCCTTCGCCTCCTCACGCGACGCGATGAGCGAGAGCTTCGAGGCGACCCTCGTCTCCCAGCTACTCTCGCTCATGGATGGCATGAATGACCTCGGGCGCGTCTGCGTCATCGCGACGACGAACCGGCCTTCGGCGCTAGACGCGGCGCTGCGGCGTCCGGGCCGCTTCGACCACGAGATCGAGATAGGGTTACCCGACGCGGAGGCGCGGCTGCACATCTTGAAGATACACGCCGAAGACATGCCGATGGCTCTGGACGTGGACCTCAAGCAGGTTGCTGCTCTTGCGCGCGACTACTCGGGGGCGGACCTGGAGGCGTTGTGCCGCGAGGCGGCGCTAGTGTGCATGCGGCGTTCGATCAACCTGCGCGACTTCGAGAAGAGGATCACACCACACAAGCTCGGAACCCTCTCCATCACCACCCACGACTTCCGTACCGCCATGAAACGCGTCGGCCCGAGCATCCGGCGCTAGAACTAGAAAGCCGGATCTAGATGGAGACTCGCTCCCGGGCGGTTCCTGCAAGTTCCCCGATCTTCCTGGCAGCATCGAGGGCTTCCGGGGCCAGGGCGTAAGAGTTCGCGCAGATCAACTCCACGCAGCAGGAAGGGTTCTCGGAGAGATCAAGCTGCCGGAACAGCTCTTCGAGTGGGATGGTCCCTCTACCGGGCGGCAAGTGCAGGTCTCCAAGCCCGTAAATAGGATGCTCGGAGACGGGCGGCTCACCCGTGAGGTTGGGCTTCTCCAGGTTGTCGTGGAGGTGGACGTGACGCACTAGGGGCGCCGCGGCGGCGCACTCCTCGAAGTAGTCGAAGCCGAAGGCATTTGCCGCCAGCGCCGCGTGTCCTACGTCCAGACAGAGGCCGACCGCGGGATGGTCGACCGCGTGGAGTTGCTCGGCTAACTCCGAGGGCCGGACGGAGTAGTCGTAGACCGCTCCCAGGATAATGGGCAGTTCAGGGTAGTAGTTCTCGACGGCGATGGTTACGCCTAGCTCCCCCGCCGTCTCTCCGGCCTCCAGCAGGGCGGAACGCTCGGTGTCGAGCTGGTCTTTGAAGCTGTGCCGGGCGTCGCGGGCACCTAGCCGCTGTCCAGCGTGGCAAACCACCACGTTCGCGCCGATCTCACCCGCGAACTGGATGCTGGCGTTCAGGACGTCGCGGTGGAGACCGGGGGCGGTCGGGTCCATGAGGTTCATGTCGAGCGGGGCGTGAACGGTGTAAGAGAGGTCTGCCCCGTGCAGCACCTCCCGGACGGAGAGTAGCCGTGTCCCGTCGAGGCTGCCGTTGAAGATGACCCCAAGCTCGTGAGGCATGACCTCGAAGAAATCAGCCCCGGCGCGCTTCGCAGCTTCGAGATCCTCGGCGAGCCCCGAGAGGCCGTTTAGATGCGGGCGCGGTTGGTTGATGCCGACGCTGCAAAAAGACATACTACTCTTCCTCTCTAGAGCCGTAGATCGCGGAAGAGTATAGAGTCAGGGGTCGTCTACTGAGTAAAAATAGCGTTAAAGGTGCGTAAAACCTGCGTTACCCGGCTTTGTACAGTACGCTCTCTTGCTCACGACGAAGAGGATAGAGGCCGAGTTCAGGAGGAGTTTGCAATGAGTAGCTACGAGGATTACACGCGCAAATCCAGGAACTATGACAAGACGCGAGAGCCGGTGGGGATGGAGATA
Source organism: uncultured Rubrobacteraceae bacterium (assembly GCA_902806065.1). Classification (GTDB taxonomy): domain Bacteria; phylum Actinomycetota; class Rubrobacteria; order Rubrobacterales; family Rubrobacteraceae; genus Rubrobacter_F. The sequence goes on along the minus strand of CADCVE010000089.1, from coordinate 28,438 downwards.
GCCGTCGGTTGTTTCGCCCACGCGGAGGTACCGCTGGACCAGATGGTGGTCCTCGACGCGGGGTGTGGGACCGGCAACTATTCGCAGGCGATGCTTGATTATGTCGGTCGGATCGAGGCGGTGGACCTCAACCCCGGGATGCTGGAGGTCGCGGCGCGAAAGCTGGAAAGACCCCAATCGGAGGGGAGGATCTCCTTCCATTCATCACGCATAGATGAGCTGCCCTTCGAGGACGAATACTTCGACGGAGTTATGATCAACCAGGTCCTCCATCACCTCCCGGACGACGCCCCGAAGGGCTTCCCCGCTCATCGTCGGGTCTTTTCCGAGTTCGCCCGGGTGCTGAAACCCGGCGGCGTCCTCGTAGTCAACACCTGCTCTCAGGAGCAACTGCGCCACGCATACTGGCACTACACCCTGATACCGGAATCCGCCGACGCCCTCCGCGCCCGCTACGCTCCCCTCGACGAACTCGCCACAATCCTCGGCGACAGCGGCTTCGCCTACCGGGGCAGCTTCGCGCCAACCGACGCCGTAGTCCAGGGTGAACCCTACTTCGACCCCCGCGGCCCCCTTAAAGAGGAGTGGCGCGACGGCGACTCAGTATGGTCGCTCGTCACCAAGGACCGCCTGCAACACGTCCTCTCCCGCATTCAAGACCTCGACGAAAAAGGAGAGCTGGAAGCCTACGCAGCCCGCAACGACGCCCTACGCCCCCAACTCGGCCAGGCTACAGTCCTCTTCGCAACGCGGAACGTATAGCAAGATACAAGCTGAGAGAGAAGTTTACATAGATTTCACACAGAATTTACATACGGTTTACAATGAGATGGTCGTTATCATCACAACGTGGATCGGGGCAAGGTCGTGCTATCACCTCAAAGGCGGACAGAAGCGGGTCTGGATGTAGTTCGTGGTGTGTTGGCGGGTGTGCCGTTCTTTGAGGGTGTGCGGTTGGAGGACGTTGAGCTAGAGCGTCTCGGTGGCGCTCTAACGAACACAAGCTATAAGGTTACTGTGGAGGCGGGAGCTTACGTGCTGCGCATTGCCGGGGAGGGTACCTCCAGCTACGTGGACCGGGCGGCCGAGGAGCATAACGCGCGGGTAGCCGCCACCGTCGGGGTCAACGCCGAGGTCATCCACTTCGACGTCAGGGACGGTACGATGCTGACCCGTTTCTTCGACGGTACCACTATGGACGGAAAAAGCTTCGGCCTCGAAACAGGGGCGCCGGTCCGCGCCGCGCTGGCGCTCAGGCGTGTCCACAGCATGGGAAGAGTCTTCAGGACGCGCTTCGATGTTTTCTCCGCGGTCCGGGGCTACCTCGACCTGCTGGGTGAGTTGGGGACGCCATTGCTGGAGGATTACCGCGCGACGGCGCGGGAGGCGGAGGTGGTACGGCGGGCGCTGGAGTCGTCTCCCACGCCTCTGGCGCCGTGCCACAACGATCCGTGGCCGGGAAACTTCCTGGAGGGGGGTGGATGCATCCGCCTCATCGACTGGGAGTACTCAGGCATGAACGACCCGATGTGGGACCTCGGCGACCTCTCGGTGGAGGCCGGGTTGAGACCCGCGGAGGACCGGATGATGATGGAGGCTTACCACGGTGGCGCGGTGCCTCCGGCACTCTACTCGCGCCTGGAACTGTACAAGGCCATGAGCGACTTGCACTGGTCCCTGTGGGGGTTGGTCCAGCACGCGCACGGCAACCTGGCCGAGGACTTCCAGACATATGCGCTGGGGAGGCTCGCGGGCTGCACGGCCCGCCTGGATAGCGCCGACTTCGGCCGGCACCTGAGTATGGTGCGTGTAGGCTATCTGGCTCGCGCCCCGAAGCGCGCGTATCGTGTCCAACTAAGGACGGAGAGCCCCGGTCCACGGGACCCTGGAGGGCGTGTAGCTTCCCGCGCGTCGTAGTCCTAGGGGCCGGACCCGGTCCCTGAGACCCCTGGAGTAGTAACGTAGAGCCGTTGTTACTGCAACAGGTCTTTGAGCTTACCCTTCTTCTCCTTTACGGCGCCCTTGCGCTGGTCCGAGCGGCCCTCGGCCTTCAGATTTTCGTCGCCGCTCACGGCTCCGGCGGCCTCCTTGAGACGGCCCTTCACCTTGTTCATGACTCCTTCTTTTATGTCCTCATCGCCGGTCTTGAAACTACGGCCCATGAAAATCATTCCCCTTATTCCGCCTGTCCTCTACTATCCGCTCGAAGCCCGTGCAGTCTATACCACCCGGCGTCCGCGTTGAGATCGCGCAACCCGGGCGGCGGCGGTAGGTCTCCCGGTCGACTCGAACTCTGGCAACCACCTTGACAAACGAATATACGTGCGTTTAGAATATAGTTATTACCTTGGTGCTCGCTTCTCCTTTCCCTTTCCCCTTGACCGGGCACCAGGGCTTCTTTGTCTACAGTACCAGGAGCGTTTGAACAACAAAGTAGAAGGCTACGACGTATAGCTTTATAGGTTTCGGAGACACTGGAGTGTAGATCTACTGCAAGGAAGGAAAAGCATGAAGAGAAGGATCGCCATACTTATCGCGGCCGTGCTGGTCTCGTCGTTGGGCGCGGCTTGCGGAGGCGCATTGCAAGAGGACATACAGAAGCAAGCGGAAGAAGAGGTAGAGAAAGGGCGGCAGCAGGTAGAAGAGGAAATAGAGAAAGGAAGGACCCAGATAGAGCAGGAAGTGCAACAGGGGCGGACGCAGGTGGAGGAGCAAGTACAGGAGGGGCAACAGCAGGTGCAGGAACAAGTGCAGGGAGGGCAACAGCAGAAAGAGGGTCAGTAACCTCGGGAAGGCCCCGCGCGAAGAGAGAGCCGGAGCTTTAAAGGTCCCGGCCGCGCTGCAGAGGTGGAGGAACCCTACCGTCGAGTAAATCTTACTTGGTGGGGTAGGGTTCCTGCGGTTTTCAGTCGATGCTGGAGGCGGTCTGATCCACGATGGTCTGGCGCGAGGGGACGATCCACAGCATCACCCGCTCGCTTATGATGTTGTCGGGTGGGTAATCTTCGCCGTGATACTTCTGTGAGAGTTCGTCGATGTGATCCCGGGCCTCCTGACCCGTCACCTTCTCCACGACCTCCCCGCGTACCTCGGCGTAGTGGTAGGGGTTCTCCTCGTTGCGGATAGTCAGGGTGACGTTGGGGTCTCGCTCCACGTTCTTGTACTTGCGGCGGTGGGTCTCTGTGTTGACCACGAGGCGCTCGCCGTCCGAGTGGACCCAGATGGGGTGAGTCTGCAGATTGCCGGAGGGGAGGATCGTGGTGATCGCCCCGTAGTTTCTGCCCTGCGCTAACTCTACCGTGGCCCTGTGTAGCTCGGGGCCGTCCTTGCTAGTCGCCGCCATGTCTGGAGTACCTCCTGCTTTTGGGTTATCGGCAGACGCGAAGCGCCGCGCCGACAGTGGCTTACCCGTAAGTTATGCGCTGAAAACGCGCCCGAACTGGGGCGCTGGCCTCCCCGGCTGCACCTTCGCTGGTCTCGTGCTGCGGGGTCTATATACGATCGCCGGTCTGGGCTTCCTAGGAGGGGGAATTAGTGCCAGACCGGTTAATGAGAAGAGGCTTGGCCTAATAGAAGAGGGGCGCGAGCCTCGTAGTAGTTATCGGCAAGATCCGCGAAAAGCTTTAGCGAAATGGAGGACACTCGTTCAGGCAAGAAAAAGGTTGGCGCTCCACCCCTACTCTAGGCTGCGTTGGATTGCTGGCGCGGTCGGGTGATCGCGAGAACCATCCGGGAGATTCCGGAACACAAATCCTCCATCGCATGAGCCTCCTCGGTCCTATCCCGGAAGGCAGCTTCTCGCTGGTGGCGAACTATTGCCCTGGCTACTATGGCCGATTCCCGCAAGATCCGGCCTGTACAATCCGGTGCCGATGGACACTGTGCGCTTCTCATGGCCCTGCTACTCCTTTTCTTCCGGCCCAGCCTACCCGGACGCCTTACCATCATCTTGGCGGGTGTGCGTAACAGGACGGTTACGGTTCGGCGACAGCCGCGCATCAGTCCTCGTCTTTCATCCATTCGGGTGCGGGCGCATCCTCCGAAAGGAGGATCGGAGTTGCCAACAGGACGATTTCTTAGCGTCCGCGCTGCAGGGGACGGTAAGGCTGGCGGCGGTCTTTGCGGCATCTTTCCTCGTACGGAGGTCGTTCGGGATGGGACTTCAACCTCCTGGTCAGGCGCACGAAATCGGGCCGGAGCCTCAGGCGAAACCCGACTTTCGTTACCAAACCGTTGCCGGTCTGTTATCCGGTCTTTACTCGACGAGCCCACAATCGACGCGAGGGAGAAATGGAGTTCTCAGTGTCCTCGTAATCTGGAGCAAGGGGGCCTCGGAAGGCACGATCGCGGCCAAAGGAGGCGAATCGCTGTGAGGAGGAAACTCACGTACCACGTCGTATTGGCCGCCGTTCTAGTTTCGGCGTTCGGCGCGACGGTGGCGTGCGGTGTGGAAGAGGAAGAGCAGACACAAGAAGAGCGAGTACGGGAGCAGACGGCGCAGGAAGGGGAGACGACACAAAAAGAAAAAGGGCGAACCGAAGAGGAGGCGAAGGAAGGGCTACGGGGGAGGCAGCGGGCCGGCTACTACGGTAAAGAGCTCGCCGGTAACCCGACGGCCTCTGGGGAGCCGTACGATCCGTACGGTTTCACGGCCGCCCACGAGGCGCTGCCGTTCGGTACGGTGCTGGAGGTTTGTTACCGTGACTGTACGCGGGTAACTATCAACGACCGTAACCCCTACTCGGCAGTGGACCTCGATCTCTCGCTCGCTGCCGCCGACGATATCGGGCTCACCCCGGATGGCATCGGCGTGGTCGACTACGCTGAAGTGGCCGACTGAGCCCGACAGAGGGGCGAAGGGCCGGAGCCCCGCAGGACCCCGGCCCGCTCGCGGCCCCAAAAAGGTTGCGATTTTCCTTTCTGTTACGTTGTCGTTACCCTCCCGTCACCCGCACAAGATATATAGAAGGTGTGGTTCCGGCGCCTCCCTCCTTACGTGCTCTCCTGGGCGCCGGAACCGCCTCCTTACCTCCCGGAACAAGAGGGTCATAGCCCCTCACGGAGTATCCTGGCCCCCCAAAGATCCAAACGACAATACAAGCAGGTTTTAGGGGTGCATTCGGTTTTGCTTGGGGCATCATACCGGTATCCAGAGTCGGCGAGGCGAACAAAAGCGAGGGGGGCCTTCACGATACGAGTACAAATCTACACAAACGACCGGGAACAGCCCATCGATCTTGAGGTACTGGAGATGCGAAGCAAGCCGAGGGGGATAACACTAACGGGAACGGGCAGAAAAAGAACCATCCGTCGATCAGACGGTAAGGGAAGTGATCAAGGACCCGGCCATCGGCGCATCGGCAAACCTCCTCTTCACGACGCACGACAGAAGAGAAGGCGCAATCTACCTGAACACGGAGAGAGTCGCTGCGATTGTCATATCCTGGTCAAATGGGGCTAATCAGGCCGAGTAGGGAGGCGGGCGCAGAAGGACCCATGCCTTGCGCCTGCCGCTGATCACTGGGGTCATGCTCGAAAATTCCCCTTGAATCCTTGATTGCCAGTGTATGCCTCTGCTAACTGTCCATGACTGCTTCTTTCCTCATCTCAGGTCCTGAAACCACGGTTTATGGAAACAACTCCCTTTCTTCCGCCTGCACTCTGCCGCTTGCCTGATGTCCGCGCAGTCTTTGCCAGTCGGCGTTCGCGTTGAGTTCGCGCTACTCGGGAGAGGGGACGGCGGGATCGTTTTCGCCGCGCAGGAGACGACGGCGAGCAGTCTCCCGGCCTCCTATGGCAGGGACGCGTTCGGTGGCTCTTGCAAGCCCGAAGGGGGGCATGTTGGAGTAGATCGCCTCGTAGTTGCCCGGCTGGACCATGTAGGTCTCGTGCCAGATCCCGACACTACCGTCAGAGCCGATGGTCCGGTTGAAGCGGCGCCAGGCGGGGAGATGTGGGTCGTCAGGGTTGCGAGCGAACCTCTCCAGGTCCTCGAACGAACGCCAGTACTGAACCAGCGCCGGTCCCCGCCAGTACAAAAAGAATTCGCCTCCAAGGAAGCCCTTCTCGGGGTGCTCATACAACTCGCGCAGCATCGGTCCCATTGCGCGGATCGTCGGGACCCACTTATTGACGGCAAAGAGTTTGTTTATTCTCATCCCGATCATGAACACCACGAATGGTTCGTCCATTCGGGCCGTGCATCTACCGCTGATTACTGGGGCCATGCTCGAAAACCTCCTTTGAATGTCTGGTGGACAGCGAATAGTCCTGCTAACAAGAACGAAGAAGCGAATGACGCCGGAGGTCATCGATTCCTTCATCCCTGATCTCCTGTAATGTCCAAACGATGGTTTGTCCTGCTACTATCCGACTCCGTGGCATCGGGGGACAGTACGCACAGGAAGAAGGCGGCTAGCAGGTTGCCAGCTACTATGCGTGAATCAGAACTCACACCACTCTACCCCATAGGGCGTAGAAGAGCCCTCCTCCGCGCACCAGCACCTCCAGATGCCCGGCCTCCGCAAGCTCCTTGAGCATCTCGTCTGCCTCGGCCACCGAGAGCGATGTCTCCATCGCCGCCTCCGCTGGGGTCAACTCCCCGTGCCTTTCGAGCGCCTGCAATAGCTCCCGCTCTCTGGAGGCCGCAAGGAGCGGCGCTTCGCTCTTTTCCTCGGATAGACCCGAGATTCCCTTCGCCAGCAGGCCCAAGGCCGGGAAGGCGACCCAGAAGTACGTCGTGAAGACCCACCACAGGCCGGGCGCGAGTGCGACCAGGACTATACCGGAGAGCGCCACCGGCGCCAGCACCGCGAGTGCCGCTACGACTTGCGCCCTCGGGCTCATCTCCTTAGCGTCAAGACCGAAGGTGTGGCCGGAGTGGTGTTTACGGTGCCAGCTGCAGCCTCTCCGCGATTCGACGCTGGCTCCTTGCTTCGTGTGGATCTTCTCTAGCAACGGCCTGCTGCTCATGCGTTCTCCTTTCGAGCTGCCTCGGGTTGGGTTTCTAACGCCGTTGTCGGGTTGTGCGGTGCACGGAGCATCGTCCACAACCGCAGCCCGCGTATCGTGCTCGCTTCCGACACCTTGAAGCCGCGCTTCTCGTAGAACTCGACGTTGCGCTCGGTCTGCGTCTCGAGGTAGCAGGGCAGCCCGCGAGCATCGGCTCGGGCGAGGGCGGGTTTGAGGAGCGCCCCGCCGATGCCCTCCCCCTGGCGCGACGGCCCGACACCGATCCCGAAGAGGTACCAGTGCGGTGTCGGCACGATACGTTCGCGCGCGGCATCCATGTACGCCGTGAGGCCCATGAACCGGACAAACGCCGCTGGACCGAGCTTCAAGGGCGCGAGGACCATGCCGCTTCGGAGCATGCCCCAGGCGTCCTTGGTACCGCTGCCGGGTGGGAGCCAGCAGGCGACCCCGCTGAGATCCGGCGTCGTCAAGACCTCACCGTAGGGGAGGCAGTAGCGTAGCAAGACGCTGAAGTTCCACGGCAGCAAGCGTGCCCGCCGAGCGTAGTTGGGAAGCACGTACCGCATCATCGGGTCCTCCTGAAACGCCCGGGCAAGGGTGGCGGATGCCCGATCTATTTGGGCAGCTTCGAGGCGCGTGGTTTCATGTGTAGGGCTCATAAGCGACCTCCTCCCGTAGTCATCTAGCTACCGTGCTCTAACGTGCACACGTCGGGCTTTCTTTGGCGATCTCCGTAAGGTCCAGATTATCCAGAGATCGTGCTCATCGGCGATCCTTCTCTCTGATCGTCCCAAGTAGAAGCAGGCCCAGCCCGGTGACGTTCAGGACGACGCGTACGGCGTGCAGGCGATCCCAACGTTCCCTGAGATCTCTCCATTCCTCGGGCGGTGTCGCCTCCGGGGAGAGCTCGAGTGTCCTGTTGTTGATGGGCACGTTCCCACGCACCGTCGAGACTAGCATAGCCACGAAGCAGAGCGTCCCGGCGAGGGTGAAGCGGAAGGCTGGCGCTCCCCCGCGGCGGGCGAGCGCCAGCGCCGGGAGGCAAGAGACCAACACGGACACCATCCAGAACGGTATTATCGAGGCGAAACGGCGCGTGAGCGCCTGCTCGGCCCTTATATGGTCCGGCGTTGGCATGGACCACAGTGCCCTGTGGACAGCCGCCCAGGTCCCGAACTCGTTTCCGGCGAGCAACGCCGCTAGCAGCAGGTTTATAAGACGCACAATTTGCGACAACATCCTCCGAACCTCCTTTCGCACCTTATGACCGAGCGCGAAGCGCCCGAAGAGCTGTAATCGCCAACAGCGCCACGCTGATCATCAGTCCCGTCAGGATCGCGAGCGCCAGGAGCCCGGCCAACGGGCTGCCGTAGACCGCGTAGATGTCTTCTATCGGCGCCTCATGCTCCCCGGTGGGCACGAAGTGTACAAAACCAATGAGCGCCAACCCCACGACGGAAACGAACAAGTGATACCCGGGCACCGAACGTCCCCTCGCCGTCATGTAGATACCCGGCAAGATGAGCGCATAGATCAGCAAACTAAACGTAAACGGTGTGACATCTCCCTGAAACGGCCAACCTGAATGGTTGCCCCGAATGACGTGATCCGCATGATGCAAAATGCTGAAGACCATCGCGGCAACCGCGAACCTCAACAACCAGCCCCGGAGACGCCCACCCCCCGAAACTATCTCCCGCGGCGCTCCCTCCTCCATATCTCTCTCCTCCACCAACAGTCGTCCCATCCCCCGACTCCCTTCTGTATGTCTATGTTGACATATATACTGTAGAGGTCGGAGAAGCATATGTCAAGAGTGACATAGGAGGTTCTTATAAAGGTTTTGGGGTTTGCATTGCTCGGGTTGTTGGCACAGGAGCCGTTGTCAGGTTACGACCTCAAGCTGCGAATGGAGCGGCGGGTAGGGAACTTCTGGAGTGCTGGGCACAGTCAGATCTACCCGGAGCTGGCCCGGTTGGAGGGGGAGGGAATGGTTGAGCATCGGGTGGTGGAGCAGCAGGACCGTCCGGACAAGAAGGTTTATACGATCACTGACACGGGTCTGCATGAGTTGAAGGAGTGGGTTACGGCGCCGGTCGAACCAGGTGTGGTGCGGGATGAGCTGGTCCTCAAGGCGTACTCCGTGTGGCTCGCCGATCCCGAGAAGGCGGTCACACTGTTCCGCGATCAGCAGCGGTTGCACAAGGAGCAGTTGCTCCGGTACGAGGAGATCGGGGCCTGGATGGAGGAGGAGTGGGGCGAGGACCTGTATCGCCTCGACTCGCCCCGATTTGCCATCTACGCCACGCTTCAGAGAGGCATCAGCTACGAGCGCGGCTACACGGAGTGGTGCGCCTGGCTAGCGTACCGGTTGGAGAGTGGCGTCCGCGGCGGGGGCGCCAGAGCTTGATAGCCGGACTCGCCCCGGCCGGGTGCATCGGCGACCGGTACCGGCTCGCGCAGAAGCGCGACCGTTTCGTGTTCGAGTGCGCCGGTTAAGAATCCGGGTGCCGGCGAGACTGGAGGAGATTTGAAGCTGCGCGGATATCGCGAGGAGGACCGGGGGGTAGTGGCGTGTCTGGCCGCTGGCGCTTTGAGTGGGAGTATTGAGGGCTGGCAAGAGCATTATGATCCGGAGAAGAACCCACGCCTGGACCCCGAACGGGTCTACGTCATCGAGGAGGACGGGGGAATCCGGGCGACGGCGGCGGTCTTGCCGTTGGAGGTCTTTGTGGACGGGCAGCCGGTGGCGATGGGTGGTGTTGCGGATGTGGCAACCCACCCGGCTTACCGGCGGCGGGGCTACGCGGGGGAGCTAATGCGCGCCGCGCTCGGGGGGATGCGGGAGCGGGGCGTACACCTCTCCATGCTCCATCCCTTTGCCCACGCCTTCTACCGCCGCTACGGCTGGGAGCTAGCCACCGAGACCATAAGCTACCGGCTCAAGCCCACGGACCTGCCGGCAAGCTCCGAACAGAAGCGTGTCCGGGCCTACCGGGATGGGGACCTGCCGCGAGTGATGGCGCTTCTCGAAGGGGAGGCATCGAAGCGTCCTCTGTGCGTGCGCCGAAGTGAGGGATGGTGGCGGCGGCTCCTGGTACGGAGAGACACAAAGGTGGCTGTTTACGAGGCTGATGGGCGGGTGGAGGGCTACGTTATGTACAGGTACGGGGAGGGCCGGAACATGGCGCGAGCCCTCAACATCTCGGAGGTTGTAGCCGGTAGCCCTGGGGCACGGGAGGCTCTAGTCTCGTTTATGGCCGCCTTCGATCCCCTGAGGTTCGAAGTCAGTTACTCCACGCCGCGTGGTGAACCTCTGCATCCTTTCTTGCCAAGCTCCTACGTAGAGACGCGCCTCAATCCCGAGTTTATGCTCCGCATCGTGGATGTAGAAGGAGCCTTGAAGCTGCTGCGACGCGGCTTAGAGGCGCCGCTCGTCCTCGAAGTCTCGGATGAGGTAATCCCCGAGAACGCCGGAGAGTATACCGTCGGAGGCGGCGGAGTTGTTCGGGGTGTGGAGGCGGCTGAGCGCGTGTCGCTGGACGTACGGCGGCTCGCTCAGCTCTACGCCGGGTATCTTCCGGCGGCAGCTCGCCCGCAATGGGTTGGTGTGGCCCAACTCCGTGAAGGCTCTCGAACTACTGGAGGCTTTCTTCCCGCCCGGCGACCCGTGGCTCTTCCCGGAGGATCATTTTTAGAGCGATCAGGGTTCGGAGGAGGCCTTCTAGTACCGTGCTCTCCCTTATACTAGCCGCGACCCTGCGCGCAGGGAGCGACCAGCGAAGCTGACAGCTACAACGGGAGACATTATGAAGACCACGGGTACGATAGGCTACGCGGCGATGTTCGAGCAGTTTCACCCGACGGACCTGCTGAAGTGGTGCAAGCAGGCCGAGGAGTCGGGTTTCACCTCCGTGATGGCCTCGGACCACTTCCATCCCTGGACCCCCGAGCAGGGACAGAGCGCCTTCGTCTGGTCCTGGCTCGGCGCGCTTGGGGCGACCACTTCCCTGCGCTTCGGGACCGGCGTGACACCTCCGGGCTTCCGCTACCATCCAGCGATTATCGCTCAAGCCGCCGCGACTCTGGAGGCGATGTATCCGGGGCGGTTCTGGCTGGGGCTCGGTGCGGGCGAGGCGCTCAACGAGCACGTAGTCGGGACTTATTGGCCCGAGGCGCCGACACGCCTGCGCATTCTCATGGAGGCCATTGAGGTCATCCGCAAGCTGTTCACCGGCAAGGTCGTCAAGTACCAGGGTGAACATATAAGACTGGAGAGCGCGAGGTTGTATACGATGCCGGAGACGCCGCCGCCGATCTACGTGGCAACAGCCGGCCCGATCATGAGCAAGCGCACCGGGCGTTTTTGCGACGGGATCATTACCGTCGGGGCGGCGGATGAGAAGATAAAGATGCTCATGCAGAAGTTCGAAGAAGGCGCGCGTCAGGAAGACAAAGACCCAAGTGTGATGCCGCGCATGATCCAACTGCACGTCTCCTGGGCCGAGAGCCAGCAAGAAGCCGAAGACCAGGCCGTCAAGGAGTGGCCCAACGGCGGGATGCCATTCCCCAAAGCAGACATCCGCAACCCCGAAGACTTCGCGGCGATGGCCAAACAGGTGACCATAGAGAACTTCAAGAACCGCGTCTTAACGTCCGCCGACCTCGACGAGCATCTGGAGCACGTCCAGCACTACGTAGACCTGGGCTTCGACGAGGTCTACGTCCACAACGTCGGGCGTAACCAGGAGGAGTTCATAAAGGCTTACGGGGAGCGTGTGATCCCCAAGCTCCGCTGGCCTAGAGAGGGCTAGTGTCTCCCGGCAGTAGGCGAGGGAGAGCTTGCCAGAACGCTGCTACAGATGGCCTTTCCTAGCCGCTCGTCGAGAGAGACCTAATAGCGTTCAGCATGATCTCGGCTCCCAGGGCCGCGTCGGCCGGATTCGCGTACTCCTCCGGAGAGTGGCTTATGCCATCCTTGCACGGCACGAAGACCATCGCGCTCGGGACTCGGTCGGCGATGCTCATCGTGTCATGCGCCGCCCCCGAGTGCATCGCCATGTAAGGCTCGCCGCTCGCCTCCACGGCAGATTCCAGGGCAGCCACGACGTTGTCGTCGAGTTGCATGGCCGACAGGGTCTGACGCTGGGTGTAGCCGGCGGTCATGCCGCGCTCCCCGGCTGCCTTTTCGGCGAAGGCTGCGATGTCGCGGGCAACGCCGCGGAAGGCGCCTTCGTCGACGCCGCGGATATCGAGAGAGAAGCGAGCCTCGCCCGGCACAGCGTTGATGAGGCCGGGCTTTAGCTCCATCTCTCCGACGGTCCCAACGGTCCCGCCTCCGGCCGCGCTTGCGAGGCGCTCCAACTCCAGCATGCATTCGGCGGCTACGAGCCCGGCGTCCTGGCGGAAGTCCATCGGGGTCGCGCCCGCGTGGTCGCTGCGGCCACGGATGGTGATGTCGGCGTGAACGTAGCCTGCTATCGCGTTCACGATGCCTATACGGTGGCCGGTATCCTGGAGGACGCGGGCCTGTTCGATGTGCAGCTCGATCCAACCGTACAGGTCGTCGAGGACCTGGACAGCCTCGCGCCAGCGCTCGGGCTCGTAGCCAGCCTCCTCGGCGTGCTCCCAGAACGGGCGTCCGTCATCTTCGGACAAAAAGGACTCGCGTAGCTCCTTCTCTTCCACCCTCTGGGCGATGATGCGGCTGCCGAGGAGCATCTGGCCGAAACCCGAGCCCTCTTCTTCGAGAAAGGAGATCAGCTTTAGCGGAAGGCCCAGGCCAAGCTCATTGTTCAGGCGGCAGATCTCCAGCGCTGTAACAACGCCTAGAGTGCCATCGTACTTACCCCCGTTGCGGTTGGAGTCGCAGTGCGAGCCGACACCAAATACGCCCTCTCCCGCCGGACGGTTGCGGGCGACGAACGTGCCGACGGGGTCTTCGTAGACCTCGAAGCCGAGGGCTTGTAGCTCGCTGGCGAAGTAGTCGAGGGTGTTGCGGTACACCTGTGTGTAGGCGTAGCGCTTTATCGCCTCGTCCGAGAGTGTGTAGTCTGGACCAGCTAGATTATCGACGTCCCGCCCTATGCGTTCGGCGCTCTTTGCCCGGTCTATGGTTAGCTGCCCGGTCGCCATAAGAACTCCCCCGCTATCGCATCGCCTTCTCCGCATCCCACCGCGTTTCGTACGCTATCAAGGTATGGCGGTGCTATCAATACGTCGGTTGTACAAAGATGTAGCCCGTTCGTCTCTTACTCGCTGAACGAGCGGCCCAAGATAATCCGCTATGAATCCTCCACCATGTAGGTCGAGTGGGCTGGCACGTTTCGCCGGTTGACCGGGAAACTAGGGTTGTACACACTACAGCGAGCACGCCGGGAACTGCTGGCGTGGGGTGGCTGGAGTAAGGAGGAGTCGGGTGGGCAAGATGCTATTTACCGGCGGGACGGTCGTGACCGCTGACGGCAGCTTTACGGCGGATGTGCTGGTCGAGGACGAGAAAATAGTGGCTATCGGCATGGACCTCTCGGCTGATGGGGCGGAGACCGTGGATGCCTCCGGCAAGCTGATCATGCCGGGCTTTATAGACGCGCACACCCACATGTCCATGCCCTTCGGCGGGACGGTGACGGCGGATGACTGGGCTACAGGTACGGCCGCGGCTGCAGCGGGTGGGACGACCACGATCATCGACTTCGCGCTCCAGGAGGAGGGCGGGACGCTGGCGGGGGCCGTCGAGGCGTGGACTGAGAAGGCCCGGGGCAAGGCGCTAATAGACTACGGGTTTCATGTGGCGATCACGGACCTGAGGGACGATATAAAGTCCGAACTCCCGAGCCTCGCGGAGAAAGGCGTCGCCTCCGTCAAGATCTTCATGGCCTACAAGGGAACGCCGCTGTACACCGAGGACGACAACCTCTTTGAGGTCTTGCAACTGTCTAAAGAAGCGGGTGTTCTGGTGCTCGTTCATGCCGAGAACGGGGACGTTGTCGCCAAACTCCAGGAGCAGGCGCTGGCGCGGGGCGATACGGCTCCAAGGTTCCACGCGCTCACCCGGCCGCCGGAGGTGGAGGCCGAGGCGACGGGCAGGGCGATAAGATTGGCCGAAGTCGCGGGGGTGCCGATACTCGTCGTGCATGTCTCGTGCGCGCCGGCGCTGCAGGAGATCCACCGGGCGCACGAGCGCGGCCAGACGGTCTACGCCGAGACCTGCCCGCAGTACTTCGCCCTCTCTTACAATGACCTCGCCCGCGAGGGCTTCGAGGGTGCGAAGTATGTTTGCTCGCCGCCCCTGCGTCACGAGTCGAACCGTCCGGCGCTGTGGAACGGGCTGAAGGTGGGGGATCTGCAGATATTTGGCTCCGACCACTGCTCGTTCAATTACAGGGAGCAGAAGGAGATGGGCCGCGACGACTTCACCCTGATCCCCAACGGGTTGCCCGGTGCGGAGGAGCGGGCGATGGTGTTGTGGACCCTCGGGGTACGGGAGGGCAGGATCTCGGAGAACCAGTTCGTCGCGGTGCTCTCGACGAACCAGGCGCGCATCTACGGAGCATACCCTGAGAAGGGCGCGCTCGTGCCGGGCGCTGATGCGGATATCGTGCTCTGGGACCCGCAACTCTCCACGATGGTGACGGTGGGGAACCGGCATGGAAACGTGGACTATACGCCTTACGAGGGGATGACGTTCGAGGGTGGTCCGGCGTCGGTGTACGTGCGCGGGAACCTCGTGTACAGGGACGGTGAGATAATGGGCGAGTACGGCTCCGGGAGGTTTATCCAGCGGAGCTTCACCGCGACCGGTTTGGAGGCGAAGGTATGAACCCGGACGAGTTGAGGGAGCGGCACAAGGCGGTCTTGCCAGAGTGGATCTCACTGTACTACGAACGCCCGATGGAGTTGGTGCGCGGCGAGGGCTTCAAGGTCTGGGACTCGGAGGGGAACGAGTACCTGGACTTCTTCGGGGGGATCGTTACAACGATCAGTGGGCACAACGTGCCGGAGATCGTCGAGGCTGTGCGCGAGCAGGCCGGGAAGATCTTCCATTCCTCTACGCTTTACCTGATCGAGAACCAGGTAAAGCTGGCCGAGAAGCTGGTCTCGCTCTCCCCGATCTCCGGCGACCAGAAGGTCTTCTTTACCGTCAGCGGCACCGAGGCGAACGAGGCCGCGCTGCTGTTCGCGACGACGCATCGAGGATCTAGCGAGGTACTGGCGCTGCGTAGCTCCTACCACGGACGCTCGTTCGCGACGATGGCAATTACGGGCCAGGCTTCGTGGAAGCCGACGGCCCGCTCACCGCTCGACGTCTCCTACGTCGCGAACCCCTACCAGTACCGCTGCAAGTTCTGCGATGGTAAGTGCAACCTGCTCTGCGCAGACGACGTGCAGGGCGTCATCGAGACGGCGACGACCGGGCACGTTGCGGCGTTCATCGCGGAGCCGATACAGGGTGTGGGCGGGTTTATCGAGGCGCCGCCGGGATACTTCGAGCGGGTGAAGAGCATCCTGGACGAGCATGGCATCTTGTTCATCGCGGATGAGGTACAGACGGCGTTCGGACGGACGGGTAGCCACTTCTGGGGCATCGAGGCGCACGGGGTGGAGCCGGACATGATCACGCTGGCCAAAGGCCTCGGCAACGGTCTCTCCATCGGCGCCGTAGTGGGTCGCACTGAGCTTATAGACTCCATCTCCGGCAACCTCCACGTCTCCACCTTCGGCGGCAACCACCTCTCCACCGCTGGCGCCCTGGCAAATATAGAGTACATCCTGGAGCACAACCTCCAGCAGAACGCCGACGAGATCGGTGGCTACCTCAAGGACCGCCTGATAAAGATGTCCGAGAACAACCCCGCCGTCGCCGAGGTGCGCGGGCGCGGGTTGATGCTCGGCATCGAGATCGTCGGACCCGGCGGGGAGCCGGACCCGGCGGCGGCCGTGAGGTTCATGCAGGAGTGCCGGACCCGGGGCGTGCTCGTCGGCAAGGGTGGCATAAAGGCGAACGCCATCCGCATCTCGCCACCGCTCACCATCACCCGCGAGGCCGCCGAGGAGGCCGCGAACGTCTTCGAGGAGGCGCTCGCCATTGCCGGGGCGACGGAGAAGGTCGGATAGTGCAGGCCGCGCAGGTAGACGCCCGCCGCGCTGTCGAGGAGTTGAAGGAACTGGCTGGCCTCACCGGCGGCCCGGAAGGAGCGCGCCGGGTCGCCTGGACCGAGGAGTGGACGAAGGCCCGTACCTGGCTGCGTGAGAAGCTCGACGAGATCGAAGGCATAGAGGTAGAGGTCGACGAGGCCGGCAACCTCTGGGCGACCTCTACCGCCGGCGACTCCGAAAAAGCCGTGATCCTCGGCGGCCACCTGGACTCGGTTCCCAACGGCGGCTGGCTGGACGGCGCCCTGAACGTGATCGGCGCGCTCGAAGTCCTCCGCGTGCTCGCCCCCCAGAAACGTCCCGTTACCCTGCGGCTCGTGGACTGGGCCGACGAGGAGGGCGCCCGCTTCGGCCGCAGCCTCTTCGGCTCCGCCGCCGCCACGGGCACTCTCAAGCCAGACGACGTGCGTGGGCTAGAAGATAGGGACGGCATCGCGCTCCCGAATGCCCTGGCGGAACACGGCATAGATCTAGACAGGGTGAACGAGGCAGGTAAACAGCTAGAGAATGCCGTCGCTTACCTGGAGTTGCACATCGAGCAGGGGCCGGTGTTGGAGCGTATTGACCTGCCGCTCGGGGTGGTGCTCGGTACGTTCGGGGTGGAGCGGCACGCGGTTCGCTTTACTGGCCAGCACGCCCACTCCGGCTCGACACCGATGGACATGAGGAGGGACGCTTTTGTAGCGGCGGCACGGTCGGCCATCGAGTTCCGGGACGATGCTACCCGCCGGGACGATGCTACCCGCCGGGACGACGTGCGCGCCACGACCGGCTTCGTGAACGTCAGTCCGGCTATCGTCACGGCGTTCAACGGGTGGTGCGAGATGTCGCTGGACCAGCGCGCCCTCGATGCGGGTGTGCTCGCGGAGATGCTGGAGACGGCGAAGGAGGCGAGTGAGAGGGTTGCCGGGGAAGAGAACGTCTCGGTCGAGTGGGAGCGGCTGTGGGAGATCGAGCCGATACCGTTTGACGAGGGCTTGATCTCGCTTGCCGAAGAAGCTATCAACGAAGTCGCCGGAGAATCTCACCGGCTGCCGAGCGGCCCCTTGCACGACGCCGCCGAGATGGCGCGGCTTATGCCGACGGTGATGCTCTTCGTGAAGAGCCTCAAGGGCCTGAGCCATACGAAGGAGGAGGACACGCCGGAGGAGGACCTGGAGTTGGCTGTTCGGGCGTTGCACCGGCTCGCGGTGAAGACCATGGATCTGGTAGCCAGAACGGCATAGGAGCCACGAGGGAAAGGGGCGAAGCCTTGGAGCGGGAAGAGTTCAACGATCTGGCGGTAAGGGATGAGGCGCAGCTAGCCCGGATCAAGGCCGAGGTGATGTCCTCCAGCCTGTACAACGAAGACCTGTCTCCCACGGGGCCCGAGCGTCGTACCTGGACTACCTACAATATCGCGGCGCTGTGGGTCGGTATGGCTATAGTCATAACGACTTACACCCTCGCCTCGGGCCTGATGGTCGCCGGGATGAACTGGTGGCAGGCGCTCCTGACTATCTCTTTGGGCAACCTCATCGTGCTCATCCCGATGATCCTCAATGCCCACGCGGGGACGAAGTACGGCGTGCCCTTCCCGGTCTTCGTGCGCTCCTCGTTCGGGACAAAGGGGGCTAACGTGGCCGCGATAGCCCGCGCGCTCGTGGCCTGTGGGTGGTTTGGCATCCAGACGTGGCTGGGTGGTTTGGCGCTCGACGCTCTGCTTACGGTGCTCTGGGGTGGATGGGCCGGGGTAGCGGGGCACGAGTTTATAACCTTCTTTGCGTTCTGGGTGTTGCAGGTGGCTATCATTCTGGGTGGAATGGAGGGGATCAAGTACTTCGAGTCCTTCTCGGCGCCGCTCCTCATCGTTGGGAGCATTGCCTTGCTTGTCTGGGCTTTCTCCGCGGGTGGCGGTATAAGCAACGTATTCACCTCCTCGGTGGAGTTGCAGCAGGGTAGTACCCCGTTCTGGACACTCTTTTGGCCGTCGCTCGCGGCGAATGTGGGCTACTGGATCACGATCTCCTTGAACATCCCGGATTTCACCCGCTACGCGAAGAGCCAGCGCTCCCAGGCTATGGGGCAGGCTCTTGGCCTCCCACTGACCATGACTGCCTTTAGCTTCATCGGCATTGCCGTCACGGCGGCGACCGTGGTCATCTTCGGTGAGGCCGTCTGGGACCCGGTCGTACTTATCACCCAGATATCTGGCCCCGTCGTGCTCGTGATCGCGATGGTGGTAATCGTCATCGCCCAGATCTCCACGAACATGGCGGCGAACGTAGTGTCCCCCTCGAACGACTTCTCGAACCTGGCCCCGAAGTACATCTCGTTCAAGACCGGCGGCCTCATCACCGCGCTCATCGGCGTCGTCTCGTTCCCGTGGATTCTGCTGGAGAGTGCCGGAGCCTATGTCTTCACCTGGCTGGTGGGTTACGGGAGTCTGCTTGGAGCGATAGGGGCCGTGATGATCGTGGACTACTGGATCGTGCGAAAGCGCCGCCTGGACCTGGCCGAGCTCTACAAGCCCGATGGCATCTACGCCTACTCCGGCGGCTACAACTGGAGGGCACTGATCGCGGTTCTCGTGGGCGTGGTCCCGGTCGTTCCAGGCTTCCTGAACGCGGCCGTTACCCCCGGCGGTATAGTCGCCAACCCGACCTTCCTCGACTCCCTCTATACCTATGGCCTCTTCTTCACCTTCACAGTGGCCGCCTTCTCATACCTGGTAATGACCAAAATAGGCGGTGGCGCCCCCGAGGCAACCGAGGATCGGGAAGCCATCCCGGAGTAACCCGCTAGAACACGGGGCACGTCGTTTCCGAACCACCCCACCAGCCAGCGGAACAGGAGAGTGCATGGACTTTGGAGTAACTTTCCAGACTGACCCTCCCGCAAGCCGTGTTATTGAGTTAACACAGCGAGCCGAACGACTTGGGTTCACGCACGCGTGGACGTTCGACTCGCACATACTGTGGCAGGAGCCGTACGTCATATACTCGCAGATGCTCTCTAACACTAAGAGCATCATGGTCGGTCCTATGGTCACGAACCCGGCGAGCCGGGATCCATCGGTAACGGCTTCCACTCTCGCAACGCTCAACGACATGTTTGGGAACCGCACCATCTGCGGCATCGGGCGGGGCGACTCCGTGCAGCGCGTCCTCGGGCGCAAGCCGACAAAGTTGACCGAGGTGGAGCGTGCGATGCGCACGATCAAGGATCTGGCGGAAGGACGCGAGGTGGATGTAGATGGCCTCGGAGTCCATATCCCGTGGATAAAAAATGGCAAGCTCGACGTATGGATGGCCGCTTACGGTCCGAAGGCTCTGGACCTCGTTGGGCGCAAGGCCGACGGGTTCATCTTGCAGCTTGCGGATCCCGTTATTCTGGAGTGGACCATGAAGCACGTCCACGACGCCGCAAGAACGGCGGGCCGTGACCCCAGGGACGTGAAGATATGCGTAGCGGCCCCGGCCTATGTCAGCGAAGACTTGAATCACGCACGCGAGCAGTGCCGGTGGTTTGGGGGGATGGTTGGCAACCACGTCGAGGATCTGGTGGCTCGCTACGGCGAAGATAGCGAGGTCCCGCACGCTCTCACAGACTACATCAGGGCGCGCCGCGAAGGCTATGACTACAGCCACCACGGTCAGGTCGGCAACCCGACAGTTGATTTCGTGCCCGATGGGATTGTGGATCATTTCTGCGTCCTCGGCACCGTCGAGGACCACGTAGCGAAGCTGACGCAACTGAAGGACATGGGTGTGGATCAGTTCAACATCTATCTGATGCACGACGCACAAGAGGAGACGCTGGATGCTTATGGGGAGGAGATCATACCGACTTTAGGGGAGAGATCGGCCGCGTAAAGCAACCATTCCTGTCTTTCTATTCGGTGTTGGAAGTGTAGTCCTCGGTTCGGTAGCCGATGTGGATGTGGTCCTCGTGGAGCTCTAGCTGGTCTTCGTCCAGGATCCAGCCCTCGTCCTGCGAGCGGCCTAGAGCCTCTGTCCAGTCCGGTGGGCCTATGATCTGGTCGGGCCTCTGCTGCGGAGGGATGCCGGCTAGTGTTTCGCCAACGTCCACGAGGTCCGGGTCGGCGCCGTTGCCCCGGATTGACTTGCCGTCTACCTGCAATATCGTAGACAGCGACGTCCAAAATACTAGGCAGGCTTGAACGACAAATCGAACTTCTCTCTG
Source organism: uncultured Rubrobacteraceae bacterium (assembly GCA_902806065.1). Lineage (GTDB taxonomy): Bacteria > Actinomycetota > Rubrobacteria > Rubrobacterales > Rubrobacteraceae > Rubrobacter_F. Next base: position 8,125 of record CADCVE010000089.1, on the reverse strand, counting down.
AGCACCGGCAGGCGCTCATCACAGCAGCCGTGACGGGGCAACTCAAGGTTCCGGGAGCCACGGCGTCGTGAGCCAAACGTTAAAGGGCCAGGCCGGCCGCTGGCAAAGCCCGGAGTGCGTTTACCATAAAATACGTAAATACGCATTTACGCGTTGACAGAGGAGCGAGATGGCGAGGGTAAAGCTAACGCTGGAGGTGGAGCCGGAGTTGCGGCGTCGCGTGAAGATCGCCGCGGCGAGCCGGGATCAGTCGATCAGGGAGTGGATTTTGGGTGCCATCCGGCATGAGCTATCGCTGGAGAACGACGGCGAAGAGGAGCTGACGCTACCGCCGCCGGGCGTGAAGCCGCGGGGCAGCGAGAATCCGCCTAGGCCCAGGGGTGGGGGAAACCCGGTCTCAGAGGCCGTAATCGAGGACCGCCGATAGTGTTTGATCGCCTACCGCGATACCAGTGCGCTGGTGAAGCTTTACGCTGCGGAGGAGGACGGCCGCGAGCTGGTCCGCCTGGCCGTCGAGGAGTCCGAGAGGGTTGCCACTTCGACCGTCGCCTACGCGGAGGCCCGCGCAGGGCTTGCCCGTAAGCAGAGGGAAGGGGTCTTCACCGCGGATGATCTGCGGCGGGCCGTCTCCGACCTCGACTAAGACTGGCCGGCCTACGTCCGGCTGAACATATCCAACTCCCTCTCCTACCTCGCGGGCGGGCTGGCCGAGCTTCACTCATTGCGGGGCTACGACTCCATACACCTGGTCAGCGCCGTCCGCCTTTCGGAGAGGTTCGAGGACCTGCGTTTTCTCGCCTTTGACAACCGCCTCAACGACGCCGCGAGGGGGGCCGACCTGGCGGTGTACGGTGACGAGCCCAGGACTGGACGTGAGGCGGACGGCTGACCTGCCGCCGTGTCCGGATGTGCGGAAGGCGGCGATTGCCCTGAAACTACCGCTGGCGCCTACCGCGTCTCCCGAGACGTGAAGACTCAGGCGCTTTGTCGGACAGTATAACCAGGGTTATACTAAGCTAATGAAAACAGCGGTATCCATCCCGGACGAGCTTTTCGAGTCGGCGGAGGGGTTTGCCCGGCGGCTTGGGGTGTCGCGCAGCGAGCTTTACGCAAAGGCCCTGCGAGATTACCTGCGAGAGCACAGGGGAGAGGGGATCACGGAGCGCCTCGACGAGGTCTACGGCGCGGAAGAGGGCGAAGCCAGCGGCCTGGACCCGGTCGTTGCGAGGCTGCAGGGGCGGTCCCTGCTCGAAGACGAGTGGTGATCCGGCGCGGCGAGGTCTGGTGGGCCGGGCTCCCCGAACCCGCCGCTTCGGAACCCGGCTACCGGCGGCCCGTCCTCGTGGTCTCCTCCGACGAGTTCAACGGTAGCCGCATACGAACCGTGGTCGCGGCGGTCCTGACCACCAACCTCCGCCTCGCGGCGGCCCCTGGGAACGTGCTCATCGCCGCCGAGGAGACGGGACTGCCCAGAGACTCGGTGGTGAACGTCTCCCAGGTCTTAACCGTGGACAAGTCGTTCCTGGCGGAGAAGGCGGGCCTCGTGGATGCGCGCGCCATGCTGGCCGTGGAGGACGGTCTGAGGACGGTCCTGGCGCTATGAAGCAAGACCGGTGGCTGTGCGGGTCTTCCAAACGGATGGGGGCGGACAGGGAGAGCACCGTCAAATGAAGCCAGACGAGAGGGCTTTCGAGGAGCACATCGCGAACGCGCTGGTGGAGCGCGGCGGCTATCGGACCGTCAAGGTCGGCAACGCTTCCGGAGACTTCGACGCGGGGCTTGGTCTGGACACGGCGGAGCTGTTCGCGTTTATCGGGGAGACGCAGCCCGAGGCGTGGGACCGGCTCGTCAAGCTGCACGGCGGGGACGCGAAGGCGCGAGACCGGTTCGCGGACCGGCTGGCTAAGGAGCTGGACGCCCGCGGCGCGGTGGATGTGCTGCGCCACGGGGTCGTGGATCTTGGCGTCACCATCCGCCTCGCGTTCTTCCGGCCGGCCCACGGGCTCACGCCGCGGCTCGTCGCCCGCTACGAGGCGAACCGGCTCACCGTCACCCAGCAGCTCCCCTACGAGCCCGGCACGAACCGGACCCTGGACCTGGCACTCTTCGTCAACGGCCTCCCCGTCGCCACCGCCGAGCTGAAGAACGCCCTCACCGGGCAGAACGTCGAGGACGCCAAGGAGCAGTACCGCAAGCGCCGCGACCCCAGGAACGTCACCCTCGCGCGCAGGGCCGTCGTCCACTTCGCCGTGGACACCGAGCAGGTCGCCATGACCACGCGGCTCGACGGGGGCGGAACACGCTTCCTGCCCTTCAACCGGGGAAGCGGGGGCGGCAAGGGTAACCCGCCGAACCCGAACGGCCACCGCACCGCGTACCTGTGGGAGCGGGCGTGGGAGAAGGATGCCTGGTTGGATCTCCTCGGCCGCTTCGTGCACGTGGAGCGTCCGGCAAAAGGCTCGAAGTCCCTGGGAACCGTGATCTTCCCGCGCTACCACCAGTGGGACGCGGTGCTCGGGCTCACCGCCCACGCCAGGCGGCATGGGCCCGGCGAGAGCTATCTCGTTCAGCACTCCGCCGGCTCCGGCAAGTCCAACACCATCGCCTGGCTCGCCCACCGCCTCTCTAGCCTCCACGACGCGCACGACACAAAAGTCTTCGACAAGGTCGTGGTCATCACCGACCGGGTCGTCCTGGACAAGCAGCTCCAGGAGACCATCTACCAGTTCGAGCATGCTCACGGCGTCGTCGAGAAGATAGACGGGAGCTCATCCCAGCTCGCCGGGGCGCTCGCCGGCCAGGCCGCCCGCGTCATCATAACGACGCTCCAGAAGTTCCCGTTCGTCCTCGACAAGGTCGAGTCGCTCCCCGCCCGCCGCTACGCCGTGCTCGTGGACGAAGCTCACTCCTCCCAGACCGGCGAGACCGCGAAGGAGATGAAGAAGGTCCTCGGCTCCGGCCGGATTCCATCGCAAGATCTCGCCGCCGAGGAGCCAGATGGGTACGGTACTGAACTCACGAACCCCGCGGAGGATGCGCTCGTGCGCGAGGCCGCTGTCCGCGGCCAGTAGGACAACCTGAGCTTCTTCGCTTTCACCGCGACGCCCAAGGGCCGCACCCTGGAGATGTTCGGCGCTTACGATGAGGAGGCCGGCCACAGGGTCCCGTTCCACGTCTACTTCATGCGCCAGGCAATAGAAGAGGGCTTCATCCACGACGTGCTCGCCAGCTACGTGACGTACGGGACGTATTGGAAGATCCAGAAAGCCGTGGAGGAGGATCCCGAGTACGACTCCCGGCAGGCCGGAGCGGCTATAGCCCGGTTCGTCACGCTTCACGAGCACAACCTCTCCCAGAAGGCGCAGGTCATCGTCGAGCACTTCCGGCGTCACGTGGCCGGCAAGATCGGCGGCAAGGCAAAGGCGATGGTCGTCACCTCCTCGCGCAAGCACGCCGTTCGGATGACCCACGCCCTCCGCAAGTACGCGAACGAGCAGGGCTACGACGCCCTGGGCATCCTCGTCGCGTTCTCGGGAACGGTTGAAGACGAGGGCGCTGCCTTCACCGAGGCTCAGATGAATACGATCCCGAAGGCGATTACCTCGAAGTAACCTTCGAGCGCAAGGAAGCAGCTTCCGTTGGCGCTTGCACCCACGCTCTGTCACCGGAGATGCTGCCTACGGCACCGTCGAGAACGTGGTGGCCGTGGAGAAGGCCGGTATGCGCGCCTACGTGGCGTTACCCAAACACTACGAACGCGGGTCCTTGTTCGGCAAGAACGAGTTCGTTTACGACGCCGAAAAGGACCTCTACATCTGTCTCCAAGGTGAGACCCTGCGCCGCCAAGGGCTCGACCACAAGGCGAGATCCATCAGGTACGCTGCCCCAGGCCCTCCGCCTGCAACCCGTGTCCACTTAAGCTCCGCTGCATGAAGAGCGAGAAGAAGGGACGCTGATCAGACGTAGCTTCGAGGAGGAGTGCCTCGAAAGAGTACGCGGCTACGCGCACCGAAGCCTACCGCAAGGCGCTAAGGAAACGTCAGGTGTTGGTAGAGTCCCTATTTGCCGAAGCCAAGGACTGGCACGGGTTGAGGAGGTTCCGGTTGCGAATATTAGAGAAAGTGAACGCCGAAGCCCTGCTCATCGCTACAGGACAGAACATCAAGAGGCTGCTCACCTACGGACACAGAGGCCCGAGGTGGCCGGCACAGGTAGCCGCCCTGCGCTGCGGCCGGCTCCCAACCCATACGGGCCCTGTAGCGCTCGGAAGCATCTCTTGAGATGCCCTTAGCGCCTCGCTGTTAGCTTATTGGAAGCCCTGTTTTCGAGAGGACGCCTTCTCTCGGCGATCTAGTGAATAGAGGCAATGGGGCGGCCCTGCAGGTGCAAACCTTCGGAGATGTGGGAGGCTTCGATCAATGGCAGCATTCCTGCTTTGTGAGCATGCCGATCAACTCGAAACCTGAGACAGAGGGCGACGAAGCGCTGCATAGAGTTGCTTGCAGTAGCAACGATTGACGCTAGTCCCGCAGTTCACTATCCTACGGTACAGGAATTTGGGGAAAGGGCTTCTTATAGGGTAGCTCTACAGATAGAGTCCAGGGATTGTCTGGGAGTCATGCTTACGGGTTCGATCCGTAGTAAGTAGAAAGGGGTGGGTAGACAGTATGGCTGATTCTAGTTCGAGTGCCGAGGCGGTAAGTCCTTCCACAGTAAGGAAGGTGCTCATAGCGGCTTGTGCGGCCAGCTCCATCGAATGGTACGACTTCTTCATCTACCTCACGGCGGCGGCTCTCGTCTTCCCCGCTATATTCTTCCCGGCGGACATCGACCCGGTAGCTGGGGTGTTGGCCTCATTCAGCACGGCGGCTGTTGGCTTCTTTGCCCGTCCGGTGGGCGGCGTGCTTTTCGGCCACTTCGGGGATAGGCTCGGTCGCAAGAGAACTCTGGTAATTGCGCTGCTACTGATGGGCGTGGCGACGACGCTTATAGGTCTTCTGCCAACCTACGCTAGCATCGGTATCTGGGCTGCGGTAGCGCTGTTTGTGTTGCGCATCTGTCAGGGTCTCGCCGTAGGCGGGCAGTGGGGTGGTGCGGTTCTTCTAGCGACGGAGTACGCTCCCCCAAGCAAGCGGGGATTCTACGGCAGCTTCGCCCAGCTAGGCGTCCCAATCGGGGTCGTGCTCGGCAATGTTTCTTTCCTCGTGCTTGCGGCGTCCATGTCCGCGGATGCGTTCAACTCCTGGGGCTGGCGCATCCCGTTCCTGGCGAGCATCATACTTATCGGTCTGGCGATGTACATACAGCTCAAGCTCGAAGACACACCGGCGTTCAGGCGGCTCCAGCAAGTGTCGCAGGAGAGGCAAGAGGCGGAGGGCGATGCACAACCGGAGCGCTCTCCCGTGTTGGAGGTGATCCGAGAGCATCCCAAGCAGATACTGCTCGCTGCAGGGGCGTTCTTCGTCGTCAACGGATCTTTCTACATCATGATTACCGGTATTTTGGACTACGGTACGAGAGATCTTGGTCTCACAAGAAGCAGTATGCTGACTGCCGTCTTGATTTCCAGTATCTTCCAGATCTTCTTCATCCCGGCCTTCTCCCTGCTCTCCGATCGCATGGGGCGGCGTCCCGTTTACTTGGCGGGAGCCGTATTGCTGGGGCTGTGGGCCTTCCCTATGTTCTGGCTCGTGGATACGACCAACATCGTGCTAATCAGTGTGGCGCTCGTTGTAGGACAGATGTTTTTGAGCATGATGTACGGACCACAGGCGGCGCTCTTCTCGGAGATGTTTAGCCGGAAGGTGCGGTATTCCGGAGCCTCTTTGGGTTACCAGATTGCGGCGGTCTTCGCAGGTGGGCTAGCGCCGATCATCATGGTCTCCCTGCTGGACTGGACGGGCACCTCGGTCTCGGTCTCCCTCTACATATTCGCTATGGCCGCCCTCACCTTCTTCTGCGTGTATATGGTTACGGAGACCTACGAGGACGAGATGGCCGAGGACGTCGCGGAAGAGGAAGGGGCCGCCGCAGGGAGGCAGGGCACGACGGCGACCAGCTAGACGAGGTCTTACTGTAAGGACGATGCCTCCACACCGCCCGCGTGGAGGCATCTTGTTGTAAGGATACGCAAGTTTCCGAAATAGACTCCTTCTTTTACCGGCGACTCGGTTAATAGAGGCAACGGGACAGCTTCCTAAATTGTAGGCGCAAGCCCTTGACATTTTTGTTATTTGGAGTCAGTGTCTAAGTAGGGCAAGCGGTGATCTATTAAAGCGCCGAGAAAAAACGGTGGGGGTAGGAGGAGCGTAATGATGACTGAGATGGAATCACTAAAGGGCCGCCTCAAAGTCACCTGGATGGCCGGAGACTACGGGCACTTTGCCAAATATCTGGAACCGGGCGCGCTGGAGTTCTTGGAGCGTCTTCCCGTCCAGGCTGGGACGCGCATGCTCGACGTGGCCTGCGGCGCGGGCCAGATAGCCATTCCCGCTGCGCGCGCTGGTGCTCAGGTGACCGGCGTTGACATCGCCACGAATTCGATCGAGCAGGCGCGAGCCCGCGCCCAAGCCGAGGGCTTGGATGTCCGCTTCGACGAAGGCGACGCTGAGATGCTGTCCTATGAGGACGCCTCCTTTGACCTGGTGGTGAGCCTCATTGGTGCGATGTTCGCACCCCGCCCCGAGCGGGTGGCGGCCGAATTGGTTCGCGTGTGCCGGCCCGGCGGACGAATCGTCATGGCCAACTGGACCCCTGAGGGATTCGTCGGCCAGATGTTCAAGATTATCGGCAAGCACGTGCCGCCACCGCCGCTGATGCCTTCGCCGCTGCTGTGGGGCAACGAAGCGACCGTCCGCGAGCGGCTGCACGACGGGGTAGCGGAGCTACAGCTAACCAAACGACAGTATCCGTTCTACTATCCGTTCCCCCCAAACGAAGTGGTAGAACACTTTCGCACCTACTACGGCCCTATGAATCGGGCATTCGCCGCGCTTGACGATGCAGGGCAGGCCGCTTTGCACCGTGACCTCGAGCAGCTGTGGACCGAGCACAATCGCGCCACCGATAGCACAACCCGCTATGACTCTGAATATCTTGAGGTGATTGCGGTTCGAGAATAGCCGATCATCCCCTATAGGAAGTCCTCCCTGAGAGTAGACACCCCCTTACGGGTGGGGTAAGCGGGGTTCCGAGAAGACATCCTCTCGGCAGTTGGGTGAATAGAGGCACCCTGCACCCTAGTTCTCCAGGAGCGAGATTTTCGGTAGTTAAAGGTTTTTCTGCTGTGTGCCGATACTAGACCTGACATGGCGGTGCGACTTCTTTACCCGACGGGGCATAGAGGTTCGCTCCACCTCCACCACCACTCTAAGGAACGAAGCGAGAGTGAGAAGAGTAGTCGTGCCCAACGTAAGGGGCACTAGTAGGCAAGGAGTCTGGGTAGCACTTGCTGTGCTAGCAGCGGCCCTGGCAGCTTTAGTCTCAGGGATGTTAGTAGGGTATGACTCTGCATCGGCCCAAAGCACCGCCGCCTTCCCCGGCTCTGTCATAAGGTCAACACCAAGGTAGACGAGTCAAACATCGACGGGGACGGCTCCTAGTAGGATCGCTCTCGCTCCCACTCGGTAGGCTCTGGCGTCAGCAGCAGCCACCCTACTTGCCGCGACGTTAGAGGAGTTGCCGTTGCCTCTATTCACGAACTGCCGAGAGTTCTAGAATATCTCGGCGATGATCCGGCCCAAAGTCTGCTGCTATATGATCGCTATCATAAGAAGAAGTGAGCCTCCACCTATCGCTGCAAACCCTCCCATCAACGCTAGCGTGATTGCTTCGGCCGCCCCAAAAGTGGTTTCCTGTCCCCTTTTCGCCGCTCCCGAGAGCGTCCGCCCGGTTACCTTATCGATCATCATTAATTTCCTTTTCCTCGTCGATCCTTAATAGATCGTGTATTTAGTACTCTATATTACATTAGCAGGGATATAAGAGTTTTGAAGAACACTTAAGGATCTTGTAATTAACCCGGTGTGCGGGTTTCTAGCGGAGTAGTCGAGCCAGTTGCAGGGGTCGGTTACCCGCCCGATGGTTGAGCAAGAAGGCAACGGTGTGGCTGAGAACCTTCCGAAGC
>CADCVE010000088.1:5387-6169 GCA_902806065.1 uncultured Rubrobacteraceae bacterium | reverse complement strand
GATGCAGCGTGTGTACCCGCCTGACCTCTCGTCGAAGTACTTGACGTGGGGGTTCTTGGGCAGCGCCCCGCGATAGGTGCTCACCCAACCGGAGCTTAGCGTCGAGGTCACCGAGGTGCCGATGAACTCCGTGGCTATCGTTATGGAATCGTCTCGCTCGAACGCTTCGAGTGGGAAGTCTGGATGGTACTTCAGGTTCGCGACCCAGGCGGCGTGGATGTCGCCGGAGATCACGACCGGGTTCGGCACCCTGTTGTCGAAGAGGTGCTCGAACAACCTCTTGCGGGAGTGTATGTAGCCGTCCCAGCCGTCCACGTAGTAGCCGGGGTCGTGGTCGTACTCCAGCAGGAAGATGGAGTTGGCTATGACGTTCCATCGCGGGCTCTCCGCTGAGAGGTTGGACTTCAGCCACTCCTCCTGCTCGGGGCCGAGGATCTCGTTCTTTGTGTCGTACCTCTCCGGGCAGTCCGTCAGCCTGTCACCGCACGGCTGGAGGGTACGGTACTGTCGCACGTCGAGGACCAGGAACTGCAGCAGGTCGCCGTAGGAGACTTTACCGTAGAGCGTTACGTCGTCGAAGGGCCTGGGCTGCAGGAAGTCGGGTGGGAGCGGCATGTGCTCGTAGTAGGCCTGGTAGGAACCCGCCCGCTTGCGCGCGAAGGCGGCCTGATCGTACCAGGAAATATCTCCTGCGTAGTCGTTCTCGACCTCGTGGTCGTCCCACGTCATGATCCAGGGATGCGCCGCGTGCGCGGCCTGGAGGTCCCTGTCCATTTTGTAGT
>CADCVE010000088.1:0-5357 GCA_902806065.1 uncultured Rubrobacteraceae bacterium | reverse complement strand
CCTAGATGCACGACCAGGTCGAGCGATCTGTCTTCGGCTATGTCCCTGTAGACGGGGTAGAAGCCCTCTTGCAAGTTCTGGCAGTTCACGAAGGCGAACTTGACGTCGCCACGGTTGCCAGCGGTCAGGGTGCGCCCTGTCGCGCTGTATCCTCTGTACGAGAAACGGTACCAGTAATACGTGTTGGGTTGGAGGCCGGTAACCACATGGTGCACAGAGTGCGCGTATCTCGCCTCCGCGACGGCCTGCGTATTCTGTACGACGTTCGTAAAGGAGGAGTTCGTTGCTATCTCCAGAGGGATCTCGATGTCTCCGGCAGCGCCCATACCCCCGTCGTTGAGAGGGCCTGGGGCCAGGCGAGTCCACAAAACGACGCTGTATTCCTGCGGGTTCCCAGAGGCCACGCCCAACGTAAAGGGGTTGCTGGCTCTAGTTCTCATGCAGCTCCTTTTGACGGTGTTTCAAAAAGCAACGTAGCCTTGATAAAGCAGGCCTCATCGACCTCCTACGCGCCATCTACGCTATGGTTGGCTCTGGATCACTTCAGGGTACCAGGCTCGGAGTGAACAGTGTTTTCAGGTTGGTGTATCGTCGAGCAGGTAAGTATATCCAGGTCTTACCGAAGAACCGCCAGGCAGTGCGCTGCAGTGTAGTTCGTTCAGGTGTCCGGAACTACACTCGAAAGCGGCTGCCGGTGCGGGGGAGGCGCTGGCCGTGCTCCGGATTGTCCGTATGCCCGACGCTTTTCGACGGTCAGAGCCGTCGAGATCCTCGTTTTCTCGCTTGTCATCGCCCCGGCATTTCATCGCCAGGCGCTGGCGGCGGAGGGCTGACTACATCAGAAGCCTCTACCGCCGCCAGAAAGCGCCCTCGCTCAACACGAGCCCGTTTCCGAGCAGGAACCGTACACTGACGTACCCCTTGACTTAGACCTTGTTGTCCTGCAGCACGTGCCCGAGATGGTTTGGGTGTCTCAGAGTAAGCTACTCGACCAGCTCGACGTGGAGTTTCGCCAGGTCAGCAAAGAACTAAGCAAGTTCACCACGGATTAAAGCGAATCGTAATCTTATTGAGCCATTATCTCTACCCAGGAGAGCTTCATTGTCAGCTCGACTTTAGCCATTTAGGGAGCCGAGAAGGGTAGGGTATGCTCGTTGCCAATCGACCAGGAGAGGCGGCGATGCAAACCCTACCGACCAGGATGCTGCACCTGCTAAGCCCGTTCGCGCCACTGTTTTCCGAACGCGTATGGGCGCATGCTCAGGTGCTGCTGGCGGGTGCGATTCTCGCTCCCGGAAAACGGACAGTGGCCGCTGCCTTGCGGGTCATGGGCCTCGGCCGCCTCCGGCGGTTCCACCGCTACCATCGAGTGCTCAGCCGCGCCACTTGGTCGAGTCGAGAAGCGAGCCGCGTCCTACTTGGGCTGCTGATCCGGACTTTTTGTCTGGACGGTTCGTTGGTCTTCGGCATCGATGAGACTCTGGAGAGACGTTGGGGCAAGAAGATTGCGGCTAGGGGCATCTACCGGGACGCGGTTCGCTCCACTCACGAGCACTTCGTCAAGGCCAGCGGCCTGAGGTGGGTTTGCATGATGCTCCTCGTCCCGGTTCCCTGGGCCGGGCGGGTGTGGGCCTTGCCCTTCCTGAGCGTGCTGGCCTACTCTGAACGCCATGCCACCGAGCTGGGCAAACGGCACAAGAAGCTCACCTGGCGAAGCCGGGCGTGGCAGATGCTCGTGCTAGTAAGGCGCTGGTGGCCCGAGCGAGAGATCGTGGTCGTGGCCGACCGCACCTACGCTTCCCTCAAGCTCCTCGACCGCTGCCGAAGCTTAACCAACCCCATCACCTTCATCACGCGCCTACGCCTGGACGCCGCGCTCTACGAGCCGGCACCGCCGCGCCGTCCGGGGCAGATGGGACGGCCGCGCCGTCCGGGGCAGATGGGTAAGCGCCTGCCGAACCTTTCGGCGGTGATTGAAGACCCGGCTACCGTCTGGACTCCCATTGCGGTTCGCGGCTGGTACGGGGAGGGAGAGCGCATCGTAGAGATCGCCACGGCTACGGCGATCTGGTACAGCACGGGGTTGTACGCCGTGCCCCTGCGCTGGACGTTGGTCCGCGACCCGCGGGGCGCCTTCGCAACCCAAGCCCTGCTTTGCACGGACCTTGACGCCGATCCGAAGCGGATCCTCTCGTGGTTCGTCATGCGCTGGCAGATGGAAGCAACCTTTCACTTTCAGGAAGCACGTCGGCACCTCGGAGTCGAGACCCAGCGGCAGTGGTCGGATCTTGCGATCCAACGGACCACGCCAGCGCTGTTAGGTTTGTTCTCGCTCGTCACGCTCTTGGCACATCAGCGGATGACACGCACAGCAAGCATCGTCCGGCAGACGGCATGGCACCGTAAAGCTCATCCGACCTTCTCCGACGCGATCGCGCTGGTACGCCGCGAATTGTGGGCGCACGAGACTTTTCGCGGGTCGTCCTTGAAAGCGGACACGGTAGAAGTCCCTCGAGTATTGGTGGACCGCCTAACCGAGGCGGTCTGCTATGCAGCGTGATGGCTAAAGTCGAGCTACCGGCAATGGAGTGAATAGAGGCAACGTGTCTCGTTTATTCGATCAAACTCTCGATACGTTCCTCGCCTCCGGTCCCTCAGTGCCCTGGACCACCTCAAAGGACACCTCGTCATTTTCCTTGAGATTCTCCTCTTCGCCCGCCACTAGGTCCTCCCGACGCACGAAGGCCATGGGGCTTCCATCGTCGGGTTTGATGAACCCATGGCCCGTGCCCTTGGTGTACCAATGCACCCTTCCTCGTGTCAAAAGAAGCCTCCCATAAAGCTGTGTGGTACCTCAATACTCGCACCCTTGTCTGACCCCGTCTACGACCTTTTGTCCCCAAAAACACTTCACGATTCGAAAAAGCGGCGTCCAACGCTCTAAGTTTCCGGGAAGACTTGTTAGCGGCAGTTCGGTGAATAGGGGGTAGGGGCCGGAGGAGCCCCAAAGGACACCGGCCACCCTCTAAACGACGAGGGGTTAAGTCCTGCGCTGGCCCACGACCATACGGTATATCGCCAGCAGTATGATCGCCCCCAGGGTTGCCACCAAGATCGACCAGATGAACCCGCCACCACCGAGGCCCAGCAAACCCTGCACGATGAACCCCCCGACGATGGCGCCAACCATTCCTAGGAGAATCGTAACTATGATCCCCCCAGGGTCGTCACCCGGCATGATCAGCTTACCCAAAGCCCCTGCTATCAGCCCTACTATGATCCAGGTTATGATGCCCGTACTCTCACCTTCCTCGTCTTCATAGACTTCTTGCGTCGAAGTTGTATGTCCCCGGATCGGGAGTATGAAGAACACAGCAACCCCAGAAGGGGGAAGCTCGGTGGCCGCGAGAGGGGCTCGACATCGGGCGCAAAAGGGGATTATGTCGAAGAATGCTAGGTGGCCGAAGAAGCCGTCCCGCTTCGTCATCGTGACGTTGGTCGCGAGTCTTTTGTTTGATCTATTTGGCATCGTCTTCGGCCTCTTTTACGAGGGGGTTTTCTACGATAACCTTGCCCACTTTCTGACGTCCTTTGCCCTTGTGTCCCTCGCCGCGGAGCTATCCCAACATCGTGAGGCGTTGCCGCCACTTGCTTCCGGTCGCCGGCTTCGGTGACGGTTGCGAGGAATCGGTGTCCAGTGGGCTAGTATCTGGAGGTGAGCAACACGCCATCGGGCTACCGCCCAGGGACCTCGACGGCGCGAACCGGCATGCACCGTAAGGAGGATTATTGGAAAGTATTGCTGTCTCCGGGCTTCTACTCTTCGCCGCGCTTCTCCTGGTGGCCCTGAACGGGCTGTTCGTCGCGGCGGAGTTCGCGTTCGTGAAGATCAGATCCAGCAAGGTCGACGAGATGGTCCAGGAAGGCAAGTCCTCGGCCGGTATCGTTAAGGAGGCCGTCGGAAACCTCGACGGTTACCTCGCCGTGTGTCAGCTAGGCATTACGATCTCCTCGCTAGGCTTGGGGGCTCTGGGAGAGCCGGCGATAGCCACCCTGATAGAGCCCCTTCTGGAACCACTTGGTATCTCTGATAGCACCCTGCACTTGATCTCCTTCGTGGTGGGCTTCGGGATCATCACGTTCCTGCACGTGGTCTTCGGCGAGCTAGCCGCGAAGAGCTTCGCTATCGCAAAACCCGAGGGCACCTCCCGGTTCGTGGCCCCGTTCATGAAGTTCTTCTACTACGCATTCTGGCCCGGTGTCTGGCTGTTCAACGGAACGGCCAACGCCTTCGTGAGAATGTTCGGGGTGCCGCCGGCCTCGGAGACCGAGGAGGCCCACTCCGAGGAGGAGCTGCGCCTCATCATCGGCCAATCTACCAATCAGGGGATCCTCAAAGAGGACGAGGAGGGGATGCTAAGGGCGGTCATCCAGCTTGAGGAAACGCGAGCACGAGAGATTATGGTGCCGAGGCCGAACGTCGAGTCGCTCCCCGCTGAGATGAAGCTGGATGAGCTTTTCTCGGTCGTGGCGGAGGGTAACCATACCCGCTACCCGCTCTTCGAAGATGATGCCGGCGACCGGATCGTCGGGATGGTACACGCGAAGGACGTCCTCAGAGCCGCCAAGGAGGCTGGCGACCTCGACGCGGCCGTCACTGCCAGAGACCTCAAGCGCGACGTGTTGACGATACCCGAGAACAGGAGCGTCGACAAGATTCTGAAGGACCTTCGGGCACAAGGCCTCCAAATGGCCGTGGTGATAGACGAGTGGGGCTCCTTCGAGGGGCTACTCACGATCGAGGACATCGTTGAGGAGATCGTCGGCGAGATCAGGGACGAGTTCGACGAGGAGGGGATGGCCATCCAGGAGCACGACGGCGGCTATTCCATAGACGGACGCGTCCCGATACGTGACGTCAACGAGACGTTGGGCTCTGGGTTCCAGAGCGAGGACTTCGACACCGTCGGCGGCCTGGTTCTTGGGCACCTGGGCCGCGCTCCTGAGGTCGGCGACGAGTTCACTCTCGACAGCCACGTCTTTCGTGTGGACGCGGTGGACGGTGCTCGCGTCGCCTTGGTGATGGTGCGGAAGGAGCGAAGTTAGGATAAGAATGAGGAGAACACATGGCTAGTGACGACCGGGACAACCCGGGGGTCCGCGTACCCACACCCCTGATCTACCTGCTGCCCCTGATCTTGGGGTTGCTTCTCGACAGAAGGTCGTACCTCCCCTTATTGCCGCGCGGCATGGGGCACATCGTCGGGTGGCCGCTCATCGGTGGCGGGTTGGCGCTCCTAGGTTGGTTCCTTCAGACGATGCGCGATGCCGACGCGCCGGTACGTTGCGACAGGCCC
>CADCVE010000087.1 GCA_902806065.1 uncultured Rubrobacteraceae bacterium | reverse complement strand
TCTCCTGGTAGAACGAGAGAGCCGAGTTGAGGAAGTCGGAGTAGGCGTTCGTCGCCTCCTGGCTCAGCGTCTCGAGGGCCTCACGCTGCTGCTGGCCCTGCTGCTGCAGGTTCTCCGTCGCCTGCTGATTCTGTTGAGTCTGGCTCTGGAGCTGCTGCATGAAGTTCTGGAAGAAGGTCTGCGTGAGCCTCAAGTTGCTCTCCTGCAGCGAGACCGTCCTATCGGAAAGCATCTGGAAAGACTGCCTGGCCGCGTCGGTAAGCTGCTCCGCCGCTTGATTAATGTTCTGCGTGCGCTGCTCATCCATACTTTTGTTACCTCCTAGAGTAACTCGCTACTGCTTACTGTCCGAAAAACACTATACCCTGCGGCGACCATCTTAAACTATCGCCATGTAGTTAGATTGCTACCGAGAAGATACCCCGGTAAGATTCGTTTTCTTCTCTCCTTCTCCTTTCTGCCAGCTTGACTAGATGCATTTTACATATATATAGTGTGTTCAGTCAAGCCTGTCAGAAGTGGGCAACAAAAATTTTGGAGGTTGCTCTTTGGGCCTATCCCTCTCGCAAAGTTTTGTCCTTGCGGTGGCGCGGCTCGCCTCCCAGCGAGCAACTATACTCGGCGACGCTACGTTTGGAAAGGATTTCGTGCCTGTATCCTCGGACTATTTTTGCGTCGTCGGGGATCTGATCACGAGGATTATATCGCTGTTAGGCTGGCCTATCGCGGGCACGGTATGAATGTTCGAGTAGACTAGCGGGAATTAATAGCGCATTATCGGCAGCTACCGGTATCGCATAGAGAAACTCGCCGCTTTGTCCGGTGGGGAGAGGAGTACCAAAGGTGACGGACAAGTCTGAGGGCCGTTCAGCCACGAGTTCACCGACAGGCGAGAACCGGTACCCGGACCCTTCCGGTCTCTACCGGCGATGGTTCGACGCCTCAGAGGGAACTCTAAACGGCGAGAAGGAAGGCAGCATCAGCCCTGCCGAGCTTGAAGAGCTGTGGAAGCGTTGGTTCGGGGCGACGGCGCCTCGGGAGAGCGGTATGGAGCCTCTGTGGACGGAGATGGCGGAGGACATCTCGGCGAAGATGCTCTCGGGAGAGAACCTGCCGGAAGATCCCTTGAGGTACTTTCTACAGTGGTACAACGATACGGAAGAGAGATGGTCGGAGGCGGCCGACGAGATTCTGAGGAAGAGCGAGATCCTGGAGCAGGCCAGCTACTCCATAGAGGTTCACGCTCGCACTTACCAAGAAATGCGTCGTGCTTCGGAGGAGGGCTCGAAGAACCTTCAGGTCCCTTCCCGCCTGGATATAAGCAGAGTAGCCAAACTCGTTGTAGTCGTCGAAAACAAGGTAGACCGTATAGAAGAAGCGTTCGAGGAATTCATCTACGGCGACTCCGAGTTCGCAACAGCCGGGGCCGTAGCCAAAGCCGTGGGTAGCCTGGAAGAGCGTATGGACCGGCTGGAGAGCAATATGGACCATATCCTCGCCGCTCTGGAGAGGATCGGGGCCGGTGGGAAGCCGGCCCCGGACGTCTCACCGGGGCCGGCAAGGGGAAAGAGTCACCGCACCGCCGGGGAGTCGACCGCGGGTGCTGACGAGGCGAGTAATAACAGAGCCAATGGTCTAGGTTATTCGTAAGATACCAGTAGAGGTAAGAGGAGGATCGTATGGCAAAGGCGCGAGGAGCCGCATCGCCCGAGGTCGAGGACACGCTCGAAAAGTATGCTGAGGGAGCCCGGCTCCTGCTCGAAAGGGCCAGTGCGCGTACAGGCCAGACCCCGAAAGAGGTAGTGTGGGCCAAGAACAAGGCCAGACTCTACAGATACGATCCCTCCGCCGAGAAGAAGCATCCGGTGCCGATTCTCATGATTTACGCCCTTATCAACAAACCCTACGTCCTTGACCTGATGCCGTCCAACAGCCTTATAGAGTACTTGACCTCCGAAGGCTTCGACGTCTACCTGCTCGACTGGGGCGTACCTGGCGACGAAGATGCAGACCTCTCATTCGAGGATTACGTCCTCGACTATATCCGGCCGGCGACGAAGAAGGTCCTTCGTAAGTCCAAGGCGGAAGGGTACACGCTCTTCGGGTACTGTATGGGCGGCACGATGGCCGCAATGTACGCGGCGCTCTTCCCCAGTGATCTCCTCAAGAACCTCGTCCTGCTAACCGCTCCGATAGATTTCGCCCCCGAGAAGACCGGGCTGCTCGGGCTGTGGACGGATGAGAAACACCTCGACCCCAACCTCCTCCTGGAGTCCTTCGGAAACGTCCCGAGCGAGTTAATAGACAACGCCATGCGGATGCTAAAACCAGTCTCCAACTACGTTGGCACCTACGCGGCCATGTGGGAGAGTATCCTAGAGGAGAAACCCGTGGAGACGTGGAGAGCTATGAACAAGTGGACCAACGACGGGACGCCCTTTCCCGGTGCTGCGTTTAGGAGTTGGATCGGGGACTTCTACCAGAAGAACAAGCTGGTGAAAGGCGAGATCGAACTGCGCGGCCACAAAGTCGACCTCTCCAACATTGCCTGTCCGCTGCTAAACATCGCGGGGACAAAGGACCACATCTGCCCCCTACCTCAGACCGAGCCCCTGACGGACCTCGTCACTAGCGAGGACAAGGAGCTGTTCGTACTCGACGCCGGACACGTTGGGCTCCTGACCAGCCGTGGTGCGAAGAAGGAGCTCTGGCCCAAACTCTCCTCCTGGCTCGAAACCCGCTCCGGCGACTAGCGAGGGTAGACAACAGAGAGGGGGCGGAGCCCGTATGAGCCCCGCCCCCTTTCGTTCCGCTTCGTTATTTGGGCTTAGTTTCTCTTCACGTAAGTACCGGGGGCGTCCTCTAGAGGCGGGTATTGGTCGCTACCCAACTGAGGTGGATCGGTCTGCTCCCCGGAGTGCTGCTCGAGCCACCCCTTCCAATCTTCCCACCAGGTTCCTTCGTGCTCCTCGGCGTTCTCCAGCCACTCGTCGGCGGTCTCGTACCGGCCACACTCATCGCTGGTCCAGTAGCCTCTAGCCTTCTCGGGCGGGCTAACCACGCCGGCAATGTGCCCGCCGCCGGCGAGTGCGTAGCGGATGTTACCGTTGGTGAGCTTACACATTGCCCAGCCCGATTTCCAGGGCGCAATGTGGTCCTTCCGGGCGCCCATAGAGTAAATATCCCCCTCGATCCTGCCGAGATCTATGGGTCGACCGTTGAACTCTACCTTGCCTGGCTCTTTGAGGTTGTTCTCGACATAGGTGTTCCTCAGGTACCATACGTGGGTGTCGCGGGGTAGGCTCGTGCTGTCGCTGTTCCAGTAGAGCATGTCGAAGGCGGGCGGCTTCTGACCCATAAGGTAGTTGGTGACCACGTTCGACCAGATCAACTGCGACGGCTGCATGAGGTTGAACATGTTAGACAACTGCTGGCCGGGCAGGTAGCCCAGTTCCTTCATCGTCAGTTCCATGAACTCTACCCGAGGCTCGTCCGTAAAGACCGCCTGGTCACCGACATCGGAGAAGTCCAACATTGCAGTCAGGAAGGTAGGCGCACCGAATGCGTCTTTCTTTTCGTCGTCTTCGCCGGCTGCGAGATAAGCTAGCGTTGTCCCCAGGAGCGTGCCGCCGATACAGTATCCGACCGGATTGACCTTGTCGGCGCCGGTGATCTGGCGCGCTACGTCGGCCGCCGCCATCGGCCCCAGCTTCATGTAATCTTCGAACTGGATCTCCGCCATCGACTCGTCAGCGCTCTTCCAGCTAATCATGAAGACCTGGAAGCCCTGCTCCACGAGGTACTTCATAAAGCTATTCTCGGGCCGCAGATCGACAATATAGTACTTGTTGATCCAGGGTGGGATAAAGACTATAGGTGTCTCGTGAACTTGCTCGGTCTGCGGCTCATACTGGATGAGCTCCATGAGCTCGTTACGGTAGACTACCTTGCCGGGCGTCGTCGCCAGGTTCTCGCCCACCTCAAAGGCCTCGGCGTCAACCATGCTAAGGCTTCCGTCTTCTATGTCCGAGAGGAGATTGCGCGCGCCCTGAGCGAGACTCACTCCCCCCGTCTCGAACGCGCGCCTGAGGACCTCCGGGTTGGTGAGAAGGAAGTTAATGGGGGCCATCGCCTCCACGAACTGCTTGAGGTGAAACTTGAGGCGGTGCTGCTCGTCGGTGTCTCCCTGACCATCGGTCTCGTCGGCCTCTTTGAGGAGATACTCCGTAGCGAGAAGGTACGTCTCCTTGAGCATTTTGTAGTTAGGGTTGGACTCCCATGCATCCGAAGAGAAACGCGGGTCATCAGACTTGCCCTCCTCTTCCTCCTCCTGTCGGGGCATGCCCCAGAAGCGTGATACGGCATCGGTCCACACGTTCATCGTGGTCTCGAAGAGACGCTGGTTGTACTCCGTCGCCACCTGCATCGCCCGCTGGGGGTTAGACATCTCGCGCATCCAGAGCGTCTGCAAAGCCCGGGTAATCTCTGCCCAGTCAAGCGGTATGATATTGCGTAAGGGGTTAGCATCCGACATCTGCTTTATCGCAGACAGCAGGGGGTCGTTGGCCATAGCCCCTTCGGGCAGAGGCTTTGACTCCTCGCCAGTGGTGATGCCGGGCTGCGTTAGCCAGGGAAGGCTGGCGCCAGGGGCCGCCGACATGGGGCCCATATTATTCGCTATCCATTCCGACCACATCTTGAAGAACGGCTCGAAAGACATCGCCGAGCCCCCCATTGGAGCAGCACCCATGGTACTTCCGCCGTCTCCTCCTGAATCAGTCACTCCTACTCCTCCTCGTTCGCCTATAGAACTTGTGAATTACATCTCACACTGTACCCATTATAGGTTCTTTTTATCGTCCGGATCTGTCTTAGATATCTTGACGCGGGCGCTTCCGAACCTTATGTTGCTAGATAAAGGAGAACCGCCAAGGAATTCAAAAGCGGCGGTTTCAGACGCGGAGAGGCGGACAACGTGACCATCATGCCCGAGGCAATACGGCGAGGAGGGCAGCCAGTCGACTTTATCAACGTGGGCAGCCTGCTCTCGGACGAGGAGAAGGAGATCCGGGACAGGGTACGCTCCTTTGTAGACCGGGAGGTTATCCCCACGGCAGCAGAGTACTGGGATAAAGCCGAGTTCCCGTTCGACCTTTTACCAGGCCTTGGCGAGCTCGGGCTCATGGGCGGCTCTTTCGGCACGGAGTACGGCTGCGCCGGGTGGAACGACGTGGCCTACGGCCTGGCGATAGCGGAGCTGGCCCGGGGCTCGGGGAGCCTATCAACGTTCCTCCACGTTCAGAGCGGCCTCGCGATGGCAGCCATACATACGCTAGGCAGCGAGGAGCAAAAGCAGAAGTGGCTACCCCAGATGGCGAAGTGCGAAAAGATAGGCTGCTTCGGCCTCACCGAGCCCGACGCCGGCAGCGACCCCGGCTCTCTAGCCACGACCGCGGTCGAGAGAAACGACGGCTACGTCCTGAACGGGGAGAAGAAGTGGATCGGCAACGCCTCCTTCGCGGACGTCGCGGTGATTTGGGCGCGCACCGAAGACGATAGAATCTCCTGCTTCCTCGTGGAAGGCGACAATCCGGGCTACAACGCCGAAGTCCTGCCCCGCAAGGGCTCCCAGAGAGCAGCCTGGCAAACTCACATAACCCTGCAAGACTGCCACGTTCCCACCAAAGCCCGTCTGCCGGAGGCGAACGGCCTCGGCTCCACGCTCTCCGTGCTCACCCACTCGCGCTACGGGGTAGGCTGGGACGGACTCGGGCAGGCGATGGATTGCTACGAGGTTGCTTTAGCGTATACAAAAGAACGCGAGCAGTTCGGACAACCAATAGCTTCGTTTCAACTTACACAAGCAAAGCTCGTGGAGATGGTCAACGAGATCTCGCTCTCGCAGCTACTCTCGATTCACGTGGGACGCATGAAGGATAGAGGAAACCTTGACCCCGCGACGGTCTCGATGTTCAAGATGAACACCGTCGCCAAGGCACGTCGCATAGCGGCACTCGCACGCGATACCCTGGGCGGTAACGGCATTCTGCTCGACTACCGCGTAATGGAGCACATGGCGGATATAGAGGGGGTCTACTCCTACGAAGGCACCAACGATGTAAATACCCTCATCGTGGGCCAGGCAATAACCGGCCACCGTGCCTTCTCCACCCGCCAGAGCAGCTCCAAGAACTCTGAGAAGGACAGCAAAGACGAGCGGGCCGAAGAAAAAGCGGAGCAGTAAATAGAAACAGACCTCTGGAAGGTTTAGAATCCTGACCACACGTGGCCGAATAATGGGAATAGGGCTGCAACGGTAACAATGGAAAACTCTGCTCAGAAAGAGAAGCCGTGACAAACAAAGAAGCCGAAAGAGTAGAGGTCGGACCCGAGAACACAGAGCTGCGCATAACGGGCGAAGAAGCTCGCACCATAGCGAGCCTCCTGCGCTACGTAGTTAGCCTGAACACCACCGTCGGGCTTATTCAACCCGAACGCCGCCTCGCGACCCCTACTCACCGGGCCGTCGAACTAGCCGCCCTCATCCTCGAAGGCAAGACGTTCGAGGAGGCCGCCCATGAAGCTGAGACGGCATGGAGCGGCTCCCTGGAAGAGGAACACTGCCGCGCCCTCGAACTAACGCGTACTAACCGTGAGGCTTTGCAAACCGCCATGACGGGAAGTCTGAATCCAGAACAGTTCGCCAAGTACCTCGAAATCTCCCAAGAACAGTTCCTCGAACTTATCAAATCCGGAATGCTCACACCCGCAAAAGTACCCAAGAAATAAACCCGTAAGAGAACGCCTCACACTCCAGAGAACTCGTCGCTTAGCAGGAGATGCCCGTAACCGGACTAGTTACGGGCGTCTTTTGTAACACAAACAACATAATCGTAACAATTACGCTACGATTCGCCCGCTTGGACGCCTGGTAGCTTGCCCTCGCCCCCCACCCGGGATACACTTTCTATATGCAACTGGCACATAGATACAAAGTGGAGCCTTTAGTGATCCGTTCAGCGTCCGGGCTGCTATCCGATAGGATTATTGGTCTGTACCGGGCGTTTTTGGAGAGTAGGCTTCGGGTTCTTGGGAGTCAGCTCGGGGCCGAAGAGGTTCTCACGGAGAGGATCGGGCAACGGTTGGCTCTTGTGGGAGTGTACTTGGATCTGTTTTATGCTCCGTTCCGCTTTTATAGTGATACGACGGTGTCCGACGAGGGTTGGGAGGACGACGTGCGTGAGAGCGAAGGCGGTTGGGAGGAGCATCGCACGCTGCTAGCGTTGACAGACGGCACGTGTGTATCGGTACGCGAGATCCGGCCGGAGGACGCCCGAGCGTTGCAGCGGCTCGTGGATAGGTCCAGCGACAATACTATCCGGCTGCGCTACTTCAGCCCGATGAAGCGGCTCTCCGACGAGATGGCCCGGAGGTTCGCGGAAGTAGACGGCAAGGACCGTTGCGCGCTCGTCGCGCTCGATCCGGAGGACGAAGAAGAGATCATCGCCGTGGTGCGCTACGACAGGGAAGGTAACACGAACAGGGCCGAGTACGCTGCGTTGGTCGAGGACCGGTTTCAGAGCCTGGGGCTGGGGCATAGCCTCACTCGCGCCCTTATCCAGGCCGCCCGCGAGAGGGGAATCGGGGACTTCGAAGCGTTGGTCTTGCCCGAGAACAAGGGTATGATCCGGCTCTTGCGCAGCCTTGAGTTCCCGGAGCGTGCGTGGACAGAGGATGGGATCAAACACTTCTCCCTAGACCTCTTCCCCGAACGAGCTTCGGTATCTTCCGACAGCCACTAACGCTCTTTAGAAGAGTACCGCTCGTAACAACCTTCAAATACAAAAGGGACGGCCCCTTTTGGGAGGCCGCCCTCTTCCTTTAACCTTACACTCCTACTGGCTCTTGAGTGGGTTGACTTGTTATGAAGAGATACGCTCGAAGATAGCGGCTATACCCATTCCGCCACCGATGCAGAGGGTGACCAGACCGTACTGGCCGTTCGTGCGCTGAAGCTCGTGCAGGAGCTTCACGGTCAGTATGGCACCGGTTGCCCCGACCGGGTGACCCAGGGCGACCGCACCGCCGCGGGGGTTGAGCTTCTCCTCAGGTACCTGGAGATCCCGTCCTACGGCGATAGCAATAGAGGCAAAGGCCTCGTTGGCCTCGACGACATCGAGGTCGTCTACCGAAAGACCGGCCTTCTTGAGCGCCATGCGGGAGGCCGGGATCATACCCGTCCCCATAATCGACGGGTCTACCCCGGCCACCGCGGCGGAGACGAGCCTGCCGGAGACCGGAAGACCTAGTTCCTCGGCCTTAGCAGCGCTGGAGACGAGCATCATCGCGGCCCCGTCGTTTACACCAGCGGCGTTGGCGGCCGTGACAGTACCGCCTTCCGGTTTGAAGATCGTCTTGAGCTTGGAGAGGCCCTCAGCCGTCGCACCCTCGCGAACGTGCTCGTCCTTGGTGAACTCCACCGTCTCCTTCTTCTGCTTGATCTCGACCGGGACGATCTGTCCGGTGAAGTATTCCTCCTCGTTAGACTTGTGGGCCCGCTGGTGACTGCGCGCGGCATACTCGTCGCTCTCCTCGCGGGTGATACCGTACTGCTCGGCGACATTCTCCGCCGTAACGCCCATGTGGTAGTCGTTGAAGACGTCCCAGAGCCCGTCGAAGACCATATGATCGTAGATCTCCGCCGAAGGCATCCCCATCCGGTAGCCGTACCTGCCCTTATTAAGCAGGAACGGGGCACGGTCCATGTTCTCTATGCCGCCCGCCAGGACGACGTCAGCGTCCCCGAGGGCTATCTCCTGCGCCGCCGAGACTATAGCCTGCAAACCGGAGCCGCACATCCTGTTCAGGGTCAGGCCGGGCTTCTCTACCGGTATGCCACCCTTTACACCAACCTGACGCCCAGGGTTCATGCCCTGACCAGCGGACAGTATGTTACCGACGATTACCTGGTCCACATTCTCGGCCTCGATACCCGAGCGAGAGACAACCTCTTTGGTGACCGTAGCCCCAAGATCCGTAGCCGGAATGTCCTTGAGCGACCCTCCAAAGGTGCCGATAGCCGTCCGCAAAGGCGTGGAGATGACTATATCCGTACCGTTGCCGTTGTTGCCGAAACTCATGTTCCTCCTCTATCTTCCGTTTCCGCTTGTGTTTCAGTTTACCAAAAGGCCTAATACTACAAACTCTCCTATACCCTACCTCTCGCTACCCTCGCCCCTGGCTCTCCCACTACCCATCCTGTAGAACTCTAGCGGGCCGCTCAAAAGCCTCACGTAGGCGTCCATCCACTCCTGGGTAAGGTTCTGAAAGACCTCTTGCTGCCTTGCGGCAGGCTCCAGAAGAAGGGAGCGGCTGCTCTCTAGCTGCCCACGCAGAGTCTCTACGACGTTGCCGAACAAGCTCTCGACAAGCTGCATGTTCCGCTCCTGCGTCTCGCTCGCAGTGTTGACGACGTTCCTGTACGCGTCCAGGCTCTCCTTAAGGGCACGGTTAGTCTCTTCCTGACTCTGAAGCGTCCGCTCCAGGGCCGTCATGGACGAGCTCATGGCATCCGTGAGCGCCCGGTAACTCTCAGCCTGACTCCTGTACGATTCGATCACGCTCTCCGCCCAGTCCTGCGTCAAGCCCACGCTTCGCTGCTGGGCGGCCACAGCGCCACCTACCGCATCCTGTACAGCCTTCAATCCCGCTTCCGCGGGGTTCTGCGGCCTGTCAGCCACTAAGTTCCTCCTTCTAGTCCGCGGTCCTTCATAGCCTCTCCTACCCCTCGGGGAGCAATATACACTTTGGAGCCGGACAGAAAAAGATACAAGAAAGCCCGGGGTTCAGACCCGGCCTCACGAAAGCGCATCCTACTGTTGCTCCCCTTCCACCGGCGAGCTTCTATCAGCGGGCTCCAGCCTGTCGCCGGGCCTGCTGCATCATCTCCTGATAGTAGGAGAACATGGAGCTTATGAAGTCCATGTGAAGGTCGACGGACTCCTGGGTAAGCATCCACGCAGCCTCCCGCTGGCGCTCTTGCTGATCCACGAACTCCCCCGCCATCGACCTGTTTTGCTCCGCCTGAGCGCGGAGGTTTTCGATCACGCCGTTGAAGAAGCTCTGCGTCAACTCGGCGTTGAGTTGCTGAACACTTACGGTGCTATCCGCTACCGCCTGGAACGACTCCTTGATAGCCTCGGCGAACTTCTCAGCCGCCGCGTCGACCTGCCTCTGCTGTCCGCCGTCCATGCTTCCTCTAACCTCCTTCACGCCCTTTGCTCCCAAAAGCACACCTTACCACAAGCACCAGCCTTCAAACTCAAGCCGTAACTCTATAAACACAAAGTCACACCAAAGCAGGCCCTCGGTTATGTGATGATCCGCCGGCTGAAATCGAAGACCGCTCTATGATAATCAGAGCAATAGAGAGGCCTATGCAGAAGGTCGACCCAGGCGTCGTACTGTCTCTCGGAGCGCTCGTAGAGTTCCTGCGCCACAGCCAGGTTCTTGTCGACCTGTTGATAGTATTCGCGGCCGAGAGCTCCGGCTATGTCTCGCGCAAATCGTAGGTTCCTCTCCTGTTGGGCAACTGTAAGATCCAGTACCGCCCTGTAGGAGCCTCGCGTGTTCTTCACGAGCCTCTCGAAGGCCACGTTCGTATTCGCCCTGTTTATCACCGGCTACTTAGCGCCATTCTCATTGTCTTTTCGCGGCGGACGACCAGTGTACAAACGAAAGAAAGCATCCATGTTGCGCTGGTACTGCTCCAGCGCCTCGGCCCAGAAATCGAGGTACGCCTCCCCAGCGTCCGTAATAGAGTACACCCGGCGAGCGGGCCCGCCCCTCGATGTCTCCCATTCGGACTCCACGACGCCGTCCTTCTCCATCTGCCGCAGCGTCCGGTAGAGCGTGCCCGGATTCATAGCCTCGAAACCAAAGGCCGCCGTACGCTCCATCAACTCATACCCGTATGAGTTCCACTCGCGCAAGCTCAGCAAGATCACCGGCACCAACCAGTTCCTTGGCCGTACCTCAACCTCGCGCTTTTTCTCCTCTTTAGCCATCATGCCCGCTTCCGTACTGCTTCTATATGCATCGTACACCTATATGTGTACTTGTCAAGGGTACCGTTGATTGTAGCGTTTCAGATGCGAGATATGCGCGTTTGCGACCGGGAAGGCGAGATTAATTTATGCAATCCGGGGTCGGGTAAACGATGGAAGGCAATCCACGCGTAGCGTAGATGCAATTAGTATATAGTTTGCGCTGGATCGGGAGCGGCAATAAACATGGTCGCGTACAGTTTTACGGAAGGGAGGCCGTTTTGAATTTGCAGGGTGCGGTTGCTGTTGTCACGGGCGCGAGCCGGGGGATCGGGAATGCGGTAGCAGAGGAGTTGGGCCGCGCGGGTGCCAAGGTCGTGATCAACTACTCCGGTAGTCAGGAGCCGGCCGAGGAGTTGGCGGAGAGGATCAACCAGACCGGCGGCGGCGGCGAGGCGGTGGCGATACAGGCCGATGTCTCGGACCCGAACGATGCGCAGCGTCTTATAGACCAGACGGTGGAGCAGTACGGGCGGGTAGACATCCTGGTCAATAACGCGGGCATCAACGTGGACAAGCCGATGAAGAAGATGGAGGTCGAGGACTGGGACAAGGTCATCCAGCTCGATTTGAACGGCTGCTTCTACACGGTACACGCGGCGCTGCCGCATATGCTGGAGCAGGAGTTGGGCAGCATCGTCAACATGAGCTCCTATATCGGGGAGGCCGGGAACGTGGCCCAGGCGAACTACTCAGCGGCCAAGGCAGGCCTGCTCGGGTTTACCAAGACGGCGGCCCTGGAGCTAGCCCAAAGCAACATCACCGTCAACGCTGTCTGCCCAGGCTTTATAGAGACAGACATGACCGACGCGATACCCGATGATGTGAAGGAGAAGATCACCAAGACGATCCCTATGGGCCGCTTCGGCCAACCGCAAGACATAGCTAACGCTGTGCGCTTCTGTATAGAGAACGAGTACATGACCGGCGCCACCCTGGATATCAATGGCGGCGTCTACATGAGGACGTAACAGACCTCTTAAGCATTACTAAGAACTACTAAGGGCGGTCTCTTCTCCAACTCAGGAGAGGAGACCGCTTTTGTTGGCACTCTTGCGTTTGGTTCCCACCGCGACGCGTACGCGACTTATACTGCACCATTATCTGCATTGCACACATAGGTTCCGTTCGTATACAATTGCGGGCTGTTGCAGGATCGTAAACTGGGTTTGCGTTGCAATGTAATCAAGACACTAGAAGGAAGGTGGTCGCACATGGGCAGACTCGACGGACGCGTGGCGGTAGTAACCGGTGCTGGTAGAGGCATCGGAGCGGCGGAGGCGATAAAGATGGCGCAGGAAGGCGCCGAGATCGCCG
The DNA here is from genome assembly GCA_902806065.1 of uncultured Rubrobacteraceae bacterium. Taxonomy (GTDB): domain Bacteria; phylum Actinomycetota; class Rubrobacteria; order Rubrobacterales; family Rubrobacteraceae; genus Rubrobacter_F. The sequence continues at coordinate 12,705 of CADCVE010000087.1, read as the reverse complement.
TTTTGGACCTCTCTGCTGAGGCGGGGCAGGATACGGTTGCCACCATCAAGAAGGCCGGGGGCGAGGCGGTCGCTATTGCGTGCGACGTATCGAGCGCCAAGCAGGTCGGGGCGGCGTTCGAGGAGGTCGCCAACCGTTTCGGGCGGATCGACATTCTCGTCAACAACGCGGGTCTCTTGCGCGACAACCTGTTGTTCAAGATGAGTGAGGACGACTGGGACAAGGTTCTCGACGTTCACTTGAAGGGGAGCTTCCTGTGTACGCAGGCCGTGCAACAGTACATGGTCGAGCAACAGTACGGCAGGGTCATCATGACCTCCTCGATCGTGGCTCTGGGGAACAAGGGGCAGGTCAACTACTCTGCGGCCAAGGCTGGCTTGCAGGCGATGGCGCGGACGCTCGCGCTGGAGCTTGGTAGGTTCAACATCACCGTCAACGCGATCGCGCCGGGTTGGATCGAGACGGAGATGACCAAAGAGGCCGCCGAGCGCGTCGGTTTGACGATGGAGGACATGAAGGAGCGGTTCGCCAAGAACATCCCCTTGAAGCGCTTCGGCAAGCCGGAGGACATCGCCAACGTCGTCGCCTTCATCGCCTCCGAAGAGGCCTCGTACATAAGCGGCGAGACGATCTACGTCGCCGGCGGTCCCGCGAGCTCGGTGATTTAGAGCTTTCAGCTAGCAGTCGGTAAAAGAGAAAAGCGGCGGGGTGAGGGAACAACCTCACCCCGCCGCTTTTCTTTCGGTTCTACGGGTTCAGGACGATCTTGCCGGTAGTCTTGCGGCCTTCGAGGGCATTGTGAGCTTCTTGGGCTTGGTCGAGGGGGTAGCGAGCGCCGATGGTTAGCGCGAGGTCACCCGAGGAGATCCAACCGAGGATCTTTTCGAGGCTCGGGGCGAAGAGCTTGGGGCGACTCATGATGTTGGGCAGGTAGAACCCGGCGACGACGTGGTTCTTCTTCATTAGCTCGGAGGGCACGAGATTGCCCCGGTCCCCGCTCGCCGCCCCGAAGACGACCATGCGCCCGAAGGCGTTCAGGCATTTCAGGTTCTTTTGGGGGAAGTCCCCGCCGACCATCTCCAGGATGACGTCCGCGCCCTTGTTTTCGGTTGCTTCTCGCACCTTCTCCGGCCAGTCCTCTTCGGTGTAATTGATGAGGACGTCGGCGCCGAGATTTTTAGCGAGGTCCAGCTTCTCTTGGGTGCTCGCGGTTGCGATGATCGGGCTCGCGCCCATGAGCCTGGCTATTTGGACGGCCAGGTATCCTACGCCGCCGGCGGCGGCATGCACGAGGACGCTCTCGCCTTCCTTGAGTTGGCCGGAGGTTTCGAGGACGTGGTAGGCGGTGAGACCCTGCAGTGGAATTGCGGCGGCTTCATCGAAGTCCAGCTTGTCGGGGATCGGGATCAGGTTACGCGCAGGCGCTACTACGTACTCGGCGTAACCACCCGTACCGAGCAGGGTAACGACCCGGTCACCGACGTTCACGTCCTCCACGCCATCTCCCACCTCGGCGACGGTACCGGCTATCTCAGAGCCCGGCGTGAAGGGCAGGTCCTGGGACTCGACGTACTGGTCCCGGCGGCGCATCGTGTCCGCGTAATTCACCCCGGCGGACTTCACCTCGACGAGGACCTCGCCCTCGCCCGGTGAGGGACGCTCGGCGTCAACGTGCTGCAGCACCTCCGGCTCCCCAAACTCTTCCACCCTTATAGCCTTCATCTGAACCATGCTTCCCTTCCTCTCGGATCGGCGTTCACCACCTTGAACTATAACGTCTCGTATCATCTCCGCGGTGCCCGCGCTCCCGGTGTCCCGAGCATACTTTTGGAGAAGGTACCTCATACGTTCGGAAGATGCGGTCTCCAGCCCGGTTCGATAAGGTCTATACCGTCGAGCAAGCGATGCGGGAGCTAACAGGTACTTGAAACGAGCGATGGTCTTTGGACGGCTTCGCGCTATGACGCTCCTCCAGAACGGAGTGTTTCTGGTCGTGCTCTTCACCTTCTTAGCCTGGGCTCTTCGGGTGACGTTCGTGAGCTTCGATGCCCTCTCGGACCTCACGCTCGCGGGCGTGTTGAACGAGGGACTTCGAGCCGTAATCTTCGTCGGACCAGTGGTAATCTATTTGAAGTGTGTCGAGCGGGCGCCGGCGTTGGAGTTCCTCGGAATGAAGAAACCGCGAAACAACGCCGCGTGGATCCTTCCGCTCACCGGAACGCTCTTTGTAGGCTGGTATCTGCTGTTGGACGGCGTTGTCGGGGACGGGAGAATCAACGGCGCCACTACCACCGTAGTCCTGTTTACGGTCTTGTCCCCGGCCACGCTGGTCGAGGAGGTCTACTTTCGAGGCTTTCTGCTGAACAAGTTCTGGCGGGTGACGGACTTCTGGAGGGCCAACCTCGCGTCTTCTTCACTCTTCGCTTTGATCCACTTCCCCGGATGGTTCGCCCTTGGTAATTTCTCGTCGCCACTCGTCGTCGCGGACGCTCTGGGGATACTCGCTTTCGGGATGGTCTATGGCTGGGTGATGAAGAAGACTGGCTCTTTATGGCCGGCGTATGTACTGCACGCGTTGAACAACCTGCTGGTCGTAACGGTGCTGGGTGCATAAACTTTCTCCACGGTAGGAGGGGTTGGAAGCTAGCGGATGAAGAGCCAGAGAGCGGCGGCGACTCCGTAAGCGATGATTCCTATACGTAGGACGCGGTCGCTCACGCGCTGGGCGAGGCGCGCGCCGACCTGTCCGCCCGCCAGCGACGACACCCCGATCACAGCTATGGCGATCCAGTCGACTGAGGTCAGCAGGGCGAAGCCGAGCGCCGCCGCGCCGCCGATTATGACTTGCAGCAGCGCCTTGAGGGCGTTGAGCCGCTGCAACGTGTCGTCGAAGAAGAGGCCAAGGATAGCGAGGATACCGACGCCCAGAGCGGCGGAGAAGTAGCCGCCGTAAACGGCCACGAGCGTCTGACCCACGAGGGCTCCCACACCGGGGCGATCCCGGGGTCCTGAGCCTCCGCCCAGCCATCGCCCGAGCGCCGGCTGGGCGGCGAGCAGAGCGCACGCGGCGAGGATGAGGAAAGGTACGATACCCTCGAAGACGGCTTGCGAACTCGCCAGGATCAACCCGACCCCGATCAGGCTACCGACGGTGCTGACAATGGCGAGTGGCAGTATCCGCCGCCCCTGGCCGCGAAGTCCTTCACGGTAGCCGATCGCGCCTGTTACGTAGCCGGGGAAGACGGCGACGTTGTTGGTCACGTTAGCGACCAGCGGCGAGTACCCGACGGCGATCAGGGCGGGAAAAGAGATCAGCGAGCCGCCACCCGCCGCCGCGTTCAAAGCCCCCGCGGCGAAGCCCGCGACGGCGAGCAAAATGATCGCCCAAATGCTTAGATCCATAATGGCCGGGTGATGAGCCTAATTGCTCCCAGGTAGTCCACTAGTTCAGTTGCCGCCAACGCTCGTAGACCTTCAAGCCCTCTTCGTCCGGTTGATGGTCCATCGGTAGCCGGCGCTCCTGCCAGGATTTGGAGAACTCCTCATAGAACGTTTCCAGCTCGAAGTATTTCTTGTCGTCTTTGTAGTACTGGGCGTATTCGTCGCGCGTCGTGATGAATATAACCCGATCCGGGCTGCAGTAGTAGAGAGCGCCGAGGCACATAGGACACGGGTGCGCCGGAACGTAGATCTCACACCCCTCCAGGTCCGGGGTCCCGAGTTTGGTGCACGCCTCTCTTATGGCGACGACTTCGGCGTGAGCGGTTGGGTCGTTTGTCTGCACCACGAGGTTCGGGCTCTCGGCGACGATCTCTCCGCCGCGCATGATCACACACGCGAACGGACGCCCGCCATCCTCCACGTTCCGTGGCGCGAGGTCTATGGTGTGTTTGATCAAGTCCGTACCCGCCCACCCTCTATGCCGAACCGCAATCGCGGCACTCTACCAGCGAAGATCGAGACGGACAAGCCTCTGTTCTAGACTGCCACACCGGACTTGCCGGTGGCGCTCTCTTCCGTCCCGGTATCGACAAGCTCGCGTTTGAGGATCTTGCCGGTCGCCGTCTTTGGTAAATCGTCCATGAAGATAACGGAGCGCGGGTATTTGTAGGCGGCTACCCTCTCTTTGGTGAAGGCGATGATGTCCTCCTCCGTGGCCGACTCGCCCTCCTTGAGCGCGACGACGGCCCGAACTTCTTCTCCAAGCTCTGCGTGCGGGACTCCTATGACGGCAACCTCAGCTATCGCGGGGTGCTCGTAGATGACTTCTTCGATCTCTCGCGGGTAGACGTTGTAACCGCCGCGCAAGACCATGTCCTTCACCCTGTCCACAATGAAGATGAAGCCGTCTTCATCCATCGTCGCTATATCTCCGGTGTGAAACCAACCCTGGCTCATTGCCTCCTCAGTCGCCTCGGGGTTTTTGTAGTAGCCCTTCATGATGTTATGACCTCTCAAGACAAGCTCTCCACGCTCCCCGCGTGGGACCTCCTCATTCACTTCGTCGACTACTTTCGCCTCCGTACCCCAGATCGGGAGTCCGATAGAGCCGACCTTGCGCTGCTCGGCGGAACGGTTGAAGCAAGCCGTCGGGCTGGTCTCCGAGAGGCCGTAACCCTCCAGTATCGTTATCCCGAACCTCTCCTCGACGGCCTTGAGGACCTTGACCGGTATCGCAGCCCCACCCGAGACACCGAGACGTAATGTGGAGGTGTCGTACTCGTCGAGTTCGGGGTAGCGCAGCAGGTACTGGTACATGGTCGGTACGCCGCTGAAGATAGTGACGCCCGCGTTTTGGATGGCCTTTAGGACGGCTTCGGGGTCGAAGTGCGGAACGAGGGCTACGGTGTTGGCGGCGTAGATACCAGCGTTCATTACACAGGTCTGGCCGAAGATGTGGAAGAGCGGTAGGACGGCGATTCCAACATCATCTTCGCGCAGCCCGAGTAGCTTCTCCGCGTTGACGACGGCGTTGTAGAACATGTTGAAGTGAGTCAGTTCCGCGCCTTTCGGCCTGCCCGTGGTTCCGCTCGTGTAGATCAGGACCGCCGTGTCCTCCGGCCTGGTCTGCACCATCTCATGCTCGGCGGAGCTATCCTTCAGCAACTCGTCGAACCTGTGTATGCCTTCCGGCGCGCCCTCGCCGTCCGGCTCCTCGACGAGGATGAGGTTCTCGCACTCCTTTGCTTCCGCGAAGCCTTTGCGTGCCTCCTCGACCAATCCCTCCCACGCAACGAGCGCCACTGCATCCGAGTCTTCGAGATGATACACGACCTCGGGGGCTTTGAGCAGAACGTTGAGAGGGACAACTGTGGCGCCCATGCTTAGGATACCGTAGTAGGCGATAGCGAACTGGGGGACGTTGGGGACCATCAGGGCGACTTTGTCGCCGGGCCGGATGCCTAAAGTGACGAGGGCGTTGGCGAACTTCCTTGAAGCAACGCGTAGCCCGGTGTAGGTAAGTATGTCTTCACCCTGGATCAGGGCCGGTTTCTCAGGATTCTCCCTGGCACTCTCCTCCAGTAGCACCGCCAAGTTCAGCGTCATGCTTCTCTCCTCCTCTATCCTTTTCCCTTGTGAGGATTATAGTGGCAGGATAAAGAGAGCAACACGCAACACAAGGAAGAAGAGCTATGGCGCAGCATTGCAACCTGGTGAGGACGATAAGGTACTTCGTGACTGCCCCCTACTCTAGGGGGTGCTAGACGGGACCACTCGGGCGGCTTCCGGTTACCTCTTTCAGCCGGTCCGCGAGGCCGACACCGTTCACGTTCTGGGCCTGTAGGCCGGGCCGGGCGTTGACTTCCATGACCAGCGGGCCGAGTTCTTCGTCGGTCACCATGTCCACGCCGAGATAGCCAAGACCCGTGGCATCGCTACAGGAAGATGCGGCGTCCAGAATCTGACCCCAGTACGGTACCTCGGCGCCTATGAGATCATGTCCGGTGTCCGGGTGTTCGGTGATCTCCCGGCCCTTGAAGAGGGCCCGTGATACGCAACCGGAGCCGAGATCCACCGCCGCTCCCAAAGCGCCCTGGTGAAGGTTGGCTCGTCCGTCCGAGGCGTTGGTGGGCAGGCGCAGCATCGCCAGGAGAGGCTCCGAGTGATAGCAGATTATCCGGATATCCGGTAGGCCCTGGGGCACCAACCGGGCCAGAGCCTCGTGTGGGACCACGAGCTTCTCGAAGAGCACCCAGTCATTCTCGACGTCCTGGGGAGAGAACTCCCCATCGAGGACGCTGCGCAAGTGATCGACGAGGTCGCTCCTGGAGAGCCGACGCCCGGACGCTGTCCGCCAGCCGTCCCCCTCTCCGTTGTCCTCGCGCTCGGCGGCCGCCAGGATACCCGCCCCCTGGCGACCCATGTTTGGCTTGAGTACCCACGCATCCGGAAGATTGTTCCAGTCCAGGTTCGCAAGATCCCGGCGGTCCCGCACGAGTTCGACAGTCGGGGGCACGGGTACGCCGATCTCCTCAAGGGCGTCCTTGGTCTTCTCTTTGTTGTCGACGAACCGGATCGCCTGTGGCGAGTTCTCCCTGTCCACCATGAGCGTGCGAGCGTTCATGCCAAGGATCTCACGCCAGCTACGCCTCTTGCCGATAGGCTCGACTGCCGGGGGCATATGGTCCCTCAGAATCTCTCTAAGGCCACGCCCGTCGCCGGTAGGCACTAGGACTTATCCTTCAAAAGCGCCGGGCGGAAGCGGATGAACTCGCTCAGCCTCAGGCCCCTGTATAGCCCGATCAGGACAGACAACCCGACCCCAACGACCACCAGCACGAATGGGTAGATCGGCGGGTGCTCCGCCAGCCAAGACACAGGCTTCGCCACCAGCAAGGGAGCCGCCGCGAGCGCGACGAGCGTGGTCCAAAAGGCACTGATGAGCGCCTGGCGCAGCCCCTCCTGCTCCCAACTGCCCCAGAACTGCTCGATGATTATCGTCACGATCACCACCGGGAAGGCGGCCGTCCAGTTCCTGCTCGCGGACGGGTCCGGCCCGAAGAGGCCCAGCGCCAACAACGCCCCGGCTACGATCCCAAGGACCACGGCGAGCCGGGCGACCCGAGGCAGCTTCAAGGGACGCAAGAGCGGCTCGATGACGAGGCCCGCGAGCATCATCGTGCCGAATACGACGATCCCCGCAGGTATCCCGACCTGCACGAAGGCCAAAGCGAGCAACACGGGCGCGAAGATCCCGAACGTCAAAACGCCAATGAGGACGCGGAAGACCACAGCGACCAGGACCGCGATCGGCAGCGCCGCGAGCAGCGCGGCGGGGTTGGGCGGCGGCGCGGGGAAGTCGAGCAAGGCCAGCAGCGCCGGCTCGCGCTCGGGCGTGGAGGGTGTGGTGAGTTGCTCCTCGGAGGTATCTACCGTAAAGCCTGTCAGGTCCTGGCGGCCCATAAGCATCCGGTCCGCCACGTCCGAGCGGTCGGCCACCGTCACGCTTATGTTGCGCTCCTGCCCGGCGATCCGCATGGTGACCTCGACCAGGGGACGCGTCTCCTCACCCAGGGTCGAGCGGGCGGTGATCGTCTCCGCGTTCTCGTAGTCTATGCCGATATCTTCCGCTAGATCCTGGCCTATCGAAGTGTAGAACGCGCCGGTGTCGATCCTGGCGAGCGTCTCTACCTCCTCACCGTTCTCCGGGTTGATCAGAATTACCTGCTCCGTCGCCCCTATCGTAGTTGTCTCGCCCGTGCTCTCCCTCTCGGCGGAGGTCGTCTGAGCCTGGGCCGGTCCCGCCAGAGGTACCGCGAGCAAGAGAACGAAGAGGGTCAGCAAAAATGGGAGCAGCCGCACACCCCCGGAGAACCGCATCCACACATTCGTCCGGAACTTTTCAGAGGCTCCGGCAATCCTCGCTGACCACACACCATTCACGATAATCTCCCCTGACGATCAGTCACTTTTGCCCGCTCCACGCAAACCCGCTCTATATGTAACCTGCACATAGACCACTCCAAGAGGCTACCCAACCGCGATCTAATTTCAACCGTTCGAGCGGATATTTCACCGAAAATTCACCCTTTGAAACAGCCTTACTACAATCTGATGCTTTCTAGTCCAAGAGTAGCACGCACCCAGCTCGTTCCTCGTCCGCGGCGAGGACTAACGCCGAAGGCCGGACGGTAGTAAGCATCTCGCATTCTCCAGATACTGCTAGAATTTTATTGCCATGGTTTGCAACATGCGTGGGGCCGTACCCCCTTAACCTCTGATTGATGTTTGGGTATCGGGTCCACCTGCATAGCGCGTGTGGTTAGGGAGCCTGGCTTGCCGTTTGCGGGTCTATACCGTAGGCTTCCTGGTCATGTGTCGCCTCTTCGGTATGATAGCCTCTGGGCCCACGGCGGCCCGTTTCTGGCTCTTGAACGCCCCAGACTCTATGCTCGGCCAGTCCTACAAAAACCCTGATGGGACGGGGCTGGCGTACTATCAGGGCCGACTGGCGCGGGTGGAGAAGCAACCGATTGCGGCTTACGAGGACTACGAGTTTGCCTCCGGGGCGCGCCGCGTCCGCTCGCATCTCTTTGTGGCACACGTTCGGAACGCTACACAAGGCGAGTCCAGCCTGGAGAATACCCAACCTTTCGTAAACGAAGGGTTGATCTTTGCTCACAATGGCAACATCGAGGGTTTGGAAGACCCTCCCGTTCCTCTGGGTCCCCTCTACGGCGAGACCGACTCCGAGCGGTACTTCGCCCTGCTCCGGTATCACATACGGGAATCCAGGGGCGTTCTCGCTGGCATCCGGACGGCGGTCGCCTGGCTCCTCGACAACTGCAAGTACACCAGCCTGAACTTTCTTCTGGCCGACGAGAAACACCTCTATGCCCTACGGTACCCGGGCTTCGAAGATCTCTACGTCCGGAAGCTAGACGCCGGGGAAGACCTCCGGGGCACAAGTTCCTACGGCACCCGTACGGAGACCAGCGACCACCAGGGGACCATACTCTTCGCCTCCGAAAAGCTGGACGCAGCCTCTTCATGGGAGGAGTTGGAGCCGGGTACCCTGGCCGTCGTCCAACACGACCTCCTCCAGTTGAAGCTACACCACCTCTAACCCCGCTGCCCGGTCATTACAGCCCTACAAGAGTAATCGGGTACAGGCGATGACCCTGGCTCTATCCTCGACATTAGAGCTTAGGTCCTCCCGGGCGCGCGGCGTCCGCTATAATCGCCGGTCCAGGGCAGTGGAGAGGGGGATCCAGCATCTCAAACCTTACGCCAAATAGAGAGCAGGAAGAACCACGCCAGCGAGCCAGCCAAAAGGTCCCGTTCCTGCTCCGCAAGACAATGCAGGCTGGGTATGCTCCAGGCTACCGCAACCTCGGTGGCAGAGCCGGGAAGGACCGTTAGAGGCATCATGCTCCCGCTCGAAGGCGTAAGAGTCCTGGATCTCTCGCGGGTCCTCGCCGGCCCCTACGCGACGATGATGCTCGCGGACCTCGGGGCGGACGTCCTCAAGATAGAGCACCCCGAGCGCGGTGACGACACCCGCCACTGGGGACCACCCTTCGCCGGAGGCGAAGCCGCCTACTTCCTCTCCGTGAACCGCAACAAGAGGTCCGCCGGCTTCGACCTCAAGGACCCCGATGGTCTGGAGAAGGTCAGGGAGTTGGCGGCAGGAGCGGATGTCCTGATCGAGAACATGCGCCGGGGCGCTCTGAAGAAGCTGGGCCTGGGCTACGAGGCGCTGAAAGAGACCAACCACGGTCTGGTGTACTGCTCCATAACCGGTTTCGGCCCCGGCGAGGACCAGGATAGGCCAGGATACGACTTTCTCGTGCAGGCTCGCGGCGGGATCATGGGCATTACCGGCTTCGAGGAACCGACCAAGGTCGGCGTCGCTATCTCGGACATGGTCTGTGGGCTGCAGGCGGCGATGGCGATCCTGTCCGCCCTGTATCAGCGTAACGACACAGGCGAGGGGGCTCGCATAGAGGTACCGCTCTTCGAGAGCCAGCTCTCCTGGCTCGCCAACCGTGGGCAGGGGTACCTCGTCTCGGGTGAGGATTCGGGGAGGCTCGGCAACGCTCACCCTTCCATCGTGCCTTACCAGACCTTTGATGCGTCGGACAAAAAGGTTGCGTTAGCCGTCGGCAACGACGCCCAGTTCGTCAACCTGTGCCGCGCGGTAGGCCGCGAGGAATTGGCCGAAGATAAGAGGTTCGCGCACAACCCCGACCGGGTCGCGAACCGCGAGGAACTCGTCGCCACCCTACAGGAGGAGTTCTCCAAAAAAACGGCGGACGAGTGGGCGGATATTATTCGGGGCGCCGGGGTGCCGTGTGGTCCGGTCAACACTCTGGCGGATGTGTTCTCTGACGAGCACGTGGTGAGTTCGGGGATACTAAAAGACGTGAACCATCCCACGGCAGGGATGCTGAAGATGCTCGCCTCCCCTATTTTGGTGAACGGGGAGCGTCTGCCGATACGGCGTCCCCCGCCTACGCTCGGGCAGCATACGGACGAGGTCACAGGATGGCCACCCAGCGGTTAGAAGCGCCGGGCGTCCGAGAGAGGAGAGTTTCCGCAGGTTTGGTCTTCCCTCAGGTATGCGGAGGTACTAGCTATCAGGAGCGTACTGAGGCTAGTGGACTTCGGTGTGATCGTTGGCTCCAGCTTCCTCGGGGGCTTGCTCTCCGAGGTTACGGTGGTGTTCTGAGGGTACATCGGGGTAGCGCCTTCGGCCAACCTGGACCCCGAGAAGCGCTTCCCCTCACTCTTCGAGCTGGTCCACGTCTCCGCCTCGACATCGTGGGGCAGGGCATCACGAACCCCTCCGGGCGATCTGAGCCGCTTCCCTCCTCCTCGAACATGCTGGCCAAGCCGACGCTGACAGGCGCATCTTCGACGCGCTCGAAGCCGCTATCGCGAACGGTACGAGGACGCGCGACCTCGGGCGTTCCGTGACAACTGACGCGGTGACCGAGGCCGTCATCCGGGAGTTGCTCAGTTCCGATCGAGGTGGTCGGTAGAACCCTCTTATCTGGGAGGAGGCTTTAATGCACTTCAGGGAGCAGCTTGCCTCTATGCGCTCTCCCATCCGCGAAATTCTGTCCGGCGGGCCAAAGCGGAAAGGAGTGACAGTACGTATACTTCCTGCAGGAAAGGCAACGCTTTTTGCGGGGTTCTAGGAGGTAATCGTGGAGAGAGTCGGCGGCGAGGATACGGGGCTACCTACCTCGATCCGTAAGGTAGTTGTGGCGAGCTTTATCGGTACCACCATCGAATGGTACGACTTCTTTATCTACACGACAGCGGCGGCTTTGATATTCCCCCAGCTATTCTTTCCGAGTTTCGAGCCGCTCGCGGGGACATTGGCCTCCTTCGCCACGTACGCGGTCGGGTTCCTGGCGAGGCCCTTGGGCGGCGTGATCTTCGGCCACTACGGGGACAAGGTCGGCCGCAAGGCGATGCTGGTCACGACGCTACTTATTATGGGCATCGCGACGTTCCTGGTTGGTCTCCTGCCGACCTACGAGACGATCGGTATCTGGGCGCCGATCCTGCTCGTCGTGCTGCGCCTCTTGCAAGGCCTGGGCTTGGGCGGTGAGTGGGGCGGAGCCGTCTTGATGGCGGTCGAGCACTCCCCCAACGACAAGCGCGGGCTCAACGGGAGCTGGCCGCAGATGGGAGTGCCCGCAGGACTCGTGCTCGGGACAGGCGCCTTCGCCGCAGTCTCGGCCATCTCCGGGGACGCGTTCGTGACCTGGGGTTGGCGCGTACCGTTCCTCCTCAGCATCCTCCTCATCGCGCTGGGGCTGTACATACGGCTCGCAATCTACGAAAGCCCGGCCTTTAGTCGGGTGCGCGAATCAGGGACCGAGGCACGGATGCCGATCGTGGACGTCTTTCGTACCTACCCCAAGAACGTGCTCCTGGTCGTAGGCTCACGCATCGGCATCGACGTAGTCTTCTACATCTTCGCCGTGTACATGCTGACCTACGTGTCGACCAACCTCGGGTTGCCGAGAAACCTCGGCCTGATCGCGGTCTCCATCGCCGCCCTCATCGAGATCTTCACCATCCCGGCCTTCGCCTCGCTCTCCGACAAGGTGGGCCGCAGACCGGTCTTGATGGCGGGAGCCGCGTTCCTGGGTTTGTGGATCTTCCCGTTCTTCTGGCTACTCGACACGAGGTCCTCGGCCCTGATCATCCTTGCCGTGATCGTTGGGTTGAGCATCGGCCACGCCATGGTATACGGCACCCAGGCAAGCTTCTACGCCGAGCTCTTCGGCACGCGCGTGCGCTACTCTGGGGCCTCCTTGGGCTACCAGCTCGCGGGGATCTTCGGGGGTGCCCTGGCGCCGATAGTCGCCACCGCCCTATACGCGGCGACAGGCGGGCCGGGCTTGATCGGGGTCTACGTCGCTGTCCTGTGCCTCTTGAGCATCGTCTGCGTCTACCTAGCGGATGAGACCTTCCGACGCGACATCTACGAGGACGAGCCCCAGGAACGCCAGTTGATCGCCGAGCAAGGCTGAGAGGCAGGCAGCATGAGCGATACTCGTCTCGGAGTCGACGTCGGCGGCACGTTCACCGACCTCGTGGCCCTCTCAGAAGGCGCCTTGATAACGGCAAAGGTCCCCTCCACCCCACAAGACCAATCCGCCGGCGTGATGAACGCCATACAGACCTCGGAGGTAGATCCGGGCGCTGTGGTTGCCCTCGCCCATGGCATGACGGTAGCGACGA
>CADCVE010000086.1 GCA_902806065.1 uncultured Rubrobacteraceae bacterium | reverse complement strand
GAGGACGAGGACGAGCTCCGTGTACAGAGGAGCGAGGAGGAGCTTACGGCCGGGACTCGCGAGCGCGAGGCCGGGCGCCTGAACGTCCGCAAGCGCGTGAGGACCGACCGCGAGCAGATGCGAGTGCCCACCCGCCGCGAGGAGGTCAACGTCGAGCGGGTACCGGTGAACGACCGCGAGGCCGCCCCCGGGGAGATCGGTGAGGACGAGGTCTCCATGCCGGTAGTCGAGGACGAGGTCGTCGTCGGCAAGCAGGCCGTGGTCAAAGAGGATATCCGGGTCCGCAAGGACGTGGTCAACGAGGATCAGGTCGTCGAGGAGGACGTCCGCAAGGAGGAGGTCGATATAGACGACCAGACCACCGGGCGCGGCGAAAGGTCCGGCGATACCGCCAGGCGCGATAACGATGACCTCGACGACGAGACGAGGCGTCGCGACAGGTAAGCTCTTCGAGGTAAACAGCGGGGCATGATGCGGGCGTACGTCCGGGTGTCGTCGCTGGTTGAGGCTCTAGCGGCTACTCAAGAGTAGGCCGCAGCCGTAAAGCAACGAGAGGGTGGGTCTGGTGAGAGCCAGGCCCGCCCTCTCGGCGAAAGGGGTACTACCGATGTCCGAGAGGGAGCGCAGGGAGGAGCAGTCGCGGCGGGAGGCGGAAGAGCGCCAGCGGCTCGGGCCGGATATAGACGCTGGAGGCAACAGGATGGACGCTCCGCGAGGGAACGATGGGCCGAGACGGGTTAGAGACGCGCGCGAAGAACGTGGTGCGGAGCGCGAGACTAGCCGTGAACCTCGTGGTGGGTCTCGCGAAGAGCGCGGCCAGGATCAGGATCGGGATCGTGGTCGTGACGAGGGTGACCGGGGCGCGAACGCCGGGAGGGGCACGAGCTGGCTCAGCGTTATCCTGGGTTGGTTGGCGGCGCTCGGGGCCGGTCTGATCCTCAGCATCATCGTCGGAGCAATCGTCGGGGCTATCCTGGGCGATGGAGGGAGCGCCTCCGCAACCGAGGGCGGAACGGCGGGTCTTATAGGGCTACTCATCACGCTGCTCCTGGCCTTTATCATCGGGGGCTACGTCGCCGGACGCCTGGCGAGCCGATCCGGCCTCAAGCACGGCCTCCTGGTACCCGTACTGATGCTGGTGGTTACCATAGTCCTCGCGGGCATAGGGGCCCTCTTGGGTCTCAGCCTCCTGGACAACCTGAGCGGCGTGACCCTTCCGAGTACCCCCAGCGACGCGCCGCAGAACCTGGGCACGATCCTGACCGGCGCTGGCATCCTCACCCTGTTGATACCTTTCATCGGAGGGGCAATAGGCGGCGCTCTGGGCGCCAGGACGGGTCGCCGGCGACCGTAGAGGAGCGAGAGCAGAAGATCTCGGGGTTCGTCTTCGAGGACCGAGGATGAGCCCTGAATGTTGAACGTAAACGTCAAACCGAACGAAGGAGAGTTTGAATGGACTTGTTTCAACCACTACAGAACGCGTTGAGTACGTTCCTTAGCTATATACCGCAGCTTATCGGCGCGATCGTCATACTTATCATTGGCTATATCGTTGCCAGGATACTCCAGGCGGTCGTCGGCCGAGTTTTGAAGGGCGTAGGCTTCGACGGCTGGATGGAGAAGGGCGGTATAAAGCAATTCTTCGACAGAGCGCAGACTAGCTACACCCCGGCGACCATAATCGGCCGCCTAGTGTTCTGGTTCGTATTTATCATCTTCCTCACGATGGCTGCGGACGCCCTGGGTATCCCGCAGGTCTCGGCCGTCTTGGGACAGCTGATCGCCTTCATCCCGAGCATCATAGCCGCCATTCTCATTCTGATCCTCGCTGCTCTCCTGGCGAACTTCGTCTCTGGGATAGTGCGGGGGGCTACAGGCTCTAACCTGCTGGCGAGCGTGGCGCAGTACGCGATCATCGTCTACGCGGTCTTCGCGGCTATCACGGAGCTTGGCATCGCGGTGTCGCTCACGGCACCCACGTTCCTGATTCTGCTCGGAGCCGTGGCCCTGGCTGCGGCCATAGCATTCGGTTTGGGCGGTCGAGAAGTAGCTCAGGACGTGCTTCAAAAAGCCTACAGCCGGAGCAACGAGGTAACGAGCAACTCTCCAGGCGGAGATAGAAGGTAGCAAACCACTCGGTGCCGCTCGTAGATACGCCGACTTTGGTAATCGAAGACGGCCGGGGCTACTTCTAAAGCCCCGGCCAGGCGACACCATCACAGAAGTCACGCCGTAGGTAGGTAGCATGGTCTCTTACTGTCAGTAAGCAGAAAGGAACAGATGAGCGAAGACAGAACACCGAGTGGGTTGAGGCGGGTGGAGTCGTACGCAACCCGGGCTCATGAAAACGTCGGTGGGCAGTACACAGACGCCGGAGTAAGCGAGGGCCGGATGCGCGGGGGCCGTTCAAACACCCTTCGGACCTCGGATGCTGACGACCCAGCCCGCCGAGAAGGGTCGCGCTGGGGGGACATTGTGTCTGGGGTACTCACTGCCCTGACGACCTTTTTGTTGCTGGAACTGCTCGTGTGGGGGATGCGCCTGCCTGCGGGGAGCGACCGGTTGGATACCTCATACGGGATCGGGGCCGCCGATTGGGTAACGGGGTTCCTGGGGGTGCTGGCCTTTCTCATCGGGGGATATGTCGCGGGCATGAGCTCCGCGGTCCGAGATCGGCGTCCCGGACGTCCGGGTCTGCGCGCCGGTCTGCTGGTGTGGCTACTAGGTACCCTACTGATATTGGCGCTCTCGGCGCTGGGGCCAGATATCTTGGGTGCCCTCTGGGGAGCCCCGGCGGACGTAATGGGAGCGGACATCAGCGCCGACGACACCGGTGGCGCCGCGGATACCCTCAGAAACGACGCGCTGGGGGCATTCTTCAGCCTGCTGTCATGGGGGCTCGCCGCCGCGCTTGGTGGTTGGCTAGGGAACCTCACCCGAGAGCAGGTTTGATCCGCGCTTCAGTATGGTTGTAGTAGCCGGCGGCTAAGGAGGCATGAGGTGGAACACGAAAATAGTGACGACCGGCTCGGGGACCGCGAGGAGCGGTTTTCGGGGTACGAGGTGCATGACAGCGCCGGCGGGAAGGTGGGAGAGGTCGACGAGATCTTCGTGGACGAGAACGGCCGACCCAAGTACGTCGGCGTTACAACGGGCCTCTCGGGTGTCGGACTTCCCTTGATCCCCCTGGAGGCCGTACAGGTGGACGAGGGGCGGCGCACGATAGCGGTCCCTTCTCTGACCAAGGACAGGATCGAGGACGGTCCAAGCTATCGCGAAGGTCGAGAGATAACGCCCGACTTCGAGCAGCGGGTACGCAGCTACTATGGCCTTGAGGGTGCACGAGACCCCGAGGGGCATGGAGCTCCCGCCGGCTACCACGGCGCGGACGACAAGACCTCTTCCGGGTCTGCGCAGCGAGGCGCTGGAGAGCGAGACAGTGGCCTTCACCAAGACGCCAACGACCTCAGGGTGCAGAGGAGCGAGGAGGAAGGCCGGGTCGGTACCAGAGAGCGAGAAGCCGGCGCCGTGAAGGTCCGCAAGAGCGTGCGTACCGACCGCGAGGAGGTGCGGGTTCCCAAGAGGCGCGAAGAGGTCGACATCGAGCGGGTGCCGGGGGAGGGCCGGGAAGTCTCCGAGGCCGACATCGGCGAGGCCGGCGAGGACGAGGTGATCGTCGTGCAGGTCTTCGAGGAGGAGGTCGTGGTCTCCAAGAGAGTCGTGCTCAAGGAGGAGATCCGGATCCGCAAAAAAGTCGTCGTGGAAGAAGAGGTCATCGAGGTGGACCTGCGCAAGGAGGAGGTCGATATCGAAGACACCACCGGCCACGGCGCGAGTCATAGCGCGGGCCGCGCCCCCGAGGCGGCAGAGTAGCGCTAAGACGCAAGGGACAAGAAGGGGCAAGAAGAGCATATCCACGCATCGCCGACGGATGCGTTGCTGGTCCACCCGTTTCCCGCCCAACACGCATGCTCACAAACGTTAGGAGGATCAAGATCAAGCACAACGGCGACGTTCTGCACCAGAAACCCGGTAAGACCAACTTCGAGTTGGTCTACGATCTGGAAGACCCGAGGGAGTATTTCGGAACCTTTCGGGGCCTCGATTACTGCATCCCCAGTCACGGTCAGCGCGTCTTCTCCTCGCTTATCGAGGCGCGACGCGAGGAGACTGGTAAGAAGCCGCTGCGCGTCGTGGACGTTTGCTGCTCCTATGGGGTAAACGCCGCCCTCCTCAAGTACGAGACAAACCTCGAAGACCTCTACGCCCGCTATGGTTCGGAGGGTCTCGCCGCTTTGCCGAGCGAGGCGCTGGCGGAGGCTGACGCCGCGTTCTATGGGGAGCGCCGGAGGGAGGAGGCGCCGGAGGTCGTCGGGTTGGACGTGTCGCGCAAGGCGGTCTCCTACGGCGTCCGCTCTGGCTCTCTCGACGCGGGTTTCGCCGAGAACCTGGAGGAGAACGAGCCGACCCAGACGTTGTGCCGTGCCGTCGCGGGCGCGCACCTCTTGACCGTAACGGGGGGCGTAGGGTACATCACCGAGCGCACCTTCGGGCGTTTGCTCGACTGTGTTACGTCAGGACCGGAGGGACGGATCCCTTGGGTCGCCGTCTTCGCGCTGCGCTGGGTCTCCTACGAGGAGATCTCTGACGCCCTCTCGGAGTACGGCCTGGTCACCGAGAAGCTCGAAGGTCACACTTTCACCCAGCGGCGTTTCACCGACGACACGGAACGCGAGTACGTCCTGGAGGAACTAGAGAAGATGGGCGTGGACCCGAGCGGCAAGGAGGATGCAGGCTGGTATCACGCCGACTTCTACCTCTCCCGCCCAATCGAAGAGGCCGGGACACCCATCGAGACACTGCTTGGGCTGCCGACGACATCGTAAGTGGTCGTGAGCGACCTCGTCATCTCCGACGCCTGTGAGAAGAGAGAGTTGCAAGGAAGAGGTAGTCGGGATGCGCCAGAGAGCGTACCGAAAGACGAGAACCGGCCGCGAGCGCGGTGCATGCACATTGGAGTGAAGGCTTACCTCCGGTGCGAAGGGCGAAACATCAACCTATAGAGGAGCAACAGAGATGAGTGACAGGTACAGCAGTGAAGAAGAGGCAAGGCGGCTCTCCGAGGAGCGTAACAGAGGCGAGAAGCCACGCGTCATGCGCAGCCCACGATCCGGTGGTGGGTCAGAGGCGTTGGGCCAGGACTCGAGCCAGGACCGGCAGAACGGCGAGGGAGGCAACAAGCCTAGCGGGACGTACGGGAGCAGCGTCGATTCGAGCAACATAGTAGGCGCGGCGGTCGCGGAGCTTATCGGCACCTTCATACTCATATTCACGGGCTGCGCCGTTGCGGTGGCGGCGATACTGCAACGCCCTACCGCCGGCCCTGGTATCTACGATTCACTCGCCGTGGCTTTGGCGTTTGGGCTGGCGCTCGTGGCGATCGTCGCCGCCATCGGGCACATCTCGGGGGCGCACGTCAACCCGGCTGTTACTCTCGCGCTCGCGGCTACGAAGAAGTTTGCCTGGCAGTACGTGCCCATATACATAGCGGCGCAACTGGTTGGGGCGTTGCTCGGGGCCATCGCCGTTTGGGCCATTTACGGTGACCCGTCGCGCGAGTTGGCCAGCGTCGCAGCCACCTTCCCAACGGAGGGTGTTGATGACCTTCGGGCGTTGTTAGCAGAGATACTGGTTACGTTCATCCTGGTCTTCGTGATCATCTCGGTTGCTACCGACGATAGGGCTCCGGCGGGAGTGGCGCCTCTGGCCGTGGGATTTGCTCTGGCCTGCGGGGTGCTCATCGCCGGACCGGTGACCGGAGGGTCCCTCAACCCGGCGCGCACGCTCGGACCGATGATCGTGGCCTTCGACTTCACCGCCGTCTGGGTCTACATAGTCGGTCCCGTAATCGGCGCCTTGCTCGCCGCCCTGGCCTACGACCGCTTCGCCTCCCAGGCCGACGCATCCGAGTAACGGCGGGTTCTCTCGCTCGCAAGGGTTGGGATCGCGCAACGAACGAAAGGAATTGACTGCGGCCAGGATCGCGCCGCATCGAAAACGAGGTCGTCTCCGGAGACCCTGCGTGAGCCGGATTACTTACTTATCGTTGCCTGGGGCGCCGAAGCATTGCGGCCGGCACGCGACCGCCTCCTGGACGATGGGGATGGTCGCTGCCGGGACCAAATGTTCCCATGGAAGGCCGGAGCGAAGCCGGGAGCGTACCTCCGTGCCGGAGACTGCCTTTTCTTTACCCGAATCGAGGATTTCCACGGTGAACCCATGCGCCCTCAAACGTCGTACCTTCTCCTCTTCCCACCCCGAGTAGAC
>CADCVE010000085.1 GCA_902806065.1 uncultured Rubrobacteraceae bacterium | reverse complement strand
AAGAAGCGAGGAACTGTTCCGCAACGCCCTCGCAAAGCAAGCCTCGGACATCGTTACGATCGTCGAAGCAGATGGTACCGTGCGTTACGTGAGTCCCTCGATCAAGAACGTGTTGGCCACAAGCCCCGAGGAGATGCTCGGCAATAACCTCTCCACTTACGTTCACCCGGAAGACGTGGGGAGGGTATTGGGAGCGGTGGCCGCGAGGGCGAGCAACCCAGGGGTGGGCAAGCCTATCGAGCTACGCGCCAAGCACCAGGATGGCTCCTGGCGCCATCTTGAAGCCGTCGGCACCAACATGCTCGATGACCCGAGCGTGCGGGGGATTGTAGTCAATGCCTGGGACGTCACCAGCCGTAAGCGAGTGGAGGACGAGCTGCGCCTGAAGGACCGGGCCATCGCCGCTTCCTCCAACGGCATCATCATCACCGACCCGAACCGGCCCGACAACCCGATCATCTACGTCAACCGGAGGTTCGAGCAGGTCACCGGCTACTCTGCGGAGGAGGCGACCGGGCTCAACTGCCGCTTCCTGGCCAACGCGGACAGAGACCAACAAGGCCTGGACGAGCTACGTATTGCGATCAAGGAGGGACGCGAGTGGTCGGGTCCTCTGCGCAACTACAAAAAAGATGGCACTCTGTTCTGGAACGAGCTGTACATCTCCCCAGTACGTGACGAAAGCGGGCATATAGCCAACTTTATCGGGGTGCAAAAGGACATCACCGAGCGCAAGCTCCTCGAAGAGCAACTCGCTCACCAGGCCTTCCACGATCCTCTGACGGACTTACCGAACCGGGCCCTGTTCCTCGACCGCCTGAGCCATGCCCTCAAGAGGTCGAGGCGGCGAGGGGATAAGATAGCTGTCCTGTTCATGGACTTGGACAACTTCAAGGTCACCAACGACTCTCTAGGCCACGAGGTAGGAGACGATCTACTGATCGAGGTGGCCGGGCGCCTCTCTGAGTGTCTCAGACCCACGGACACCGCCGCACGCCTCGGTGGGGACGAGTTCGTCGTTCTGCTCGAAGACATTGAGGACACGAACGAGGCAAATAGAGTAGCGAAGCGGATCGCGGAGACACTGCGGTTGCCTCTGCACATCGAAGGCCACGAACTATCTGTCACTACCAGCATAGGGATCGCCTTCGGAGGGTCGGACGAGGACCTTCCGGGTAGCCTGCTGCGGAACGCCGACCTCGCCATGTATCGGGCCAAGGAGGCGGGCAAGAATAGTCAAGCCATGTTCGAGTCGGGTTATGGACGTCCGTGCCCTGAAGCGTCTGCGACTATCGGTAGTTTGTTGTTAGCGGGCATAGAGGCATAGCCCTTTGCCCGAGAAGACCTGCTCAAGCAGCCGCCGTAGCTCTTTGGGCGGGGGCCTGTCGGAGAACGCTTTCCAGTATCGCCATAGCATTACGTACGGCTCCAGCCACGCCCTCACCCTCCTCAACGCCGCTGGCCAGCACATAAGAGACCGGGGTTTGGCCTTCCTTTTTCCCCCTCTCCGCCTCTGGGGCGGAGGCGGGCGAAGTCTCTTCCGTGTCGAGAACCACCCCTGGCAGCGTCTTTCCTTCCACAAGGGCGGCGCAAGTCCACCAGCAGAAGGTGAAGGCGCAGCATACGATCTGCCAGTGGCGCCTTATGGAGACGTCTTTTCTGACCTGGTAGTGGGCCCATCCCAGCGAGTTCTTCACCTGCTTGTAGCTCTGCTCTATCCAGCTTCGTAGGGCGTAGAGCCTCGTTATCTCCGCGACGTCCGCCGGAGTAAAGTCGCTCTGCGCCGCTCTCGAAGAACCGGGGAGCGGCAGGTTCGTCACCAGATACCATGTCGTCAGCTCCGGCAACTCGGCAGGGTCGGTGGTCGCCACCACCAACCGCCTCCGTTTCTCCGGCCCAAACGGCCGACACTCAGCCTCCAAAGCCCACCAATGTTCGGAATGCCCGTCCCGGAAGGTACGCTCTAGCTTCACCCATTCCCCAGGATCGTCGTCTCCTTTCCAAGGAGCGATCCACGCTACCTCCTCCGCCGAGCCAGGCTCTCCTATGGGGCGGTACCAGGCGTAGGAGGGCTTTATGGCCAGCACGTAGGGTATCTGTCTATTCTCCAGTCCCTCCTTAAACTTGTGATGCTCGCCGTAGAGGATGTCAGCCACCACCGCCTTAAAAGGGATCTCCATCTCTACCGCCCGCTCGACCAACTCCAGGGCGATCTTCGGCTTGGTGCGAAATTCTGGATCGGCCTTGCCTTCGTCGAAGTGGTGGGCCGGAGTGTAGGGCTCTACCTCTAGAGGGTAGTAGATCCTCTCGTCGGCCCAAAGAGAGCTTACCGATACTACGCCATTGTCTATCTTGCCGATCCCGCCGAGGTACTGCCTGCCTACGTGGGCGGTCTTGGTGCCGTCTTTGCGATCGCCAGTCTCGTCTATGACCAGAGCTCCCCTTTGGTCTGGGGCTGTCCTCGGATCTTCGAGCATCAGCTCCATCCTGCGCCGGTTTACGTCTTGGACGTTCCAGCTCGATTCGGAGAGGAACCACTGCAGACCCTGTGCCTCTTTGCGTTGCGCACCAACCACGGGCTCCGTATTAGCTAGAGCAGTTAGGGTCTTGTTGCGCTCGTCCGGCAGCAGCAACCCTTCAAGGTAGCGGCGGAAGGCTTGGCGCTGGGCGAGGGTACCGAAGAGATCGTCGAAGCGGGCGGCGTAGTCCTCCAGCGGACCAGGGGCGGGAGTTGCAGGCAGTCGTTTGGTCATGTGTCACCTCCACTGCCAGTACAGCACAGCCGATACCCCCGTTCAACAAACTACCACTAGTAACCGCCATCTAGCAGCCGCAACACCTGCTTCTCCCGGGCGCGATTACTCGAGGGAAAGTCCTGGATCAGTACGACGGCTTCTTCCTAGCGTGGTCCTCGCAGCCAATCTCGATGCCGCCGGAGTTCTCCGCACTAACAGTTACGTAAGGCATTTGAGCAGTTACGTAAGGCATGTGATTCTCCTTCACCTATTGCTGCCCATGCAGTCGGTAAAGGGCTGATGGCCCTCTCGGTCATGGTCGCTGTTCTCGCTGGTTCTCTTTGCAATGCCCTGGTCAGCTCCTTGCGAACTGGTTTTATTTGTCTCCGAATCGTAGCAGCGCACCGTAGCCACACTGCGGCAAGGGCGTGAAAAGGACGCATGGACAGCGCAAGGCCCGCTCGTTCCTCCGCATTGCCGTCACTACCGAACTTACCTAGCAAGCATTACGTAACATGAACCTCTCCGGTGGCTGCCTTATCGCTGACGATTTGCGCTCGCTGCAGATCGCCGTCCAGAGTCGAATCGAAAACCACCGGCAGGAGAAACACAACGGGGGAACAAGACTATGGAGGAACCGTCATACGGACGCTTCCCCCTCTTGCCACGTTCTTGTCACGCTCTACGGTTAACCTGATACCACGCGGCGGAAAGCGATAAGCAATAAGAGTGAGGAACGCCATGCACATGCGGAACAATGCACATGATCGGGCATAACGACGGGGACCAGCCCCTACAGCTTCGTCTCAAAGATGCTCGAGCGCCTCCGGGAGGCCGTGTGCGAGTAGAGTCTCAATGTGTTCACACTCAAGTAAAGGAGAGATTACCTGCAGGACATGCAGGGGGCCTACGCGAGACGGACGTCTATATAAAAGGAGAAGGGAAATGTCTGGACTGAGGATGATCGAAGACCAAAGTCTAAAGGGAGGCCGTAATGTCTGCTGGTAGTACAGCCACACCCGCGGATCGGCGAAAGGTCGTAAACATCGTGGCCGCTATCGTGGCCACGGGAGGGTTCTGGGCTACGATTTTGTGCGGCCCGGTTACACCCTCCTGGATGTCCTGGAAGCGAATGTCAGCGGGCGAGACTTTGAGCAGGGCAAGCCGTATCCGGAGATCTTCCTGACAGCGCCCGACGAGCTTGGCCTTCGCCGGAGAAGTGCTTTGTGGTCGAGGATGCGGTTTCCAGCGTGCAGGGGCGAAGGCGGGTAACATAGCTGCCCTCGGTCTGGCGCGGGCCAACGACGAGTAGCCGCTGGCCAACGCGAACGCAGACTTGATCTTAACGACCTTCGATGTCGTCGCCCTCGATGCACTCACCGAGAAGCGCCTGAAGCGGGTGGGCGTGCGATGACTGAGCGACGCATCCGTGCCTCGATCCACAGGCTCTCGTCGATCACCTTCGAAGGTTAAACGGAGAAGTCCAGTGTCGTGGCTACGTCCGGGGCGGGCGAGGCGCGGCAAGAGATCGGCAGAGGCACACCCGTCGGGTGGCAGGTCTATCGCAGCCGACCCCATCGAGGCTTTGGATAGAGTAAAGCGCCAGGTGGCAGATCGTACAGGAGTAAGGGAACCGAGACTCCGAATAGGTATGAGGAGGCAGGAAATGAACGCAATAGGGGTAGACGTAGGAGGAACCAAGATCGCTGCAGCGGTCGTAACCCCCGAGGGCAAGATACTGAAGGAGGTCAGGTACCCTACCCAGGCGGTCCCACCGAACAGGTTGATCGAAACCATCGCCGGGGCTATCAGAGAGGTGAAGGAGGGTTCCGAGGTGGGCGGGGTGTGCCTTGCGGTTCCCGGTCTTATCCTGGCGGCGGAGCACAAGGTCATCTTCTCTCCCAACCTTCACGAGATAGAGGGCATCCCCTTGGATGAAGAGATAGGCAGCAGGACCGGGCTATCGGTCACGGTGGAGAACGATGCGAACGCGGCAGCCTGGGGTGAGTTCCGCTACGGAGCCGGGAAGGATGTTGACCACCTGGTTTTCATAACCCTCGGTACCGGGGTCGGCGGCGGGATCATCACCCACGGTTTGCTCTTGAGGGGCGCCCAGGGGGCAGGCGGGGAACTCGGGCACGTGACCATCGACGCCACGGGACCACGTTGCGGACGCGGTAACCATCGGTCCCTTGAGGAGCTGGCCTCAGGCACCGCCATCCGGCGCCGGGCGCGAGAGGTTGCCAGCGAGCAGCCGCGCTCGGAGCTGGGACGATTGGCCATCGAGAGAGAGCTGCTCGGCGAGGACGTTACTAGGCTCGCCCAAGAAGGTGACGAGGCAGCCATAAGGGTTTTGAAGGAGACTGGAGTCTGGCTCGGAATCGCCCTGGCGGGGTTCGTACACATCTTCAATCCGGAGGTGATAGCCATCGGTGGTGGCGCCTCTCGAGCGGGAGAGTTTATCCTGGAACCCGCTCGCAATGAGGTGCAGCTCAGCGCTCGCTCCCCTTCGCGCGATCTTGTCGAGATCAAGGAGGCCACCCTAGGCCCGAAATCTGGTGTAATCGGCGCCGCTGCGCTCGCCAGGGGTGCGGACGGAGAGTACGTGCTGGGCTACTCCAAGCGTTTGACCTGAAAGGGACAAAATGGCCAAGCAAATCGGGGGCTTGCTCCATGCCCTCGAGAACGGTGACGAGTTGGCCCGGCGTGTAGCCGGGAGACATCCGGCGGTTTTTCACGACCACGACGGCACGCTGATACCCATCGTGGGCGCCCCGAAGACACGATGATCTCAGATAGCATGCGAAAGGCTGTGCGCGAGCTGGCAGGACGCTGCACCGTTTCAACACGAGGTTTTCCACGCTTGGTGTAGCGTCTCGCCACGCTCTTGCAACGCTCCCTTAGTAGGCTCTGGGTGCTCGAGAAAGTAAGAGAAACGAGTAATCCCGATGGTGAGGTTTTCCACTGATCCCGAAGGAGGTGGAATGGATAACCCGAAGTACCTGTAGAAGCTGATATCGGTGATGCTGGCGACCAAGTCGACGAGCCCCACCTATGAAAAGGGAGACAATATCATGACCACAGTCACCACGCAAGACGGCAGTGGCAAATCAACGAACACGATCACGACGCAAGACGGCACGCAGATCTATTTCAAGGACTGGGGCGAAGGCCAACCCGTTGTCTTCAGCCACGGCTGGCCACTCAACGCCGACGCCTGGGAGAATCAGATGGTCTTCCTAGTCCAGAACGGTTATCGTACCATCGCCCACGACCGCCGCGGCCACGGCCGCTCCAGCCAGCCCTCGGACGGCAACGAGCTGGACACCTACGCCGACGACCTCGCGGTGCTATTCGAAGAGCTCGACCTGAAAGACGCCGTCATGGTCGGCCACTCCACCGGCGGCGGGGAGGTGACTCGCTACATCGGACGCCACGGCACCTCCCGGGTTGCCAAGGCCGTGCTGGTGAGCGCGATACCGCCGCTGATGCTCAAGACCGAGGCCAACCCCGACGGCCTGCCGATCGAAGTCTTCGACGAGCTTCGCGTCGGCCTCACCGCCGACCCCTCGCAATTCTACAGGGATCTGGCCTACCCCTTCTTCGGAGCCAACAGGGAAGGCGCCGATGTCTCCCAGGGTGCCCGGGATGCCTTCTGGTTTCAGAGCGAGCAGGCCGGTCTCAAGAACGCCCTGGAATGTATCAAGGCATTCTCGGAGACCGACCTCACGGAGGACCTGAAGAAGTTCGACGTGCCGACGCTGATCGTCCACGGCGACGACGACCAGATCGTGCCGATCGTGGCCTCGGCGCATCGGTCGTCGGAGATCGTCGAGAACGCAACGCTAAAGGTCTACGAAGGGGCGCCGCACGGTCTGGCCGTAACGCACAAGGACCGGCTCAACGACGACCTGCTGGCGTTCCTCAAGGAGTGAGAATGCAGGCTCTAGGAAACCGTACCATGCACTCTGGGGAGGCGTCGAGTATGTTTGAGGGCTTGGAGCGGGTCCGGGGCGAGCAATGAACGTCTTTCCAACAAGGATCCTTCTGGCTAGCGACGGCTCAGAGAGTGCTGCCCATGCGACGGAGGTGGTGGTGGAACTCTCCAAGAAGACCAACTCGGAGCTGCATGTGCTCTACGTAGGTGAGTACTCTACGGCTCCGTTCGTCCCTCAAGCCGCAGACCCAGCGTGGGTAGTGCAGGAGAACCTCGCCCCCCTGGAGGAGCAGAGGCAGCAGTTCGAGCAGGTGGCTCGTCAGACGCTCGACGCGGAGGTTCAGCAGGTGCGGGAGGTCGGGGGGACGGTAACACAGGCGCATTTGAGGATCGGGACGCCGGCGGCGGAAATCGTGAAGCTAGCGGAGGAGCTGGAGGTGGGGCTGATAGTCGTAGGGAGCCGAGGTTTGGGTGGGATCAGGAGGACTTTGATAGGGAGCGTCGCTGACTCGGTCGTCCGGCATGCTCATTGCCTGGTTCTGGTGGTACGCAAGGAAGAAGAGCCTGCCCAAGTCGCGTCTGGAACCTGAACAACAGTACCAAGAAAGGGAAAGTATGTTTGAGGGCTTCGAGCGGGTCCGGGTCGAGGTGGAAGGGGCGAGCATCAACGCCATTCGTGGGGGGGAGGGACCGCCATTGCTGCTGTTGCACGGCTATCCTCAGACGCTCGCGATGTGGCATCTGGTCGCGCCTCGTCTCGCCGACTCCTTCACGGTCGTAGCGGCGGATCTGCGGGGTTACGGGGACAGCTCCAGGCCCGAGGGTGGTGAAGACCACGCCGGGTACTCCAAACGCGCTATGGCCCTGGATCAAGTAGAGGTCATGCGAGAGTTGGGGTTCGACTCCTTCGCCGTCGCTGGGCACGACCGGGGTGCCAGGGCCGCCCACCGAATGGCGCTGGACCACCCGGAGAGGGTCACGAAGCTCGCGGTCCTGGACATCGTGCCCACGCATTACGTCTTCGCGACGGCGGACAAGGATCTTGCTACGGCCTACTATCATTGGTTCTTTCTCATCCAGCCATACGACCTGCCGGAGCGCCTCATCGGGGCCGACCCCGATTACTTCTTCGGCAAGACGCTCGGCGCGTATGGGACGAGCACGCAAGTGTTCGACCCCGAAGCCTACGCGGAGTACCAACGCTACTTCCGCGATCCGCAGTCTATTCACGCGATGTGTGAAGACTACCGGGCCGCAGCTACCATAGACCTCGACCACGACGAGGCCGACCGGGACCGTAAGGTCGGGTGCCCGCTTCTGGCACTCTGGGCAGGGAAGGGTGCCGTGGAGAGACTCTACGACGTATTGGAAGTCTGGCGCAAGTACGCTACCGATGTGCGGGGCAGACCGGTGCCCTCCGGACACTACTTGGCCGAGGAGAGACCCGGAGAGGTGGCGGAAGAGTTGATCGCCTTTCTACAGGAGGGCTCACCGTCGCGTTCCAGTCCACCGTCGTCCTCGGGCAAGGCACGTTAGTCGAATCCGCGAAATAGAAAACGGAGACCTCAGATGACGAGTGAGCCAGAGTATACCCAGTCAGCCGCGTCCGCCCCGTTCAAGCGAACGGAGCTCCAGCGCTTCCCCTCGCCGATCCCTGGGTGGGAGATAGTGCAGTCCCTTGCCGAAATCCCCGAGGGTGTCGCCTCCGGTTGGCACAACCACCCGGGTCCCGAAGTGGGGTACATCGTGCGGGGCGACGTGGCGATGGAGTTCGACGACCGGCGGACCCTCACGCTTCGTACCGGCGATCCATTCATGATCCCGCCGGGCGTCATCCACAACGCACGGAACATCGGGATCGTCACCACGAAGATGCTTTCAACCTACGTCGTAGACGAGGCTAAACCCCTTACGACCCTCTTTAACGCAAGAGATCTACCGGCCCAGGCGGAGAGGCCATAGGCATGAGCGATCGGCTTTCGAGGCTCCTCCCGGAGAGAATGGACACACATTGCTTCTTTGGGGGTGTGCTGTGGACCAATATCAACGACTCTGGTTACGACGACTCTCGGGCTCGTAGGCGGCTGCGAGCATAGTGACGGGCGTGACGCTGACATACAGTGCGAACGGTCCGTTTTCGGAGAACTCTATCTGGCGAGCTTCGTCGGGTACGCGGTGCAGCTGTGCAGCTCCCCGCAACGCTCTTGCAACGCCCCCCTAGTAGGCTCTGGAGGTGACCGAGAAGGTAACAGAAAGGAGGTGATCCATAAATTGGAGGTTTCGATCGAGGTTGCACGAGGAAGCGGGTGCGCCACGGCGGTGACCTCCCTTTCCACAGAACAGAGGCACAAATAAGGTCAATAGGCTGTCGAGCCTCAAACAGAAAGGAATCATTTGACTAGGCCAAACGAACTCAGCCCCAAGACACCATAACCCATTCCGTAGTCCAATCCCGGAAGAAATGACTCTTGATCGTCGCCAATTTCTTGGCACTGCGACCATGACTATTGTTGCCGCCCAGCTCGGCATGATCGGTTGTGCGAACGAACAGCCCGGCGAGACACAAGGAAACGAGACACAAGGAGCTGTCATGTCTGAAGAAACCACCACCGCTGATGCCCCTCTAACCGTCGTTCTCGTGCATGGCGCTTTTGCTGATGCCACAGGCTGGAGTGGCGTGGTTGAGCGGCTGCAGGCACAAGGGGTACAGGTTACCGCCCCAGTCAACCCGCTGCGCGGCATCACTATCGACTCCGCCTACATCGCCAGCTTACTCGACCAGATCCCCGGCCCGGTCATTGCCGTCGGCCACTCCTACGGCGGCGCGGTGATCTCCAACGCCGCCACCAACGCCAAAAACGTCGCGGGCCTAGTCTACGTCGCCGCCTTCGCCCCGGACGAAGGTGAAACCCTTGGAGGGATCGAACAGGACTCCAAGGACAGCGTCCTGAACACAGCCTTGGTCCCGCTCCAGTATCCGACGGGAGAGGGCTCGGAGACGGCCGTGGAGTTTGCGATCGATCCCGAAAAGTTCCACGATGCCTTCGCCGCCGACCTGCCAGAAGAGCAGACCGCCGTGATGGCCGCCACCCAGCGCCCCGCCGCAGAGTTGGCTTTCTCCGAGCCGAATGGGAAGCCCGCCTGGAAGACCTTGCCGTCCTGGGCAGTGGTCCCTAGCGGCGACAAGGCGGCCGGTGCAGATGTCCTCCGTTCGATGGCCGAGCGTGCCGGAGCTACGACCACCGAGGTCGAGGGCTCCCACGTGATCATGATTTCCCAGCCACAGGCCGTCACGGACGTGATCCTGAACGCGGTCGCAACGGCCCCCCAGAAGGAGGTAGAAGCCTAAAACCTCCAGTACAAGCAATAGCTTACGCTCTAGTGAACAAGTTGCCTCTATTCACCGAGCTAACCAGAGATCGTCGAGATCGAGGGTGCCGTGTACCTGGTCCCGGTCTCGCAAGTCGCCATTGTGACCGATGTGATCTTCGGGGCGACGAGGTATATAGAGGAGCAACTCACCCGACGCCAACCCGCTCCTTGAGCGCCTCCGACTTCTTGTCGAACACTTGTCGGAGAAGGCACCGTTGTTGTGATGACGGTGCCTTCTCCGACAAACCAACAGCAAGTGTCAGCGAAGGAAGCAAGCCTTTTCCAGTATCGTCGAGGAGTACCTCCTGTACGGTAGTGAGGAAATAGTGCCAATTTCCCTAAATTTGGGAATCAATCGAAGAAGGAGGCAGAGTGATAGGTGAATTTACCGCAGTTCTCGAGGAGAGCGAGCTTCAAGCAGGCGCGATGCGAGCGGTGGATGTAGAAGGTGTTTATGTGCTGGTGAGCCGCTCTAAGGATGGACAAGTGTGCGCCATAGCCAACGCATGCACCCACAGAGGAGGTCCGCTCAACGAAGGCGAACGCGAGAGCAACGTGGTTACGTGTCCCTGGCACGGTTCTCAGTTCGATCTGTGCTCTGGGGAAGTGCTGCGGGGACCAGCCAGAGAGCCTCAGCAGCACTTCGAGGCACGTCTTCGTGAAGGTAAGATAGAGGTGCTCTCGCTGTAGAGGTGCTCTCGCTGTAGCAGCATATTTCCGATAGGAGCGTGAGGTAATGTCGCACAGCAAGATTATGCAGAAGATCGAGGACCTCTCCGAGGAGAGGGAGAAGCTCGTGGCTCGCGAAGGGGCCCATCACGCGGGTGCAGCCGACCACCGGAGGCTCGACGAGATAGATCACACCTTGAGCGTGTTGTGGGATCTTCGGCGCCGGGAGATGGCCGGGGAGAACGTGAGGTTGGACGAGGATTTTCTCGACCGTTACGTCGTGAGTCCGGGGGACGACGCTCCCGGCGGGTACAGATGGTAGCGTTTACTGCCAGGAGCAAGCTGCTACCTGAAGTACGCCTTTGGCCCAAGTTCGCCAGCTTAGGCCAAGAAGCATCGGACGAACATACACTACTTTAACAAGTGCGCTAGAGTACAAGACAGAGAGTGAGGAGGTACAGAACATGGGTGAAGGGTTTTTCTCCCGAGGCTTTTTTGGCCGCCCCAGGAGGCACGACGAGAGGCTACCCCCGGGCCAGTACCTGGAGGACGGCTTCCCGGTCCTCTCCGCAGGGCCTACGCCTCGTACTCCTTTAGAGGAGTGGGACTTCTCAGTCGTCGGGGAGTTAGACGAGCCAAAGAGGTGGACGTGGGAGGAGTTCAGGCAACTGCCCTCAGAGGAGGTCACCCGGGACATCCACTGCGTCACCAAGTGGTCGAAATTTGATACCAGGTGGGAGGGTGTCTCTGTGGACACCCTGATCGAGGGGGCGGACACGGCGGCCGAGTACGTCACGGCCTTCTGCGACGGCGGCTACACCACGAACCTGCCGCTTGAAGACGTCACGGACGGCAAGGCGTGGGTGGCATACGTCTACGATGGGGAACCGCTGGAGCCCGTACACGGCGGGCCGGCTCGCCTGCTCGTGCCGCACCTGTACTTCTGGAAGAGCGCCAAGTGGGTGAGGGGCCTGCAACTCACCACCTACGACATACCGGGTTTCTGGGAGTCTTTGGGCTACCACAACCACGCAGACCCCTGGCGCGAGCAGCGCTACCGGGGAGACTAACGCGGTGGCTGTGCAGCTGTACAGGACTCTCTGGCGGATCGGGGAAGTGCTGGACGTGATGCCCGAGACCCCAAGGACCAAGAGCCTCGTGCTCGAGGTTCCGGGGTGGGAGGGTCACAAGGCCGGCCAGCACGTCGACGTGAGGCTCACCGCCCCCGACGGCTACCAGGCCCAGAGGAGCTACTCCATAGCCTCCGCCCCAGAGGACGAGAGGCTCGTCCTCACGGTGGACTGCCTGGAGGACGGCGAGGTTTCACCCTACCTCACCGAGGTGCTGATGGTGGGAGACAAGCTGGAGCTCAGGGGGCCGATCGGAGGCTACTTCACCTGGGAGGTCAAAGACGACGGCCCACTCCTCTTGGTTGCTGGGGGTTCGGGCGTGGTGCCGTTGATGGCCATGATCCGCCACCGTGCCGCCGTGGGCAGCGACGTGCCCGCCCGCCTGCTCTACTCCTCGCGCTCCTACGAGGAGATCATCTACCGTAAGGAACTGGAGGCTCTGGCAGCACAGGCCGGTTCACTGGAGGTGATCCACACCCTGACACGCTTCATGCCAGAAGATTGGAGCGGATACGACAGGCGTATCGACGCCGAGATGCTCGCGGAGGTGGCGTGGTCTCCAAATGAGAGTCCACTGGCTTTTGTGTGTGGTCCCACGCCGCTCGTGGAGGCGGTTGGAACCGCGCTGGTGGGTTTAGGACATGAGCCTGCGAGGGTGAAGACCGAACGCTTCGGAGCAACGGGAGGTTAGAGTTATGGACGACAAACTAAGGCTGGACGGCAACGCTGCTGCAGGCACCCTCGGGGAGGTCTTCTCCTTTGAGGTGACGACCGCGGAGTACGCCTGCAACGGATGCGGTCGGGCCGGTAGGCTCGGAGGAGCGATGGTCTACGAAGTGAGGGAGCTGGGCACCATCGTTCGTTGCCCGAGCTGCGACAACGCTCTCATTCGGCTCGCTCACAACCGTGAGCGGCACATGGTCGACCTCAGGGGGATGAGATACCTAACCACCGGATAATGTGAGGGTAAGAGCGCATACTCACTTAGAGGACCATACCAAGCAAAAGTAGAGCTGGAAAGGGGATTAGGATCGAGAAGGCTGGCGGGGCACAAACAATGGAGCATAAAGATTTCCGGATACTCGGCCTCGCCGGCAGCCTCCGGCGGGCCTCCTTCCACCGTGGCATCTTGAGGGCGGCGCACGAGGTGGCTCCGGAGTGGATGAGTTGCGAAAACTTCGATCTCGCCCGGATACCGTACTTCAACCAGGATCTCGAAGATGAGGGGAACCCCGAGCCCGTGAAAGAGCTTAGGGAGAAGATACGTGCCTACGACGCCTTGCTCATAGCGACACCGGAGTACGACTACGCGATCCCCGGCGTCTTGACCGCCGCCCTAGACTGGGCTTTGCGCTCACGTTATGATCCGACGCCCTTCCGTCACAAGCCGGTTGGAATCGTAGGGGCAAGCCCGGGAGGCGGTGGGACTGCCCGGGGTCAGATGGTCTTGAGGCAGATACTCTTGCACGCGCCAGCCTACGTGATGCCCGATCCACAGATGCTCATCCCCTTCTCCCGCCAGAAATTCGACGCGGAGACGGGCGATCTCGTGGATGAAGAGACCCGCGAGAGGCTGCGCCGCTTTCTCTCGGCGCTGGCCCAGTGGACCGGGCGGTTTGAGGAACCGATAAAAGCGCACCAGGGACAAGCTCGCGAGGATAGAGCCTGATGGCCCCTACTGCGTCCGACTGTCGCTCGTCACAGGGTCCACAGCGATGCTCGGAGACGGTTGGATCTGTCGTTCGACCAAGGCCCGTAATTATCAGAGTGCCCGGCAGCTTCGAGGGGCGGCCTATGAGGTGCCCCGCGGGTGCGGTTGTTCCTGGGCGTTCCTTTCGTAAAGTTCGTATCCGAAGCCGGGCACTCCCACTCGAATGTAGGAAAGGGAAGGTATGACACAGGGATACCTTATGGCGCGGGCGTTGCCGCCTTTGCCGCTAGATAGCTGGGAAGACACCAAAGCGACTCTGCACCGCTACTGTCAGATTGCAGGCAAGGTGAGGATGGAACTCTCGCCGTTCAGGAATCACTGGTGGCATGTTACGCTCTACGTTACCACTCGCGGGCTCTCCACCGGCCCAATTCCCTATGGTCCGTATGGCAGTGCAACCTTTGACATCTCCTTTAACTTGCTCGAAAACAAGCTCGCCGTGGCGACAAGCGACGAAGGTGGGTTCTCCTTCGCCCTCGATGAGCTGTCGGTGGCGGAGTTCTACCGGAGGCTCTTCGATGGGCTGCACTCGCTGGGCATAGACGCCTCCATAAACACGAAGCCCTTCGACCTCGACGACGAATACACGTTGGACGAGAACACGTTCCACTGCGTCTGCGACCGGGGGTACGTGCGACGTTACCATCGGGTACTCTTGTGGGCGGATGGAGTCTTCAAGGAGTTCGCCGGGCGTTTTGCCGGCAAGACCAGTCCCGTTCAGCTCTACTGGCACAGCTTCGATCTGGCCGTCACCCGCTTCTCCGGCAAACAGGTGGCTCTGCCGGAGGGCACAGACCCAGTAACTCGCGAGGCGTACTCCCAAGAGGTCATCTCCTTCGGCTTCTGGCCCGGAGACGCGAACGTCCGCGAGCCCGCATTCTACTCCTACACCGCCCCAGAGCCAGAGGGTTTGACCGAATATCCGCTGAGTCCAGAAGGGGCGAGCTGGCTCCCGGAGGGTGGCACGGCGCTCCTAACTTATGAGGAGGTACGTAACAGCGCCTCCCCCACGGAGACCCTGCTGAAGTTTATGGAGAGCGCGTACCAGGCCGGGGCGAAGAGCGTGGGATGGGATATTGAGTCGCTTCGGACACATCCACCGGCCAGGAAAGCGGCGAAGCTCAGGCGGGGTGATTAGTGGCGAAGATCGGCAGGCCGCCGTGTGACGAGGGCGTTGTCCGCACCAGCCGGGCTTCAGCCCCTTGCACACCAGCCTTGGCGCCGTGGGTGCTGGCGGCTACGATCATCGGCTCGGCGATGGTTTTCATAGACGGTACGATCACGAACGTCGCGCTGCCGCAGATACAGGAGCGCCTGGGGGCAACTACCGTTGGCACGCAGTAGATCGTCGAAGCTTACTCACTACCTGCGCTTACTGGGTGTCGCCGAAGCGATCGACTACCATGGAGACTGGGTGGCCGACGCGAGGACCATCGCGCCCCGTGAAGTGGGCGCCGCCTTTGATTGTGTCGGTGGGAAAACCTTCCGCCGCAGTTTCGAGACCGTGCGCGACGGTGGTCAGGTGGTCACCATAGTCACGTTCGGTGAAGAGGTCGAGCCGGGCCGGGAAGGGCGGGATGAACGTACGCGAGCCCCAGCGGTTCGGACAGTAAGGGACGAGAGAACTGCCGAGGGATACCTTCCATTAGCGCCGCAGCCAGTTTACGGAGTGCTGGAGAGAAGCGACACGAGGTGGCTTGGATCGGCACCGTGGACCGGTCACATGGCAGATGGAAGCGGCGGTAGGCGCGAAGAACGGTCGCCAACCGGGCGTGTGGCCACTTTGAGAGGTGAGGGTTTGTGAATGGCCAGCATCTGTTGACGATCAACACGGGATCGTCCAGCCTCAAGGCTGCACTCTACCGCGTGGGTGCGACGGAAACGTGTCTGCTGGCCGCGCAGGCAGACCGGATCGGGGCGCCAGGTAGCCGGCTGCGCCTCGAGGACTTCCGCGGCGATACCCTCGTCGAGCGGCGGGATGCCCTGCCGGATCACCCCGCCGCTTTGCGGACCTTGCTCGACCAACTGCGGATCCGAGGGTGGGATCGGGACCTGGCGGCGGTCGGGCACCGGGTCGTGCATGGCGGGGACCGCTATTGCGAACCTAGGCTCATCGACGCCGAGGTAACCGAAAACTTGCGGAGGCTGGCGCAGATCGATCCAGAGCACATGCCCCAGGCGCTCGCTACCATAGAAGCCACAGTCCGAACCTACCCCATCGTGCCACAGGTGGCCTGCTTCGACACGGCGTTCCACCGCCGGATGCCCCGCGTCGCCCGGCTCTACGCGCTGCCACGCCGGTTTGCCGAGGCGGGCGTCCTCCGCTACGGTTTTCATGGTCTTTCCTGCGAGTACGTCATGGAGGAGTTGCGCGCCGCGGACCCGGCGGAGGCCGATGGCCGCGTCATCATCGCGCATCTCGGCAACGGGGCAAGCCTTACAGCCGTGCGGGGCGGCGTCGGCCTCGATACTACGATGGGCTTCACCCCTACCGGTGGGCTTGTGATGGGCACGAGGAGCGGCGACCTCGACCCGGGCGTGCTCATCCACCTTCTACGATCGCGGGAATCGGACTCAGGCGTGTTGGGTGACCTCGTCACCCGGAAGGCGGGGCTCCTCGGCGTCTCCGGGACGAGCGCTGATATGCGCGACCTGCTGGCACTTGAGGAGGACGACCCGCGCGCAGCCGAGGCTATCGACCTCTTCTGCTACCAGGCAAAGAAGTTTCTGGGGGCGCTCGCCGCGGCTCTGGGCGGGTTGGACACGCTAGTTTTTACCGGCGGCATCGGGGAGCACGCCGCGCCCGTGCGCTGGCGCATCTGCGAGGGCCTTGCGTTCCTCGGTATCCGGCTGGACCAAGACCGCAACGCGACGCACGCGCCGATCATTTCTCGAGAGAACGGTACCGTAGTCGTTCGCGTGGTGCGGACCGACGAGAATCAGATGATCGCCAGGCACACACACCGGCTCACTACTCAGGAAGGGGCAACAAATGTATCGTTTTGATGCGACCATCTCTAGCGCCGTCGAAGACGGTGGCGCGCCCTCGCCACCGCAGGAGGCTACGTTAGCGGGTCCGCTATCGGCGGAACTACTCGACAGGCTGCACCGCTACTGGCAAGCCGCCAACTACTTGACCGTGGGCCAGATCTACCTGCGAGACAACGCCCTCCTCCAGGAGCCCTTGCGAGCCGAACACATCAAGCCGCGTCTCCTGGGTCACTGGGGTACCTCCCCCGGCCTCAGCTTCGTCTACGTCCACCTCAACCGGCTCATTCGGGAGCAGGACGCGGACGTCATCTTCCTCGCCGGCCCCGGGCATGGGGGACCTGCCATCCTCGCGAACGTGTACCTGGAGGGAACCTACTCCGAGGTCTACCCGGAGGTTTCGCAGGACGCTGCGGGGATGCGACGGCTTTTCAGGCAGTTCTCGACGCCCGGCGGGGTGCCGAGCCACGTCAGCGTGCCGACTCCCGGCTCGATCCACGAGGGCGGCGAGCTCGGCTACGTCCTCTCCCACGCTTTCGGCGCGGCCTTCGACAACCCTGACCTCATAGTCGCCGCGGTGATCGGCGACGGCGAGGCTGAGACCGGCCCGCTCGCCGGTTCCTGGCAGGGTGTAAGCTTCCTCAACCCGGCGCGTGACGGCGCGGTTTTGCCGATCCTGCACCTCAACGGCTACAAGATTGCGAACCCCACCGTGCTCGGCCGCGCCGAAGATGGCGAGGTCCGCTCAATCCTCGAAGGGCACGGCTACGCGGTCCACTTCGTCGAGGGCGAGGACCCTCACCGCATGCACCAGGCTTTCGCCGCGGCGCTGGACCGTTGCCACGCCGAGATCCGCACAATCCAACGCGAGGCACGCGAAGGCGGCTTCCCTGGACGTCCCCGCTGGCCGGCTATAGTGTTGCGTACGCCGAAAGGTTGGACTGGTCCGAGCGAGCTGTACGGCCTGCCAGTCGAGGGCACGTTTCGCTCTCACCAGGTCCCGCTGCCTAACGCCAGGTCAGCCCCCGAGCAACTCGCGATGCTCGAGGCGTGGATGCGTGAATATCGACCCGAGGAGCTGTTCGACGCAGAGGGCCTGCTGATCCCCGAGTTGGCCGCCCTCGCGCCCAGCGGGAGGCGTCGCATGGGCGCCAACCCGCACGCCAACGGCGGCAGGGTACTGCGCGAACTCGACTTACCCGACTTTCGCGACTACGCCCTCGCGGTAGAACGGCCCGCCACCGAACGCAGCGAGTCCACCCGCAAGCTCGGTGAGCTGCTAAGGGACACCTTTACCAGGAACGCCGAGCAGGCGAACTTCCGGCTCTTTTGCCCGGACGAGACCAACTCGAACCGGCTCGGTGCCGTCTTCGAGGTCGAGAACCGCTGCTTCGTCGGCAAGACGCTCCCGATAGACGACCACGTCGCGCCGAGCGGCAGGGTCCTCGAGGTTCTCTCCGAGCACTTGTGCGAGGGCTGGCTCGAGGGCTATCTTCTGACCGGCCGCCACGGCCTCTTCGCGACCTACGAGGCGTTCGCGATGATCCCCTCCTCGATGATGGTCCAGCACGCAAAGTGGCTCGAGGAGGCGGACAAGCTACCGTGGCGCGAGCCTATTTCCTCGCTCAACGTCCTGCTGACCTCGACCGCCTGGCGCAACGACCACAACGGCTTCTCCCACCAGGGGCCGGGGCTTATCGACGTGATACTCTCTAAACGCGGCACCGTGGCTCGCATCTACCTGCCCCCCGACGCCAACAGCCTTCTCTCGGTGGCCGACCACTGCCTCAGGAGTCGCGACTACGTCAACCTCATCGTGATCGACAAGCAGCCCCAACTGCAGTGGCTCGACATGGAGGCGGCGATAGAGCATGCCGCCGCGGGAGCCGCTGCGTGGGAGTGGGCCAGCAACGACGAGGGTGGCGAGCCAGACGTCGTGCTGGGTTGCGCCGGCGACATCCCGACCCTGGAGACCGTGGCCGCCGCCCACTGGCTGCGTGAGAACGCGCCGGAACTCAAGGTCCGCGTGGTAAACATCGTCGACCTGATGACGCTCTTCCCCCGCGAGTTTCACCCACATGGGATGAACGAGACGCGCTTCGTCGAGCTCTTTACGGCGGACAAGCCAGTCGTCTTCGCCTTCCACGGCTACCAGAGGGCCATCCACGAGATCGTCCATGGGCACGTGGACGTTGATCGGTTCCACGTCCGCGGCTTCAACGAGCAGGGCACCACGACGACCCCGTTCGACATGGTTGTCCTCAACGGCATGAGCCGCTACCACCTTGCCGCGGAGGCGCTTCGGCGCGCCGGGCAAGCCTCCCGTTCGCGCCTTGGGGATCGTGCTCCAACCCTGATTTCCGAGTGCGAGGCAGCGATCGCAAGAGCTACCGCCTACTCGAGGGAGCACTTCGAGGACCCGCCCGAGATAAGCAATTGGACCTGGACACCATGAAACCACTGAGAGAGACCTTGATGATGGGTCTCTTCGAAAGAGAGGATCTCACGTGTCCTTCGTGCTCGTAATGCCGCCGATTGGAGCGTAGAGAATGGCTGACGTGTTCGGCCCGCCGTGCGACGGGGAAGTCATAAGGGCCAGGAAGGACGCTGCTCCTCGTGAGCCCACTTTAGGACGGTGGGCGCCGGGGACGAGACGGCGTCGGCTTGGGAGAGGAGCTTGAGCGTGCAAAGATGTTCGTACGTCATCGAGAGGGCCCATACGGCTTATGGAGAGGAAGCGGCATGATCCGTGCGTTTGTCTTTGACCTTGACGGTACCCTGGTCGAAACGGAGGAGCTCAAAGCTCTCTCCTACGCTCGCGCTGCAGCTGAACTTCGCCCCGACCTGAACGAAGCAGAGGTGATCGAGGCCTTCAAGGATCTGGTCGGCCTCTCGCGACAGGAAGTCGCCGTCGGGTTGATACGTCACTTTGAGCTGGAGGATGCAGCGCGCGACCGCATGCTGGAGTTCGGGGTGGACACGCCGTGGCAGGCGTACGTTCAGATGAGGCTACGTATCTACGAGACGCTGCTGGCCGATCCCAACGTCGTTCTGGCCCAAAGGTACCCTCACAACATAGCCTTGCTGTGCGAGGTCAGAAGCGAAGGTTACCCGACTGCCCTAGCCACCCAATCCCACCGTGAGCAGGCTAGGCGCGTGCTCAATATCCTAGAGCTTGCAGACGAGTTCGACGTAGTAGTGACTCGCGACGATGTCGAGCACGGCAAGCCCGACCCCGAGATGCACCTACTGGCGGCTCGCGAGCTGGGTGTTGGGCCGGAGGAGTGCCTGGCGATCGAGGACTCCCCTGTGGGAGTCAAGGCGGCGCTCGCGGCTGGGGCGGAGATAGTCGCCGTGACCACAGATCTCACTCGCCAGAAGTTCCGCGACACCAACCTCTTGGACCGCAGCCACGTCGTTGACGACCCGCGTACGCTACCTAAGGTGGTGCGCCGTCTTATCAGCGCGTATGGTCAGCCATTGGGTGGCTGAGTGAATCTATCCGGATGGACCCGGTCGTTAGCATGACGAGGGCCAACGCTTGGCGGCTACAAAGGCTGCCCTACTGCCTCTATTTACCGAGAATTCGAGAGAGACTGTCTGATAAATATCCGGAGGGCGTCTCGATGGTGGTTCTTGGTGACGCGAGACGGCCAAATAGGGCTTCTGCGCCTCGTGTTAGACGCTCGTAGGACTCAGGAGACCTGTTATGATTTATCAGACAATCTCCTCAAAACTCTTCTCGGAAGCCCATATCTACGATCCTGCATAACATTCTGCTTCGGATGGGGTTTCCCGCGTGTTGACGGTTTGTGCGGGTCAGAAGCCATCACAACATCTTGTGACAGCGCATAAACTTGCGGGATCATAAATCGGCACAGGTGGCTAGCACGTTCTCATATTCGTCCCAAACGCAACGCTTCCTTGAGCTTCGCTTCTCCGCCACGATGGGCCAGGAGCCGGAGGTCGAGCTGGCGCTGGCCTAGGGGTTGTACACTTTTGCCCTGCACACTGAATCATGTGCCGCGGACTATCAACTCCAACCCCCGAGGGGCATATCTTCCTTGGATATGGAAAGCGCGTACTGCAACGGCGGGTGCGGTACGACACGGTTAACAGATCAGAGAAACAGCACCATGGGCTATGATGGATCGGTTGGATTGCAGGTAGTAGTGGATGACGTGTCCGCAATAGGGGAGGTAGCACCACGGT
Source organism: uncultured Rubrobacteraceae bacterium (assembly GCA_902806065.1). GTDB lineage: Bacteria > Actinomycetota > Rubrobacteria > Rubrobacterales > Rubrobacteraceae > Rubrobacter_F. Next base: position 4,873 of record CADCVE010000085.1, on the reverse strand, counting down.
GATCACGCTAGAAGAAGCTAAGAGAATCGTCTCTGCCGCTGAGCAAAAGGCCCAGCAGATGGGCCAGCCGATGAACATAGCCGTGATGGACGCCGGAAGGAACCTCGTAGCGTTCCAGCGGATGGACGGGGCCTGGGTGGCTAGCATCGACATAGCCATAGACAAGGCCTTCACCTCGGCCGGCAGGGGACTTACCACCAGAGAGATCGGCGAGATGGCACAGCCCGGCCAGCCCCTTTTCGGCATCAACACCACGAACGGCGGCCGGATCGTCATCTTCGCCGGCGGCGTCCCGCTGATGCGCGACGGCGAGGTGGTCGGCGCGGTAGGAGTGAGCGGAGGGACGCCGGACGAGGACCACGAGGTGGCAGAGGCCGGGGTCGCTGCATTCGGCTAACGCTTGTACAAGTACCGGCCGAGAGGTCACCCTACCGGAAACCTACACACAACTTACAAACTTAGCCACAAAGTGCGCGACCCATAGCGGGACCGAGACTGCCGTCCAACCGGCCTGGCAGCGGGGCCCCTGATGTGGCATGCTTCCCCTCCCGCGGCGCCGGCCTTGCCAGGGTTCGCCGCGACGTGGCGTAGCGAGGGGGGACCCAACGCAGAAAGGAAACCATCTTTGCGATCCGTAGAAGGCACGTCCGTCGTCGTCACCGGTGGTGGGTCGGGCCTCGGCGCCGGCTCTGCCGCGCACCTGGCTAGCCGGGGCGCGCGCGTCACCATCTGCGGCCGACGCCCCGAGAAGGTGCGGTCGGTCGCGGAGTCTATCGGGCCCGCCGCGGCGTGGCTGGAGGCCGACGTCGACGACCCGGGCGATCGCGTACGCATCGTGGACGCCGCCGTCGAGCATGGCGGCGGCATCGACGTGCTCGTCAACAACGCGGGCAACCGCTACGCGGCGCCGCTGGCCGAGATCGAGGAGAAGGAGGTCGCCGGCATGTACCAGACCAACGTTATCTCGCCGATCATGCTCACCCAGCTCGCCCTCCCGCACCTCGTGGAGCGCAAGGGGGCCATCATCTTTATCGGCTCCGTGGACGTGCGGCGGGCGCTGCCACCGGCGGCCGCATACGCCCCGGCGAAGGCCGCCGTGCACCGGCTGACCGGCGTGCTGGCCCCCGAGCTCGGCCCGCAGGGCGTCCGTGTCAACTGTGTGGCCGTCGGCGCCGTGGCCACTGAGATCGACGCGCGCGCCGGCCTGATGAGCGAGGAGGAGACGCGCAAGCTCATCGACGAGGTCTTTGCCCCGGCCACCCCCCTGCGCCGTTCGGGGAGCGCGGAGGAGGTGGCCGAAGCCATCGAGGACCTCGCGTACTCCAAGTGGACCACTGGTGCCATCTTGGACGTCGACGGCGGCCTCGGGCTCGGCGAGCTGCAGGTCGAAAAGGGCCCTACGTACACAATAACTCATGCTGTCCTCACCGCTCGACCCTCAACTCGCTATCTACCTATTTCCATGCCATCAGCATCAGGTCGGGCGCGATTGGAGGAGCCCCGCGATGAGCAGCTCAACCATGCGGCGGGCGTCGTAGCGGGAGTCGTTGTCAGCGCCGATGCAGAGGTTGCCGACGCCGCGCATCAGCTCGTAGGCCTCCAGGTCGGGGCGGATCTCACCGGCCTCGGCCGCGGCATCAAGCAGTTGTGTACACACCGGCACGAGGCGGTCGAGAAAGTAGGCGTGTAGCGTGTCGAAACGAGCCTTGTCGGACTGCATCACGGTAGCGAGGCCGTGCTTGGTGGTCAGAAAATCGACGAAGAGGTCGATCCATTGCCTTAGCGCTGCGTGAGGGCTCTCGCTGCTCGCCAGTAACGCCGGCCCGGCCTCTGCGCAGGCCTCGACCTGGTGCCGGTAGACGGCGATGATGAGATCCGCTCGCGTCGGGAAGTGACGGTAGATCGTGCCCGTCCCGACACCGGCCTTGGCGGCAATGTCCCGAACCGGTACCTCGACGCCGGAGGTGACAAAGAGTGCGGCGGCGGCGTCGAGCACCGTCTGCTCGTTCCGCCGGGCGTCCGCCCGCTTGGGCTGGGTTGCTTTTCCTGCTCGCTCGTCGCTAGCTGTCACGCACCGTCTCCTCCAAACCTCAACTTGACAAACGGAACGTTGTGCCATATTGTTTGGGAACAGTGTTCCGTTTAGGCATGATACCCGAACGGACGCCCCGTGATCAAGCCGCCTACGGTCATCACGAACTCAGCACGCAAAGGAGGAACGCATGTACAGCAAAGTCTGGTTTATCACCGGCGCGTCCCGCGGTTTCGGCCGCATCTGGACCGATGCGGCACTCAAGAGAGGCGATAGGGTCGTGGCCACTGCCCGCGACGAAGCGAGCGTCGCTGATCTTGCCGACCGCTTCGGCGACGCCGTTCTCCCCCTCGCGCTCGACGTGACCGATGCCGATCAGGTTCGGAATGCTGTTCGCCAGGCTCATGCCCATTTCGGTAAGCTCGACGTTGTCGTCAACAACGCTGGCTACTCACTGGTCGGCATGATTGAGGAGGCTGCTGAAGCCGACGTCCACGCGCTGTTCGATGCGAACTACTTTGGTACGCTCCGGGTCATTCAAGCCGTTCTGCCGTTGCTGCGACAACAGGGCAGCGGACATATCCTCGGCGTCTCAAGCAGTCTTGGGATTGTGCCGATGCCGCTCATTGGTTTCTACTGCGCCTCCAAAGCGGCAGTCGAATCGCTCCACGAAAGCCTCGCGCCAGAGGTTGAACCTTTCGGCATCAAGGTGACACTGCTCGAGCCTGGTGCCTATGCGACCGATTTCGGGAGCCCCTCGTCGCTGAAAATGGTGCCCGGTATTGACGCCTACGATGATCTTCGGAAGCGGGTTTTTGATGGTCTCTCCGGCGAAGAACGTGGTGATCCTCAAGCAACAGCAGAAGCCATTCTTAAGATCGTGGACGCCGAGGAACCACCTCTGCGGTTCATCTTCGGCAGTGAAACTCTACCTATAGCACGTGCCGCGTACACTGAGCGCCTGTCCACCTGGGAGGCCTGGGAGGCTGTCTCGAACGCAGCACAAGGCGAACCGACGAAAGGCGACACCACCTCGCTCTAGCCAAAGCAGCCGACAAAAAGAAAGGGGACTCTAACCATGAGCGAGCCGCTCAATAGAGCCGGAAATATTCCCGTCAGCGAGCCCACGCCTGTCGTCTCTGTCAGTCCGGTGGTGCTGTCGGCTCCGGGGCGCCCCGTGGATCTGCAGGTGCGGGTCTCCGCGCCCGCGACCGGAAGCGAGCTGCCGATCATCCTCCTCTCGCACGGCCACGGACTCTCGAACCATCTCTCCTCGCTGAACGGCTACGGCCCGCTCGCCAATTTCTGGGCCGCTCACGGCTTTGTCGTGATCCAGCCCACCCACCTGGACTCGAAGACGCTGAGCGACGATCCGCGCGTCGATCCGGACGGTCCCGAGGGATCCCTGTTCTGGCGGTCGCGGGCCGAGGACATGAAGCGCGTCCTCGACCAGCTCGACGACATCGTGGCCACCGTCCCGGAGCTTGGCGGGCGCCTGGACCGGAGCCGGGTCGCCGTGGTCGGGCATTCGATGGGCGGGCACACGGCGAGTATGCTCTTGGGCATGCAGGTCAACGATCCCAACGACGGGACGGAAGTGGACATGGCCGATTCCCGGATCAAGGCGGGTGTGCTGCTCGCCGCGGGCGGCAATGGCAATGGCGGTGCTGATCTCAGCGCGTTCGCCGCCGAGCATTACCCGTTCCTCGCGAACAACAGCTTTCCCGAGATGACGACGCCGGCCCTCGTGGTCGCGGGCGACAAAGATGCCTCCGCCCACTTAACGGTTCGGGGTGCGGAGTGGCATGCCGATCCGTACTTCCTGAGCAACGGCCCCAAGTGCCTGCTCACCCTGTTCGGCGCGGAACACGGGCTCGGCGGGGTCTCTGGGTACGACGTCGCCGAGACGACGGACGAGAACCCTGAGCGGGTCGCCGCGGTCCAGCGGCTCACCTGGACCTACCTCCGCACCGCGCTCTACCCCGAAGACCGCGCCTGGCCGGAGGCGGTCGCCGCGCTGGAGAGCAGCCCGGATCCCGTGGGCCGGGTCGAAAGCAAGTAAAGCCCTGAGAGGCGCACGGTCGGGGGCTCTATCGACTTGGTCCCCTCCGTGTGGCTCCGGCCGTTTCGCCCCCTGAGCAAAGGTCTCGTGCCCCACTGCGCCCGCCCCTACTGTGGCTGCCGCTTCGCGGCAGGATCGCGGCCAACCTGGGTCCCGCTATGGGTCCCAGACATCACGACGAGGTTCCCGTGCGGGCCAGAGGGACGCCCTCAAGAACGAGGTCTCACGCGGCGTGGTCACGCAGCTGCTCACCCTCATGGACGGCTTCGAGTCCACCGATAACGTATTGGTAATCGCCGCCACGAACCGGCCGGATGCTATAGACCCGGCCCTTATGCGCCCCGGGCGCTTCGACCATGAGATTGTGTTCGACTTCCCAGCGAGCGAGACCGCGAGGAGTTCATAGCCATTCACTGGTAACTCTCTTTCGCCATAAAAGCGACCCAGGGTAAGAGTTTGGCGGTAAGGTCTAAGTTCCAGTGGTAATTTCCGCACCCCTTAGCGTACAGAAACCTGGAATGGTACCGTGACCCTTATGAGCTCGCCCATGTTCTGGGATAAGCCGCACAAGGCCGAGCCACCAGGAAAAGTACGATGAACGCCTGAAAGAGAAACGTGCGGCCGTAGAGATTGTCGATCCTACCCCAAATGGGGGTAGATGCGGTGGAAGGAAGCTAGGAGGTCTTCTCCGGCTCGTACCTCATCTTCTGTTATTGCTCACCGGAGCCGCAGCCTTAGGCCTGTGGGCCTTTCTCGGCTAAGACCTGTTTAGGCATCTT
>CADCVE010000084.1 GCA_902806065.1 uncultured Rubrobacteraceae bacterium | reverse complement strand
ACCACTCCGAGTACTGGCAGGCCGGCTATATCATTCCCAAGGGTCACTATGCGCGTCTCAAGGAGGAGGGGCTCCCGGCGCTCAGGCGGTCGGTGGCGGAGATGGCTCCGGAACTGGCGGGCAGGGTCTCGGCACTCCAGGATTGGGGGCAGGGTTCGCTGCTCTCGGTGGAGTCGGATTGTTTGCGGCGATGGTATGTGCCGGGGCTTTTGCTCCTGGGCGATGCGGCGCACGTTGTCTCGCCGGTAGGCGGGGTGGGGATCAACCTCGCCATTCAGGACGCACTGGTGGCGGCGAACGTGCTCGCACGCCCGCTTCTCGAAGGGGAGGTTCGGATACGTCACTTGAGGTCGGTACAGTTACGCCGGAGGTGGGTGGTGCGCCTAATACAGGCTGCCCAAAATCTCGCCCAGCGTCACGTCGTCGCGGACGCGCTCGATAAGGACGAGACGTTCGAGTTGTCACGCTTCTTGCGCCTTCTCCTGCGCGTGCCCGTTCTGCGCGACGTGCCCGCCCGTCTTATCGCCTACGGCGTTTGGCCCGCACGTCCGAAGGACGAGAAGAGAAAGAGTGGTAAGGACGCCGGTGCGGCGCGCGCGGCGCGGTGGGAGCGTTTGGGAAAGGAGCGTGTGCTATAACTCACGATGGCGGCTCGCTTGTGAAAGACTCCGTTGCGCGAACGCGTTTAGACCCATCGTACGATACCGGGTCGCCGCCGTATGGTCTTCTTTATACGGACGTGTTGGCGGATGCGATAGGAGAAGGTTTGGAGATCTTCGAAGCTATCCGGCGGCGCCGGACCACGAACGGCCCATTCTTGCCGGGCCCCGTGAGCCTCGACCATCAGCACACGCTCATGGAGCTTGCCGCGATGGCGCCGTCTCACTTCAACAGCCAGCCCTGGCGCTTCGTCCTCGTGGATGACAAAGAGACCATAGGAGAGGTAGCCCGAATCAGTGGTGAGTCCATGCGCAGGCTCATGCGGGAGGGGACCTTTTGGAAGCGTTACCGGCCGTACTTCCGCTTCTCCGAGGAGGAGATGGAGGAGCGAGGTGATGGGATACACATAGATCAGTTGCCGAGAGTATTGAAGCCTTTCCGGCGCCAGATCTTCTCGAACACCGGCCAGGCTGTTATGAACCGCTTCGGCGTCCCCGAGACCCTCTCCGAAGATAACCGCAAGCTCGTCGCGGGCTCTCCCTTGCTCCTGGCCGTCCTCCTCGACAACACCGAGTACCGGCCCGGTAACCTATCGGCGTTCTACTCTGTCTTCGGGATGGGCGCCGCCGTCGAGAACATATGGATCGCTACCACCGAGCTCGGCATGGGCATTCAATTCGTGTCCACGCCCATGGAGTTCCCCGAGAAATGGGAGGAGATGAGCAGGCTGCTGAAAGTACCCGAAGACCTAGAGCTCATGGCCGTCTACCGCCTCGGCTACCTGCCCGAACAGAAACGCCGTCCGACGATAGACTGGAAGAGCAACCACCGCAAGCGTCTCTCCCAGTACGTCTTCCGCAACACCTGCGAAGTACCCGAGGAGGACGTCCCGAACCGTATTATCGCTGGCGAGCGCAAGGAGGCCCGTAGTGACCAGCATTAATCCGCGCGTACTCTCGGTGGCCACGGCCGTACCGCCGCACCAGGTCTCCCAGGAGACGGCCAGGGACTTCGCGCGCCTGATGTTCTCTGAAACCTTCAGGGACGTAGAACGGTTGCTGCCCGTGTTCGACAATTCTGGCATAGAGAGCAGGTACTTCTGCGTTCCGCCGGAGTGGTTTGGCGAAGACCACGGCTTCCCCGAGAAGAACGCCCTGTACGTGGAGCACGCCACGGACCTCTCCGCGAAGGCCGCGTCGCGGGCTCTGGGCAAAGCCGGTGTTGACGCCGGAGACGTGGGCGCCATCTTCTTCGTCTCGACCTCGGGCATCTCCACGCCCTCGCTGGATGCAAGGCTGATGTTCCGGCTCGGTTTGCCGGAGAACGTGCGGCGCGTCCCGATCTGGGGCCTCGGCTGTGCGGGTGGGGCCGCCGGTCTCGCCCGCGCCTCGGAGTACGCCCGCGCCTACCCGGAGAAGCCGGTCCTTCTCGTAGGCGTCGAGCTGTGCGGCCTGACCTTTCTAAAAGGCGACCGCTCCAAGAGCAACCTCATTGCCACCAGCCTCTTTGCCGACGGCGCCGCCGCCGTGGTGCTGGGAGGCGAAGGAGTTGGAACCGGGCCGGAGCTTCAGGGGAGCTACAGCACCACCTGGCCGGGGACGGAGGACGTGATGGGCTGGGATGTCGTAGAAGGGGGGCTCAAGGTGCGCTTCGCCAAGAGCGTCCCCGTAATAGTGCATGACAAGATGCGCGGGAACCTCGAAGCCGCCTGCAACTCTCTGGACCTCAGCCTCAAAGACCTTCAGCACTTCGTCTTGCACCCCGGCGGCCCAAAGGTCCTCGAAGCCTACGAGGAGACGCTCGGGATGAGCCACGGCAGCCTGGACCTCTCCTGGGAGATACTCAGGAACTACGGCAATATGTCCAGCGTCTCCGTACTCTTCGTCCTGGAGCGGTTCCTCGAAAGCTACCCGTCGGGGAGCGGGGAGTATGGGACCATCTCAGCGCTAGGGCCGGGTTTCTCCGCCGAGCACGTCCTTTTTCGGTGTTGATCTACAGCTTTCTGCTTTCAGCGACCAGCCGTCAGCGAAGAAGCTCCCTTCGCCTGCTCGCTTGCAACGCCGGTCGTAATGCACCGAACGCTTTACACGCGGAGATGGGAAGCCCTTGCTGAGTGAAGCGGTCCTTGTTTTGGCGGTGGCGCTCGTTGGCGGGCAACGCCTGCTCGAACTCGTCCTTGCTAGAAGGAATGAGCGTCGGGCGCGCGCTCGCGGCGCCGTCGAGCGGGGGCGGGGGCACTATCCGTTTATCGTCGCCCTGCATACTCTGTGGCTCGTCTCCACGCTCGTGGAGAGCCTCTTGCGTGGTCCGGAACTCCCCGTGTTTTGGCCGGTTCCGCTCGCGCTATTCCTGCTCGTTCAGCCGTTGCGTTACTGGGCGCTGTTCTCACTGGGGGAGAGTTGGAACACGAAGATACTCGTCGTGCCGGGCGCCAAGCCCGTGAGGCGCGGGCCGTACAGGTACTTGAACCACCCGAATTACGTGGTCGTCGTCGTGGAGATACTGGCGTTTCCTCTCATCTTGGGGGCGTGGGTGACGGGGCTCGTGTTTACGGTCCTCAACGCGGCGGTGCTCTACGTCAGGATCCGCGAAGAGAACCGGGCGCTCGCGGAGGTAGCCGTCAGCGGTCAACAAGAGCTCAAAGTCGATAAGCCAGAGTAACGTATCTCAACCGGATAGAATGCTGAGAGCTGGTCGCTGAAAGCTGCTAACCGGAGGAGATTTTCATGCTGGACCTTAGATATATTCGCGAGAACGCGCAAGCCGTCGCCGAGAATTGCAAGAACCGCGGTGTGGAGGCCGACGTGGACCTCGTCCTCAGGCTCGCCGACACGCGCTCGGAGTCAATACAGGAGCTAAACGCGCTCAAGCAACGCCAGAACCAGTTGGCGAAGAGTGTTGGTAAGGAGCGCGACCCCGAGGCCCGCCAGAAGCTCATAGAGGAGTCGCGCGAGGCCAAGGAGTCAATCCCCGAGAGAGAGGCGGAGCTTTCGGTGATCGAGGAGAGGCTTCGGGAGGAGATGCTGAAGATCCCGAACATGACCCATCCCGAATCGCCCATCGGCAGAGACGACACCGAGAACGTCGAGATACGGAGGGTGGGTGACGTACCGGACTTCGGCTTCGAGCCAAAGGACCACGTCGAGCTGGGCGAGGCTTTGGGCATAATAGACTTCGAGTCCGGGACAAAGGTCGCGGGGAGCAAGTTCTACTTCCTGCGGGGGGACGCGGTACTTCTGGAGCTCGGGCTCGTACGGTATGCGTTGGACAGGCTGATAGAGCGTGGCTACGAGCCGGTAATAACGCCGGACCTGGCGCGTGACGAGGCGCTCGTTGGCACGGGCTTCATCCCGCGTGGTCCTGAGACCCAGATCTACTCGGTGGAGAACTCCGACCTCTCGCTCGTTGCCACCGCCGAGATAACCCTCGCGGGCTCGCTGGCCGGAGAGATCCTTGACGCGGAGAAGCTCCCGTTGCGCATCGCCGGTCTCTCCCACTGCTTCCGAACCGAGGCCGGCTCTCACGGCCGTGCAAGCCGTGGACTGTACCGCGTCCACCAATTCACCAAGGTCGAGATGTTCGCCTTCGCCGAGCCGGAGCAGTCCGAAGCCCTGCACGAGGAGATGGTCGGCATCGAAGAGGAGATCTTCACGGGACTCGGCCTCCCGTACCGGGTCGTGGATATCTGTACCGGTGACCTCGGGGGAGCGGCCTACCGCAAGTACGACCTCGAAGCCTGGATGCCCGGCAGAGGCGCCTATGGCGAGATCACCAGCACCTCCAACACCACCGATTATCAGGCGCGGCGACTGCAGATTCGGTACCGCAAGGACGGAGGCCGCCCCCAGCTCCTCCACACCCTCAACGGCACCGCCATAGCCGTCAGCCGCGCTCTCATCCCGATACTGGAGAACTACCAGCAAGAGGATGGGTCTATCCTGGTCCCCGAAGCTCTCGTCCCTTACGTGGGGAAGAAGGTGATCGAGCGCGTCGGCTAGCCTGCCTCCGGACGCTATACTGCCCTCTCAAGCGAAGTTCGTATCAGGAGAGGAGCTTTCTAGTGGTCGAAGCGGTCGAGAAGCTCACGAAGAAGAGTGAGGACCCGAGCAAGTGGTATCTGCAACTCGTGAGGATGGCGAAGCTCGCGGATTACGGACCCGTACGCGGGACGTTCGCGATTCGCCCGTACGGGTACGCTATCTGGGAGCGGATTCAGGCCGACCTCGACGCCCGCTTCAAGGCCACCGGCCACCAGAATGCCTATTTCCCCCTCCTGATTCCCGAAAGCTACTTGAAGAAGGAGGCGGAGGTCGTCGAGGCGTTCGACCCGGAGCTTGCGTGGGTGACGATCGGGGGGCGCGAGGAGCTAGAAGAACGGCTCGCCGTCCGTCCGACCTCCGAGAGCATTATCTGCGACTTTTACAGCAACTGGGTGCAGAGCTACCGTGACCTGCCCATCCTGATCAACCAGTGGTGCAACGTAATGCGCTGGGAGAAGGTCACCCGCCCGTTCCTGCGTACCGCGGAGTTTCTCTGGCAGGAGGGACACACCGTTCACGCCACCGCCGAGGAGTCCCGAGAGGAGGCGCTAAAGATGCAGGGCGTGTACCGCGATACCTTCTACGAGACGCTCGCCATCCCCGTCATGACCGGCATGAAGAGCCCCTCAGAGAGGTTCCCCGGCGCCATCGAAACCTTCACGTGCGAGGGGTTGATGGGCGACGGGCGGGCCTTACAGGCGGCGACGAGCCACGATCTCGGCCAGAACTTCTCGCGGGCCTTCGACATTACGTTCCTCGATGAGCAGCAGGATCGGGTCTACGCTCACCAGACCTCCTGGGGCTTCTCGACGCGAGTGATAGGCGGGCTCATCCTCGTACACGGCGACGATAGGGGATTGAAGATACCCCCGAAGCTCGCGCCTACCGAAGCGGTGATAGTACCGATCTGGCGGGGCAACAATAAGGGCGAGGTGCGCCGTGAGGCCGAAGCCCTCTTCTCGGAGCTAAAAGACGCGGGCTTCAGGGTGGAGGCGGATCTCGACGAGGAGCACTCGCCGGGCTACAAGTTCAACGAGCACGAGATGCGAGGCGTGCCGGTGCGCGTGGAGCTCGGTCCGAAGGACATCGAGAACGAGCAAGCCGTCCTGGTGCGCCGGGACGTAGCCGGTAAGGAAGGGAAAGAGTTCGTCCCACGCAACGCACTACCCGGGAGGCTACGGGAGCTGCTCGGGGAGATTCAGGAGAACATGCTCGCGCAGGCCACGGAGTTTCGCGAAGCTAACACCCGCCGCGCGGAGAGCTACGGGGAACTCAAGGAGATCATCGAGGAGAAGCGCGGCTTCGTCCTGGCTCCCTGGGATGGTACGCCGGAGACCGAGCAGCACATAAAGGAAGAGACGAAGGCGACTATCCGGCTTCTGCCCTTCGCCGGTGAAGCCGGAGAGGAAGGCAAGGACCTCGTCTCTGGCAAGCCAGGGACCACTGCTGTCTTCGCCCGTGCTTACTGATACGTCGTGGTTCTTTTCTCTACCGTTTTTCGATCGTGTCGGAGACGGTCGCTGAGACGTTGTCCACCCCTCCTCCCCTTTGAAGCGCTGCGGCGGATTCTCGGATGTCTCTCGCTCCCCCTGAACGCTCAGGAATCGGGGCTGGCCTTTTATTCAGCCGACACCCACGCACTAAAGCCGAACCTTGTACTGATGGCCAAAGACTTATCGCATTGTCGATCCTATGCTTTGGGCAGCTGACCGCACATCCGCCAACGCCACCGTGTATCCAAGGGAGGCTTACCAGACAATCATGTACTGT
>CADCVE010000083.1 GCA_902806065.1 uncultured Rubrobacteraceae bacterium | reverse complement strand
AGATCGTGCAACTACTGACCGCTGCCTTCGGGCTCGTGGCGGCCCTGGCCTGGAACGAGGCTGTTCAAGGGCTCTTCCGCGCGCTCTTCCCGGAAGCCGGCGACCTCCTTGCGAAGTTCGTCTATGCCGTGGTGGTCACGGCTGTGGTCGCGCTCGTCTCGTTGGGGAACACCCCCACCATCCTGGTCCTCCTCTTCACCTCCTTAAAGAGCCGCTCCAGCATGTTAGTGGTGCGTATCCGGGCGTGGTGCTTTCCAGGGTAGCTCAGGTAAGTAACGGCATCCTCTATGCCCGCCTCGAAGACCGAAACCGCCTTGGGGTAGCTCTTCTCATAGAGCGAGACGAACTCCTCGGCCAACGCCTCGGCCGTCTTCTCTCTTCTTACCTTGAAGATCGCGGAAAGGTCCCCTGCTACCTCGTTCATCGCACTCGCCGGTACGTGCGAGAGGACGTTGCGTTCGAAGTGGACTATTCACCGCTGCCACTCGGCGCCGGGCAGCTCAGCGGCCACAGCGGCCTTTATGCCTTCATGATCGTCGAGACCATCAGCCTCACGCCTTTTAGGCCCCGGTCGATGAGCCCCCGCAGCAACGAAGTATAGGCGGCTCCCTTCTCCGTCCCGGCCACCCCCACCGCCAAAACCTCCCGAAAGCCCTCCTCGTCCACCCCAACGCAGACCAGCAGCGCCATGCTCGTGACTCTCGGGCCCCAACGAACCTTCAGGTAGGTGGCGTCCAGGTAGTGGTAGGGATAGCCCTTCTCCTCCAAAGAGCGCCCTCACCATTCTTTCTGCTGCTCTTGGAGGCGAGAGGCGATTCGGCTCACCGCGTCCTTGCCGATCCTCACCTTGCTCAAAGCATCGGTGACGCCGGCTATCTTCCTAACCGAGATCCCCGAGAGAGGTACATCTCAAGGACCGCTTCTTCCACATCGCCGGTCATGCGCTTGTAACGTTCGAAGAACTCCGTGACGAACTCGCCTTCCCGGTCACGAGGCACCTCAAGGCGCTCGATCTTGCCCGCAGGGGTCACGAGGTTGCGCTGGTAGTGGCCGTTGCGTTCCCCGCGCCTGGTGGGGGTGAGTTCTCGGTAGCCAGCTTCCAGATGCTCGGTCATCTCCTCCTGAAGGACCTCCTCCAAGACGGCCTTCACGCCCTGGCGGACTCGGGCCTCTACATCCAGCTTCACGTCGTGCTCGAACTCATGCTTGTTCGGGGTCAAGTGTCTCCTTCCTCACTCAACCCACGACTTACCAGACATTATCTGGTACAAAGCCACCGCAAAGGATAAATCTCAACTACTATCCTGTCTGGAGATGCACTAGGATGGCGGCAAAAACCTTATAGAAGCGGATAGCTGAGGTCAAGGAACACAATACTTCGACGTGGCTCTCGTATTGCGCAACCGATGAAGAGAAGGAGGGCGAGCATGAGCATAAGCCAGCAGGCAGCTGGAAGCGTGTCGGTCGGCATGGTCCTTTTTCCGGACCTCACTCAGTTGGACCTGACCGGGCCCTACGAGGTCTTCGCGCGTACGCCAGGCACGGAGGTACACCTGCTGGCCTCCTCTACCGATCCGGTGCGTGCGGAGGGGGGCCTGGCTATCGTGCCAGACGCCACCTTCGCCGACGCGCCTCACCTGGACGTGCTCTTCGTGCCGGGAGGGGCGGGCGTCTTGGCGGCGATGGAGGACGAGGAGATCCTCGGCTTCCTCGCCGAGCGGGAGCCCGAGGCAAGGTACGTGACAAGCGTATGCACCGGCTCCTTGATCCTAGGGGCGGCGGGGTTGCTGCGAGACTATCGGGCCACGACGCACTGGCTGTCGATGGATCTGCTGGGCATGCTCGGCGCTGAGCCCACCCGGGAGAGGGTTGTCAAGGATCGCAACCGAATAACTGGCGGTGGCATCACCGCCGGGATCGACTTCGGGCTAGTGATGGTGATGGAGATCGCTGGCGAGGACGCCGCCAAGGAGATCCAGCTCATGATGGAGTACGCCCCGGATCCTCCCTTCGGCTCCGGCTCCCCTAAGAGCGCCGACCACGCCCTTGTTGAGTCGGTGCGGGCGAAGCGCGGGGCGGTCCAGAAAAGGCGAGCGGAGGCGGCGGAGCGCGCGCGGGTCAGACTGGGGCTGTGAGCGACGACTAAGGATCGGCCTTTTCTCGCCGATGTTGGTCTTGCCGTGTGGCGCGCTTCACCGGGACAAACCGCAGCGGCAAAACGTCAAAGGGCGGCCAGGATATCTGGTAGGCCCTCCGTGGCTCGAAACAGCCCGCACAACACGGCATCTGCCAGCGCCCATGCGCTCCACGCTTCGACCTTGAGGTGACGATCGTGGAGACTCGATGCGCAACTGGGGCTTTCAAGGTCGACCCGGAGACGAGATCGTCCTCGACTGTCGAGGTCTAAGCAATGCTCGCCTACCTCCCTTGGCACAGGACACGTGACAACGTCTGCGACGAGGCCTACGAGGAGGGAAGCCTGATGGGCTTTCGCGAGCCCCTCGCGATGACTGCCCCGGAGGGCTTCCGCAGCTCGGCGACCTTCCGCGTGAGGGCCTGTCCTAGCTCGATTCGGGGCCCCGCGCCTACGAGTACTGGTACCTGCTCGACGGCTCCTTCGCACTCGACCATCTCAAGGAGGCCGCCGTCTCGAGCAGACGCCGACAATCGTACGGCGAGAGGGCCCGAGCTGCCGGCAGCACTGGTGGTCACTATTATCCCGACCAAGGTTAACCTTCGCCTCGTAGACTGCCTGGGAGCAGCAGAATTGCGTGAGATTCAGCCGGGGCCTGCCCAATCCCGACTGAGTAGCGCGGCGAAGAGTGCCAAACCTGGCTATCCTCGAAGTCGGTTCGTAAGCTATCCTTGTGGTGAGGCGAAGAAGGGAAAACGGTGAGTCCAGAGTCGAAAGCTACAGGAAAGTTCACGGGCACGGTCGAGGCTATCTACATAACTTCCTCCGCAGGGAAGCCGATGCAACTCCTGTCGGAGGCGGAGGCCATCGCCGGGCAAGGACTAGCGGGGGACAGGTACCTCAAGGGCACCGGATACTACTCCAATCGCCCGCTTGCGGACGGGAGCAGGGAGATCACGCTCATCGAGACCGAGGAGCTGCAGGGGCTGGAGAGGGAGACCGGTATCCACCTCGATCCTTCCGAAAGTCGCCGCAACGTCTTGACGCGCTCCGTCTCCTTAAACGGCCTGATCGGCAAGCGGTTCCGGATGGGGGAGGTCGTGTGCGAGGGCATAAGGATCTGCGAGCCCTGCACCTACCTAGAGAAGCTTACCCAAAAGCGCGTAATGCGGCCGCTGGTTCACAGGGGAGGACTACGGGTAAGGATCGTCTCCGGCGGCACCGTCAGGGTCGGGGACGCAATTTGGGATTCCTCGAGGACCCGTTGATTAGATAGAGCGGTAGCATCTCAGCGTCTGTGGTTTGGGCACTGCGGTTGCGGCCTAGAGGCTCCGTGGAGATTGCGGGCAGAAGCGCGGCGGCAAATTTGGAGCGCCCTTCTCCTGGAGACGGCTGCCACTCTACCCATAAGCAACGACGTAGGGGCCGACCGATGCGCTCCAACAGACGAAGACCTGGAATTCGACGATCGCTTGGGGGCGAGCCGCGACCCAAGAGTAGCGGCGACCTCGAGGTTTGCTGCCTCCGGCACGGTCACCGCACGGAGTTACGGCGGCGAAAGATAGCGTCCGCTCCGGGTTGGTCAGAGCGGACGCGGCACCAGATTTTTTCGGACAACTATCCTTGTCGCTCGGCCGCTACGGCGCGAGACGTGAGATCGAATCCTTCGTAGCCCTTCGCAGCGGCATGGTCGCATTTTTGTATGTAGGTCCCCAAACCACCGGCATAGGGCATGAAGACGCGCGGCTTTCCGGGGACGTTTGCCCCGAGGTACCAAGAACTCTTGGCTAAGGGAAGGAGTGTGCGGTCGGCTGCCTCGTTGACGTGCTCAACCCACGCTTCCTCCGCATCGACGGTCGCCTCGATGTGATCGAGGCCACGCTCGCGCATGTACTGGATGCAGTCCGAGATCCACTCGACATGCTGCTCGATGTTCGTGGGCATGTTGGTGAGGACGGAGGGGCTACCGGGGCCGGTAATGGTAAACATGTTCGGGAAACCGGCGGTCTGGAGGCCGAGGTACATGCGCGGGCCGTCGGACCATTTCTCCTTGAGCGACAAACCACCTTTGCCGCGGATGTTGAGGTTCAACAAAGGACCCGTCAAGGCATCGAAGCCCGTGGCGAACACGATGCTGTCCAACTCGTACTCCGCATCCGTTGTCCGGATACCCTTCGGGGTGATCTCTTCGATCGGTGAGCTCTTGATGTCTACCAGGGTGACGTTATCTCGGTTGAACGTCTCGAAGTAGCCGGTGTCGATCGGCGGGCGCTTCGACGCGAATGGGTGGTCGTAAGGCGTCAGCTTCTCGGCGGTCTCCGGATCCTCGACCGTATCTCGGATCTTGTCGCGGATGAACTCGGAGGCCGTATCGTTGGCCTCCTTATTGACAACCAAGTCGCTAAATGCGGCCCTGAACTGCAATCCCCCTGTTTCCCAGGCCGCCTCGTACGTAGCCTGACGCTCCTCCTCCGGAACTTCCAAGGCCGACTGCTCGTTAATATCAAAGGGGTGGCCATTGATCGACTCGCGCTGCTTGCGCCGGATCTCACCGTAGTTCTCCTTAACCTCTTCCTGGAACTCCGGATCCATCGGAGCGTTCCGCGCAGGAACGCTGTAATTCGCGGTCCGCTGGAAAACGGTGAGGTGAGCGGCCTGCTCGGCGATGGCCGGGATAGCTTGGATACCGGTCGAGCCCGTACCTACGACGCCGACCCGCTTGCCGGTGAAGTCGACGCCTTCGTGCGGCCACCCTCCGGTGTGGTGCCAGTCGCCCTCGAAGCTTTCGAGACCCTTGATATCCGGTACGTTCGCGGCGGATAGGCAACCTACCGCAGTGATTAAGAACTGCGTGAAGAAGCGCTCTCCGCCTTCCGTGCGGATCTCCCACCGGTTCGCGTCCTCGTCGAAGCGCGCCTCGGTCACACGCGTCTCGAGTTGGATGTCCGGGCGCAGATCGAACTTGTCGGCCACGTAATTGAGGTAGCGCATGATCTCGGGCTGCTCGGGGTACCGCTCGGTCCACTCCCATTCCTGCTGAAGCTCGTCCGAGAACGAATACGAATAATAGTAGCTCTCCGAATCGCAACGCGCGCCCGGGTAGCGATTCCAATACCACGTGCCGCCCACCCCGTCTCCAGCCTCCAAGACCCGAGCCGAGAGCCCGAGCTCACGCAGGCTGAGAAGCTGATACAACCCCGCAAACCCGGCTCCGACGACGATCGCGTCGAACTCCCTGACCGACTCCGCGCCGGTTTCCCGAGTATTCTGCTGCAAACTAGACATGCTTCCTCCTCCTAATAGTGGTTCAGATCGCCTTGTTTCTACACCGACGCTCTCCAGAACCGGCTGTTTCCGAGCTGCGACGATCCGATACGATTCCGGACGCAGGGTCTCCGCTGCGTGGGTCTCCACCGCTCGGCGAAGAGCCTTACGTGACTACTCATAGCGGGAACAGGTGCTTGCACGCATCCGAAATCCTCGATAAGCCCAGCTTACGCGGAAGACTTCGCAGCCAAGGCCAGGCGCATCTGCGCCGCCGCATCTTCGATAGCCTGCTTGCCTCTGTCCATTATTCCGCAGCGTGTAACGAACCCGTGGATCTGGCCATCGTAGCGTTTGACCGTTACGTCGTTGCCGGCCTCTCGCAAGAGCTCGGCGTACGCCTCCCCTTCGTCTCGCAAGGGATCGAACTCCGCCGTCACCACGAAGGTGGGCGGCAAGCCACTCGCGTCCTCCATGAGCAGCGGGGAGGCGCGCATGTCGCGTCCGATGTCCTCGCTCTCGAGGTAGTGGCCCCAAAAATACCGCATCATGTCGGTGGTGAGGAAGTAGCCGTCACCGTTCTCCCGGTACGAATTTGTCTCGTAGTCCAGGTTCGTCACCGGGTAGAAGAGCAATTGGAAGGCTAGATCCGGCGTGCCGCTATCGCGGGCTACCACCGAGACCGCCGCCGCCAGGTTGCCGCCGGCGCTGTCCCCGCCAACTGCGATCCGCTCCGGGTCCACGTTAAGCTCGGCGGCGTTGCTGGACACCCACTGCGTGGCCGCGTAGCAGTCGGTGACGGGAGCTGGGAACTTGTGCTCCGGCGCCAGGCGATAGTTGACCGAGATCACTACTGCTCCCGCCCAGTTGGTCAGCATGGTGCACGAGGGATCGACCATCTCTAGATCGCCGGCCACCCAGCCACCCCCGTGGAGGTAAACAAGCGCCGGGAACGGGCCTCTGCCCTCCGGGGTGTAGACGCGAATCGGGATGTCGCCGAGAGGCCCCGGGATCGAGCGGTTGGTTATGTTGCCGACCTGCTCCGGCTCACCCGCCGACTCGACCGTTGCCGCCAGGGCCTTCCGAGCCTCGGCCGGGGTCATCTCGTTCAGGGGCGGGCCTCCTGCCTC
>CADCVE010000082.1 GCA_902806065.1 uncultured Rubrobacteraceae bacterium | reverse complement strand
AAATCCTCTGAGGCAAAAGATGAACCACTGAGCGAGGAGGTTCGGGTGGTGGTTAGATATGTGGAGTGAGGTAGACAAAACCGAATATCTGTAGAAGCCCTCGGTAAACAAGCCGGGGGCTTTCTCGTTCCCTATAGCCCTAGCTAGTTTCCGGGACTGCGTAACACCGGAATCCCACCTTCCGAGAAGACTTCTTCTAGGCAGCTCGGTGAATAAGGTAGCGTCAGGAGGAGTTGCAAAGTTCAGAATGCACGCTCGTGATTAGGAAGTCGCCGTGCTCACGGACCTCCTCCTCGCGCTGGGTGCGAAGCGAAGCCGTTATCAGACTTCCTACCTTGAAGGCGTTGAGAACCGCGCTCATCTGGTAGCCAGGGACCTCTACTCCCTCCTCCAGGAGCCGTTGATAGATCACGGCGCTGTAAAGGGAGCCTTCTGCGACTTGCCACTCCTCGCAGATGATCTCGCGTACCTTCTTGGCCAGTTCTCGAGCGTTGTTTGCAGTAGTAGCCACGGAACGAAGATAACCCGTGGTGGCCTATAGTCCAACCTCCGATCGCGAAGGCGAAGCCTAAGAGGGGCGGCGCGAGGATGCCGTCTCCCGAGCGGCGAGGGTTGGGGCTACAGATGCCCCTGATCAGGGAGAAGGAGATCATGATGTGGTTTCCGAGAAGACAAGCTCTCGGAAGGTGGGTGAATAGAGACAACGGGGCAGCCACCTAGAGTAGGCGCAAGCTCTCTAGCTAATGTTGCTCTTGTCCCTTGACAAAGAGGACCGGGGATGAGCACACTGGCCCTCCTCTCTCATGGCGAGACGATTTCGAGAGAAGAAGAGTAGGTAGGAGGAGAAGACCCAGTGATCAGGGAAGAAGCGATCTTGCTGGTCGAGGACGACCCGGACGACCGGGAACTGACCCGCCGGGTCCTCAAGAAGAACAACCTCTGCAACGAGTTGGTGGTCGCCCACGACGGGGAGCAAGCCCTAGACTACCTGTTCGGCACGGGTGCTTACGAAGGGCGTGACACTCGTGTCACGCCGCAGGTGATTCTGTTGGACCTCGGGCTTCCGAAGATGAGCGGTTTTGAGGTCTTGGAGCGCATAAGGTCCGACGAGAGGACGAGCCGACTTCCGGTGGTGATCCTTACCTCCTCCGCGGAGGAGCAGGCTTGCGTGGAGAGCTACATCCGCGGGGCAAACAGCTGTGTGCGTAAGCCAGTGGACTTCCTCGAGTTCCACGCGGCGGTGCAGCAGCTAGGGATGTATTGGATGATCTTGAACGAAACCCCACCGAGTTAAAACACTACTATCCGGGGTGTAAAGCCCCGGCCTTTCTCAGGCCTTAGCCACTGTGGGTCTCCGAGAAGCTCGCGTGCCGGAAATCAAGTTTTCGAGAAGCCCTACTCTCGGCAGGTCAGTTGCCGGGTTTGGGGAAGGCGCCGGCTGGCATGCCAGACTAGTATGTGCTTAGTATGCCCGTGTTAGGCGAAGGGTGAGAAGGAGTAAGGACCATGCTAGAAGGCAACCGCGGCGCTTACGTGCCCCAAGATGGGGGAGAATCAGTGTGGCTGGTGGGGGACCGGATCACGGTAAAGTTGACGAGCGAGGACACCGGCGGCGTGTACTCCGTGGCCGAGGAGATAAGCCCGCCCCAAGGGGGGCCGCCCCCGCACACACACAGTCAAGTAGAAGAAACGTTGTATGTGCTGGAGGGTGAGGTCGAGTTCCTGCTCGGCGAGGACACTATCCCGGCAGGCGCAGGCTCGTGCGTCTACGTCCCAAGGGGTGCCTTGCACACCTTCAAGAACGTGGGAACGTCACCCAGCAGGGTACTAGCAGTGCTTAGTCCGGGCGGGTTCGAGAAGTTCTTTCTTGAGGCGGGCGAGCCTGCGCCCGAGGGATCATCTCCACCCGAGGGCGAGCCGGACGTAGGAAGAATCGTGGAGATCGGTCAGAAATACGGTCTCGAAATACCGCCACCACCTCCTCCTCCTGGACAGTAATCCGGTTTTTCGAGAACGCCTTAGCGGCAATGCGTCCCGCGGTCAAGTATTACGCGTAATACTCAGCTAGCTTCCCATAGCCCCCGTTGCATAGACCTATAGGACCGGTACTGTGGGAAGTCCCCTGGTTATCACGCCTCAATTTGTGCCCGGGACGCCAAAGGATTCAGACGCGCTCCCAGTTCAGGTGGGCGGTCTGTTCTATGCCCCCAAGCAGGATCGGACGCGTGCTCAACGTCAATCGGTTCCCCTTGAGTTTGACCAGACGTTCCTGGTCGACGCCTACCCAGTTGGGAAACGAGCTGAGTTCCACGTGATGGATAACCGTGTCTCCCCGGAATTCGTACCGGCCACAGTAGGACACGTAGGTCTCAGCGGCTTGCGCTTTCTCCTCTATGCTCCCCCCGAGAAGATCTCCTGCAGCAAACTTCGCACGATTGGGGCGCATGATAGTCACAGACATGTATCCGTCCTGGCTGTACATGATGTATCCTACAGCGTCCCTACCGAGCGGATAGCTGATCTTTTGACCATCGATACTCCTGTTCTCCCAAGACATGAGTCTCCAGGTGCCGATGAGAGGATTAGGTGTCATGGTCTATCTATTTCTCCAAGTGCAACATCTTCGGTTTTTCTGCCCCGTTATTAATCAACTAACACTTCATTAATGTCGGAGCAGAACGCAAGTGTCAAGAGTAGTCTTAGCAGCGATTCGATTACTCCCCTTTGCAGGACGTTGAGGCGAGCGATTACATACTCGCCCTGGTTGCTCATGGCAGACGGTATCAAGCGGTGTTACTAGTGCGTTGCTAGGGGCGGTTGTAGGGGTCGATCCAGGTTGGCGGAGTTGTTACTCAAACCCGAACCAACGCCGCCACCAGTTGCGCCGCCCTGGTGTAGTCGTCGGCGAGGTTGCCGTCTCCGCCTGCTCCCGGGCGGGTGGGGTGTCTGCCCTCCGGGGTCTGGGCGAGCGTCTCCGGGACTTATCAGCTCTCGCCGGGGTGCAGGAGGGTATTCCGAAGAGTCGTTATGTCGTTTTCCACCATCTCTAGAACCTGACCTATATTCATCGACTCAAGGCGTTCTCTCATGTTGTGGCCGGCTTGGTAGGACCTCGCCACCTGCTGCAAGCCTTGTAACCTATTCCGCACATCCTCCATCTTGCGTAACTCTTCTAAATCCGCCGCGTCTCGTTTCTGCATACCTGCTGTCTCCCTATTCGATGCCAAACAGTCTACGCCACCAGCTACGTTCAGGGAGTGAGGATGGCGTCTCCCACTCCGGTGGGGCCGACGTACCAGCCTCGCTCTCCGAGACCGTCTCGGGGCCGTATGGCTCGTCTCGTGCATCCTGTGGAGCATCTAACGCACGGATAGTGCGTGCTTGTTCCGCATTGGCTTGAGAGAGCTGGGCCATGATGGTATCCGCCCGCCTCCGGGCCTCCCTTTCCTCCGCGAGCTGCTCGCGCATATAGGCGAGTTGGTCTAGCAGAGACTCGACAAGCTCAACCTGGTCGCCCGCCCTGTCATGTTCGGGCGGTGTTTGGTCGTTCGTCTGGTCGGTTTCCTCCTTGGTTTGGTCTTCGCCCGGTCGCGTTTGGTCGTCTGTCACCGGCGCTGGAAGGAGCACGTAGACTGTTCCGCCCTCCTTAGTGCTTCGCAAGGTACCGCGCTTTACTCTGGAGCGGACAGCTTCAGCGGAGATCCCAAGCTTGTCGGCGGCCTCTGATACGGTTAGCCGGCGGCGGATATGCACATTCGGAGGTTCGGGCGCCGACCTATCATCGCTCGGGCGCGTTTGGTCGTCTGCCATAGCCGGGCATCTTACCCTAACCGTGCCCTCGCGGGCTGTCCTGGGTAATCCTCGCAGCGGTGTTATACGAGTTTGGAGCGCGGTGGCCCTTAGCCCCGGTCGGATAGGGCCAGAGGGCCGGGGCAATGCGCTCTCCCGTCAGGTAACATACCGGAACGTGGGGTTCGAGGCTTATAACGATGCGGGCGGCCGAATGCAGCTGCAACACCGGGAGTGGGAGATGCTCTTAGCGCTGGCTACCGGCCAAGGTTGGAATCCTCTTCCTGGCCGGAACTACGCAGAGGGTGGCCAAGTCTTTGAAGTAGAGGCCCGACACCTGACGGCCGCGCTAAAGCGAGCACTACCGGACATACCAGGCTTCTACGCTGACGGCCTGTCGGGAGAAGGACGCTCCACCAGTGCCGGGACTTTGCCCTAGATGCTTGAGGAGGGCGGGCTATCCCACGAGAGACCCGGAGACGAGCAAGGCGACCCGTTCGCGTACTTCAGCGGGGTTAATCGTCACACCCTGGAGCAATTCATAGAGATCGCCAC
Source organism: uncultured Rubrobacteraceae bacterium (assembly GCA_902806065.1). Lineage (GTDB taxonomy): Bacteria > Actinomycetota > Rubrobacteria > Rubrobacterales > Rubrobacteraceae > Rubrobacter_F. The sequence goes on along the minus strand of CADCVE010000082.1, from coordinate 2,233 downwards.
TCCCGGGTTTGAGTTCCGGCTGCTGCCGGGCTTCAGCGGCGAGTTTTAGTCCTCCATCCGACGTCGATCCAGCAGCGTACCCATCGTCACCCCCACGTCCTTCCCTACGTCCAGGGCCACCTTGCCCTAATCGACCGGGCGCAAGCCGGGAGACGCTAACCTCGTGGGTGCATTATGCGAACATGCGAACTTACTGTCCCAGCGCCCGCCCTGCGTCTGGGTTAGGGGTGGTCTGGAGCGCTCCTCCGGTGTTGATTTGCTGTTTCTCTCCGATGTTGATTTGCGCTACCTTTGGCTTCAATAGCTTGCGGACCTGCGCCAGTGAACGCATGGCGGACAGGTAGCGCCTGTGCAATCTGTCGAGGCGCCTCTGGTAGTAATCGTCCTCGGTCAGTACTATTTTGGGTAAGTTGCATTCGTAGAGGAGTTCGGCGTAGTGGAGCTGCAACCAGCACGACACTACCCGCTCCGCTCCGAGGGTTTCCAGGGGAGAGGGGTTAGGACCGGCCAGCTCCTCGCGCATCTGCTTTAGCGTTATCGTGAGAGACTTTTTCTTAACCGGGTCGTAGCCTGTAGCTCTCTCGGTGAATCCTTGATCCACGAGGAGGTTTAAGCTGCCGAACTTGCGCGCTAACGAGGGGATTTGTTCTAGGGACGCTTCCATATTTGCTATCGCCTCTTCGTCCCCGTCTTGCGCCCTTGCGATGGACTCCCTCAACTCGGCTATGAGCCCGCGCCGTTTCTCCGGCGACATTTCATCTTGTGGGCTAACCACTTCGCTCACGCGGTTTTCTCCATTCTCCTCGGTTGTGTCGTCTGTATCCGGCGGCTAGTAGTGCGGCATGCGCGAGGAGCTCCGCGAGGTCGTCTAGCTCCCGAGCCTGCGCGTCGAGGGCGTCGAGGTCCTCGCGCTCCTCTCGCCATACTCGGGCTTCTTCTTCTCTGCGTTTGCGCTCTGCCTCATCTTGGAGAGCCACAAGCTCCGCTATGGGTCCGGTGCCGACATACTCCCGGACGATACGGCCTCCCTCTCTGTGGCTCCGGGTGTAATACCGACCGCCGCCCTCGCGTTGCTCCCAACTCATCCCTTCACCTTTTTGTGTAACGCCTTTGCACTTGCACCGCTTTTTTGGCACCGATAAGACAGGCCAGGAGTGGAGACGGAGTAGATGGCAGAATCTCGAGGATGCCTTGCGGTTGCCTCACTCCCAGCCATAGGTCGGTCTACAGGCTCATTCCGATATGAGCCGTGTTATCCCGACTCGCCATCACGTCGCGCCGTCTTTCTTGGGTCGCCCCTGGCGTTGCCCCCGGTCCTCCTCCGGGTGACGCTGTCGCCACGCTTCCCGGAGCTCCTCTCCGCGGCGGTCCGTTTCGGCGCGTCGCTCGTCTTCTTCCTTGCGCGCGGCCCTATCCCGCTCCCTGTCCTTGCGGCTTCTCATACCCACCACGCCAATCGCAGAACGCTGTTCGCTACCAGCAGTACCCCGCAGATTCCCGGCAGCAGCCACCACCTAGACCCCCTCCTACGCTCTCGCACGGCAACCACCATTGCCAGGACGCCCAGGGCCGCACTCGCCACTGACCAAATCAACAGTAGGCTTGTCACGCCTCGCTACCCTCCTTCCATACTGCCGCCATGTCCTCGTCCACAAGTTCCGCAGGTACGACGGGAACCCGCAGCAAGCGGACCATGTCGGGCTTCGCTTCCTCGAAGCGGTGTGTCAGTCGGTCAGCGTGAACAGGCGAGAGGGACGGCAGTACACGCAACTCCAACCGGTAGCCGAAGACGTCGCGATCATCCTCCTCTGCACTAACCTCTAAACCCAACGCCCGTATCTCAAGATAGAGACGGCGGGCTTCCTTGCCCTGGCGCTCCATCTCCGCGTAAGAGGTCATGCTGCCCACTCTCGCGGCGCGAAGACAAATTCTCGATCCCCAAACTCCGGCAACCGCTCGACGGTACACCCCAAGCTATTCGCGGCCGGGAGCGCGTAGGAGGGCGTGCCGCCGGCGTCCTTCAACACTTCCTGCAAGAGCTCCAGGCGTATCTTTCCAAGCACCCGTAGCTTGTCGTGGACAAACCGCTTAACGAACCGCTTGTGCTCTAGATCGGCGGCGCGGGCTTTGGCCTGGTGCGCATCGTGCTCGGCGATGTGCTCGGTCCGCTTAGACTCGCTCCTCTTGACGGCCGCGAAACTGGCCGCGCTCGGCTTATCCTTGATGGACTGGA
>CADCVE010000081.1 GCA_902806065.1 uncultured Rubrobacteraceae bacterium | reverse complement strand
TCTACGTGGCGATGAGCCGGCTGATGGCGAGGAGATTGGCCCGCGCATGAGGCTTTTCGGACAGTTTCTAAGGTGTCTTCTCGGAAACTCACCTAACGCGGGAGGTCTGCTCTGCAGATGATCCCCTTCCCGCTAAAAGGACGAAGCCCATCCAAGCTATCGCTCCAAAGAAGAGAACATCGGAAGCTGTGCCCACGTATAGCAATATCCTGCTGGGATTGCCTCCGGACAGGATGTTGACCAACAAGGCGCCCACCGCGCCAGCTATGAGCAATAAAGCAGCCACGCGTGGGTAAATCCCCGACCGCAGAACGGCCACTCCGAACAGAATCCATCCTAGGTTAACTAGCGTGAAGGACAACAAGGCGCCGAAGATAACCACCCCTGGCGGTTCTGCCTCTAACAATTCGGGGGCACCAATCGCAATGGCCGGGGTGAAGAAGGACTGAGCCCAGATGGCACCCTGGGCTAACACCCCGCCGAAAAAGGCACCCAGGAAAGCAATTAGCCCTAAGGCTCCCATAGCCTCTGGTCGGCGAGCGTAGAGACCTACCAAGCCCAACAGCACCAGCGGCCCGCCGACCAGAAAGAGTGCGGAAGTAAGATAAAAGCCGAACGAGGTGAAGATTTCGCTGGGACTTGCATCAAAGTCTGCCGTCAACAGATCGATGAGATCAGCGAGTATGACCAGCGCCGCGCCCAGTATTGCTGCCAAGCCGCACCACCGGATAAGAGCGGCAGATGTCATATAGCTTCCCCTTTCCATAAGAATCTACATAGACAAAGCATTGCACACAGCGAAGCCTGGCGCCCCAGAGAAGAGCTTGTGCCTACCTTGGTGGCTGCCCCGTTGCCTCTATTCACCGGGTTGCCGCTAAGGTGTTTTCTCGGAAGCTCATATTCACGATCCTGCATGAAGCGGCCCCCGGAATGCTACATACGATCCTCTACGGCCCTTTAGTGTGAACCGCTAACCACAACATGTAGTGGGTCCGGATAAAGATTCAGAAAGTTGAGCGCTACCAGCTCCCGCGTATTCGTATTCGTGTTCTCGGAAATCCACGTTCATCCGGTCCGGTGAGGGTACGTGGACCGACCGGAGATATGAGGCGTCCACCAAGTATTACGCGTTGATGTGTGTATCTACTTAAAGCAGACGTGACAGTACGATGATTAGGACGACTACAACGATAGCCCCAACTAGTAGGCTCACGAGATTGTTCGGCATGTACCTTCCTCCTTGATCGAGATCCTCTTCCCTTATCCATTGTAACGTGGGGCACAGCACAAAGATAGGCTGGAATCCCGAAGGACCCCGCCGAGGGTTATCTATCCCGGAGGAAGGAGAACCAGAGCATCCAACCTATGATCATGACCACAAGGATCAACGACACCAGGGCTAGTCCGATTCCTTTCACGGATGCACGGTAGCAAGAAATAAGGGACGGAGCCTATCGGAGGCCGGGGTCCTTCGGTCCCTGTATGCTTGCCGACGTGAACAAGACAAGCAGACGGCGCTACCTCGTGTTTTCCGCCAATGTTGCTCAAACGCCGGATCAGATCAAGGCCGTGAGTGAAGGCGTGGTTAGCTGGTTCCGCAGCTATCCCGAAGACAAGGTCATCCAAAGGGCCAGCCGGAAGCTAGAGAGATCGAAACAACGGCTGAGGCAAGAGGGGGAGTGGCAATAGTTACGCAAAAAGGGCCGAATCCCCTCTAATAGGACCCCGGCCCAGCTGGCAACCGGTCGGCGCACTGCTTAGAAGGCCACGCCCAAGAGGTGGAGTATGAGGATGACTACCCAACCAATCACCCCACCGATGGCGCAGATGAGTATGGTGATTATGTTGATAGGAATGTCGTCGGCAAGGACGAGGTTCGTTAGGAAGAGGAGGACCACCCCAAGAATCGCGTTGATGAGGAACACTATCAATTAATTCGCACCTCCTTCTCCTTCCTATTCGGCGGGGTGCCTCACCCGCTATGAATTATTGGACCGGGAAAGGCCCGGATCCGTTACGACTCCTGCAACATCGGAGGGCGGCTACACGAAGAAGAACCGGAGCCCCGCGCGTAGCGAGGCCCCGGCCTTAGAGCCTGTGTGAGAAGGTAGGATGGTGGGCAGGACGAGAGGATGATCAGGAAACCTTACCCAACCGACCTTACCGATGCTCAATGGTCTCGTATTGCTCCCTTGATCCCTCCGGCCATGCCCGGCGGTCGTCGACGCACGGTGAACGTTCGAGAGGTCCTCAACGCCGTGCTCTACTTGACTCGAACCGGCTGCCAGTGGAGGAACATCCCTAACGAGTTCCCGCCCTGGGGCACGGTCACTATTACTATCGCCGCTATTGGCGCCTCGACGGCACCTGGGAGACTGTTCACGACACCCTGCGCGAGCAGGTCAGGACCGAAAAAGAGGGGCGCGAAGCTACCCCGAGCGCGGCCAACTTCATCGATGCCCAAAGCGTCAAGACCACCGAAAAAGGGGGCCTCGGGGGTATGACGCGGGCAAGCGGACCAAGGGTCGCAAGCGCCACGTAGTCGTGGACGCCGTGGGACTCATCCTCGCGGTGGTGGTTCACGCGGGGAACATCCAAGACCGCGACGGAGCGAAGCTGGTGCTCGGGCGGCTGGCGGGTCGTTTCCCTCGCTTGAAGCTGATTTGGGCGGATGCGGCATACGGGGGAAGGCTCGTCGAATGGACAAAGAGGTTCTCGTGGGCGCTAGAGATCGTCAAGCGTCCGAAGGATCAGAAAGGGTTCGCGGTGCTTCCCCGACGATGGGTGGTGGAGCGAACACTGGGATGGCTGGGACGATACCGGCGGTTGAGCAAGGACTACGAGGAGCGGCCGGAGAGTGAGGAGGCGATCATCCTGATTGCGATGATCAACTTGATGGTCCACCGATTGGAGCCGGGTTGAGCTTCTCACACAGCCTCTAAGGGAATTATCCCAAATTTGCTGATAGGTTGCAAGTATCTTGCGTTTAATTTACAATGTTTTTCGAGGCAACCACGAAAGGAGCGTTTAGTGCTGATACCTAACCTCCGCTACTGGCGCGAGAGGCGAGCGCTAACCCAAGAAGAGCTTGCGGAGAAAGCCAACGTCGGCGCACGAAGCATAGCGGGTTACGAAGCTGGGGCAGGAGCGCGCCCGGGCAACGTCCGCAAGCTGGCGGGGGCACTAGACATAGATGTGTCGGCTTTGATGATGGAGGAAGAGCCCGCCCCAAAAACACCCGCGCCGTCGCCTGAAATTCTGGAAGTTGAGGATTGGGAGCGGCGGCGCGCCACGATCACGGGGCTAACCATAGTGGCGACTAGGCTCCGTATAAAGTGGGCTGAAGAGCTACAGCAAGGCGGTTTGGCGGAACACCGTGCAATGGAGATCAGTTTCGCTATCAAGGGCGTACTGGAGAACGCCGAATCGCAAGGCATATTGGGCGGCCTCGATCACACAGGCAAGGCGGACGCCAAACAAGTAAAACGACTCAGGGAGGAATTGGAGCGGCTAGTCGGGCTATACAAGCTGGCGGTTGAGCAATCGATTACAGGATTCAAATTCGAGTCAATCGTAGATGGCGTCGTATTAGAGCAGGTCAGCGCATCACCCGTAGAGACCGCCAGAAAGAGTCATGCTTAACGTAAGTAGAGTTTCGGACAGAAGAAAGGCCGGGTGCTCGCCCGGCCAAATCAGTAACCCCTCTTCCCAAAGGAGTTAATCAATGATACCAAAGGTTGTCCCTCAGCACGATAGCGAGATCGCCCTATGAGCGGGGCGACTTCCGGGGTCCGGCCGGAGCAAAGGTTCTCCCCCTCCAAACCGTGCCCGATCTGCGGCGGAGACGAGAGAAGGCCTCGCGGTATCGGAGAGCGGTGTACCGGGTTTATCTCGGAAGATGGGAAATGGGCTCATTGCTCCCGCGAGGAGCACGCCGGAGCCTCACCATTCAACGATAAGACGAGCGCCTTTGTCCACAAGCTAACCGGTGATTGCAAGTGTGGTGTGCGCCACGACCCGGTCCCACCCGGGGCGGAGAGCCTACCGAGGGAGCCGCGTAAGAACGGCAAGGGCGACACCCGCTCCCTCGGGCGAACGGTCGCAGAGTATGACTATACCGACGAGCAGGATGAGCTCCTGTTTCAAGTGGTGAGGAAGGAGCCCAAGAACTTCCCTCAACGGCGGCCCAACGGCCGCGGGGGTTGGGTATGGGACGTCAAGGACGTGCGACGGGTCCTGTACCGTCTCCCGAAGCTACTGGCCGCTGATCAAGGCGAGCAGGTGTTCGCCTTCGAGGGCGAGGAGGACGTACACCAGGGTGAGGAGGACGGACTACTATCCACCACGAACCCCGGCGGCGCTCTCAAGTGGTCCGAGGATTTCTCAGGGACCCTACACGAGCGTCCTGTAGTCATAGTCCCGGACGAGGACCCGAAGGGGATAAAGCACGCCGAGCAGGTAGCCGCCTCGCTCTGCGGCAAAGCTTCTAGCGTAAAGATTGTGCGCCTGCCTCGGCTGGAATGGCGAGAGAAGCACGGCGAGGATTATCGGGACTGGCGAGAGAAGCACGGCGGCACTGTCGAGGAACTGCTCCAACTTGTTGAGGATACGCCAGAATGGACGCCGGAAGAAGAGAGCCCCCTCCGCACAATCCGAGTGAACAACCGTCACCTGCGGGATGTGACATCCGACGCGCTCGCGGCGCTGGTAGAGCGTAACAACCCTCCAGAAGTCTTCGTGAGGTCTGGCGCCTTGGTGAGAGTGCGCGAGGACGAGAACGGTGTTCCACAGATTCAAGTTATGGAAGACAGTCACGCCCGCGGCCGATTGGCTCGAGTAGCGGATTTCGTGCGGATCACAGACAACGGGGAGACCAAAGTTAACCCACCGGAAGTCGTGGTCAAAGACCTGCAAGCGCTCGGAGGTTGGGGCCTGCCCGCGCTGGAGGCCGTAGTGGAATCCCCTATCCTTAGACCGGACGGCACAATATTCGACACGCCCGGGTACGACTCCCGGACTCGCCTGTTTTACAAGCCGGTGAAGGGATTCGAGCTACCGAAGATACCGGAGAAGCCTGAACGCTCGGACATAGAGCAGGCTATACGCCTCGTGGACGAGGCGATAGGCGAGTTCCCGTACGAGGACGCTTCCTCGGCGGCAAACACGTTAGGGCTCATCCTCACGCCTCTGGTTCGGCAAGCCGTAGATGGCCCGGTACCTATGGCGCTGATTGACAAGCCCCAAGCTGGTACCGGCGGCTCTCTCCTGGCAGAGACCGTCGCGCTAATCGCCTCCGGACGGGGAGCGGAGATGCTTGGTGCTCCCCGCGATGATGAAGAGTGGCGCAAGCAGATCACAGCCAAGCTCTCGGGTGGTGGAACCATGATCACGGTAGACAACGTGGAGGGTCCGCTCTACGCTCCGAGCCTCGCGCGGGCAATTACGGCCCGAACCTGGACCGACCGAGTGCTGGGGCGCTCGGAGAGTATCACCCTGAGCCAGCGCGCGACCTGGCTGGCAACCGGCAACAACATCATCCTCCGCGGCGATCTCCCGCGGCGGTGCTATTGGATTCGACTCGACGCAAAAAAGACTAGGCCTTGGCAGCGAGAGGGATTTAGACATCCCGATCTCCTCTCATGGGTGTCTAAGAACCGCGGAAGTCTCGTCCACGCGTTGCTCACTATTGCCCGGGCGTGGTTTGTGGCCGGAAAGCCTAAGGCCGACGGAGTACCCCGGCTAGGCAGCTTCGAGGCTTGGGCAGAGACAGTTGGAGGCATCGTCGCGTACGCCTGCATACCTGGTTTTCTCGGCAACCTGGAGGCGCTCTATGAGAAGGCTGACGAGGGGAATAGGGAATGGGAAGGCTTCCTCGTCAGCTGGTTGGAGATGTGCGGAGCAGAACCCATCACGGTTGCAGCTCTTATGCAGAAGATCAAAGACTCCGACAAATTCCGCGCCGCCTTACCTCCAGACCTAGCCGAGGCTTTCGACAAATCTCAAGGAACCTTTTCTCGCAAGCTAGGCAATGCTCTCTCAAAAAGGGCGGGCACTCATTACGGGGAGGATGGGCTGCGTGTCGTCAAGGCTGGCGAGTTTCGCAGAGCGGTTCAGTGGAAGCTCGAAAAGGGCTCTATCCAGTGTGAGTTTGTGAGTCTTGTGAGTCTATATAACCCCAGCGCGGGTAAAAAACAAGCATATAACACAAGTAGTACAGAGAATAAAAAGGTAGAGGAGCCGGAAACAAACTCAAATAACTCACAAACTCACATCAAAGAGGAGGTTCCTGTCTCCTTCGATTTAAAGGCTGGTGAATCGGCAACGGTTGAAGAACTCCGAGACCGGCGAAACGCACTCGCCGCGTCTGACGATGACCTCGAAGAGGACCTCGCAGCAGTACGAGACCTCTTCTACGCCGACGAAGAAGGTGCGGAATGAAGGCTCGCACCGCTGTCGTAGACCTCCTTAAAGCCGAGCCGGCTTGGCGCGCCTTCTTCAAGCGGTGCTGCGAGACGAGTCCGCTACGCCTCCGCTCTCAGGCGTGGCAGTGGCGCGAGGAGCTGGCCGACCGGGGCCAAGTCTTCGAGCTGGCCGATCTCGAGGACGTT
>CADCVE010000080.1 GCA_902806065.1 uncultured Rubrobacteraceae bacterium | reverse complement strand
TTTGGCTGTTCGGCACTCGAACATGCGTGATTCGACCAGCTCCGCTGGGGCAGATAGGATAGGACTCCCTTATAAGGGGTATTGGCATTGACCCGCTTTCGCGGTTCTTCCGAGAATCTGGTGAAATGAGCCGGGCCCTTCTGCAACCCGGGCATGCGGCTTTCAGCTCGCCGCGTAAAGGACGCGCTGGCGCAGCAAGTCGAACTTTCCGCGGCCGTACATCGAGCGCTTTATGAGCTTGAGCTTGTTCACCTGGCCCTCGGTTTGCCCTTGGCTGTAAGGCAGGATCATCGCGGCCACGACGGCTTCCATATCCTGAAGTAGCTTGACGGCGAAGGTCTTCAGCTCGGTGACGCCGGACGCTTTCGCCTCTCTGGCCCAGGCCTCCAGTCGTTCCCGAGCCTGCTCTTTGCGTTTTGGTCCCTTGTCTCTGAGCATCTCGGCGAACTCCTCGAACAGAGAGCAGCACCGCTCCGTGGTCCGGTGTATCTTCTTTAGCCTACGGATCGTCTTCGTCTCTTCGTCGGAGCGGTTCTCCGATCTCTTCACGAGAACCCCCGCCGCTTGGCTCGCCGAGATGCCCGGCACAGAGTCCGGCATGAGCTTCCCCGAGACCTCCCGCTCTTTGAGGTACCGAGTGATGCGAACGACGTTCTGGTAGGCGCCGGGATAGCCCTGCTCTCTTATCTCCTTCCAGATCCGAGTGGCGTTGCGGCACCCCTGCTTCCAGCGCTTGAGGATGTAGTCCTCGTAAGGTGCCAGGGCGCTGACCTTCTTCGTGAAGTGGCGTCTCACGGGCGGAGCCTTGAAAGCCAGGTGCTTCTCGACCGTGTGGCGGTGTATACCAAGCTCTCTGGCCACCTGGGCATTATTCATACCTCTCCTTGAGAGTGCGTGGATGGACTCGAAGAGGTTCCGCGTCTGCTCTGTCGTGCGCTCCTTGGAGGCTCTGCGATCCAAACGAAGGTTCGTCAGCCTCTGGAGATGGGTCGCCGGGGACGGAACAAGGTCCAGAATCCCAGCGTGCTGCCTGAACACCCGAAGGACAACGTCCCTCAGGTTCTTCAAGAGGTGGAAGCGGTCCGCGACCTGCACGGCATCGGATGCGGCTCTTCTTGCGGCCTCTGCGTACTCGCCGCCGCGGTCCCGGCTCACCACTTCCACCCCCGGATGCTCCATGAGCCACCGGGCGAAGCTGTCCGCGCTCCTGTCGGCTAGGAGGTCCACCAGCGCGTGGCGCTCCAGATCCACCAGAACGGTTCCGTAACGTGTCCCCCTGCGCAAAGCGAAGTCGTCCACGCTCAAGACTCTTGGGGTCCCGCGATCTTCAAGAGGCAGCGAACGGATGTGGTTCAACAGGGTATCTCCGGAGACGACCACTCCGAGGTCTTTCAAGAGACGAGATCCCGCTTCACCTCCGAGGGCGAAGGAGACGTGCGTGAACCAGCTCTCGAGCCGCTCGGTCCTGCGCCCGTAGTGCGCGGCGACGCCCGGCAAACGCTCCGTGAAGATCGCTCTCTGGCAAGAAGCCTCGTCGCAGAAGAACCTTCGGACGGACAGGGACACTGTAACCGGGATTCCCTGCCAGGGCAGGTCCGCCAATGTCCTCGTATACCGGGAGTGGACCCTGCCGGATTGCTTCCCGCATACAGGGCAACGAGCCACGCGGGATGAGGTCCTCGCGGCGAGGGTGATGGTGTTTTCGTCTGCACGAACGCCGATTAGGTTCAGCAGCTTGGGGCCAGGCAGGACGGTGCGGGAGTCCGACATAGGCAACCTCGACAATCTAACGGATCTTCTCGGCTGCCAGCTTGGCGCATCTCTTCACCGAAAGCTAGGAAGAACCGCGAAAGCGGGTCAAACCCAACCGTTAACATCCTGGTGCCTTTGATACTCCTTTCCCATTTACTCTCATACTCCTCTTCAAGGGCACCAGGAACCCCTTCCCAATCACTACCGGTTTTCGGTAGTGAGGTAATGCTCTCCAAGGTTTAATGCTTGTGCTAGGGGGTACAACTCCCCAAGGGAAAGGTTGAGGAAAGGAGGGCCAAGTGCAGACGCTCACCAAAAACGAGTTGTACATTGATTATGGGTTGTTTAGTGGGTTGTTGGCTATGAGTGAGTTAAGAGAACTGCTGGACGAACTTTACGGAAACCTTACCTGAGCTTTCCTAACGAAACGGACCATCCCCTAGGAAGAAGAAAGAGGGCCAGGGAGTAGAAACGCTGGCCCTCTTTCTTCTTTCGTGTATGTATTGGAAGTTCGACTCCAGAAGCTAGTACTTTATCTTCCTGATGTAGGCTGACTCTTTCTTCAAAAGCCTCAGCCTTCTTTATCCGAGCCCAACGCTTTCTTGTACCCCTCATACGCCTCTGGTGCCTGTTCCGTTTTGCTTGCACCAACCAATCAAAATTCCCGGTTAGGTTCTCCTGCTGCTCTAGTTACCCTTCGATCAGTCGCTTGAAGCTACTCAAGATTCTTCTTCCTGTAGAAGTGATTGCTCCTCGTCTGTTTCCTGCTCCAACTGTCACCGGATGATCCTTCGCAGCCAGGCTCAGGTGCTCACGCCCGAAGAGTTAAAGAACCCCATGCAGGGGTGCGGTCGCAGCTAAATAAGCAAGCTTTACGGCCTCGTAGTAGCCTCCACTTACCGGTAGCGCTTCACCACCTCTCCTATCGAACTCTTCGAGGAATATCCCTATCAAATGTTGCGCATTTGATAGCGGTACCGCCGGATCTCCGGTATTGTCAAAAAAGGGCAAGACACTCCAGGAAAGGAGATAAGGAGATGGACGACAGCGTGCCCCCGACAGCGCCGGAGCAGATCCGGCAACTGAATCGGGACCTGATGGAGGAGGTGCTCGATAAAGCCGCAAGCGACCCCAAGTGGAAGCAGAGGCTCCTCGACGAACCGGAGACAGCCATTATAGAGGCAGGGTTCCCGGAAGCCGAGAGGTTGCAGGAGATGCAAGAAAGCGTGAGGGCTCAAGACTCAGAGGTCGCGGGCCAGTGGCTCCAGATGCAAGACCAGGGGCAAGCAATGAATTGTCAGCCCGGATGTGTATCGCTGGTTACAGACGTAATGCAGCAATCGACGATTCTTCGGTAAGGTCTCTACTCGTCAGGGGCTGGCACTTTCGAGGGCCATGAGAAGGTAGAGACATCCAAAGAGGATTTCTTTACTCCCTACCAATACACTCCCTCTCTTCGCTCCTGCTCAGTTCGTACCGCTCCTACGGTTTTATAGGAGAGTGGTATGGGCCAACACCCAACTCAGGAGTATCCGGCTACGATCCCTAACAGCAGTGGTTACTACTGTAGTATCAACAATAAATACTACAGAGAGGAGCATCGTCTACATAAGAGCGGTCAAGATCGAGCGGTACGGTGAGCAGTACGGCATCTACTATCAAGCTGTACGGTCGTATCGTGAAGGTGGCAAGGTCAAGCAGGAAGTCATCCACCTTGGTCAGCATCCAACGGTAGACGCAGCCCTAGATTCATGGTCCGACGAGATTAAGGAGTTGAAGAAGACCAGGCCAAGCAAAGCGAAGAAGTTACAGGGTAAATTGGAGAGGCTACGTAAGTTGATCAAGAAGTAAGGTCCAGCGATTACAGCCTGACACAAAAGTACACCACGAAAGTGAGAGTTGACACCATAAACGGGCAGGGAATAAGGATGGCGATAAATAGATAATTTAGCTTACCTATCGAATAACAGTCCGTCGAGTTTGGTCGACCGGAAGTAGTACAGGTAGCGTAATTCCTCGAAGATCTTCATCTCCGCTCGTCGGGAGATGTAGGAACGTTGTGTTCTAGATTCCCACTCCATCTCTACGTCTACGGTTGGGCGTCCAGCAACGTGCGCACGAAGTCCTCGACGGTGTAGAGATGTTCGGTCGCACCGGGGATAGGTTGAGGGTTGACGGAGACGAGATCGAAGTTCCCCAGCATCTTTACGAGGTCATCGGTCTCCAGCAGTACCGCACCCCAGCCTTCGCCGGGGATCCTGGCCCGCCAGTGCATATAAAATTGTTCGGCCTCTATCGCGCTCTCGAAGAGACACACTACCTCACCCTCATCGGCGCCGTAGGAAAGGTAGCCAGGGACATCGCCCTCCATACGCCCCAACGCGACATACCCCTCCGGCCCCCGCAAGTCATCAAACATTCCAGCTCCTTATCCACGCTTCGCTAACCAAAGATCTTCTCCAGAGACTCGTGGGTCAGGCCGTGCGCCTCGGCGACGGGCTCGGAGACGAGGCTTCCCCGCAGTGTCGAGAGACCCTTGGCGAGCGCCTGGTCTACCCGCGCCGCACCCTCTATACCTTCGTCAGCGATCTTGACGAGGTATGGGAGCGTTACGCTGGTCAGGGCAAGCGTGGAGGTGCGGGCGACCGCACCGGGAATGTTCGCCACGCAGTAGTGGACCACGCCCTCCTCGACGTAGGTCGGGTCCGAGTGGGTCGTCGGCCGGCTCGTCTCGATGCACCCGCCCTGATCCACGGCGACGTCCACGACCACGCTCCCAGGACGCATGCTTGCAACCATCTCGCGCGTAACTATCTTCGGTGCCTTCGCCCCGGCCACGAGGACCGCGCCGATTACCACGTCCGCACCTCTCACATAGGCGGCCGTCCTGGCTCTGTTTGGGATCACGAGGTCTGCCCGGCCCTCGAAGATGTCGGAGAGATATGCGAGACGCTTCGGGCTGGTATCCAATACGCTCACGATGGCTCGCATGCCCAGGGCTATCTTGGCGGCCTCCGTCCCGACTACGCCACCCCCGATGATGGTGACGCGCGCCGCTGGCGTCCCCGGAACGCCACCGAGCAGTAGTCCCGCTCCCCCTTGTGGGCTCTCCAGGTAGTGCGCCGCCGCCTGCACCGCCATCCTCCCGGCGACCTCGCTCATTGGAGTGAGGAGGGGCAAGAGGCCGTCGGAGGTTTCGACGGTCTCGTAGGCGATGGAGTCGATCTTCTGCTGCATGAGGAACTCGGTGAGTTCCTTGTCGGCGGCGAGGTGCAGGTAGGTGAAGAGTTGCTGGCCCTGGCGGAAGCGCTCGTACTCCTCCGGCACGGGCTCCTTGACCTTGACGATCAAGCCCGCCGCCTCGAAGACCTCGCCTGCGCTCGCTACGAGGCGAGCTCCGCACGATTCGTACTCCTCGTCCTCGAAGCCGGCCCCTACCCCGGCCCCCTTCTCGACGACCACCTCGTGACCGTGATGCACCATCTCCGTGACCCCGTCCGGCTGTATCGAGACCCGACGCTCGTTGTCCTTGACTTCTTTCGGAACCCCGATAACCGTGGACATACGCTCTCTCTTTCCCGCGCTCTGCTCTGCCCGAACTTATAAGCTCTACCAACAACAGTTTTATCAGAGACGCGTGGAGACTATAGCCCTGGAGAGCAATGGTACCCTTATTCTGTAACGAGCCGGGAAGGAGAACCTTTTGGCAAGAGCAAAGACGCCGGAGCGGATCGCGTCAGGAGTATACCGGGTGAACGCGGTCGGGCTTCCGAATACGATCTCGGTGCTGCTCCTGGAGAGCGAGGACGGGTGGACGCTGGTGGATACCGGCATGGCAAGCAGCGTGGGGCGTATCCGGGACGCTATAACGGCACTCGGCTCCGGGCCAGAGGACCTCAAACGCATCTTCCTGACGCACCAGCACGACGATCATGTCGGCGGGCTGCGAGGTCTATTGGAGTGGGCGCCGGAGGCGGAGATCGGAGCGTCAAAGCATGAGGCAGAGGTCGTCTCGGGCAGACGCGAGATGGACCAGTTCAGCCACCCGATCCCCCGCTTCCTGGCCCGTAATGCCAGGGCACCCGGAATCCCGGTGGGGAGGGTGCTGCACGAGGGAGACCTGGTATCGGGGTTCCGTACAATCTTCACACCCGGCCATACCCTTGGTCACACATCGCTCCTGCGCGACACAGATGGCTTCCTATTCACGGGCGACGCGTTCGGCGCGTTGGTACGCAGGATAAGGGTCGGTGGTGCCAAGTTCGTCTGCACGGACCCCCCACTGGCCAAGCACTCGGCCAGAAAGCTCCTCAAGGAAGATTTCGGCACCGTGGTAATGACCCACGGTAGGCCCCTGTTCACTGAGGCTCGCGAGCGGCTCGAAGAGGCGATTGTCCGTGCCGACTATGAGTAGAGCAGGCATAGAGATAGCACGCAGCGGTGTAGGGTCCTGGAGAAAGCCTCGAACCCTGCCCGTGGCGACTTCGCGGATCAGAAAGGTCTGGTGAGCTTGTGCTGAGCCTGTTTCGGAACGCGCGGGAGAAGCGTTTGCGAGCCTTCTGGCGCCTGTTCTTCCAGATCGTGCTGTACCTGGCCGTAGGGGCGCTGCTGGGGAACCTTGTGTTCGTGGCGTTTGCCCTCTCTTCCGGGGAGCTACTTGGGGACGGAGCAGCGGACGACATGACCATGTCGCCAGCCTTCTGGGCGGTCAGCAGCGCGGCGTCGCTCGTCGCGATCGTCGTTAGCGTGTGGCTCGCGGGGCGCTTCTTCGATCGCCGGCCGCTCTCTGGCTTCGGGCTGCGGCTGGACCGGGCCTGGTGGTTAGACCTGTGCTTCGGATTGGCTCTGGGGGCCCTGCTAATGGTGGGGATCTTCCTCGTCGAGCTTGCGGCTGGTTGGATCACCATTACCGGGACGTTCGACACTATCGGCGGAGGACCTTTCGTCCTCGCCATTCTCTCTCCACTCGTGACGTTCCTGTGTGTGGGGATCGCCGAGGAGCTGTTCACCCGCGGCTACCTGCTCACCAACATAGCCGAGGGACTCAACTATCCAGGTCTCGGGGCGCGGGGCGCGGTCTTGATCGCGTGGGTTATCTCCTCTTTCCTCTTCGGTCTGCTCCACCTGGCAAACCCGGGCACGACCGTTATTAGTACGATCAACATCTCTTTCGCGGGTCTGCTCCTGGGAGCCGGTTACGTCCTGACCGGGCGGCTCGCGATCCCGATAGGGCTGCACATAACTTGGAACTTCTTTCAGGGTAACGTCTTCGGCTTCCCGGTCAGCGGCCTGGAGCCCATAGGCGCGACATTCGTCTCCATAGATCAGGGCGGACCAGCCTCACTCACCGGCGGCCTCTTCGGTCCCGAAGCCGGCCTGCTGGGCCTCACCGCTATGGTTATCGGCGGACTCCTGATCTGGCTGTGGGTCCACGTCCGTCACGGCAAGGCTACCATTCAAGCCTTCATCGCCGATCCGCCTGTTAATAGAACGCAAGACGCGAAAGTCCCCAACGACAACTACTACGACATCTCGCGGGAAAGTTGAGCCTCCTCACGGCTGAACCTCCTTACGAGATGTGCCATCAGCAACAACAAAAAGCCAACTGCTGATCGCTGCAAGGACCGACCTTTCCTAAACCGCTTTACACGAGCACGAGGCGGTCTCCGGCGGACCTCGCCGCCTCGCAGCGCCTCGGCGTAGACGCCTACCCGGTTGCCGTTGTAGCGGTAGGTAGTACTCATAATCTTCTGGTCTTTCGGGAGATCCGCCTGCGGCAAAGTAACCATTACACAACGGGGAGTTTCTCAACGGCGCGAAATAAGAACGGTCCCCCGTCGGCCCGTACGCGAGCTCGTGCGTGTTCGCGTTGCCTACAACTACCGCTCCCGCATCCCCGAGCCTCCGCACCACCGTGCTCCGGCAGGAAGTCCTCGAAGAAGGCGGAGCCATCGTGGTACGGACGCCTTTGGTGTAGATAATTTCCTTCAGCCCTAGCGGTACGCCGTGGAGTGGCCTTTTATACTTACCGGCCACGATCTCCTTCTCCGCCCGCGCCACCGCGTCCAACGCCTCTTCCGCCAGCACGGTTACAAAAGCGTGCAGTTCCCCGTCCCGCTACTCGACGCGCTCCAACACCGCCCGGACCACCTCGACCGGGGAGAGACACGTCGCTCTCTGAGGGCGACCGCAAGGCTACTTAGCGCACACGGGAGGTCTACGCCATCGCGGTGCATAGCTCTCTCCTTCCGGCGTCTACGGTACCAGAACCTTACAGCTTCCCGGGGCATCCGGTCTCGGGTATTATTGTCGGGTGAAAGAGGTGCGCGCGAGGTTGGGCAGGTTCGATCGACGGGTCTGGTTCTTGCTCGGGGCGATGTTGGTATTCCGGTTCGGACAGGGGCTTTACTATCCGTTCTCCACGATCTACTTCCACAACGTCGTCGGCATTTCGCTCTCCCTCGTCGGTCTGGGTCTGGCATCCCTGGCCGCCGGAAGCGTGGTCTCCGGTCTGATATCCGGTCCCCTCACCGACCGCTACGGACGCAGGCCTGTCATGCTAGCGGCTCTCTCCGGGAGCGCGGCCACATTCCTCGGCTTCGCGTTCGTCGAGGGCATAGGAGGATACCTCGTAGTCTCCGTAGCAGCGGGCCTGCTAGGCTCGTCCTCCTTCGACGCCGCCCGCAACGCCATGGTCGCCGACGTTACGCACGAGCGCCTGAGGGCCCGGGCTTACGGTCTGGTGAGAGTCGGTGGGAACGTCGGCTGGGCGCTCGGCCCCGCGGTGGCGGGTCTCGTCGCCGCCTCTGCCGGGGGCTCTGGCACGACATACCGGGCCATGTTCGCCGGGACCGCCGCCCTCACGCTCGCCGTTGCGGTCTCCGTAGCCCTGCTCGTACGCGAGTCGCTGCCAGAAGTAGAGGAGCGGCCCTCTTCAGCGGTCCCTCTCTCGAAGCTCCGGGCCGCGCTCGCGGACGGGCCGTTCGTGGCCCTGCTCGTGGCCGGGTTCCTCATGTACTATGTCTTCACGCAAGACTGGCAGGCTCTGCCGATCTATGCCAGCAACTTCCTGCAAGTGCCGGATGCCTACGTCGGTCTCTTCCTCGCCGGCAACGGCCTGATGGTGATACTTCTCCAGCTTCCGGTAGCCTACCTACTGGACGGGCGTTCCAAGGTCGCGGCGCTCGCGATCGCGGCGGCGCTCTTCGCGGCCTCCTCGGTGACACTCCTTGTCACGGAGTCTTTCTTGGGCATCCTCGTCGCGTTCGCCGGTTTCTTTACGCTAGCCGAGATGATTCTGGAGGTAGCCGGCGCTTCCCTGGCCGCCGACCTCGCCCCAGTGGAGCGGCGCGGCACTTACCTGGCCCTCTTCGGGTGCTGCTTCGGCGCGGGTTACGGAATAAGCCCCATAGCAGCCGGCCTCCTCCTGGACGCCCAACTACCGGAGATCATCTGGATGATCCAACTGGCCGCGGCAGCCCTGTCAGCCCTCAGCCTCCTCATCCTCGCCGCGCTTAGAAAGCGCTCAGCTTTCGGCAAAGACAAAGAAGCCGAGCGCTTATAGAGGCACCCTCAGCACCAGTATGGCTACGTCGTCGCGGGAGCCGTTCTCCTGGAAGTCGAGTACGGCGCTCTCGATGCGACCGGCGATGGTGGAGGCATCGAGACCGGAGCAGGAGCTAAGGAGACACAGGAGACGATCTTCACCAAAGAAGGAGCCGTCCGGGGCGCGAGCTTCGATCACACCATCAGTGTAGAACACCAGTGTGTCACCGGGAGCGAGACGAGTCTCTTGTGCGGTGAGCTGAGGGTCCTCGAACACGCCGATGGCGCGTCCGGGCTCCCCGATCCTGCGTACGCTACCGTCGGCCTCCAGCAGGACGGGCGCCGGGTGCCCGCCACGGCAAATAGTGACCCTGGTACCGCGCTCCGCGACGCTACGCTCCGCGTCTTTCTCCTTCTCCAGCCGCGCGTAGGCCACGGTGCAGAACGTGTGTTCGTCACGTTCGCGCCTCTGGCGCAACATGGCCTCATTGAGGCCGGCGAGGATGGCGGAGGGGCAGGTCTCACACATCGCCACCGCGCGGATGGTGTAGCGGGCGAGCGCCAGTACGGCCGCGGCCTCGGCGCCCTTGCCACACACGTCACCGAGTACGACGCCCCACGAGGATGAAGGCCCGGAGGAAGGGAGTTCCTGAGAGCCAGAGGCGATGGTTTGATCTATGGTGCTCGCGTCGAAGAGGTCGTAGAAGTCGCCGCCGACCTCCTCCATCTCGCCGGCGGGCAGGTAGCGCAGACCCACCTCGACGCCAGGCACGTCGGGGAGACGGGAGGGCAATAGGCTCTCCTGAAGCGTTCGTGCGGTCTGGCTGCGAGCCTGGTAAAATCGCGAGTTCTCTATTGCCAGGGTGCAGCGGTGAGCGAGACTCTCCGCCAGGGCGAGGTCTTCCGGGCCATAGCGGAGGTTCTGCCGGGAGGAGACGAGGACGATACTACCCAAGGTCCGGCGCCAGGCGCGCAACGGCACGCAGATGTAAGACCGGGGCTCTAGCTTGCGGAGCAGTGCCAGATGCTCCTCGCAGGTGGAGTTCTGGGCCAGGTGATCGGCGGTAACCTCTGGCAAGAGGACAGACTCACCGGTCCTGAGAACACCCGAGGAGATTCGGCGCGCCTCCCGCAGCGCCCCGGCGTCGAGCTCGCGATGCCTGGCGAGCTCCCGCAGGATCCCCTCCTTCTCGGGGTCCTTGTGCGCAGCGGCGAGTTGCCTCAATGAACCGTCCTCCTCAAGGATGTCCACAAGACACCAGTCGGCGAATTCGGGGATGGTAAGCCGCGCAACCCGCGCTATGGTCGTCGAGTACTCGAGCGAGGCCGAGAGCACCTCCCCCGTCCGGGCGAGAAGCCCGAGCCGCCGCCTGGCCGCCTCCGCCTCTTCCTTGACGGCCTGTTCCCGAAGCAGCAGAAGATCCCTCTCCTCTTCGTCCTGCTTGCGCCGGGTAACATCGTCCTGCACACCGACAAAGTTGACGAGACGCCCCTCCTCGTCGTACACCGGTGAGACGTGCAACTCATTCCAAAAGAGCGTGCCGTCTTTGCGATAGTTACGCAGGACCGCCCGGCACTCGCGCTCTTCCCCGAGGGCGGCCCGCAACTCGTCTAGCGCGGGCTGGTCACGGTCTTTACCTTGCAGGAACCGGCAGTTCTCGCCCAGGACTTCTCCGGCCGAGTACCCCGTCATGTGCTCGAAGGCCGGGTTTACATAAACGATGGGATGTCCGGGTGCGGTGGCGTCCGTGATCACAATCCCGTTGGCGCTGGAACGTACTGCCAGATCGACGAGTCGCAGCGTCTCCCGGTCGCCTGTCCGATCGACAGCGGACGCCGATTCGAGCCCTGCTTCCCGATAATATCCCTTCCAACTCACCGCGCACATTCTACAGTAGCTACTACTCTACGCGAGTGCCGAAGGAGGCCCTCTTGCATTACTTAACAAGGCTTAACAAGCGCTTTTACGAAGAGCGGCTTTTGGGTAACCTGATGTAGCAATTTGATAAGGTAAACGAAGGAGAGGAAGAGGACTGTGGCTTACGAGCTACCGACGCTGCCCTACGATTACAACTCACTGGAGCCGACGATAGACGAACAGACAATGCATCTCCACCACGAGAAGCATCACAATACCTACGTCACCAACCTGAACTCCGCTCTAGAGCAGCATCCCGATGCCGACCCAGGCGATATAGACCAACTCCTGGCCAATCTGGATAGCGTCCCCGAGGATATCCGCCGGGCCGTTCGCAACAACGGTGGCGGCCACTCCAACCATACTATGTTCTGGCAGATCATGAGCCCCAACGGTGGCGGCGAGCCCGTGGGAGACCTGGCAGACGCCATAAACTCCAGCTTCGGCTCCTTCGACGCCTTCAAGGAGCAGTGGTCGGCGGCCGCGGCGCCGGGCGCTATCTTCGGCTCGGGCTGGGCCTGGCTGATAGCCTCCCCAAGCGGCTCTCTGACCATCGAGACGACCCCGAACCAGGACTCCCCGCTAATGGAGGGGAAGCTCCCCATTATCGGCCTCGACGTCTGGGAGCACGCCTATTACCTCACCTACCAGAACCGCCGCCCCGAGTACATAAACAACTGGTGGAACGTGGTCGACTGGGAAGAGGCCGAGCGCCGCTACCAGGCCGCAAGGTCCTCCTAGCCCTAGAGCCTCGACAAGGATACCCAGCCCCCGGAAACTCTCTCTGGGGGCTCTTTGCTGTTTGAGGTGTGGCCGTGCTATTTGCGGGAATCCTCCATTACACTTAGAGTGAGAGGGGTCTCCCAAGTGGAAGGGGTATTAGAAGATGCGTCTGGTCGTAATAGGAGGGGTGGCGGCGGGTACGAAGGCTGCTTCGAGGGCTCGCAGGTTGGACCCCGACCTCGAGATAACCATTTATCAGGAGGAGGCGGAGACCTCAATCAGCGAGTGCGGGCTGCCGTACTTGCTCTCCGGCGTAGTCGAGAGCCGTAGTGACCTGATCGCCCGCACCCCGGAGGACTTCGCCGGGAAAGACA
Source organism: uncultured Rubrobacteraceae bacterium (assembly GCA_902806065.1). Lineage (GTDB taxonomy): Bacteria > Actinomycetota > Rubrobacteria > Rubrobacterales > Rubrobacteraceae > Rubrobacter_F. The sequence continues at coordinate 13,775 of CADCVE010000080.1, read as the reverse complement.
TCGAGGTTCTCGTGCGCCACCGTGTCGAGAAGATCTCGGCGGAAGACAAAAAACTGACCGTCGAGAACCTCACCACCGGCGAGCGATTCGAGGACTCTTACGACCGCCTCATCATCTCCACCGGCGCGACGGCCAACCTCCCCCCCATTGACGGCGCGGACCTCGATGGCGTCTTTACACTGCGCTTCCTCAGGGACACTGACGCTATACAAGAGTACATAAAGAAACACTCGTCGCGGAAGGCCGCGGTCATCGGTGGTGGGTACATCGGCCTGGAGGTCGCCGAGAACCTCAAGGAACTCGGGATGGAGGTAGCTATCGTCGAGGTCGTCGATAGGGTAGCCAACGCCTACGGTCCCGAGGTCTCTAAAAAGGTCGCAGAGCACCTGAAGGAGAAAGGCGTAAGCGTCGACACTTGCGAAAGGGTCGAGGAGATGGTAGGCCAGGACGGCCGGGTGCGGGCCATCCGATTCAACGGTGAAGAGCTGGAGGCGGAACTGGTTGTCTTTGGGATCGGCATAAAGCCTTGCGTAGGCCTCGCCGAGGACGCGGGGGCAAAGATCGGCGCGACGGGGGCGATCCAGGTGGACAAATACCTCCGCACTAACCTCCCGGACGTATGGGCCGCCGGCGACTGCGCAGAATCCACGGACCTGGTGACCGGCGAGGCCTCCTGGGCGCCACTGGGCGACACGGCGAACCAGATGGGCCGCGTCGCCGGTACCAACGCGGCCCGAAACTCCTCTGATGACGAAGCCCTTGAGTTCCCCGGTGTCCTCGGCACCGGCGTCTTCAAGGTCTTCGACCTTCGGGTGGCGAAGACGGGTCTATCAGCGGAGGCCGCCGAGAACGCGGGCTTCGAGGTCGTCACGGCCAGCGTCGACGCCGGGGATACGGCCGGCTACTATCCCGGGGACGGGAAGACGTTCGTCAAGCTAATCGCCGACGGGGCGACGGGCCGGCTCCTCGGCGCGGAGGTCGCCGGGAGGAAGGCGGATAAGTACGTAGATATCTGTGCCACGGCCATCTGGGGCCGGCTCTCCTATCCGGACCTCGTCAACCTGGACCTCGCCTATGCTCCGCCCTTCGGTCCCGTGTTGAGCCCGGTGATCTCCGCCGCCTCGGTGCTCGCAAACAAGATCGAGACGGCGAACGAAGGAGTCAGGGCCGCCGAGTAGCGGTCGATCTACCAGCAGGAAGTAAGTAGAAGCGGCGAACCCTGAAACTCCTCGAGGTTCGCCGCTAACGGTGCCAAAACCTTGCTGTCAGTAAGGTTACTATACCTCCCGCGCTTTCGTCTTTCCCTCTTGGTCGTTTGCTCGAAGTTAGACTCCAGAGCTTTGGGGACGGGCCTCCACCGCTCCTATGTCGCAGATAGAGGTGCCGTTGCCGTTGCCGTCCTGGGGGCGTTTTACACCGCGCTGGTCGACGGGCAGGCAGGTAGCGTTGCTGCCCTCGTCTATGGCCGGGCTGCCCGGCTGTGGCTCAAAGATCATGGCGAGGGGCGAGCACCTTCGCGCGGACTTACCACTCCTCCCAATAAGCATCGTCCGAGTAGTTACCGGGCTTCTCCCAGTAGTAGGAGGAGGACGCAGGCGGCTCGGAGTACACGGGCTGCCGGGTAGCGGGGTAAGGGGACGGTATAAGCCTCTGGGCGGGAGGCGCGGGCCTCACGGGATAAGGCGCGGGCTGCGTCCTGGGCGTAGACCCGGACACGGCTCCAGGCACACCCGTCGAGCCAGCGGCGCCGTACCGACTCTCCGATGGCGGCCTCACGGCGGACGGCGCAGGACTTGCTGGGAGAGGCTTGGCTGACTCTACATCCGTCGCAGGGACCCCCGCGGCACTTGTGGTGTTCTCGGCCTGGTCCGGTGCCGCTAGCTCGACGGGGTCGCTCTCTTCCTGGGGGACGACGGACCCTCGTGACCAATCAGGGTCCACCTCGTTACCCGACACCGCCTCGTAGACGGCTAGCGACACCTCCTGCATGACGTCGCGGGCTTCGTACTCTCCGGTGCCTTCGGAGAGCACGGACAGGTAGTAGCGCCTCGCCTCACCCTGACTATCCCTGTAGAACACAACGCCGGCATCGCCGAAGTTACCATTATAAGAGCCCGTTTTGTGGGCGACGCGAACGTCTTCGGGGAGCTTCTCCGGGATGCGATCCTCGGTAGTAGTGTTCGTCATGACCTCGAGCATCTCGACAGAGAGCTCCTCGTTGGTAAAGCTCGGGTCGGAGATCTTCTCTAACAAGAGCAGCACGTCGTTGGGGGTCGTGTAATAGCCGGAGAGGTAGCCCGAGTAAGAGCTGTCTTGAATGCCCATGTCCTCGATCTCGGCCCTAATCTCCTCGTCCCCGAGGCGCCTGTCGAGCATCGCCCAGGCGGTGTTGTCGCTGTGGTTAACGAGAAGGTAGGCGCACTCGCGGAGGCTCAGGGAGTGGCCTACCGGAAAGCCGTGGAGAGTTCCGGAGCCGTAAGATTGAACGTCCCCGGAGCGCATGGAGATCTCCTCATCCAGATCCAACTCTCCCCGCGCAGCGGCCGCGTATAGGGCCGCGTACACCGGCAGTTTACCGATGCTGGCTGACACAAACTCTTCGTCGCCCCCTAAAGAGACTCTCGTCCCGGAGTCGGGTTCCAACACCGCGACCCCGTAGGCGCCCTCATGCCCTCCTATTATCTCCTCGATCTCGTCCTCAAGTGCCTCCGCGTCGAAGCCTGGTACCGCCACCTCTTCCCGGGATGCCTCTTCCTTCTGCCGCGGTGCCTCCAATTCCTCCACAACCGGCCGGAGGGATTCTACGGCGGCCTCATCGCTTTGCTCCCCCGCGAGGTTCCCTGCCAAGAGCAAGACCAGCACTGCTCCGAAGAACGCCAACGATAGCGCTATCAAGGCACGCCCGTGCCCCCCCGCTACCCGGGCATCCCGCCTCAGGACGCGTTCGCCGTCCGCCTCCGCCGAAACCTCCGTCTCTCGCGACTTTACCGCCAGAAAACACCTCCTGCATCCCAATGAGAACTACACGCGGCACATTGTATTGAGGAACCACAAATGATTTATCGAAGCTTCACCCAATTTAACAAATTCTGGACGGCATTGTGCTGGTTTAAGGGTCTGTATGGAGGTGTTTTCAGCCGAGGAGGGCAAAAAGAGCGGCGGCTTCGCTAACTGCGGGCTACCGTGGTGTTTGGAGGGTTGACTGTTGGAGAGCTTTAATTCCTCACCTGACCATTCTCGTCGTTGTAGGAGTTAGGTGTGAGGCTCGGTTCCGACTAGGGGACGAAGCTCCGGGGAGAAGAGGTGCTGCCTGACGGGTGCGCCCGCAGGTCGAGAAGTTGCTACCAAACCAAGCAGACCGACTGTGTATCAACAACGAGTACTACCGGAAAGCCAAGAGGGGACTTCAAAGAAGGTCCCTCTCGCGTCCTATCGTCAAGGCAAGCGACACCCCGAGACGATCAAAGGCCGCGGCCTTCAGAGTACTCATCTCATACTTCTCGGCGGCATTGGCGAGTTTACGGAGACCAAGGGGGCCAACTTCGCCAGCGGCGCGGCGTAGGTCAACTCCTGCTGGCGACCTGAACTCAGTTTCTTGAACAGACCCCAGATGGCGTAGGTGATGCCGGGGTTCTGGATGTTGACGAAGAAGGTCTTGCCGTCGGGGGAGAAGATGGGGCCGGCGAACTCCGAGAAATCACCAGGTTCCCCTCTGGAGAACGGCACCCGAATATTGGCGACCTGATAGACCCTGCCTTCCGGGGTTATACCCATGACCCGATTCTCGCCGCCGCCATCCTCGGCAAACCACAGGTCGCCAAAAGGGGTGACAAGGATAGTATCCGGGCTCTCCATGTTGTTGGCGTCGGTGCCCTCGTAGAAGATTTCCAAAGTCTTCTTCTTGGGATGGTACCGGAAGACCTGTCCGAGCCGCTTAGACCTTAGATTACCTCTTCGTTAAGGAGAGTTAACTCTACTTGCGATCCAGGTAGCGATTCAGAAAAGCGGCGATCTTCGGGTAGGCGTCGAGGCGGTTCTCGAGCTTGGCGAGGCCGTGGCCCTCGTCCTCATAGAGCAGGTACTCGACCGTGCCGCCGTTTCCACGCACCTTCTCCACGATCTGCTCAGCCTCTCCTACCGGCACGCGCGGGTCGTTCTTGCCGTGAATAACCATCAGCGGCGCGTTTATCTCCTCTGCCTTGTGGATCGGGCTTATGGATGTAAGGAACTCCCGATCTCGCTCCAAAGACCCATACTCGGGCTCGCGCAGCGCCCGCCGGTAGCTGCCGGTGTTCTCCAGGAAAGTGACCATGTTCGCGATGCCGACTATATCCACACCCGCGGTCCACAGGTCCGGGTACTCTGTTAGCGCCGCGAGTACCATGAAGCCTCCATAAGAACCGCCCATTACGGCAATCCTCTCGTGCCCCCGGTCGCGCAACCAGTGGGCAGCATGCGCCAGGTCTTTTACGGAGTCCATCCGCAGGTACACGTCATCCAGGTGTGTGTAAGCCTTGCCATAACCCGTCGAGCCACGCACGTTCGGGGAGAGGACCGCGTAGCCCTGCCCGAGAAGGTACTGCGTGACGGGGGCGAAGAGCGGCCGCGACTGCGACTCCGGCCCGCCGTGAACGTTGATCACCACCGGTGCGCCTTGGGGAGAAGCATCCAGCGAAGCTGTAGAGGCGGCCTCCTCAGGCTCATAGAAGAGCGCCGGAATCCCTCGCCCATCGAAGGACGTGTAGCGGACCACCTCCGGACGCTGGAAGGTGCGAGGGGGGATGCCAGCGGTCGAGGAGCGGGTGAGGCGTTGGGGCTCCCCTTCAGGCAGGTCCACGACCCACACATCCGGGTTGCGGTTCGGACCCGTGAGGGTGAAGGCGAGCCGAGCCCCGTCTGGGGAGAACTCGAACCCACCGAGGATACCCCGCGGCATCTCAGGTCCAGGGATACGTCTACCCCTGCCGTTAAAGAACACGAAGTCCGAGTAGCCCTCTACGTTGCGACTGGCGGCCAGCCAACGCCCGTCCCTGGAGAGCTCGACCTCCTCCACGTCCCAGTCGTCGGGCGTCAGATACTCGATCTCTAGCGACGAAAGGTCCAGGCGCGCCAGACGCATGAAGTCTCCGTCCCGATCCGTGGCGAGGAACAGGCTCCCGCCGTCCGGCGTCACCCGGGCCCCAGAGAAGCGGGCGTCTCCTACATGCGGGGTGAGGAGCGTCGCCTCGCCGCTCGCAAGGTCCAGCCTGTACAGGTCGTTGTTCAGGTTGGAGTGGTGGCGGGAGACGATGAGGAACGAGCCTTCCGGCGACCAACCAGCGATGGTATGGTACCCGGCGGTCTCCCATACTGCCTCCGGTTCTCCGTTGGCAGAGTCCTCCAGATCTTGCACGAAGACGTCGAAGTCCGTGCCGTTGCGGCGCGTCGCGGTAAATGCGATGCGCTTGCCATCCGACGAGAAGCCTCCAGAATAGTGGATCGCCCCGGGCGCCCGCGTCAGGTCCCGGACCTCCCCGGTGGAACCCCCGAGCAGGAAAAGCTGCGTCCGCTCGTTGCCACCCACGTCCATGCCGTAGAGGAGCCTGTTCTCCGTCGGAGAGTAGCGGATACCCGAGACTCTCTCTTCGTGGAAGGTGAGCTGCTCCGGCCAGCCACCCCCGGCTCCACTCGGAACCTCCCACGCCTGCGGGACGCCGGTGATGTCCGTCAGGAAGGCGACGCGGCTGCCGTCGGACGACCAGGTGGCGCCGTACGCCGCCCGGATCTTGAGGTAACGCGCGAACTCGTAGGGCAAGTGCTCTCCTCTCTACCGATAGACAGGTAAAATTAAAGCACAAGGCCGCGCCTGCTCCAGGCCACGACGAAGATGCGGCAGCGCAGCCTCTACCAACAGACAAGCACCCTCACCGTTGGGGACTTTCTAGTGGCGGCGACGTCGTGACCAGCTTCGAGTGCATTTTCGCTGGATCTTCGAACAGAGCCTGTTACCTACACGATTACTCTTATATCTGCCTTATATCTGCGGGACGCGTCGTGGGGCATAATGCTTCTGGTTGGAAAGGCCGTTCACACATCAGAACAGATCGTGCATACTAGCCTCTAGCTAGTGGAAGGAGTGAGTGTTGGATACGCAGGTAAACATCGAGAGCATCAGCGAAGAGATCGTAGAGAAAAACCCTGGCGAGCCCGAGTTCCATCAGGCGGTGCGAGAAGTCGTGAACTCTTTGGGCCCCGTACTCGATAAGCACCCCGAGTTCGTCAAAGAGAAGATCATCCAGAGGCTCTGCGAGCCTGACCGTCAGATCCTCTTCCGGGTGCCCTGGCAGGACGACGAGGGTGAAGTACAGGTCAACCGCGGCTTCCGCGTCGAGTTCAGCAACGCCCTGGGCCCCTACAAGGGCGGCCTGCGCTTTCATCCGTCCGTGTACCTGGGGACCGTCAAGTTCCTCGGCTTCGAGCAGATCTTTAAGAACAGCCTCTTGGACCTGGGGATAGGTGGCGGCAAGGGCGGGGCGGACTTTGACCCCAAGGGCAAGTCCGACCACGAGGTGATGCGCTTCTGCCAGAGCTTCATGACCGAGCTCTATCGCCATATCGGCGAGAACACCGACGTCCCGGCGGGCGATACGGGCGTGGGGCCGCGTGAGATCGGCTACATGTTCGGCCAGTACAAGCGCATTACAAACAAGTACGAGACTGGCACCTTCACCGGTAAGGAGGTCGCCTGGGGTGGCTCCCCGGTTCGGTTCGAGGCGACGGGTTACGGCTGCGCCTACTTCGTGCAAGAGATGCTCGGGACCTTTGACGAGTCCTTTGAAGGTAAGACCTGCGTCGTCTCCGGCTCCGGCAACGTGGCGCTGTACGCTATCGAGAAGATTCATGAGTTCGGCGGCAAGGTAGTGGCCTGCTCCGACTCCGGCGGCGTCATCCGTGATGATAACGGCCTGGACCTGGAGAAGATCAAGCAGATCAAAGAGGTCGAGCGTGGCCGCATCAGCGAATACACCGACTCCCACGAAGACGCAAGCTACGAAGAGGGTGGCAACATCTGGGAGATTCCCTGCGACGTGGCCCTGCCCTGCGCCACTCAGAACGAGCTCCAGGAGAGCGATGCCGGGACCCTGATCGAGAACGGCTGCATCGCGGTCGCCGAAGGGGCCAACATGCCCTGCTCCCCCGAGGCTATACAAGCTTTCTTGGAAGCCAACGTCGCCTTCGGCCCCGGCAAGGCCGCGAACGCCGGCGGTGTAGCCATCTCGGCCCTGGAGATGCAGCAGAACGCAGGCCGCCAATCCTGGAGCTTCGAGTACACCGACCAGCAGCTGAGAGAGACCATGCAAAAACTGCACGCTACCTGCCGCGATGCCGCCGAGGAGTACGGCGTCCCCGGCAACTACGTTAGCGGCGCGAACATAGCAGGCTTCATCAAAGTAGCTCGTGCCCTCGTCGCCCAGGGCCTAACCTAGATCCCGGACAGCGAGAGTACGCGCCTGCGACGGGTAAGGGCTGCACTGGCCCGTACGAGGACCTGAGCACGGAAGGCTTGCTTCGCGGGGCTCCGGCCCCCGCCACCTGTCGGCAAAGGCTCTATAAAAGCCGAAGTCTCAAAACCTCTCCACCACGGTCCTCGCCAGCATGTGCAGCGGCAGGTAGTCCGGGCCGCCGGCCTTGGAGTCGGTGCCACTAAGGCCGAAGCCACCGAAGGGCTGGACTCCTACCAGAGCGCCGGTGATGGTGCGGTTGAAGTATACGTTGCCGGCCTTGAACTCCTGGCGGGCACGTTCGAGGTGGTCGCGGGTGCTGGAGTAGACGCCGCCGGTGAGGCCGTAGGGATTGTCGTTGGCGATGCGGAGGGCCTCGTCGAAGTCACGGGCCGAGATCACGGAGAGTACGGGACCGAAGATCTCCTCCTGCGCTATCCTCGCCTTAGGCTCCACGCCACCGTATATAGTCGGGGGTATGAAGTACCCGTTCTTGGGGTCCCCGGGGTCCTCGCCCAAGACGCGCTCGCCTTCTTCCTTGCCAGTCTCGATGTAGCTGGAAACCTTCTCGAACTGCGCGTCGCTTATGACGGGTCCTATCGTTACGTCCGCATTCTCGGGGACGCCGACCTTGAGGGCGCGGGTTTTCTCGACGACCTTGTTCAGCACTTCCTCGTAGATGTCCTGGTGCAGGATGGCGCGGCTCGCGGCGCTGCATTTCTGGCCGGAGTAGCCGTAGGCGCTCTTTACGATGTCACTAGCGGCGGCTTCGAGGTCGGCTGAGTCGTCGATAATCATGGCGTCCTTGCCGCCAGTCTCGACTATAACGCGTTTGATCCAACGCTGTCTCTCTATCTGCCTGGCCGCCAGCTCGTTGATCCTAAGCCCCGTGGCTACCGAGCCGGTGAACGAGATGAAGCGCGTGCGCGCGTCGGTGACGAGGTAGTCCCCGATCTCCCCCCCATACCCCGGACAGAAGTTCAACACCCCATCCGGCAATCCGGCCTCACTAAAGACCTCCGCGACCTTTGCGCCCACGACGGAAGTGAACTCCGAAGGCTTCATGACTATGGTGTTGCCCGCGACGATGGCCGCGCTCGACATGCCAGTCAGGATCGCCGTCGGGAAGTTCCACGGCGCGATAATGACCCCTACACCCATCGGCTGGTAGAAGTACCGGCTCTCCTCACCTGGTACAGAGTAGATGTCCACCCCGTCTTTGAGCCGGAGCATCTCCCGCGCGTAGTACTCCAGAAAGTCTATGGCCTCCGCCACCTGAGCGTCGGCCTCGGCCCAGGGCTTACCGCCCTCGTATACCTCCCAGGCGAGGAACTCCAGCTTGCGCCGCCGCATGATGGCCGCGGCCCTGAGGAGTATGCGCGCCCGCGCCTCCGCCCTGGTCTTGCTCCACGAGTCGAAGGCTTTCGTGGCCGTTTCCAGCGCCATGTGTGCCTCACGCTCGGTGGCAGCGGCGATCCGGCCGACGATCTGCGAGGGGTTCGAGGGGTTGACGGAGATGATCTCCGCGTCCGTCTCGACCATCTTGCCGCCGATGATAAGGGGATAGCTCTTCCCTAAGGAGCCCTCGATCTGTGCGAGGGCGGCGCGCATGGCCTGTGTATTGGATTCGTTTGTCCAGTCCAGGTATGGCTCGTTCTTGTAAGGCAACAGTCCCATAGTCTTCCTTCCTCGCGAGCGGCTACCGCCTGACAGCGCCTAGAATACTCCCGATCGTGTCCTTCGCGACGTACGAGGCTATCTTTGGGTTCTCCTTGAGCCTGCGTGTCGAGTACTCGTACCAATCCTCCCCGAACGGCACGTACACCCTGACCTTGTGCCCGGCGTTTACGATTATCCGCCGCAGTTCCTCATCTACCCCGAGAAGCATCTGGAACTCGTAGCGGTCTTTGGAGAGGTTCATCTGGTGGATCAAACGGAGACCGTGCCAGACGAGGTACTCGTCGTGGGTGGCTATCCCGACGTAAGAGCCGCCTCTTATAAGCTCCTCCAAAAGAAGGACGTAGTTCTGGCGGACGGTGTCGAAGTCTTTGTAGGCGATCTCACGTGGCTCGACGTATATGCCCTTGCACAGCCGTACGGAGACCCCGGCCTCGGCCAGGCGCACTACGTCCTTCAGGCTGCGTCTCATGTACGCCTGGATCACGGCTCCCGTGTTCTCATGGCGCTCGTGCATTTCGAGGACCAGTTCCAGGGTCACGGAGATGTAGGAGGAATCCTCCATATCCACCCGCACAAAGCGATTTCGCGCCGCCGCATACTCGATGATCTCCTCCAGGTTCCTCCGGCACAGGTCCTGGTCGAGGTTCAATCCGAGCCCCGTTAGCTTCACCGAGATACCACTCTCGAATCCATGCTCTTCGAGGGCGTCGAGGACTTGCTTGTACTGCTCTAGATTCCCGGCGGCGGCGCGTTCGCTACCGGTGGACTCCCCGAGAACGTCCACGGTGGCCACGCAGCCCTCGCGGTCGAGGTCCCGGATGGTCTCTACTGCCTCGTCCAGGCATTCACCGGCTATGTAGCGGCCAGATATCTTACGTACTACCGGTCTAGGTATAACTGATACGGAGTTGGCAATTACCCTATCTACTACCCCCATAGTTGTTCGCTCCTCGAACGCGGCACGTCTTTGACGCACCTTCAAATGCTGCCTACTTCCATTGTAGGACAGCTCACCCGGAGGCGCGACAATGGTACTCCCCAGACCAACCAGCCCTACAAACGGAGGGTCCTGTTTTTCGATGCGGCTTGTACATTTGGCCAACTCTTGGAGACAAGCATGAGCACATTTCACACGGCTGGCCGTGTACATCGGAGTGTATGTGGGTGTATATTGTAGGGGACGTGAAAGTAGTGTAGGCGGCGAAAGGAGCGGTTCATGCAAGAGCAGGGCGTAGAAGCCCGGCCATTTTCGGAGGTGGAGATAGGCAGGGACAGTGAGGACATGTGCCTTCTGGCCCGTTTCTTCAACGGTTTCGCCAACTCGACGCGCCTGTCCATCCTGTTGCTCCTCGCACGGCGGGGCGAGACAAAGGTCGGCGAGTTGGTAAGCGAGCTGGAGGCGCCGCAGCCGCGCGTCTCGGATCACCTGCGCTGCCTGGCCTGGTGCGGTTATGTCAAGGTACGGCGCGAGGGCCGCAATGCTTACTACTCCATATCCGACGACCGAGTCCTGGAGATGTTGAGCCTCGGTGAGTCGATGCTCCAGGACAACCTTGAGCACCTCGAGGCCTGCGAAGTTATCAAGCAAGACGATTGCTAACCACAGCGTCCAGCTGTTGAAAATAGAGCTTCTGTACTTCGAGGGATGCCCGGGCTTTGAGGAGACCCTGGGCATCCTTCGTAACGTCATCGTGGAAGAGGGTCTAGAAGCACGGGTCGTGCCGGTAAAGATCGGGCCTGGTGACAGTTCGGACTTTCCTGGTAGTCCCTCCCTCTTCGTGGACGGCGAGGACCTCTTCCCCACCGAACGGCCTGGCCAGGGGATGAGTTGCAGGATCTACCGTACACCCGAAGGAATGAAGAACCATCCGACCGCCGCGATGGTGCACGAGGCGCTCGCCGAACGGTCATTGGTTAGCTGACCTACAAACTGGGGAGCGTTCAGCCCGCGGCCGTGAAGCTCTCTCGCGCTTCTGCTCTCTTCATCCAGCCGCAGACGTTCGGGTAGCCGGAGAGTCTTACCTCACCCTCCTCCGCAAGCTCGCGCAGCCGGACGAAGTTACCGGCCCCGCAGATCTTCGAGGACCTGGAAGGGAAAATCGCGAGTCTCATCGAGGCCCCGCACGTCTTGGTGTTCCCGACCGTCACCTTGCTCCACAGCGGTGTCCTGCCAGTACTCGCGGGTGGTGACGGCGTGATCCTACTAGATCGGGCCGCTCACAATTCCATGCAGGAGGCGGCCCAGCTCGCCGGAGCTCGCGGTACTACCGTGGATTGGTTCTCTCACAATGATCCGAACGACCTGGAGCAGCGGTTAGAGCTACATCGGGAGCGGAGCCGGAGAATAATAGCTGTGGACGCTGTCTACTCGATGTCCGGCGCCTATCCTCCACTGCCCGAGTTAGTGCGGATAGCGCGCAAGCATGGCGCCCGGTTATACATAGATGATGCTCATGGTCTTGGCGTCATCGGAGAGAACCCCACTCCGGACAACCCCTATGGAGATCGAGGCAACGGCATCGTCCGATACTACGGTCTGCGCTACAGTGACGACATCGTCTACGTCGGCGGAATGTCGAAGGCGTTCTCCTCGATGACCGCCTTCGTCACCTGCGCGGACGAGGCCGAGAAGCGAAGGCTGGCCATGGCTTCGACTGCCGTCTTCTCCGGGCCCAGCCCCACGGCGAGCCTGGCTAGCGCCATAGCGAGGCTGAAGATCTCTCAGGACGCCGAGGGCTCGGACATTCGCCGACGCCTGCTGAACCTGACCCGGCAGCTGGTCACAGGAACTCGCGCGTTGGGTTTCGCTGTAGACAACAACGAGCTGTTTCCGATCGTTAGCGTGAGGATCGGCGCCGTAGACGATGTCGTCAAGGCCTGCAACGTCCTGTGGGAGCACGGCATCCTGATCACACCCGCCCTGTTCCCCGCTGCGCCTCTCGACCGCGGTGGGCTGCGCTTTACAGTAACCGCAGCTAATACTGAAGGCCAGATCCGGCTGGCGATCAAAGCGCTGCGGGAGGTCCGTGAAGAGTTGTTCCCGCACGAGGAACCCTCGGCAGGCGCCGGTTCGCCCGTGCGGTAGACGCTCCCAGACAGGCGCGCTCAGGCGCCCCAGGTATCGAAAGATACCAACGAAAGGAGCATGGATGAAATCGATAGTCGTTACCGGCGTTTCCTCGGGTATCGGCTACGGCACCGCCAAGGAGTTCATCAAGCACAATTACCGCGTCTTCGGCAGCGTGCGCAAGGAAGAAGACGCCGGAATTATAAAGGCGGAACTGGGGCCGAGCTTTACCCCGCTGTTGTTGGACGTTACGGACCGCGAGGCTGTGCTCAGAGCAGCCGGTCAAGTAGAAGAAACTGTAGGCGGTGCCGGTCTGGCGGGCCTCATAAACAATGCCGGTACCGCTCTCGCCGGACCGCTCATGCACCAGCCCCTCTACGAGATACGCCAGCAGTTCGAGGTCAACGTATTGGGTTTGATCTCGGTGACCCAGGCCTTCCTGCCGCTCTTGGGAGCTAAGAAACCCCAGACGCACAAGCCAGTGAGGATCGTCAACGTTAGTTCGGTCAGCGGAAAGGTAGCTGAGCCGTTTCTCGGTGCCTACGCCGGGACCAAGCACGCCCTGGAGGGCATATCTGACTCGTTACGGCGCGAACTGTTGACGTACGGCATCGACGTCATAGTCATCAGGCCCGGAGCGGTCAAGACCGCGATCTGGGAAAAGGGGGCAGCGCCCGTTAGCGGCGGCAGGTACATCCAAACCGATTGCGCCGGTTCATTGGACAAGCTCCAGAGGTACGCCGAGAAGCTGGTCAGCAACGGCTACTCCCCCGAAACGTTCGGTAAATTCGTCCGCAAGGTGTTCGAGGCTAAAAGGCCAAAAACTAGATACGCGATCGTCCCCGGCAGGTTCATGGACTGGACCATTCCCACCTCCTTACCAGATCGGTGGTTAGACCGTCTCATTGGGAGGAGCCTGGGCCTTTCACATGCCGCCAAACGACCTCACAGATGATGCGGGTGTTCAGAAGGCGCTGCTCTACCTACTAGTTGCAGGGAGTTGTGGGCTTCCATGAGCATTTCTGCCCACGATAGCGTCCTGAGTAGACCTCGACGACGGGTTGTGTTGCTCCTGATTACGCTGACGGTGTTCTTTGGCGAACTCAGTTACAGCGTGGTCGTTCCCATACTGCCAAGCCAGGCGGAGAAGTTCGGATGGAGCGAGATCGAAATTGGTCTGCTTCTTGGTTGCTTCGGTCTGAGCGGGTTGGCAACGGCGCCGTTCGTGTGCCGGATATCTAACAAATTCGGTCCGCGAAGGCTCTTCTTTATGGGGCTAAGTGCTTCTGGCGACGGGCACGGCGCTGTGTGCAGTCGGCACGGCCTACGGTTGGATACTAACGGGCCGCTTACTGCAAGGCATTTCGGTTGCGGTTACTTCAGCTGTCGGAATGGCGTATATAGAAGCCATCTCATAAACAGAAACGAGGGGTGAGCAGGACATTCCGGCCAACGCAAGAACGACGCTTTTCAGCCGTTTTGGAAGGTCGGTGCTTCCTGAGAGCACGCCGTTGCCAGCAGGATGAGTATTTATGAGATGGCTTCTA
>CADCVE010000079.1 GCA_902806065.1 uncultured Rubrobacteraceae bacterium | reverse complement strand
AGATGGTCGCTTGCAGGAGGCCCTGCTCGTCCTCCACGAGCAAGAACCAGACGGGGTTGCCGCTCTTGGTAGGAGGGCACTGGAGGTATTCCAGGAGACCGGCCACACGGGCACGGGTCCCGTGGGGCAGTTCCTTTATCCTCTCGCTCGACGCGACGCCGAGATCCTCCAGGGCCCCACGGTAGGGAGAGAGGGGATGCCGGGAGACGTTCAGAGCGAGGATCTCCCACTCGATGCGTTCCCTCCGGCTCTCGGTTGGGGGCAGGTGTTCGACGTTCCTGCTTTCCCTCGCCGACCACCAGCTTGCCGGGTGGGACATGGGGATCTCCGGCTGTGGTTCGCGGGGACGCTTCTTCGGGAGGGTTTCGATCTCCTTGAGCAACCTTACCGTACCTCTTCCTAGCCCCCTCAAGGACCAGGCGGACCAGCCTCTTCTTCGTCGTCTCCCCCTCGGGTAGAAGGACGCTCGGCATGTGCGTCTCGCCCGTCAGCCTCACCGCCCCCGAGCACCTTTCTGCCACCGCCACCGCGTTATTCAGGGCTCCTGGGTAGTCCTCGAAGAGCTTCTCCATCTTCTCCGGAGGCTTGAGGTATAGCTGGTCGGTGGGGCGGTACCCCGGACCCGGCAACCGGGTCAGGTTGGCTGCGGCCACGAGGGCTTCGTGCAGACGATGGTCTTTGGGTTTGAGGTAGGCGACCTCGTTGGTCGCGAGGACCGGCACCCGCTGCTCTTCAGCGAAGAGGGCAACCTTCCTGAGCCTCCTCCTGCTTCCCATGGTTCTATCGTCCGTAAGCTTCACGAACACGTTCTCCCGCCCGAAGGCCTCCCGGAGACGGTGGAGGATCTCCTTCGCCTTATTGCCGTTGTCGGAGAGGACGAGGTGGGGGAGGAGCCCAAAAGGGATGGCCCCGGTCAGACAAACCAAGCCTTCCGTGTGGTTTAGCAGGGCCGGAAGGGAACACACAGGCTTGCGTCTGTCCTCGGAAGAGCACCTGTAGGAGGTGATGAGCTTCGAGAGGGACCGGTAACCCTTCGCGTTCTCGACGAGCAAGACCAGATGCCCTCCCTTCACGCTCACCTCCGTACCCACGATGGGACCCAATCCCGCCTCCCCGGTGGCCCACCACCCTCGTGCGCCTCTTCACCTCCTCGAACAAACGCTCCAGCATGTTCGTCGTGCGTATCCTGGCGTGGTGGCTTCCCGGGTAGCCGAGGTAGGTCAGCGCGTCCTCGATCTCGGCCTCGAACACCCAAACCGCCTTCGGGAAACGCTTCCTGTAAAGCTCGACGAACTCCTCGGCCAAAGCCCGCGCCGTCTTCTCGCGCCTGACCTTGAAAACCGCCTTGAGGTCCTGGGCGACCTCGGCCGTATCTGCCACCCCACCCCCGGCAGAGCTCGCCCGCCACCGCGGCCTTTATCCCTTCGTGGTCGTCTGAGACCACCAGTCGCTTTAATGCCGTCCCCAGAGTACCCAAAGTATAGGTTCTTAAAGGTCATATTACCCTCCCCGGTGATGCCTTTCGCCCACCGGTAGGATAATGCCGCCTCGTTTGTCACGTTACCCGGCACGGGGTGGGGGCGACCCGGTAGTAGGGCAGGTAGGCAAATCCGCGTGGCTTAAGACGCTCCCTCGTAAGCCTCTTCTGTGCGCGATCATCGGCTTTTTACTGCCAGAAGTTCTAGTATCTACTCAAGGGCCGCACTTAGGGGTTGTTCTCTCTGAGGGCAGGATGGGCTTTTCCGACCGGCAGGAGCCAGAACGGCCGGCGTGAAACCGTAAACCGCTCGAAGCCGTTACTCAGACTGCACGTCGTGCTCGGCCAGGTAGGCCTTTACCCGCTCCGTCTCGGGGATGACGAAGGGGCCAGTATGTCCTCCTGCGGCGTAATAGTGCAGGTCCTCGAGGAGGTCTTCGTCGACCTGCTCTGGTGCCAACTCGTCGATGGGTAACGCTTTGGTACACCCGCCCGTCCAGACCCCCACGACGGGCGGCAAATCCTCCCTAGCGATCTTCGGGCGGGCCTGGAGGCCAATACCACCGGGACCGCCCTTCGGGAGCCCCAACAACCACGGCATGTCTGCGTCGGTCAGCTGCTCCTTGGGTATCCATGCGATCTCGTCGCCGACGTAAATCACGACTTTGCCATGCTTGGCTGCGTACACGTGCATCACTTCGTTGTGCAGGTCCGCGTCGGCTTCTTCTGGCATCTCGCCGCTCAGGTGACGGATTACGTCCAGTCCGTTCAGCCTGGGGCCTCCCGCCTCGGGAATCCGAAAGCCTTCTCCGCTTCCCTCGACGCCCACAAACTCGCCCGGCTCCGCCCGCATGTACTCCGGCAGCTCTTCGTTCATCTTGTGGAATTCCGAGAGGTCTTCCTCCGACATCCCCAATTTACCGACCCACACCGAAGGGTATTCCCGGCTCGCGATCTCCAGGACCAACTCCCTCACCCGGGCCACGATCTCCGGCTCCGTTCTCTCGTCCAACACGCCCCCCTCTCGCCCCTCGGCCGCCCAAGACCAGCTCCTCACGACCCTCGCCCTCTCGGGGTCGCTTGACTGAGGAATACCGCACCCTCTTCGCCCGTTCTTTAGATAGCTAGCCGAATGACGGGCGGTGAGGAGCAAAGAGGGGACGGAACAGATACATTGGATCGAAGATGATCCTAGCGGGTTTTTGTGGTAGTCGATCAGGAGGGCCGGGGCTAAAAGCCCCGGCCCTCCTTTTGGTTACAGGTACGTTCCGCTAACCGGATCGTAGGTGTAGAAGAGATCTGTGACCAAGTCGTAGATGTAATAGAAGCCGGTCGCTGGGTCTGTGTTAGAGGTGTAGCGGTCGGCAACCGGATCGAGGGTATACATGAAGCCGTCGGTGTCGTAGAAGTAGGGGACGGGGAAGTAGTTCACGTAACCTAAGTCTTCGCACGCCCGTGCGTCCTCTGAGGCAGGTGTCGGGTAGACGCCGGTTGCTGCCAGCCCTGCTTGCTCGTCCCGGAATATAGCCTCGCAGGAGGCTTCGTCGAGTGTGGGTTCTGGTACCACGGGCTCTGGTGCTACTGCAGGCTCTGGTGCTACTGCAGGCTCTGGTGCTGCAGCGGGTTCTGGTGCTGCTGCAGGCTCTGGTGCTGCTGCAGGCTCTGGTGCCACGGGCGGCTCCACCGCAGACTCTTCTGGTGCTACGGGTACCTCCTCTACTTGGGCCAGGGCGTAGCCGCCTATTCCCAGTACCATCACCAGCATCGCCACTATCAACGTTAGCTTCCTTATCTTCACGTTCTGCTCCATTTCTGATCAGTGTACAAACTCTCACGTACACTCTCATAATAACCCAAGCGAGGCATCCTCCAATAGGAGGGTTCTGGTCGACCGAAAGTATGATGCTCGCCGCTTCGTTCCGTAAGTTCGAGGAATAGTTGTTGCCAAATCTTTATGTGCTCGTTATCGGAGGGTAATCTCAGGCGGCAACAATACCGTCTAACAGTAACCTGGTGCCCTTGATTCTCCTCCATCCTCTTTCCGCACTTCCTCCCCCTACAAGGGCACCAGGCACTTCTCCATTCTCCAAGACAGGGTCACTCTGAGAGAGGGATCAACCGACTAGATCCTCCATGGCTCACGGTCTCCTTCCGGACGGTAAGCTGGTAGCACTTTTGGTAGCACTCGTCGTCTACACTCTGAGCCTGGTTGCAAGGCCCCATCGTCTAGAGGCCTGGAATACCGTTTCTTACCAGAGCGTCTCCTGGAGGAAGACTTCTTGAGGAGAAAATCTGACCCCCACCTGACCCCCACCTGACCCCTACGCGACGTGTTACGCTATGTCCGTTGACAATTGGTCCGGCTTTGGGATGGGGCTCGCAGGGGGCGTTTTCGGCATAAATAAAGCCCGCCTGAGGCGGGCTTTAGGAGTGACCCCACGGGGGTTCGAACCCCGGTTTTCGCCGTGAGAGGGCGATGTCCTAGGCCTCTAGACGATGGGGCCTTGCAACCAGGCTCAGAGTGTAAACGACGACCCGCATATCGTCAATTTGTAGCCGGTCGGCTTTTTGCCTTTAGCGTCCGGCTTCTGTTCTTGCTGGCGTCTGAGAGCTGATCGCTGACAGTTAAACCGGTAGACGCCGCATTTCCTCCGCGGCTCTCTCCAGCCTGAGTAGGGTGCGCTCGCGGCCCAGTAGCGCTAGTGTCTCGAAGAGGCCGGCGCTGACGGTTCGGCCAGTCGCGGCGAAGCGCAATGGGTGGATCAGATGACGCGCGCCTTTCTCTCTCTCGGCGGCGAGGCCCCGGACGACCTCTTCGGTGGCTTCTTCGGTCCACTCCGGCAGGGCTTTGAGGCGTTTGAGTAGCTCCGGGAAGTTTTCGCGCACGAACTCCTTGCCGAGTTGCTTCTCGAACTCCTGTTCGTCGTACTCGATCTCGCCTCCGTAAAAGTAGCCTGCGTAATCGGGGATCTCCGTCGCGCGGTTCAGGCGGTCTTTGAGGAGCGCCATGATCTGCGTGAGGCGAGGCATGTCGCGCTGTAACTCTTCGAGGCTCGCGGCACCCGATTCGGCGAGCATCGGGGCGGCGAGCATAGCCAACTCCTCCGGGCTCTGCCGCCGGAGGTACAGGGCGTTTATGGAGGTGAGCTTCTTTTCGTCGAAGACCGCCGGGTTGCCGCTTACTTTTTCTATGCGGAAGCGTTCGGCGAGCTCATCGGGGGAGAAGATCTCCTCGTCTGCCGCGTACCCCGCTCCGAGCAGCGCCAGGTAGTTGAACAGCGCCTCCGGCAAATACCCCTGCGCCGCGAAGTCCTCCACACTCGTCGCCCCATGCCGTTTAGACAGCTTCTTCTTGTCCGGCCCGAGGACCTGCGGGACGTGGGCGAATGCGGGCAAAGGGTAACCAAGAGCGTTGTAGATCAGGATCTGGCGCGGCGTGTTCGAGAGGTGGTCGTCGCCCCGGATGACGTGACTGATCCTCATTGTTGCGTCGTCCACCGCTGCGGCGAAGTTGTATGTCGGGGTGTCCGTGGACTTCATGATGACGAAGTCTTCCAGGTTCGTGTTCTCAAAGGTTACGGGACCGCGGATCATATCCTCCACCACCGTCCGTCCCTCGCGAGGGGTCTTGAAGCGCACGGTGTAAGGCTCGCCGGCTTCGATCTTTCTTCGTGCTTCCTCCGGGTCCATCTCACGGTACTCTCCGCCCGTGTAGATTGGCTGCCGCTTCTCGGCCCGCGCCGCCTCCCGGAACTCTGCAAGCTCCTCGGCGGTTGCGAAGTCGCGGTACGCCGCACCGGAGTCGAGGAGCTTGTTTGCCGCCTCGCGGTACAGGTCGAAGCGTTCGGTCTGGCGGTAGGGGCCGTGGGGGCCTCCGATCTCGGGGCCTTCGTCCCACTCCAGGCCGATCCAACGCAGGGACCGCTTTAGCTGCTCGACCGATTCCTCGTTGGAGCGCTCGAGGTCCGTGTCCTCTATACGCAGGACGAACGTGCCGTTGGTTTTGCGCGCGAAGAGCCAGTTGAAGAGTGCGGTACGCACACCTCCGACGTGGAGTGAGCCTGTCGGACTCGGCGCGTATCTAACCCTGATCTGAGAAGTATCCATACGTTAAAACTAGCACAGATCCGGCGATGAAAAAGCCACGTTTAGCCGACGATCAAGACCTCCAGAGTACGCGGCCCATGTACGCCCTCGACCCGGTTTAGCTCTATATCCGAAGTCGCCGACGGACCCGAGATGAAGGTGATCGCCCTTCCCTCACTTTTTACGGTCTCTGCGAGCTTCGTGAAAGCCTCAGGGACGAGGCCGACGACCTGGTCCTCCCGCACCACGCACAGGTGATAGTCGGGAAGTAGCGTCAGGGCCCGGCGGCCCTGCCCCTCACCAGCGTCGAGGACGATAGTGCCGGTCTGGGAGATGCCCAGAGCGCAGCCGGTGAGGACTCCATCGCTCTTGTCCAACTCCTCGTTGGAGAGCCGCATTCGGACGCTGTCGCGCAAGGCCTCCACAATGTCCGGGACCCAGGTATCAGGAAGCCCGGAGGGGATTACCAGCGTCTGGATGCCGCGCCGCTCGCACGCTTCGGCTATGGCGCCGGGCAGGTCAGTCTCGCTCACGCGATGAACGGTCGCTTCGTACTCGGCCGCCCTCTCGGCGAAGCGTGCAACGATCTCCGCGTGCGGATCGTTGTCCTGCTCACGGTAGCCACGCTCCACGGGAACATCCTCGGGGTGCTCGCTCTTCGGAACGTCGTGCGTCGCACGGCGTATGCGATGCAGGATCTCCTCTTTAGCAGAGGTCACGAGCCTGCTCCCGAACGGCTCCTCGTACCGGTTTCCGAACCGTTCCTGGACCGCCACCACTCGCGGAAGGTTTGCTGAGGGACGGGCTTGAGGTCGCGGGCGTCGGTCCAGCCAGCCAGCCTGCCGGGGAGACGGTGGATGGCGCCGCTGCGCGCCAGAGGCCACTGGCCGATCCTCGCCGCTCTCTGGGCGCCCTCGTAGAGCCGCGGGTCCGAGAAGGTCTTTGCCATCGCCTGCATCGCCACGTTCTCCGGGTCGAGCTTGCCCTTGATGCCTCCCTCATCCTGCTTGTGCCGTACCACGCGTCCCCGCAGGTGGATAAGGACCTCCGGGATGTTTATCTTTACCGGGCAGACCTCGTAGCACGCGCCGCAGAGCGAGGAGGCGTAGGGTAGGGAGTCCGAGCCCCGCTTGCCGATGCCGACGAGTTGGGGGGTGAGGATCGCTCCGATCGGTCCCGGGTACACGGAGTTGTAGGCGTGGCCGCCGGTCCGTTCGTAGACGGGGCAGACGTTCAGGCAGGCCGAGCAGCGGATGCAGGCCAGGGTCTGGCGGCCGATCTCATCAGCTAAAACCTCTGTACGCCCGTTGTCCATGAGGACCAGGTGGAACTCCCGGGGACCATCGCCTTCCGAGACGCCGGTCCAGAACGTCGTATACGGGTTCATGCGCTCGGCGGTCGAGGAGCGGGGGAGGAGTTGCATGAAGACCTCGTAGTCCTGCCAGGTCGGGATGATCTTCTCTATCCCCATCAGCGTCACGAGTACTGGCGGGAGCGTCGTACACATCCGGCCGTTCCCCTCGGATTCGACGACGCAGACTGTCCCCGTCTCCGCTACCGCGAAGTTGGCCCCGCTAATGCCTACCTTCGCGTTCAGGAACTTCTCTCGCAGGTACAGCCGGGCGACGTTGGTCAGGTCGGGTGGGTCGTCCGAGAGGTCCTTGAGGCCGAGCTTGTCCATGAAGAGCTCCCGGATCTCCGAACGGTTCTTGTGGATCGCCGGTACCAGAATGTGCGAAGAGGTCTCCTCCGCAAGCTGGATAATGAGCTCCGCGAGATCCGTCTCGAACGCCTCGATACCTTCGCGTTCGAGGTACTCGTTGAGCTTTGTCTCGTCGGTGGCGATGGACTTGACTTTGACGACCTCCCGCGCGTCGTGGCTCCTGGCGATCTCGGCGATGATGCGGTTCGCCTCTTCGGCGTCGCGTGCCCAGTGAACCTGTCCCCCGGCCCGCGTAACGGACTCTTCGAGTTGCAAGAGGTACTCGTCAAGGTGGCGGACGACGCGGGATTTCAAGGCCCGGCCCGCCTCACGTAGCTGCTCCCAGTCGGGCATCTCCTCGACGGCGATGGCTCTCTTTCTCCGGATGGTCCGGGTGGCCTTGCCAAGGTTATTCCGCAGTTGGGAGTCGGCGAGGCTCTCCCTTGCCGACTCCTCGAAGTTCCGGGTCCTGCCCTCTGAGAAGGCGTCGGAGTATTGTGTCTTCATGGTTTATCTTCTCCTACTCGGTAGCTCCGCTGGCGAGTATCTCGGCGAGGTGGACGGTCTTGACGCCGGCCCGCTGGCGCTTGAGGCCGCCGCCGATGTGCATGAGGCAGGAGTTGTCTCCAGCGGAGCATATCTCCGCCTCGGTGTCCAGAATGTGCCGGAGCTTGTCGCCGAGCATGGCGATAGAGGTGTCGGCGTTCTTTACCGCGAACGTCCCTCCGAAACCGCAGCACTCCTGCGGCTCGGAGAGCTCGACGAAGTCTATGCCCCGCACGGCTTTTAGCAACTCCAAGGGCGCGTCGCCGACCTTTAGCATCCTCAAGGAGTGGCAGGTCGGATGATAGGTAACGCGGTGCGGATAGTAGGCGCCGAGGTCCGTCACCCCGAGCTTCTTGACCAGGAACTCGGAGAGTTCAAAGACTTTGGGGGCTAGTTCTTCGACGTCGGCGGCGAGGCGTTTGTCGTTCGCGAGGTTAGCGGCTAAAGGGTAGAGTTCGCGGACCATACCGACGCAGGAGCCGGAGGGGGCCACGACGGCTTCGTAGCCTTTGAAGATCTCCACGAAGCGCCGTACGAGCGGTATCGCCTCGCGCTGGTAGCCGGTGTTGAAGTGCATCTGCCCGCAGCAGGTCTGCGAGAGGGGGAAGTCTACCTCTATCCCGAGCCGTTCGAGAACCTTAACGGTCGCCCGGCCGGTCTCGGGGAAGAGAGTATCGTTGAAGCAGGTAATAAAGAGTGCCACGCGCACGGCCAACTCCCTTCTTTCGGATTCCCTGCCGGCTTCGCCTCTGTTCGCTTGACATCATAGCCCACCCGCACTCTCCGGGCCGAAAAAAACGGAGTGTCCATGAAACCGGACCCTGGTTCTGGTCCTCCAGGGTCGCCAGTCGAGAGATGCTCGTTTGTTTCGTAGATGCTCCAGAGCCAGGAGGAGTCTCAGCAATCCGCCCGCCCGTCGGGCCTCGTGACCGTCGAGGGATGCGAGACACCCATCCGCTATACATGCCAAAAACCGGGCGTAATGATCGGCTCGAAGCACGTGGCCGTGACCAGGGCTTTGAGCACGTTTAGTTCCAAACCTCTAAGCCTCTAAGTAAACTCAGATAACGTTTGTGGGGTCGAAACCGATAACCGAGAGTACGTCGCGAGCTGTTTCCTGTCTTACCCTCGACCGGCTCGAACCGCACTCATCGAGTCCACCTATCCTACGCGGAAGTTCGCTTGAGCGGCTCTACGCTCGATGGCCCCCGGTAACCAACTCCTTCAAAACCTGCACATTGAGGTTGGTTGAGCTTTTAACACAGGTCTTGCGCTGTCTCCAAATAACGGATACGTTCATATCTAAACGGTTGCTGTGAGAAGGAGAGGTTATGAAGGCCAAGTTGCCGGTTATGTTCGTTGCGGCTTTTCTTATAGTGTTGGCTTCGTTGCAGACGCCAGTTGGGGCCCAGGAGCGCGATCCGAATGAGGGAGAGCCAAAGCACGAGATAAACGAGCTTCAGAACAGGCTGCACCACACCGAGGACGAGAGCAAGCGGAACAATATCGAGGACAGGATAGATAACTTGCAGGAGCAGCGCCTTCTTGATGTTGGCGCGTCAGCAGGGAACCTCAATGATGGTTGCTCGACTCCCGTTGACTGTATCAACAAATACAACAACGAGAGCAAATATGATTGATGTGTAAGGAACTCCGGGTACACTGACGCCGCTAAATTCTTCTGTATTTTTGCTGCGTTCTAGCTTCTTACAGCAGGCTTTGAGCGAAGAAAGCTTCTGGACCAGTAGCTTCGGGAGCTTACTTTCGATTACCGAGAAGACTTACGCATATGAGCTTCCGGAAACTAGCTTCTCGGAAGCCCATATGTGTCCCCCGAGACCCGGATATGTTCTCGTCGCCGGGTAGCAGAGAAGAGTGTTGTATGAGTTTGAAGTCCTGCCTCGCTGGAACGCCTCACGGTGACGGTGCGTGTCGGTTGAGGGCCGCAGCTTAGGGAGCGTGCGGTTCGGTAGGCGTTCTCTCCCCTGGAGCTGGCGAGCAGGAGCCGGTGCCGTTGGCGGAGGACGAAGCGTCTTGCCTCGCGCTCGGCGTCCGAGAGCGGACGCACGAAGAGCGGTTTCCTCAGACTGACCAGCGTAGTACTTCGCTGACAACCTATTCTGAAGATGCGTTAGGGAGGGCGGGCCGTGGAACTCGGGCATCGGCGTCTCTATGTAGGATAGAGACTATGGAACGAGCCACTGGCTCCGGTCGGTATTGAGATGGTTTTTACGAGGCCTTGCCGGGCGGAGGCGGGGTGTCTAGAGCTGGCGTATGAGTTGACTGGTCTTCTATTTTCTCTACCCGGGTCATGTCGCGGGCGGAGATCCAACCTTCGGAGAGGGCCCTGCTGGTGGCTTCTCCGCGGGAGCCTACTCCCATCTTGGGGTACAGGTTGGCGAGGTGGCGTTTGACGGTGGCTTCGGCGACGCGCAAGGTGTGGGAGATCTGGCGATTCGAGAGCCCCCGGGCGACGAGCAATAGTATCTCTAGCTCGCGGGCGGAGATCCTGCCTTCCTTGACCGCTCTCTCGGCCCGCTCGAAGGCCTCCCTCGGGACGACCATGACCACGTTCTCGTCGTGCGCCTCGGCGGGGCTCTCGGCGACGTTGTGTACCGCCGCGACGAGCTCCTGCAAGGAGGCGCTCTTGACCAGGTAGGCGCTCGCTCCGCGTCCTAAATGCTCTCGCACCAGACGTGGGTCATCGTGCATGGTAACCACCACTATCTTCGGCGGCGGGGAGAGACCGAGCAATTGATCCATTGCCTCCAATGCCCCCATGACGGGCATCTCCACGTCCAGGATGACCACGTCGGGTGACCTCTCCCTGGCAAGCTTCAAGACTTCCTTGCCATTCTCCGCCTGACCAATGACCTCTATCCCGCGGTCCGTGGCCAGCATCTCCGCCAAACCCTGGCGGAACATAGTATGATCGTCTGCGAGGAGAACCCTTATGCTGTGCCCGTTGCTACTCACCCGCAACCTTCGTCATATCTCTTCTCTCCCCCTCCCCACGATTTGTGCTCAGGGGCACGGACGCCTCGATCGTGGTGCCCGCCCCCGGCGTGGAGGACAATTTCACGGCACCCCCCACCAGTTCGGCTCGCTCCCTCATCGAGTGAAGTCCCCTGCCCGATACGCCATTGTCGCCGTTGCCATCGGATGCTACTTCAAAGCCTTGTCCGTCGTCCTTGATGCAGCCTACGACCCTCTCCGGGGTAACCTTTACCTCGATTCCCAATCGGCCGGCCCCCGAGTGTGAGACGGCGTTCCTCACGGCCTCGCGCAGGATCAGGAACAGGTGCTCGCGGACGCGGGGCGGGATGAGTGATTCGTCGCCCTCGACGGAGATGCTGCTTCCGAGGCCCGGCGGAACTGATGTCTTGAGGAGGTTCGAGAGGGCCGCGGAGAGGCCTTCCCTGGTCTCCGTGTCGTAAAGCTCCCTGGAGATGTTTCTGGTGAGATCCAGGGACTCCCGAGTCATCTCCCTGGCGAGCTTCATCTTTGCCTCGGCCTGCAAGGGCTTGCCTTTCTTAAAGACCTCGTAGAGCTCCAGACTTTGATGCACGACGCCCATAGAGTGGGCTACACGGTCGTGAAGCTCGCGGCTGATCCTCTTGCGCTCCTCGGCCTCGGCGCGGGCCCGCCACTCGCGGGCGAGGAAACGCTCGCGCTCCTCCTCGGCCTTTTTGCGCTCGGTGATGTCCGTCGAAATGCTGACGAGTCCGACCGCGTGGCTCTGCGAATCGTAGATCAAGGAATCGGTGGCGTGGGCGGGGAATGTAGAGCCGTTCTTGCGACGGGCGACAAACTCGCCTGCCCAAGTCTCGCCGGTCCGGAGCCTTTCCATGATCTCTTCGGCGACCTTGGTTTCCTCAGGGCCGATAGTTAATTCCGTGATATTGCGGCCTAAAGCTTCCTCGCGCGGCCACCCGTAGAGCTTCTCGGCATGCTCGTTCCAGTTGGTTACCGTGCCTTGCAGATCCGTGAAGATGACCGCGGCCTGGACTTGCTCGAGCAACTGCGCCTGCAACAGTACCTGCTCCTCCGCCTGCTTGCGCTTGGTAATATCCTCGCAGAGGAATAGACCGATCCTATTCCCGTCGGGGCCTTCCACGATGCGCAAATTTTCCCTGATCCACATTATGGCCCCGTCCTTGCGGAGCTTGCGTGCTTCCCAGCTGCCGGGCCGTTCGAGATTCCGCAGGCACGTGCTGAGGTAGTGAGAGACGCCTTGTCTGTCTTCTTCATGGAAGAGATTCAGTACCGGAAGCCCGACCAGCTCTTCCACCGTGTAGCCGAGCTGCTGGGCGCCGGAACGGTTGACCGAGAGCACCGTTCCTTGCGTATCTACGGTGAAGTACATAAACGGATTATCCTCGTACAGGGCCTTGTACCGCTCCTCGCTCGTGCGCAGTGCTTCCTCTGCCCGCTTGCGCTCGGTGATGTCGATAAAAGTCACGATAGAGCCCGTGACGACTCCATCTTCGACTACGGGGTACGACGAGTATTCAACGGGTAACGAACTCCCGTCCCTGCGCCAAAACACTTCATCGTCAACCCGTACTCCCCGCGCTTCGCGAAAAGCCGTGTAGATCGGGCACGCTTCTACAGGGTAGGGGGACCCGTCGTTGTGGCTATGATGGCAAATCTCGTGCATGTTCTTGCCGAGAAGCTCCTCTGGGTCCTCGTAACCGAGCATTTTTGTAGCGGACCTGTTGAGGAAAGTGCATGTGCCTTGTAGATCTGCCTCGTAGATACCTTCGTCGGTCGATTCTAGGAGCAGCTTCATGTGCTCCGCCAGCTGCAGCTTCTCTTCTTCCATCCGCTTGCGCTCGGTAATGTCACGCGAGGTGGCTATGATTCCCTGCACGGTATCCGTATCTAGAGTCTGGATCGTCCGGCTGGACGTCTCGAACCAGACGTAAGAGCCGTCTTTACGCCGGACCCGGTGGCTGACGGTGTAGGGGTCGGGCAGACTCAGAATCAAGGAGTGAGCTTTCTTTATCTCTTCCAGGTCTTCGGGGTGGAAGAACTCGTAGGCAGAGCATCCGATGAGCTCTTCGGGCTCGTATCCGAGCAGTGAGCGGCAGGCAGGCGAGGCGTAGGTATACACACCTTCGGGCGTGTGCTTTGAGATCATGTCGGTCGAGTTGTCGGCGATTAATCGGTAGAGCTCTTCTCTCTCTTTAAGCTCTTCCTCGGTCCGCTTACGCTCGGTTATGTCTTCTATAGTGGCAACGGTTCGCAGAGGCCGTCCCTCGGGGTCGCGGATCGCGGTCGCGTTCACGCGTACCCAAACTACCGCACCATCCTTGCGCACGTACCGTTTTTCGGTCTCGTACTCGTCTACCTCCCCGCGCACCATGCGCCTGAACCCGTCGTATTCTTGGTCCTGGTCCTCGGGGTGCGTGATCTCGGTGAACGTCAGACCCAACAACTCCTCGGGTTCGTACCCGGTGATCTCGCAAAACCGGCGGTTGACGCGCAAAAGGTGGCCGGTCTCAAGGTCGGCCTGAGCCTTGCCGACACCTGCGAGTTCGAAGGTGGTGCGGTACTCTTCCTCGCGTGCCCGGAGCTTCTTCTCGGCCTTCTTTCGCCCGGTGATGTCCGTGGTATAGACGGAGAGTCCGGCGGGCAAGGGGTAGACACGGTGGCACAACCAACAGTCGAGCCTGGAGGAGTAGTGCTCGAACTGCGTGACGCTCCCCTTCTCCTCTGCACGGATCAACTCCGAGGAGGCCGCACTTTCAACCAGCTCGGGGAACACCTCCGAGATGCTTTTGCCGAGTAGCTCCTCCCGGGGCCAGCCGGTAACACTGACCGCCCGATCATTGACATAGGTCAGGCGCCACCGGCGGTCGAGCGAGAAGAAGGCGTCGCTAATGCTCTCCAGAACCTCACGCATCCGCTCGCGGGATTCTTCGGCCTCGGCACGGACCGCCCGCTCGCGGATGAGGATCTCATCGCGTTCTTTCTTTAACCGCTCGAACTCGGCGTCTCGCCGGCCTGAAGCGGCGCGGCGGTTCTGCTCGGAACCCGAAAGTCTCATCTTGTCTCCCACCCACGAGAGCACGTGCAGAGCAATTCTATAACAAAGTTCGCAATGCCGCTCCCGTTTATGCCCGGTTCGGGCGGCGCGAGCGCGAGCGAGCTGAAGTTTTCAGCATGATGTGCGTGAGCCGAAGGAGAACCGTCACCGGCTGGCGGTGGATACCCTTTTCCAGAGCGCGGCTATCGCGTGGGCCGCGTGTGGTGGGTGGTCCTCACGGGGGCTCTTAATGCCGGTACCGTGGGCTCCCGGCTATCAAGTAGCGCCGCGGTGTGGCGGTGTTCAGGACCCGGACGACACGCTCCAGGGCATGCCCCAGACCGCGCTCGAGCACGTGGACGTGGATCTCTGTCTGCCGCTCTCGAAGATAGCGCCGCAGTTAGCGCGCATCGTGCGCAAGGAGATCCCGGCGGACGCGGAAGGAGTATACGGCGTGCCGGACGAGATGGAGAACGAGACGACGAGGCTCGACCCGCGGACGCCCGAGGGGTGCCCAAGCTCGGGCACCCCTCGGGCTTTACCTGCCCGGAGTGTGATGGGCCACTGTGGGAAGAACATGCTCTCCGAGAAGACTGAGACACTCGAGAATGCGCCGTGGGTAGCCCTCAATACTCTCTAAGAGGGCGCGGAGATGTCCCGGAAGTTCGTCGCCCAGCCCCGCACTCGCGATCATGAACACAACACGCCGCGGCCCGCTTCGGATACCGCAACCACCGATGTAGAGGGAAGTGAGACCGACAAGGCCGGACAATGATGACCGTGAAAGAAGAGCCGGCGCCCGGGGATGGGTGGGAAAGTGGGAAAGTGGGCGCCGACCCTGGAAACTGTGGCGAACGTATTATCGAACGCTTTGCCCGAAAAAGCACTACACACTTATATGCAATTTTTGCGTTACTTCGTCTTGTACCTACACCTTCGTGGCCGCTACCCTGTTTATCCATGCGGAAAGGCTCAATAAGGCTGCACACTTTGGGCCATTTTATGCTCCGGCAGATTTACGAGAGGCTTTTAGAGGATCGTTACAAGGTACGATAGTGGGGCTAACAAAAGGGGAGTGAGAAAGCAATAAGTCTGGAACGTCTGGTGGAGGCGGCGCTAAGAGGTTGTTTACGGTGCTGGCATATCATCGGGACTTACTCGGGAAGTACGCTGGTGACCAGCACGTGTGGAGTTCAGGAGATTTCCGTGAAAGGAGGTAGAGGATGAATGAGGCAGCAATTCCGGAGGCATCTTCGGTGTCCTCCGTGCCCTCCTGAATTGCGCCTCTCCTGCTGCTCTTCTTGCGGGAGGAGGGGCGTGGGCGTACGAGTTGGTCTGGAGGACCGCGGTCTCCGGTTTCGGGGAGATGCGTTCGGAGGCGTTGTACTGGGACGTCTACCTCAAGTCTTGGGTGGGCTCGCTTACCCGGTACGGGGAGGTGATCGATTTGTTCTTCAGCGTTTATGGGGGACCCGTGTTCGAGGCCAGCAGCGAAGCGTGAGGTTCATACACAGGTCTCGTACGTATCGGGCGAGGTTAAAAGCAACAATGTCAGTAGAGGAGAAGAGAGTTGGAGAACGGTCACGAAGAGGGACAGTACAACGGGCACGACCGGCGCGGGCGTGAAGACTACAAGGACTTGGATCGGCTACTTGATGAGGCGAGTCAGTCAATAGAAGGTGAGGATCTGCGCGGGGCCAACGAGACTTTGAAGAGGGCGGCTGTCAAGGCAGCCTCGATGTGGGGCGAGGTTGGACGACCGCGGTTGCCGGAGCACACCAGGCGGCTGGTCGGCCTGATCGGCGAGGTACAACAGGACCTGGATAGCCCGGGACAGAGTGCCCCGAACGGATTCCCTGAAGAGATAAGCGAGCTACGCTCCCGGTTCGAGTTCGAAGCTCGCAGAGACGCCGGACAGCCAACACTCTAGGTGAAGGTAGGTGGCACGCGGCAGAGAGTATGACGGGTAGAAGATTACTGTGGTCGATTGCCGACCACCACGACGGTCGGCTGGACGTGCTCACCCTCGAAGCCGGCAGCGAGAGGGAGGCATTGCCGATCTTTAGCTTCGAGGAAGAGGCCGAGGCCTTTCTCCTGCTCGGGACGCCGGGGGCGGAATGGCGGGCTAGAAGGACCACGGCCGGAGAGTTGACCTCGCTATTCTACGGCTCCTGCGCCAACGTGAAGAGGGCGATGCTCGATCCGCTGCCAATGGTAGATGGTACGGTATTCTTCGAACTCCTTGCCCCGAGCCGGGAAGCCTTTTTTCGAAACTTCGTAGACTGACCCCAGTCTCCCTGAGGAAGCCCTGGGCGGAGGTGGCTACGGGTTACAAGCTGTCGGATAACGGCCGTGCCCGGTGTAAACCCCGCGAGCGTCCAAGATGGGACCGCGGACGGGGCCGACAAAATGTCCGCTCCTGACTGCAACATGCGGGACTTCTACTCTTTTGACGGCCTGCGCGACAACCCCGACGGGCACCATCGTGTCTCCCGGGTACCGGAAGGCGTGGGCGAAGACCTCGCGCTGGACCATGGGTAGCGAGTAGCAGGCGCCTCCAGGCCGACGTTCACAACGAGTGGGCTTGGCGCCTACGCTCGCGGTACGCCTAAAGATGCAAAACCCTACATCCTTCGAACCAAATAGTCCCGGTCGCGGCGCCGATGTGTGAGATTTCGCGGATGCGTGAATACAAGGCGCGGTAAGGATGGAAAGTTCGGACAGGACCGGCAAAAAGGAGATGACATGGCCGACCGTATAGCGGATCCCTGGGGGGAGCGCACGCCGTTCGGGCGGGAGGAGGAGTGGCCCGTCCGTGTGGACCAGTTTTTGGAGGACGGCGTCTCCGAGGACGAGGTGGACGATTGGATTCAGACGGCCTCCATCCTTCACTCCAACGGCGACGCCCTGGACATAGCCGTCAAAAACGGTCGTATCGTCGGTGTCAGGGGGCGTGCCGTGGACCGGGTGAACAGGGGCCGCGTTGACCCGAAGGACCTCTACGGCTGGCAGGCCAACAACTCCGAGGACAGGCTCACCAAACCACTCGTCAGAAAGAACGGCGATCTGGTCGAGGCGAGTTGGGACGAGGCCTTTGACCTCATCGTCGAGAAGTCGAAGAAGCTTCTAGAAGAGAAAGGCCCCCTGGCGTTCGGCTTCTACACAACGGGCCAGCTCTTTATAGAGGAGTACTATACCCTGGGCGTGATCGGCAAGGCCGGCCTTGGCACCCCGCACATGGACGGTAACACCCGCCTGTGTACCGCCACCGCGGCCGCGGCGCTAAAGGAGAGCTTCGGCACCGACGGTCAGCCCGGCTCCTACGCCGACATAAACCACGCCGATGCGATCATGCACTTCGGCCATAACATAGCCGAGACCTCCGTTGTAACCTGGATGCGAGTCCTCGACCGCCTAGAAGGGCCGGAGCCCCCCAGGCTGATCGTCGTGGACCCAAGGCCCACACCGGCGGCCAAACGGGCCGACGTACACCTGGCAGTAAAGCCCGGCACCAACATGGCCCTCCTCAACGCCTTCCTCCACGAGATCATCGAGAACGGCCAGTACGATGAGGAGTACATAGAGTCCCACACCCTGGGCTTCGACGAGCTAAAAGAGAAGGTCGCGGGCTGCACGCCCGAGTGGGCGGCGGGTATCTGCGACGTGGAGGCGGAGGACATACGCGAGGCGGCGCGCATACTGGGAACGACCGAGCGTCTGGTAACCACGGCCCTGGAGGGTGTCTATCAGTCCCACCAGGCGACCGCTTCCGCGTGTCAGATAAACAACATCCACCTCGTGCGCGGCCTGATCGGCAGGCCGGGCTGCGGTATCTTGCAGATGAACGGGCAGCCCACCGCCCAGAATACTCGCGAGTGCGGGGCAAACGGCGACTTGCCAGCGTTCAGGAACTGGGACAACAAGGAGCACATCCAGCAGCTCGCGGACCTGTGGAACGTTGAGCGCGTCAAGATACCGCACTGGGCGCCGCCGACGCACGCCATGCAGATATGGCGCTACGCCGAGCAGGGCTCCGTCAATTTCCTCTGGATCCAATGCACCAACCCCGCTGTCTCCCTGCCGGAGCTGCACCGTATCCGCTCGATCCTCCAAAAGGAGAACCTCTTCGTGATCGTGCAAGACATCTTCCTCACCGAGACCGCCCAACTCGCCGACGTGGTCCTGCCCGCCGCCACCTGGGGCGAGAAGACCGGCACCTACACCAACGCCGACCGCACGGTACATCTCTCGGAGTCCGGCGTCGAGGCCCCCGGCGAAGCGAAGCACGACCTCGACATCTTCCTTGAATACGCGAGCCGGATGGATTTCAGGGACAAAAGCGGGGAGCCCCTCATAAAGTGGGAGCACCCCGAGGAGGCCTTCGAGGCGTGGAAGGAATGCACGCGCGGCCGGCCCTGCGACTACACGGGGATCACCTACGACAAGCTAAGAGGCGGCTCCGGCATCCAGTGGCCTTGCAACGAGGAGCACCCGGACGGCAAGGAGCGACTCTACACCGACGACGTCTTCAACACCCAGACGGAGAACTGTGAGACCTTTGGGCACGACTTGCTCACGGGCGCGATGAACGACGAGAAGGACCACAGGGCAATCGCGCCAAACGGACGCGCTTTTCTGAAGGCCTCGGAGTATCTGCCGGCGCGCGAGGTGCCGGGTGAGGAGTACCCCTTCAGGTACACCACGGGGCGTACGATCTACCACTTCCACACCCGCACCAAGACGGCCCGCGCCCCGCAGCTCAACGACGCTGCCCCCGACGCCTGGGTAGAGTTGCATCCCTCCGACGCCGAATCCTTGGGAGTAAAGGAGGGCGACACGGTGCGCGTCGAGTCGCCGCGCGGCGGTATGGAGGCCAAAGCGCGTATAAGCGGCATCCGCGAGGGTGTAGTCTTCGCGCCGTTCCACTATGGCTACTTCGACCAAGGCGAAGCCGGGGGAGATAGCCCAAACGGCCGGGCGAAGCCGCGCGCCGCTAACGAGTTGACCATCACCCAGTGGGACCCGGTGTCAAAGCAGCCGGTCTTCAAGGTCGCCGCCGCCAGGGTCGTAAAGGTTGCCGACAATACCGACGGCACGCCCGCACCTGCTCCGACGACCACCGCCTCGGCGCCCGTTGGTGAAGCCGGCGGCCGGATCCCCGCCACGGCCGGAGGCCGAAAAGCCGAGGCTAAAGAGACCCTGGGGGAGGAGGCTTAAGATGACGCACCTGGCGAACTATCTACAGTACCTGGCAAAGGCGGAGGCAAACCTGGCCGAGGGCTTCCGCAAGATCGGGGAGGCGCACGCGGACGAGGTGGACATCTACCACACGAGCGACACCCTGGCCGAGCAGTGTGAGGCGCACGTCGAGAAGCTCAGGCCCTTCTGTGAGGAGTATGGTGAGGAGGGGACGGCCGAGCCGGACCGCCTCTACCATGAGCTCTTTACGGAGACGCGGCAGGGGGGGCTGGGGCTCCTGAGAGACATGCAGGATTTGTACCTCATGGCGAGCGCCTGCGACATCTCCTGGACCATGATCGGGCAGGCCGCGCAAGGCTTGCCCGACATGGAACTCCTGGAGGTCGTGAACCTATGCGAGGCGCAGACGGCGACGCAGCTCAAGTGGCTCAAGACGAGGATGAAGCAGGCGGCCCCGCAGGCCCTACTCGTGGCCTCTTAAAGGCCCTCTGATGGCCGAAAAGCATCACGGCTTCCACAAGAAGCTCGTGGACCGGCTCGGTGAGAGGTTGGGGGAGGCGGCCTACACGGTGGTCACCTGTCTGCTCGCCCTCGGGGTAAGCGGGTTGGCGGCGTATGCTTTCAGCCAGCCGCTGCTCTTCCCTTCTCTGGGGCCGACGGCGCTGCTCTTCTTCGAGCAGCCGATGGCGGAGCCTTCCAGCCCGCGAAACACCCTGATCGGTCACTTCGTCGCGGTCCTCGCCGGCGCCCTGTCGCTCGCCGTCTTTGGCCTGCTCGATAATGGGAGCATTCTGCAAGAAGGCGTGACGCTCGCGCGTACGGGGGCCGGGGCGCTCTCGGTGGCGCTCACCGGGGCGGTCCTGCTGCTGTTGCGCTCCTCGCACCCGCCAAGCGGCGCCACGACCCTGATCGTCAGCCTCGGCTTGCTGCAGACGCCGCCGGAGATGGCGATGCTGATGGTCGGCGTCGTGCTACTCACCGTCGCGGGCTGGGCCCTCAACCGGGCGCTCGGGGTGCCGATGCCAGTCTGGTCGGCCAGGGGCTGAGTGGCCCGGCATCAGCTGAAAAGGAGTAGCGGTGAAGTACGCCGCTACTCCCCCGAGCAGTTATAGTCCCGCTCAGCCTCCTAGTACGGGGATTATGCCGGGGATGAGGTACGCCTGGATCATGGCGAGAATGCCCATTGCTACCGTGAGGATCAGGGACCACTTGATGGTCAGGCGGAAGATCTCCGGTTCGCGGCCCGCCTGGCCTATTGCGGAAGCGCCGACCGAGAGGTTCTGAGGGCTGATCATCTTCCCCATCACGCCTCCCGAGGAGTTGGTTGCCCCCGCCAAAGCCGGCTCGACCCCAAGGCTCTGGGCCGTGATGGTCTGCATCGGGCCGAAGAGGGCGTTGGCCGAGGTGTCCGAGCCGGTCAAGACCACCCCGAGCCACCCGATGAACGCCGAGAAGAACGGGAAGAAGAAGCCCGTGCCGGCGAACGCGAGCCCGAGGGTAGAGGTCGCCCCGGAGTAGTTCATGACGTAGGCGATACCCAGGATCATCGCGATGGTCAGGATGGCGAGCTTGAGCTGGTTCAGCGTCTGTCCGTATACGCGGAGCATCGTGCCCAACCCCGCGCCCATTACAAAGCCGGCGATGATCGCCGAGAAGAGCACCACGGTCCCGGCGGCGGAGAGGATATTGAAGGTGAACTCGGCGGCGTACGGGGCGGGCGAGGGCACGATCGGCTCGACGCGCGTAACCAGCCCGTCGAGACCCGGCCAACTGAACTTGAAGGTCGCCTTGTTCAGAGCCGCTGGGATATCGAGCAGCGTACCTTTCAAGCCGGGGATGAGGTCCGTGATGCGCGAGAGCACCACGATGACGATGAGGATTATGTAGGGCAGGAAGCCCTGCAAGGTCGAATTTCCACCGCCGCTACCGAAAGAGGTGGAGCCCGCCGCGAACCCGCTCGCGGGACCGGTAGCGGGCCGCCGGCCTCCGGCCGATCCTCCCGAAGGAGCCTCCCTATTGGACGTCCCCTCCTCTGGCTCATCCGGGAAGCGCCAGTTGGTCTCGGGTTGCCAGATCCGGAGCAGTAAATACAGCGCGGCGAGGGCGAAGAGCGCAGCGAGCACGTCCACCAACACCGGCCCGAGAAAGTTCGCCGCGAGGAACTGGCCGAGGGCGAAGGAGACACCGGCGGTCAGGACGGCGGGCATCACCTGCATCATGCCGCGCCAGCCGGCCATCACGAAGACCATGAACCCCGGTACGATAAGCGAGAAGATCGGGAGTTGCCGCCCGATCATGGCCGAGAGCTGATTGGTGACCTCGGTGGCGTCCCCGCCGACTATCGGCGCCACGAGCCCGCCCAGCGTCGTCACCGGCACCCCGAGGGAACCGAACGCGACCGGGGCGGTGTTCGCGAGCAACGCTATGGCGGCGGCGTAGAGAGGGTTGAAGCCCAAAGAGGCCAGGATGGCCGCCGTGATCGCCACCGGCGCCCCGAACCCGGCTATGCCTTCGAGGAGCGCCCCGAACGCGAACGCGATGATGAGCGCCTGTATCCGGCGGTCGGTCGTGAGGTTGGCGAGCGCGTTGCGCACCGTGTCGAACTTACCGGTCTCGACGGTCAGGTTATGTAAAAAGAGCGCGTTGATAACGATCCAGACGATAGGCCACAGACCGAAGAGCGCCCCCAAAACCGCCGACGAGAGCGCGAGACCGATCGGCATCGCGTAGAACAAGACAGCAAGCAAGAGTGACGAGACGAGCCCCGCGAGCGCGGCCCAGTGGGCCGCCGTCCTCAAAACCCCAAGCATCACCAGGATAATGACAATCGGGATCGCGGCGAAGAGCGCCGAGACGTAGACGTTACCTATCGGTGTGTAGTTTTGCGTGAATGATTCGAACATGTCCCCTGTACTTCTCCTCTCCCGCTCGATCCTCGTAGCATATGTTGTATGCGGCTATGTTATCGTGTGTTTCGAGCAGGTTAACCGTAGGGGAACCCCGACGCAACTAGGATGCGCGCTTTGGCTGAGAAGAGGCGGCGCGTCGATTAGCCTCCGGGCACCATCCAGGTGAACACGTAGGCCTGGAGCATTACTATGATTGCCATCACGACCGTGAGCCCGATGGACCACGGCAGCACTAGCCGGAATAGGTCGCCCTCCTTGCCCTGGAGGCCCGTCGCGCTCGTACCGACGGCGAGGTTCTGTGGGCTGAGCATCTTCCCCAGAACGCCGCCTGAGGAGTTGGCCCCCACGGCGAGGACGGGGCTCAGGCCGAGTTGGTTCGCTGTCGTCTTCTGCAGGTTGGCGAAGAGGGCGTTCGACGAGGTGTCCGAGCCCGTGAGCGCCACCCCGAGCCACCCGATGAACGCGGCGAAGAACGGGAAGAGAACGCCCGTGGCGGCGAAAGCCAGGCCCAACGTGTAGGTCATGCCCGAGTAGTTGAACAGGTAAGCCAGGCCAAGGATGGTGGCTATAGTCAAGATGGCCCACTTGAGCTGGTTCAGGGTCTGCCCGTAGATCCTCAGAGCCCTGCCCGGTCCAACCCGCAATATGAGCAGAGAGATGATATCCGCGATGAGGATGAGGGTGCCGGCCGCCGTGAGCCAGTTGGTCTGATATTTGGCGGGGTAGGGGGCCGCCGCGTCCACCGCCGGAGGCTGACGGGTGACTTGCCCGTCCAGCCCCGGCCAGCCCACGGCTATCGCGCCCTGTTCGTTCGGCGCTGCCGTTGGGAAGTTGGCTGCGGACTCGATGCCCCCCAAGGTGCTCTTGATGGGTCCTATCTGGGCGAGGAGGAATATCATCACTATTATGAGAAACGGCGACCAGGCAAGGAGCGTTGTTCCTAGAGGGGGGCGCTCATACGACTCCCTCTCCTCTGCCGCGGGCTCGTCCGGGAAGTGCCACTCCTCGCTCGGGCTCCAGACCGCGAGTAGGGCCACGACCGCCACCACCGCGACGATCGCCGCCAGAAGGTCCGCCAACTCCGGTCCGATGAAGTTCGAGACCACGAATTGCGTGCCGGCGAACGACACGCCGCTGACCACGACAATGGGCCACACCTCTAGCATCTTGCGCCACCCGGCCATCACCACGACCAGGAAGCCGGGGATGATGACCGCGAGGATCGGTGTCTGGCGCCCTACCATCTGCGAGAGTTCCATGGTGTCTATCTGCGCGAGCTGGGCCCCCGTGAGTATGGGGATGCCGAAGCCCCCGAACGCGACCGGGGCCGTGTTCGCCAGAAGCGCCAGGGCCGCAGCGTACAGCGTCTGGAAGCCCAGACCCGCCATGATGGCGGCGCTTATGGCAACCGGGGTCCCGAAGCCCGCCGTCGCCTCCAACAGCGCCCCCAAGACGAAGGCTATGAGCACGACCTGAATGCGCCGGTCGTTGCTCAGGCTCGCTAGAGAGTCTCGGATGGTGTCGAAGTAGCCAGCGTCGACGATGGCGTTATAGACAAAGATGGCGTTGATGACAATCCAGACGATGGGAAAGAGCCCGAACGCTATACCCGCGAGCGTCGAATTCAAGGCCAGGCCCACCGGCATACCGTACACGGCCACCGCGATGATGAGCGCTAAAGCCAAAGATGTCAATGAAGACCAGTGCGCCGCCACCCGAAAACCTGCCAGCAATACGAACAGTACCGCGATGGGAATGGCCGCCACCAGCGTCGACAGCACCAAGCTGTCCGCGACCGGTGTGTAGACTTGCTCGAACGTCGGCATCAGAACCTCCCCGTAAAGCTTCCCTACTACCCCTTACACCCCGTCGCCCGCTGGACCGGATTCTTCTGCACAAGATGCCACCTTTGAAAGCGCGGCGCAACTATAACCAGCCGCGTCTGCGGGAGCGTTAGACAAATGAGGAGGGGTGAGTCTCTCGACGGTCCGGCCGTTCAGCGCTCCCAGCGGCCTGAGAGCTTGCCCTTGATCGCGTTCGCCACGCCTTTATCCCGGGCTTCTTCGGTCGTTTGCTCACCTACCGGACCCTTCTTCCGGGCTTTGTAGAGGGCCTTGTCTACCAGACCCTTCTCTTACCGCTCCGCACGAAAGATTATGCTCATAGGGGCTGGAAAGTTCGGCTTTTAGCCGAGCGTTCGTGGGGTTGGAGTGCGCCCAAGAGCCCATCCTCCGAGAACTGGTTGGGTGCACTCCCAAAAAAGTGCCATCAAGTGCGTCTGGCGTATGGAAGACGTCTTGGAGGTCTACACCCGACCCTACGACGAGTGCTTCCCGCAAGTGTGCCTGAACGAGAAGAGCAAGCAGCTCGTGAGCGAAGTGAGGAAACCGCTTGGCGGTGGTCGGCCGGGACGGCTCGCCCGCCACCGCCGCCTTTGTCCCTTCATGGTTGTCGCTGACCACTAGCCTCACGCCTTTTAGCCGGCTGGTGAGGCCCCGACTGAAGCAAGGAGGTGTAGGCCGCTTCCTTCTCAGAGCCTGCTACCCCCACCACTGCCAGAACCTCCCTAAATCCCTCCGTATACCCCGATGCAGGCCAGGAGGGCCAGGTTGGTTACGCTCGCCCCCCAACGGGCCTTCGGATAGGTGGCGTACAGGTAGGGGTAACCTTCTCCTTCAAGGGCTGCTCTTGCCAGGCCCTCTGCTCCTCTTCAAGCCTCTTGACGAGACGGCTCACGGCGTCCTTGCCGATCTTAACCTTACTCAAAGCGTCCGTGACGCCGGCTATTTGCGCGCCCCGAGATCCCTTAGAGGGTGTCTGAGAAGGGGTTCGAGCGATGCTACTCAACGGTTGGGGACACTCTAAAAGTATGTGTCCTGTCAAGTGTGTAAATCGCCTCGTGCGGTTCCGTCCCCCCGCTTCCCTAGCCAGTCATCAATTCCGGCTGCTCGACCACCGCTTCCTCCTTCCTCTCCAGCTTCGCTAACGATCCTGCGCTGAAGTAGCGCTTGCTGACCTGCCACTCGTCGTGCTGCTCGGAGAGCACCGCTCCCACGAGCCGGACGACGGCCGCCTCGTTCGGGAAGATCCCCACCACGTTCGTTCTCCTCTTCACCTCCTTGTTCAGCCGCTCCAGCGGGTTGTTCGACCAGACCTTCTGCCAATGCTGGGACGGGAAGGCAGCATAGGCCAGCACGTCCTCCTCGGCCTCGTCCATCAGC
The DNA here is from genome assembly GCA_902806065.1 of uncultured Rubrobacteraceae bacterium. Classification (GTDB taxonomy): domain Bacteria; phylum Actinomycetota; class Rubrobacteria; order Rubrobacterales; family Rubrobacteraceae; genus Rubrobacter_F. Next base: position 1,145 of record CADCVE010000079.1, on the reverse strand, counting down.
TCGGCAAGCTTGGGGAAGCGGGGGCGGAAACCGTCCGCGACCCTGCGCCACTGCTCGCGGGCGCTTTCCACGTCGGGCTGGGCGAAAACGGTGCGAATGGTAGCACCGACCATCTGCTGGGCCGCCTTTGGGACCAAAGAGAGGGCGTTCCTCATGAAATGCACCCGGCAGCGCTGCCACGAGGCGCCCACCAAGACCTTCTCAATGGCGCTCTTGAGGCCCCGGTGAGCGTCGCTGGTCACTAACCTCACCCCCGAGAGACCGCGAGCGACCAAGGAGCGCAGGAAGGTGGCCCAGAACGCTCCGTCCTCGCTCGGGCCTACGTCCAAGCCCAACACCTCTCGCTCTCCGGTCTCTCCCTTCACGCCAACGGCGATTACTACCGCCACCGAGGCCACGCGGCCGTCCTGGCGGGCCTTGACGTAGGTGGCGTCGACCCAGACGTAGGGGTAGGCGCCTCCGAGCGGCCGGTTGCGGAAGCGCTCGACCTCCTCGTCCAGCTCCTCACAGACCCTGCTAACCTGGCTCTTGGAGATGCCTGCCATCCCGAGAGCCTTCACCAGATCGTCGACTTTGCGCGTGGAGACACCATGCACGTACGCTTCCTGTACTATCGTCGATAGCGCTCTCTCGGCCCGCCGGCGCGGTTCCAGCAGCGAGGGGAAGTAGCTTGAGTCCCTCACCCTCGGTACCTTGAGCTCGATCGCGCCCGCCCGCGTGTCCCAGGTCCTTTCCCTGTAACCGTTGCGGTGGCCGCTGCGCCCCTCGATCCGCTCGTGGCGGGCGGCTCCTATGTGCTCCTCGACCTCCATCTCCATGAGCGCCTGCGAGAGCGCTCGGACGCCCTCCTTGAGGAAGTCCGCGTCGTGTTCCATCTGCGCCTTGCGTAAAAGTTCCGCTAGTCCTATCCTCAGCTCGTCGGCCATCGTGTCTCCTGTGTGGTTGATTGGTCTCTTCCAATAGGAACCACACGATGGCCGTCCTCGTCAACGGCCTCAGCTTTTACACACTTCTGCGGACACTACCCTAAGCTGCCGACGCGACACCGGAAAGTGGCACGATTGACAAGTACCAACGAGTTTTCGCCATTAGGCTAAAGATCCCGCTTTTGCTGCTCACGAGAAGGCAATATCACCGTGGGCAAG
>CADCVE010000078.1 GCA_902806065.1 uncultured Rubrobacteraceae bacterium | reverse complement strand
CGCTCCGGAGCGTTTAGAAAGTGATCACCTGGTAGCCCTGCGAGACGAGACGTTGGAGGCTGGGGTGCCCGGCGTACTCCTCCAGCAGGGGGACGTCGGTCTGCTTTATCTGGTCCTTGACGCCGGAGTGACCCTCGGGTACGAGGCGCGCAAGGGGGCCAGCCTTTCAAAAAGTAGCTTCCTAGCCATCTCGGGCACCCTTATTCGCCGAACCTTCGTCTCATCAAGAGCGCTACGCTGACGGCGCAGAGCCCAAGCCCGGTCTTCATCGCCGCGCCCTGGGTAGCGGCTTCACTCTCGTTGACCAGATGCACCGCGCCGCCCACGATGGCAAGGGTCGCCCACAGGACCACCAGCAACGGCAGAACATTGAGCGCCGCTTTGCGCACCGCAAACATAGACATTTATGGTACCCGATCTTTCCCCGCCAACACGAATGCTTATGGAGATGGCAAGTTTGGCCGCATTCCCGCGCCGGAGGAGTTCCGGTCGAGGTTTTGAGCGGAGGGTTCTTGCTCCGTTGGCCTACGCCTTCCACGCCTTGGGGATCGTGCTCGCCTCGCACGGCCGCTCGGTGGGGTACGCTGTCAACCTCCTGACCGGTCTAGGATGGTTCTTCGTGCGCTCCTCGATCATCTCCCTGACATCCTCTCCTCCGAGACTTACCGGGTGGGCTTCCCGTCAAAGCTGCTAGAGGTTCTCACCATGCTGTTCGGGCTCACGCTAGTCCTCATGGCAGCCCGGCTGCTCCTGGGCTTACACCAGGCATGAGTACGGAACTCTGGGAGTCGCAGGAAAGTAAACCTGGTCAAAGGGATGAATATATTACTTTAGCAGTGTACGGTAATATTGTGCCTCGACCGTACGACCGAGAATAGAGGGCGGTAGGAGATGGCCAGGCAAACGAAGCACAACCTGTCAGAGGCCGCGTTGGAGAAGATAGCCGAGCGGTTCAAGGTCCTCTCCGAGCCGATGAGGCTCAAGCTCCTGTACGCTCTCATGGACGAAGAGAAAAGCGTCTCCGAGTTGGTGCAAGAGACCGGGGGCCTGCAAGCCAACGTCTCCAAGCACCTGGGCTTACTACTGGATTCCAGGGTAGTCGGACGCCGTAAGCAAGGCCTGAACTCCTACTACCGCATAACCGACGAGTCGATCTTCGAGCTCTGCGACCTGGTATGCGGCTCTATCCACGACCGCCTGGCCGCCGAGTTAGAGGACTTCTCCCCGACACCCTCGGCACTCCCCCAGGATCGATCTTAACCGGTCCGTAATCTTCTACTACCTCGCCCAACCCAGGGACTTGACGTCTCTATATATTGCTATATGGTTATAAAGTAATAGAAACGAGTGGAGGTATGGATCGATGAGCGACAACCTCAAGGTCTTTTTGGGAGCTTTGGGCGGGGCCGTTCTCGTGCTGCTACTCGTTGCCGTCTTTTCCGGCGGTGGCATGGGCGGCATGGGGTCGATGATGGGTGGTGGGATGTTCGGTGCGGTGTTCATACTGATCTTCTGGGTGCTGGTCATTACCCTGATCGTCGTGCTGATCGTTTGGATCGTTGGTCAGAGCCGGCGGCGTTAGCTTTTGCAATCACAGACGGGAAAAGGAGAACATAGTGGCAACCGATAAAGCGAACTACGCTATCTCTAGGGAGACGGATCTGTCTTTCGGGGAGGCGGTCGAGAAGGCTCGAGCCTTGCTGCAGGAGGCGGGTTACGGAGTCCTCTCCGAGATAGACGTGCAGGCCAAGCTCAAGGAGAAGCTCGATATCCAGCGTGAGCCTTACCTGATCCTGGGTGCCTGCAACCCTCCCCTCGCCAACCAGGGCCTGAACGTCGAGCCGGAGCTTGGCACCCTCTTGCCGTGCAACGTCGTCGTCTACGAGCAGGAGGGCCGCACGCGCGTCGCCGCCGTGGAGCCGGGAACGATGCTCTCCGTGGTCGACAACGAGGATCTGGGGCCAATCGCCGAGCAGGTCCGCAAGGACCTTACACACGTAGTCGAAGAGCTCGCCAAAAGCTGACTGTCGCGAACAGAAGAAGAAATTCCGCCTGTATCTGATCTTGCTGACCGGTGGACCCAAAGATAGCTCTACGACGCATGTCGCAAGAGTCGAACGTAGGGGCTGCTGCCCGCGAACGTCGCCATCTACGAAGCCGATGATTGAGACCGGTGGCCGCGGCAATGGAGCCCGGCCTTCTGGGTATAGATAGGGGAGCCGAGGCTTGAGCAGATGGAAGCGCGGTATAGACGGCGTGCTCTCCCGGGTCTTCGAACGCGTCGCGCGCTGATCCGTCGCTCGGGCGAGGTCACGTAAGCAGACCAGGCACGGTGGCAAGAACAGGAGGTTGTTCTCACATGTTTTTCCGAGAAGTACTCAACGAGGATCTGGGCTGCGCGTCGTACGTCGTCGCCGACGGCGGCGAGGCGGCAATCATAGACCCAAAGTGGGAGATAGGAGAGTACCTCAAGATAGCCGAGGAGAACGGCTTTCGGCTCGCTCACATCATAGAGACGCACAACCACGCTGACCACCTCTCCGGTCACGGGCGTCTCGTCGAGGCTACTGGGGCGAGGATCCACATCTCCAGAGACGCCGGCGTCGAGTACGAGCACGAGCCCCTCGAAGACGGCGACGTCGTGGAGGTCGGGGCGACACGCATAAGGGCCGTCGCCACCCCCGGACACCGTCCTGAACATCTCTCTTTCACCGTGGAGGACGCCAGCCGGGGCGAAGCGCCCTGGATGCTCATCACCGGGGACTCGCTCTTCGTCGGCGATCTGGCTCGTCCCGATCTCGCTGTCGAACCCGAGGAGGGCGCCCGCAGCCTCTTCCACTCCCTGCGCAAGCTGAAGGAGCTCGACGACTTCGTCGAGGTGAGGCCGGGGCACATAGGCGGCTCGTTGTGCGGGGGCGCGCACATGAGCCGCAAGCCCGACTCCACGCTTGGCTTCGAGCGGCGCTTCAACGACTACCTGCGGTTAGAGGAGGAAGACGAGTTCGTCGAGACCCTGACCGCGGAGCAAACACCCCAGCCGCCCAACTTCGAGCGGATCGTGGAGTTGAATCGGGGACCACTCCTGACCGAGATCGCCACGCTCAAACCCCTGCTGCCTCAGCGTGTCGAGGAGCTCGTCGAAGGAGGCACGGTATTGATCGACGGACGGGACCAGCGGGAGTTCGACGCGGCCCACGTCCCCGGATCTATCAACGTGACCATGAACCAGACCGGGGTGGGCATGCGTGCCGCCTGGATGGTTGACCCGGAGAGCGAGGTCATCGTGAGCGCCGAGGGCGACGAGGAGGCCCGTCGAATGATTCCCATGCTCGAAGCGGTGGGTTTTCGTCATATACGGGGCTACCTCGCCGGGGGAATCAACGTGTGGCGCGCGTCCGGGCTGCAGACGGGGACGACCCGCGCCCTCGACATACCGGGCCTCGCCGAACGGCTGAAGAAGGGAGAGGTCATCCTCCTCGACGTCAGGAGTGCCGCGGAGTGGGCGGCGGGCCACGTGGAGGGTTCCATCCACGTCCCCTACCAGCAGCTGCGCGATGAGGTGCCCGACAAGCTTCGAGCCGAAGACAAGCCGTTGGCCGTCGTCTGCGGTAGCGGCGTCCGCAGCGCCCTGGCCGCTTCGGTCCTGAAACGGGCCGGCGTGGAGAACGTAGAGCACGTCGCGGACGGCGGCGTACCGATGCTCCCGAGGGAGGGGATCGAATTGGTAGACGGGGATTAGTGAACGGGGGCGTTGGCGGGACCGGCATAACAGACACTACCGAAGAGATTCGACGCCGACTTGGCGAACACAAGCCAAATTCGGCGTCGAACGTCCTCGGGCAGGGACCGTTGGCAAGCGATGCAAGGAGAACAACCATGAACCACAGCGGTGAGTCGTCCGAAATGAGGGAGTACGGAGGCCGCTGGCGCGTGGTGTGGGGTAGCGTGCTGCTCGGCCTGGGCCTCGGCGGCTTCTTCGACGGTATCGTGTTTCACCAGGTCCTGCAGTGGCATCACATGCTCACCAACATTGAGCCGGTGAACACCGTAGAGAACTTCGAACTCAACACCCTTTGGGACGGTCTCTTCCACGTGTCTACGCATATCTTTACTCTGATCGGTCTCGCCCTCATGTGGAGTGGTACCCGACTGCTGGGCTTTCGGTGGTCGACGAAGCTGCTGATAGGAGGACTCTTGGTCGGCTGGGGAACCTTCAACGTGGTGGAGGGGATCGTCGACCACCACATCCTGCAGATACACCACGTGAAGTCGACGGGCCCAACACTCGGGTGGGACCTGGCATTCCTCGCCTGGGGTGCGGTCATGCTGTTCGGAGGTCTGTTGCTGATGCGGGCAGGGGATCGTGAGACCGGACGAGAGCCCGCGACGGCGACGCGCTGAGGACACCGACCACGCCATCTTATGAGTAAAGGAGCGAACGATGCCGAACCGTCCTGAGAAGCATCCGGGGATGATCTTCCGTTCCGAACAACCCCTCAACGCCGAACCTCCCATGGAACTGCTCCGTCAGAGCTTCACGACGCCCGCTGAGCTCTTCTTCGTCCGCAACCATGGTTCGATACCCGAGATCGACGCAGACCGTTACCGCCTCTCCATCGGCGGTATGGTGCAGCGGGAGTTACGCCTTTCGTTGGACGAGATACGCGAGCAGTTCCCCAGGAGCACTGTCACGGCAACGCTGCAATGCGCGGGCAACCGCCGCCAGGACTTGATGGAGGTGGCCCCGATCCCGGGAGAGGTGGCCTGGAGCGCGGGAGCCATCGGCACCGCGGAGTGGCGCGGAACCCCTTTACGGGAAGTCTTACAGGCGGCGGGGGTTGAACCCGGAGCTCTGCACGCCGCCTTTACCGGCCTGGACGAGGTCGAGATGGAGAACCAAGCGTTCGGGTTCGGAGGGTCCATACCTATCGAGAAGGCTATGAGCCCGGAGGTCGTGTTGGCCTACGAGATGAACGGGGAGCCTCTCACGCCCGAGCACGGCGCGCCGCTGCGGGTGGTAGCACCAGGATACATCGGGGCGCGGAGCGTCAAGTGGTTGGCCAACATCGTGCTCCAGGCCGAACCCTCTTCGAATTACTACCAGACCCATGCTTATAAGATCTTCCCGCCTCAGGTCGACGAAGAGACTGCCGACTGGGAGAAAGGGTTGATGCTGGGGGAACTGTCGGTGAACGCCGTCATCTGCCGCCCGACGTACGAAGAAGCAGTGTCTGCCGGACCGGTCCCGGTCCAGGGGTATGCGATAACGGGTGGGGAGCGCTCCGTCGAACGGGTGGATGTATCGACGGACGGAGGGGAGACCTGGACGACGGCCGATCTGCAAGAAGGGAACGATCCCTGGGCCTGGCGTCTCTGGGAAACCTTGGTGGACCTGAGCCCCGGCCGGTACGAGATCGTCGCCCGCGCCTGGGACTCGGCGGCAAATACCCAGCCGGAGCTCGCCGAGCAAGTATGGAACTTCAAGGGGTACATGGACAACTCCTGGCATAGGATAGAGGTGTCTTGCACCGGCTGACGTCGGCGGCCTCGACGAACTCGATCGCTTCTGCGCCTTTCGATAGCGTGGGTTGAGCTCCAGATGACGGTCGTCGGTCTGTTGCTCGCGGTCCTGATCGGGCTCGCTATCGGCCTCCTGGGCGGAGGGGGAGCGATCCTTGCGGTCCCGATCTTTGTCTACGTGCTGGGCTTCGGCGCCAGGGAGGCCGTCGCTTCGAGCCTGATCGTGGTCGGGATAGCGAGCCTGTTCGGGGCGGCCGAGCACTGGCGAGAGAGCCACGTAAGGCTCCGCGTCGCGCTCGTCTTTGGCGTCTTCGCGATGGCCGGGTCCTTCTTGGGGGCCCGGCTCGCCGCCTTCTTGAGCGAAGCCTTCCAGCTCACCCTTCTCGCGGTGGTGATGCTGTTTGCAGCGTTCTTCGTGTTCCGCGACAACGGGTCGGACGAAGGCGAGGCGGAGGGTGGGGCGGATGGAGGCTCCCCAGCGTGGGCATACCTCGGGCTGCCCGCGTTGGGGGTGGCGGTCGGGATGCTCACCGGGCTCGTGGGCGTGGGCGGCGGGTTTCTTATCGTCCCCACGCTGGCCCTGCTGGCGAGGATGCCGATGAAGGAGGCGGTCGGTACCTCCCTTCTCGTGATCGCGATGAACGCAGCATCGGGGTTTCTTGGGTACCTCGGCAGAGTGGAGATCCAGTGGGGACTCATGGCGCTCTTCACAGCGGTGGCGGTGGCGGGAAGCTTCGCTGGGACGTACCTCGCACGGTTCATCCCCCAGGGAGCGCTGAGGAAGTTATTCACCGTTTTCTTGGTCGGGATAGCAGTCTTCATTCTCTACGAGAACCTGGGAGCATTCTTCTAAACCAACTGTCCACTGCCAGAAGGAACGAAGGCAAAGATATATCAGGGCGCCCGTACCAGGGACAGTTCCTCCGTAGCAACGGCCTTAGTAACAACGCCAGCGAGATCATGACGGGCACAGTGAAGTACTCTTCACCTACCGACTGGACCGCCAAAGTGCGCCGCCGCTAACCCCCGGCGTGGAAGCTCGGTCGGCAGGGAACAGGTGAAAAAACCACGAGACAGCCGTGGCACAGCAGCAGCGCGACCGCGACGAGGAGCGCCAGGGACCTACTCGCGGGCGCCCCCGTAAAGTTCAATCCGTTGCGTGCCGTGCTCGTCGTGCGTTCTAGCATCCTGCAAAGTTCGTTGCCCGGACAACCCCAGTCGTAATCTTCGACTCGCTCGGTGCCTTGCCAGCTTCGGGCAGGGACACAAAAGTTGCGTCGCCAACCCTTGACAGCAG
>CADCVE010000077.1 GCA_902806065.1 uncultured Rubrobacteraceae bacterium | reverse complement strand
GCCTTTCGTAGCCATGTTCCTGGCGAGCCTACTCATACAAGCCGCGACCAACATGTTCAACGAGTTCTACGACGAGAAGCGCGGCCTAGACACGGCCGCTTCGGTCGGGATAGCGGGTTCCATAGTCGGGGGCAGGATGCACGCGCGGGCGGTCCTTCTGGGCGCCCTGATGTGCTACGTGATGGCGGCCGTCCTCGGGCTCTACCTGGTCTTCGTCGGGGGCTGGACCGTCCTGGCCCTCGGACTGCTCTCGGCGCTGGGCGGCTACGTATACTCGGCAGGGCCGCGGCCTCTCGCGTATACGGCGGCGAGCGAGGTCGCCGTCTTTCTGTTCATGGGCGTCCTGATCGTGGTTATCGCGTACGCGGTGCAGACGGTAGACCTCCCGGCGCGCGTCTTTCTCGCGGGCCTCCCGATAGGCGGGCCGGTAGCGGCGATCCTGCTCGCTAACAACATCCGGGATATGGAGTCCGACCGCCGGGGCGGACGGCGCACGCTGCCCATAGTATTAGGACGAGAGGCCGGCATCTTCGTCTACCGGGCCCTGCTGCTCGAGGCCTACGTCTCGGTCGCCGCCCTGATCCTCCTCGGCCTCGTCCCTCTGGGGGCCGGGCTCGTCGTCGCGAGCGCCCCCCTACTCCCCGGCCTCTGGCGTGGCATCGCGTCCGCGCGCGTACCCGAGCTCTTGGACCCGGTAGTCAAAAGGACGGCCGGTCTCCACGCCTCGTTCGGGCTCCTGTACTGCATCGGCGTCCTGCTCGGGGGCTAGCTTCGGCGCGGGCGCCGCTACTACCTACGACGCCCCGGTGACGTCTTCGAGTTGATCCTCCCGCATGAAATATATGGAGACGAACCCAACAACGGCGAGCGCTACCACGTAGAGGGAGATGGACCAGGAGCCGCCGGTAGAGGCGAGCAGTTGGGTGGCGATGATGGGGGCCAGGGCGCTGCCGAAGACCGCGCCGAGGTTGTAGCCCGTCGAAACCCCGCTGTAGCGCACCCGGGTCTTGAAGAGCTCGACGAAGAGAGCCGCCAGCGGCCCGTAGGAGACGGAGACGCCGAACATGGCTACGGAGAGGGCCACCGTGATCAGGGCGGGGTTGCCCGTGTCCATCAGCCAGAGCAGGGGGAAAGCCCAAAGCCCCGAGAACACCGCCCCGGCCATGCACAACGAGCGGCGGCCGATCCTGTCCGAGAGCGCGGCGAACAGCGGTATGCCGACCAGCAAAACGACGTTGGAAATCAGGATGGCGTTCAGCATCGTGGCCTGCGCCACCCCGAGTTGCGTCGTGCCGTACGAGAGCGCGAAGACGGCCAGAAGGAAGAAGAGCCCGCCGGTGAACGTGATCGTGCCGGCCGTCAACGCCAGGCTCTTGGGATGCTCGCGTGCCGCGTCGAGGATGGGGAACCTGGATGCCGTGCGTGTCTCGATTACCCTCTTGAAGGCTGGCGTCTCGGCCACACGGGACCGGACGTAGAGCCCGATAACGACCAGCACGAGGCTCAACAAGAATGGCACCCGCCAGCCCCACGCGGCGAACTGATCTCTCGAGAGCGCCAGGGTCATCAGCAAAAAGGCCCCGCTGGAGAGCAGAAACCCGACCGGAGCCCCCATCTGCACCCAGCTGGAGAAGAAGCCGCGCCTGTTCGCGGGGGCGTGCTCGGCGGACATCAGGACCGCCCCGCCCCACTCGCCGCCGAACCCGACACCCTGCAAGAAACGCAGCGCCACGAGCAGCACCGGTGCTGCGACCCCGGCGGTGGCGAAGGTCGGCACGAGCCCGATTAGGAAAGTGGAGATGCCCACCGTCAGGAGCGAGACGATCAGCATCGCCTTGCGCCCCACTCTATCCCCGAAGTGCCCGAAGAGGATTCCGCCGAGCGGTCGGGCCACGAACCCGACCGCGAACGTGGCGAAGGCCGCTAGCGTCCCGGCCAAAGGGCTGAAACCCGGAAAGAACAACGCCGGGAACACCAGCGCCGCCGCGGTCGCATAGACGTAGAAGTCGTAGTACTCGATGGCCGTGCCGACGAAGCTGGCGAACGCCACCTTCTGAATGGATGTCTCCCGCCCCATGATCGTATCCACCGGTAGCGCTCTCCCTTGGTCTGTTACAGAGCCGAGGGCGTCGTCCCCCGTGCAGGTGGTCCCGCAACTCAATGCAATCGTATACTCGCACACCGACGGCAGGCGTGATCGGTGCCACCTTTGTAGGCGGCGTGCAGCGAACCGCCCACGCGCATGGCCTCGCTACCATCTGGCGCACCGGTCCCATCGCCTATGGTACTTCGATATACAACCGACGCAGCGTTTGCCGCATCATGGATTGTTCGTTCATCCACAAAACTTTCATGGATACCGTCCGGATCGGGTCTGGAGGGACGCCGTGGGTTACTCTGAGTTCATCGAACCCCGAACCGTCAAGTGAGGCAGGGTCGTGCACCTTGCTAACTGTAAATCGTAGCTTCGCGACTCACAGTGCAATTGCGTTACTGCCGAAGAAGCCACCTTCGACTTCAACGCGGAAATTTCCGTAGCCAACGATCCACCGTCTCTACCGACGTGTAGCCCTTGTCGATCAGCAACCTAGCGATGTCACGACCGCATAGAAAGATTACCGGATGTTTGTCCTCTCGAATCTCTCTGTATGCTTGGGGTCCAATGTAGGAAGTAGTGACCAGGATACCGAATTGGCGATGACGCAGGCGCGAGATCAGCCTCGACGTTTCCTTGACCCCAACCTGTCTTGCGGTGCCCGTTTGGCCAGGGAGTTCGGGGCGGTAACACTTCGCCTCCAACGCGAAATCCAACGTTATTGGGTCGGCTGGCGGACCGAGTCTGTATCTACCGATGGCATCACGTCCACCGTCGACCGAGCGACGTGTAATCAAATCGATGACGTAATTTTCTGGGTTCTGGAACTGTACTAGCGCCGCGGCGCATGCCTCGAAGGCGGTAGGATTGTTCCTGAAGTAGTTGTAGATGGAGAGCACGATTTCTTGCTCAAGCTTGTTTGCGGGAAGCTGTTCTTCGCGTGTACGGGTTTCGATTGATGGTTCGGCCACCAAGGGCCTGTACGAGCCTTCGTCGACCCACTGACGCCAACATGCGGGGCAGCTATCGCTCAACGGTTGTCCGGCTCGGAGATCCTCTAGCCAAGCGCGAGAAACGCGTGGAGTCTCCAGCACCGTGAAGAGTGCCCTATAATTCTAGAACCGTTGCCCTGCGAAGGATTTCCAAACGGCGACGAGGTCATCTATGGGAGCTACACCGTTGGCGCCGGGCACCGCCAACCCACGAAACTGGACCGCCCGACCACCATACAACGGTGCCTTCGCAAATACGAAGAAGGGTGGTACCTCCGATCGACGCGAGGGAGAGGCATGGATCTGGTCGAATACTCGGGCCAGCAGCTTGTTCCCGCCTCGCGTAGTCTCATGTAGTTCAGAACCGGGGGTCTTGTTGTCCCCGTAGTATGTGAAGAGCCCCGTCGACGGATCTAGCTCATCCGGCCAGTCGGGGTCCGACTGGCTCGAATAGAGCACGACATACTTGGTGTGCTGCTTGCGTCCGACTTTCCTGAACCCCCCCATATTTCCAGAGCGCGTAAGAACGTTAATGGGATCGTCTGCAGCATTGTTGGCTGTTCCGCCGAGATAGATAGCGTCGACGATCAGGTCCGCGTCTTCAAGCTCAGCGAAAGGAACGATCTTGGCGTTCAACAGAAGGCTCCGAACGGGCAGAGTGAGTCATGCTCACCCACGTTGGCCATATGGCAACGCTAGCGCGTTGCTGCACGGTTGCTGCACATCGCCTCCGGTCACTCGTCGGGGCTCTGTTCTTGGGCAAAATTTTACCTGCAAAACGACGCTTTTTCTGAGTGGGCGATGCTGGTTTCGAACCAGCGACCTCTGCCGTGTGAAGGCAGCGCTCTCCCGCTGAGCTAATCGCCCACGCATTCGGCAGGATTGGGAAAAAATATAGCACTCGTGGGGTTGCTTGTTAAGGTGAGAATGCTTTAGAACGCGGATTACGTGAGAGTCTGGAGCCGGTGAGGAGCGTGACGGACGCGGCCAGCAGGCACACGAGGAGGGTGTGTAGCAGGAACTGGTATACGCTCTCTGGTCGGAAGGACGGTGAGGGTCGCCGCGAAGGAGTTGACGGCAACGTGGAGTAGAACCGGCATCACAAGGCTGTAACGGCGGCAGTTAAAGGTTTATTTGCTTTTGCCGATAACTATGCTGTGGGAAACCTTATAATTTAGACGCTTTGGGTCCAAAGCTATGATAGGGAGTATGAAAACGTCGGAGCCAGCCAGAGGTAAAGATGAGCACGAAGCGGCACGCTTGGCGGCGATCAAGCACCTGGGTGCGGTAAGACCGGAAGTAGATCAAGTACTACAGGGGCTCGTCGACGATGTACGTGAGGCTTTCGAGACTGATCTGTGCATGGTGAATCTTATACTCTCCGACGTGCAGTACTTCAGGGCATGGTCGGGAGAGCTTTCCGAGGACCTCGCCGAAGCCAGGCAAAACCCCCGCGAGCACAGCATGTGCCGGTATGTGGTCGAGGCCGAAGCGCCGCTCCTCGTTGAGGACTTTCTGGCTACTGAGGAGCTCGAGAATCACTACGCCTGCGTGAACTACGGTATTCGCTTCTACGCAGGGGTGCCGCTGGTCACCTCCGAGGGATACACTATCGGCTCGCTGTGCCTTATAGATAGTTGGCCCAAGGAGATAAGCGAACAGCAGATGTCCCTGCTTGCGGCTTTCGGGCGGGCGGTGGTCGGGCGGATAGAGCTGCTTGGCGCGCTTGGTCGGGAGCAGGCTGCCAGGGAGGACGAGTCCCGACGCAGCAAGGAGCTTCAACACGTGTTGAACTCCTCAAGAGACATGATCGCCACCGTCAGTGCGGCCGGGGTCTTCAAGACGATGAATCCGGCCTGCGCGCCCATCTTGGGGTATGAACCAGGAGAGCTTGTTGGGCGCAACTACATAGATTTGGTCTACCCTGACGACCGCACCCTCAGCGCCGGGCTGATCACCGCTATTGAGGACGGGGAAACGGAAGTCAGGTTCGAGAACCGATGCTTACGCAAGGACGGAGGGCTCGTCTGGGTCGAGTGGAGCGCTACGTCACCACGGGAAGAGGGTGTAGCGTACTGCGTAGCCCGTGATATCACCGAGCGCAAGCGGACCGAGGAGGAGCTACTCAAGAACAGCGCTTTGGTAGAGCTGCTCCAGGCTGTAGCGGTAGCCGCCAACGAGGCCGAGAACGTCGAGGAGGCGATACGATACGGTCTCGAACTGATCTGGACTCATACCGAATGGCCGGTGGGGCACGCTTACCTGGTCGAAGATTCCCTCGGAGAAGCGGTTTCTACGAGCATCTGGCACCTGGATGACCCCGAGCGGTTCGAGGGCTTCGTTGAGGCCACCGAGAGTACCCACTTGGCTCTCGGAGTGGGGTTGCCGGGTCGTGTTCTGGCCAGCGGGAGGGCTGACTGGATCCAGGAAGTGATGGAGGATAAGAACTTTCCCAGGGCGCGGCAGGCCGACGCCGTTGGCATCAGGTCAGGCTTCGCCTTCCCGGTGTTGGTGGGGAGAGAAGTCGTAGCCATCTTGGAGTTTTTCTCTACCGAGCCTGCGGAGCCCGATGAGCGATTGCTGGAAGTCATCTCCCAAGTCGGCATTCAGCTTGGGAGAGTGGCCGAGCGTGAGCGAGCCGAGGAGAAGATGCGGCGGCTCAACGAGACGCTGGAGAGCCGGATCGCGGAGCGCACCGCTCAGCTTGAAGCGGTCGTAGCCGAGTTGCGGGAGAACGCGAAGGCGCTGCGCCTGCGGACTCGCGCCCTCGACGCAAGTTCGAACGGGATCGTCATCTCGGACCCGAATTTGCCGGATAATCCTATTATCTACGCCAACCCCAGTTTCGAGCATATGTCTGGCTATGCGGCCGAAGAGGTTCTCAGCAAGAACTGCCGTTTCTTACAGGGTGTGGACAAGGACCAGCCGGCCCTGGAGGAACTGCGGACTGCCATCGAAGCGAAGCGGGACTCTACGGTGATCCTGCGTAACTACCGCAAGGACGGGAGCCTATTCTGGAACGAGCTCAGCATCTCACCTGTGTTCGACGAGGAGGAGCGTCTCATCAACTTTATCGGGGTGCAGAACGACGCTACCGAGCGCAAGAGGACCGAGGAGGAGATCCGTGAGCTAAACGAGACGCTGGAGATCCGGGTGGTCGAGCGCACCGCTCAACTGCAGGACGTCGTCACGGCCCTGGAAGACGCCAAGGGCGAGCTCGAAGAGGCCAGGGACGCCGCAGAGGCTGCCAACAGGGCTAAGAGTAACTTTCTGGCGAACATGAGCCACGAGATCCGGACCCCCATGAATGGCGTTATCGGAATGGCCGAGCTGCTCCTATAGCGGCGTGCAATGGTATTGAGCCACGCCCTGTTAACCTCCCTGAGCATCTTCTCGCGAGTAATCTCGACTTTCTCCATTTCGTACTTGGAAGCATGTCTTGCTGAGGTGGGTCAACTGCAATGACTACCGCTATAGACACTAGCCTTGATCCGGAGCAGCGCGAGTATGCGGAGACGGTTAGTCGCTCGGGCGAGACCCTGCTAGTGGTTATCAACGACATCCTGGACTTCTCCAAGATAGAGGCTGGCGAGGTGCGGCTGGAGAAGCTGAGCTTCGACCTGTGCTCGACCGTCGAAGATGTGACCCACTTGCTCGCCGAGCGCGCCCAGAGCAAGGGCCTGGAGCTGATCAGCTTTGTCGAGTCTGACGTGCCGCCAGTCGTCAAGGGCGACCCTTTCCGCGTGCGCCAGGTACTTACGAACCTCCTCGGCAATGCGATCAAGTTTACCGAGGAGGGGGAAGTCGTCCTGCGCACGAGCCTCGCCGAAGAGAACAACGGAGAGTCCCTGGTACGCTTCGAGGTCTCTGATACCGGCATCGGCATGACCGAAGATCAGCAGTCGCGTCTCTTCCGATCCTTCTCCCAGGCCGACACGTCCACGACCCGCAAGTACGGTGGCACGGGGTTGGGGCTCGCTATCTCCAAGCAACTCGTCGAGCTTATGGGCGGGGAGATAGGCGTACACAGTGAGCCAGGCCAGGGAAGCGTTTTCTCGTTTACGGTGCCCTTGGAGAAGCAACCAGAAGAGGCCCCGGCTGCTCCAAGCAGGCTAGCGAATCTGCGGAGTCTGCACGCCCTAATCGTGGATGACAATGATACCAACCGGCGTCTGCTGCGCAAGCAGACCTCCTCCTGGGGAATTCGCAACGAGAGCGTCGAAAGCGGCCCGCGTGCCCTGGAGACGCTGCGCTCCGCCGCGCAAGGTGGCGATCCTTATGACCTTGCGATCCTGGACATGCAGATGCCCGGCATGGACGGCTTGCAGTTGGCGCGGCGGATCAAGGCCGATCCCACCGTCTCCTCGATCCGGCTGGTGCTGCTAACCTCTATGGGCCAGCGCGCCGATGGTGAGGAGGCCCGTCAGTCAGGAATAGAGGCCTACCTTACCAAGCCCGTAAAGCAGTTCGAACTCTACAACTGCCTCGCGACGGTTATGGGCACGAAGACTACAGCACTGGAGGAGCAACCCGTCACCCGCCACTCTTCGCACGAGAGCAGGTCCGCCTCGGAGGGCCACGTATTACTCGCCGAAGACAACCCGGTGAACCAGAAGGTCGCCATGTTGATGCTTGAGAAGCTCGGCTATAAGGTGGACGTGGCCTTCAACGGTCTCGAAGCTTTGGAGGCTTCATCGCGCGTACCCTACGACGCGATCCTCATGGACGTACAGATGCCCACAATGGACGGCTACCAGGCCACCAAAGAGATCCGCCACCGCGAAAACGAGTGCGGAAGTGAACGCCACGTGCCGATAATCGCGACGACAGCCAACGCTATGAAGGGCGACCGGGAGAAGGCCATCGAGACCGGGATGGACGATTACGTGTCGAAACCAGCCAAGTCAGAGAAGCTTGACGAGGTCCTGCGGCGCTGGATCAAGCGAGAGACCCCGGGACCCTCCCTTCCGGTCTCAGACAACACTTCCGCGAAGAAGGAGGAAAGCGTGGATCCGGTGGACTTCAGGGTTATCGAGGGCCTGCGTGAGTTGCAGAACGAGGGTGAACCAGACCTCCTCACCGAGCTCGTGGAGATGTTTTTGAGCGATGTATCATCCCGGCTGGCAAGCCTGCGGGAGGCCGTGGAGACAGAAGACGCGCAGGCCGTGGAGCAGATAGCGCATGCCTTGAAGGGTAGCTGCGGCAACATGGGCGCTTCCCGGATGGCGGAGCTATGCGCAGAGCTCCAGGATGTCGGCGCCTCGGGAGATCTGTCTCGTGCGCCGGGGTTGCTTGAGGGAACCGAGGCGGAGTTCGACCGCGTACGTCCGGTGCTCGAAGCCGAGACAGCGGGGAGCTAGACGACAATAGATCGCTTGCCGTAACGCTGCAACTATTCTCCACATTCAAGTAGAGCATAGTAGGAGTAAGTGCCGGACAAAGAGCTGGGGTTCTCGGAGAGCGTGCATCCGAAGGACAGGCAGCAGGGCAAGTTTCTCCTACCGTGCTTATTGCCCGTAGAGAGAGCGACGCTATAGAGTACAATGTTGCGCTTCGTACAGAGTTTCGGGTGCGGGGCTCCACAGGCGAGCAGGACAGAGCGCTCGTTCGCATAGTGGGCCTCATGATCGACGTTACCGGATGCACCCTGGTGAAGGGCCTGTGAGCAGGAGAGCCGCCGAGGATTGATATAATGCGCGCCCTGAAGAAGCTTACGGGGCGTGGTGAAGGAGGAAGATGACCGAAGGTGGCGCGACGGGCGTGGGGGAGTTGGAGGGGGTGCTCGAGAACTTGCGTGCGCTCTCCGGAGAGATTACGACCACGGCGGTGCTCTCCGGGGGTGGTGAGTTGAAGGCGTCGACGCTACCGCAGGGAGTAGACCGGGAACGGTACTCCGCGATGCTTGCGGCGCTCGCCGGCATCGCTCGCAGGACCGCGCGGGAGAATGGGGGTAGCGGTTTTACCCAGGCCAGGATCCGGGCCGAAGAAGGCTACGTACTACTGGTCGGCCTCGAAGGGGGCGAGACTCTCGCCGTGACGACCGGCCCAGATGCCCGGGTCGGCCTCGTCCTCTACGATATGCGCAACGCCCGTGGAGAGCTACAGCGCGTGCTCGGCTCTGGGGATGGCGAACCAGAAGACGTTGGCTTCGAGACCGATGGTCCCGGGGAAAGGAAGCAATAAGTGAGGAAGTTTTTAGGCCGCCTGGTCCTTCTGGGCGCCGTGGCCGGCGCCGTCCTTGTCCTTCGCAACTACCTGCAAGACTCCGCGGCGGCGAAGCGCGGAGACGTGCAGGTAGTCGTCGATACGGGAGCTACCGTCGAGCCCGGGTCTGCCGAGGCCCAGGAGTTCGTGGATATCGCCCGCAAGGTGCTAGAGATCAGCGGGTAGGTCGGGCAGGACCTGTTGTTCTAGCCTAGCGCCAGCTCAGGCGAGAGGCTGCGAGCTGCGAGGATACGTTCGATGGCGAGACCTATCTGGGAGTTTGGCGTGGAGGCTCCGGCGGTCAGGCCGATCCGCACCGGACCATCAGGGAGCCATCCCGCCTCCTCCACCTCCTCGCGCGGGTCAAGCGGCGTGCCGGGGGGCTTGTGCCGGATCACGGCCCCGTCGATGCAATCCCCGCTGGCTATGTGATAACTACGGGGAACTCTCTCCTTGGCGATGATCGCCAGGTTGTTGGTGTTCGAGGAGTTGTAGCCGCCGACCGTGATCACGACGTCCAGCGGATGATCCAGAAGCGTGAACAGAGCGTCCTGCCTGTCCTGAGTAGCCGAGCAGATGGTGTCGAAGAGCTCGAAATGGTCGCCCAGGTTCTCTGCCCCGTAACGCTCGGCCATCGCCTTCCGAATCTCCTCGCCAACGGCCAGCGTCTCGCTCATGAGCATCGTGGTCTGGTTGGCGACACCTACCCTCCGGAGGTCCTCGTCCGGGTCGAAGCCGGGGGACATGCCGTGGCCGAGCTTCTGTCTCAGCTCTCCAGCGTCCATCCTCCCGAAGATGAAGTCGATGACGTAGCCGGTCTCTTCGAGGTTGCGCACCACGAGGTATTTGCCGTTGCCGCCGTCCTTGAGCGTCTGGGAGGCTGTGGCCTTGGTCTCCTCGTGATAGTACTTGCCGTGGATGATGCTCGTGAAGTCTTTCTTCGCGTATTGGGTAACGCGCTTCCACACCGAGAGGACCGAGCCGCAGGTAGTGTCTACGAGGATGCACCCACGCTCGCGCAGCTCGTTTACCCAACCTATCGGGGCGCCGAAGGCGGGGAGGAGGACTACATCCTCGGGGCCTAACGTATCGAACTTCTCGTCCGGGCGACCGTTGAAGCCCTCGGAGAGGAACTCTATGCCCATCTCCCGCAGGCGATTATTCATGGAGGGGTTGTGGATCATATCGCCCGTTATGTATATGCGCCTCTCGGGGAACTTCTCACGGGTCTGGAAAGCATAGTCCACCGCCCTATCCACCCCGTAACAGAACCCGAACCTATCGGCGAGGCGTAGGGTAAGGCCGTCTGTCTCGAAGACGTTGCCGTTCTCGTGGATTCTATCCACGACCTCCGAGCGGTAGTCGCGGTTGAGGAGGTGCTGTATGTTGTCCCGCATCTTGAAGCCCTTGCGGTAATACTTTTGCGCTTCCACACTCACCCCTCATCGCTACACATTAAAGGTCTCTCGGCTCCCCGAAAGTTTAACCCATCTCACCCCGCCCGTCGGTCTCCGGCATATTTTCGGCTGCCCACTTTGCATACGAAATGTGGTGTAAAATATCCACCTATGGCTTACACGGTCATGCTCGCTGAAGACGACCCCGCTCTCCTGGAAGAGGCCGCTGACGCCCTGCGCGGGGCGGGCTTCAAGGTGATAGAGGCGGTCGACGGGCAGGCGGCGCTGCAGGAGGCCCTGAGCCGTAGGGTCGACCTGATCGTAATGGACACCTCCATGCCGGAGGTCGGTGGCTTGGAAGCCTGTCACTGTCTCAAGGCGATGCGCAAGACCCAGAACATACCCGTGGTCCTCACGGTCGCCAAGAGAGACCCGGCGGCTCGCACCCTCGGCGAGAGGACCCATGGTTCCGTTCGCGTCCTGCGCAAGCCCTTCCTCCCCGACGAGTTGGTCTCACTAGCCAGACAACTCGTCAAGCGCAAGTCCCTGATCTAACCCGCCGAACCCGGAGCCGTCTCTGGAGCAGAGTAAGCAATTCACCGCGCCGTACCGCGCGCTCTGCCAACCTTTATACGATTTGTTTTGATCCTGGCGGTTCGACTCGGAGGTTTGCCGTGACGAAAGCTGTCATCGCCGGCGGGGGCATCGGCGGACTAACCGCGGCGATCGCGCTGCGCCGGATCGGCGTAGACGCCGTGGTCCTGGAGAAGGCGGGTGAGCTGCGGGAGATCGGGGCCGGCATCTCGTTGTGGGTCAATGCGATGAAGGCGCTTGAGAGGTTGGGTCTAGCCGGCACGGTTCGGGCGATCGGACGGGAGGAGATCGGCGGCAAGATCCGTCTCTCCGGTGGCAAGACACTCTCGGAGATCCCGGCGGACGCGCTGGAGGAGAGATTCGGCCGCAACGTCGTGCTACAACGCCCCGACCTCCAGAGAGTACTACTCGCGGCGCTGGACGAAGCTGGGGGTGTGGCGCGTCTCGGCGCCGGGTGCCTGGGTTTCCGGCAGGATGGCGCGAGTGTGACGGCGCTCCTCTCCAGCGGGCGAGAGGAGCGCGGAGACCTCCTGATCGGGGCGGACGGCCTGAACTCGATGGTCCGTAAGCAGTTGTTCGGCAATAAAGAGCCCCGCTACGCCGGTTTCACCGCATGGCGTGGGCTGGCGGACCTCCGGGACGGGCGGGACGGCGACGGGTTCGAGGCGTGGGGGAGAGGCAGTATCTTCGGGCTCGTGGGCCTCGGACAGGGCCGTTTCTACTGGTACGCTACAAAGAACGCTCCGGAGGGCCAGCCGGACGCGCCGGAAGGCCGCAAGGCGGAGCTGCTGGGACGCTTTGGCTCCTGGCACGAGCCGGTCCCGTCCGTTATACGGGCGACGGAGGAGACACAGATACTGCGCAACGACATCTACGATCGTGAACCCCTGAACAGGTGGGGCGAGGGCCATGTGACCCTGCTCGGTGATGCGGCCCACCCCATGACCCCGAACCTGGGCCAGGGCGCCTGTCAGGCGATAGAGGACGCGGTCGTGCTGGCGGAGTGCGTGCGGTACGGGAACGGAGATGTCCAGGCCGCCTTGGAGCTCTACGAAGAACGGCGCAGACCGCGGACGGCCGATGTCGTGCGGCGGTCACGGCTTCTGGGAAGGGTCGGCCAACTCGAGAACCCCCTTTTGTGCGTCATGAGAAACGCGGCGGTACGGGTGATGCCACTTCGTCTCCAACTGCGGCAACTCGACCCCATCCTCGGCTACGAGACGTAGCAGCTCCGTCGCGCGTGGGTTAGCCAACCCACCGGAAAGCGCCGCGATGCTAAGATTTGCTATCCGGCAGGACCGGTCCAGAGAGCGGGTCCGACGGTTTGCAGCCGGGCCGATGCCGCGGGTAGTCCAGGCCGGGAGACAGGAGAGAAAGGAGACCTTGAACGGCACTACCCCGGAGCTAACCCTGAACGACCTGCCACGCCCACCCTTCTACCGTCTCGTGGACGAAGGGAGACGGGACGTATACGTGGAGACCGAGGTTGGAGGCGAGCCCGCACAAAAAGTCGCGACGCTCTTTGCCAGCCGCGAGCCGGCGGAAGAGTTCTCCGCCCGGGCTATAGAGTTTGGCATGGACGCTCTGGCCGGTACCATCGTGCGGGAGCTAAAGGACTGGGGTGAGGTCGAGGCTTACGCCGGCGGAGGACAGGATTACGTGGTCTTTGTCTCCGAAGAGGGTAGCGCCCTCTTCCACGCGGGAGACGTCGCGCGCCACGCCGCCGGGAGGGCCGCGGAGGTCCCCTTGCCGCTCTACCTCATAAGCGACGAAAAGGGCGAGTCGCCCCTGATCTCCGTGGAGACAGACGAGGGAGGCGAAGTACTCGTCGCCGCCCTCTTTAGCACCCCCGAAAAGGCTCGCGCCTTCAAAGAAAAAGCCGCGCACCTCAACCTCCCCGATGGCCTTGGCAAGATAGACGACGAAGACGGCCTGAGACGCCACGCCCTCGTGGCGCGGCGGGCCGGGGCTGATTACGCCGTTGTAGACCCCGAGTCGGGAGTGACCGAAGCGATCCCTATAGAAGAATGGACCCAATGACACAAGAATCTTCAATGGAGACCTCGGCGGTAAACTCGATCCTTGCCCTGGATGTTGATTCGACCATCTGGGATCTGACCGCCTGGGTCTGCGACGCCGTCCTCGACGTAACGGGTGAGACGCTAGACCCGGAGTCCTGCACCACCTGGACCCACGTCCTCGACCTCTACGGAGAGGAGGCTACGATGGAGGTCTACACTCGCGCTCTTTCGCCCGAGCGCGTCCACGAACGCGAGCCCTACCCCGGCTCCGCGAAAGTGCTCCATGGTCTGCGCAACCAGGGCATCGACCTCCACTTCGTCACCCACAACTGGGACCCGGAGGCCATGACCCCGCACCTCGAACCCTGGCTCGAGGAGCACTTCGGGACCGGTATCGGCCTGACCGTCACCACCGAGGACAAGCTCGGCATCCTGGACTCTCTGGGAGCTTTCGGCATGGTCGACGACCGCCCCGACACCATCTCCCGCGTCGCCGACGCCGGCCTGTGGGCCGCCACGATGATACAGCCCTGGAACCGCGAACTCGTCAAGGACCACCCGAAGATCCACGGCTTCACACACTGGTGCGAGGTCCCGGACCTCCTTCCGCCCTTGCCGAACGGTGCCGGTTGAACAAGCATGTCTTCTAAGCCTGTTCTTCGCTGGCTCGTCCTGCTCGGTACGCCACTCGCTCTGGCCGTGCTGATGCTCTTTCACCCGTCCCCGTACTCGGATGTGATCACCGAGTTGACGCCTATCGCGGGCTGGTGGATAACCATACATACGCTTCAGTTCGTTCTGTTCGCGTTCATGGGCGTGGCGGTCTGGATGCTCACTGACGGCCTGCGTGGGATAGCTGCTACGGTCAGCCGCGCCGCCGCCGTGGTCTTCGCGCTTTTCTACGATATTGGGGACGCCGTCGCGGGCATAAGTACCGGCATCCTCGCCCGGAGCGCCGCGGGACTCCCCGCCGAAGAGCAGGCCGCCGTGGCCGGGGCCGTGGAGATACTCTTCCGGAGTCCCGTAAAGAACCTCGTCTTCGCGGTCGGCATCAATGCCTGGGCCGTGGCGCTGATCGCGGCTGCCGTGGCGCTCTTCTGGGCCGGGGCGCCGCGCGTGCCGCTCTTTTTGCTGGCGCTCCCGGTGTTCTTTATGGGTTTCGATCATGCTTTCCCATTCGGCTCGCTGACCTTCGGTTCCTTTTTTGTCGTCGCGTTGTGGATCGAACTCGCCTGGCCAAAGCAGCCCGCTGACCATGGAGACCTTTATCCGTCTGCGACGCCACCTCTCCTCGAGGGGGAGCGTTGACGCGCCGGACTCGCCCGGTCTCCATGCGAGCCTGGAAGGTCCTCGAGGACCTCCCGGATCTGGAGACGGATCGCCTGGTTCTGCGTAGGATGACGCTGAAAGACGCCGAGGCCGTCTTCGCCTACGCCTCCGACCCGGAGGTGACCCGCTACGTCCTGTGGGACACGCACCGCTCCATCCAGGACTCGCGGGCTTTTTTGGAGCTTGCGATCAGCAAGTACGACGGTGGCGGTGAGCCTGACTGGGGCATCGTGTACAAGGGCGACCACCACTTCGTGGGTACGTGCGGCATCGTCTCCTGGGAGCCTGATCACGCCCGCGCCGAGATCGGCTACACGCTCTCCCGTGAATACTGGGGCCGGGGCCTCGCCCCCGAGGCCGTGCGAGCGATGATCTCCTTCGGCTTCGGCCGGATGGACCTGAACCGCATCGAGGCCCGCTGCATCGCCGAGAACACCGCCTCCGCCCGCGTCATGCAAAAGGCCGGTATGATCCGTGAGGGCAAGCTCCGTCAGCGGGAGTTCATCAAAGGGGCCTACCGGGACATGGAGCTATACTCGGTCTTGAAGAGCGAGTTCGCGGGCTATTAAAGCTCGGCGACGGCCGGGATAATCTCTCTGCCGAAGGTCTCCAGCGGTTCTATCTCGTGCACGTTTGGCATGTTGAAGATCAGGTGTTGTATCCCTGCCTCACTCATCTCACGGCATTGCTCGATCACCTGCTCAGACGTCATGCCGTCAGGCGCCAGATTAACGGTACCTAAAGCAGTGCGCTCTATATCTTCGTAGTCGCGCCCCACGTCCTCGCAGTGGCCCCGCAGGACATCGAGCTTATGACGCACTACGTCTGCTCCAGGGTAGGCGAACAGGTTGCACGCATCGGCGTACTCAGCGACCAGCCGCAGCGTCTTCCTCTCACCCATGCCGCCGACCATGATCGGCGGGTGCGGCTTCGACAACGCCTGCGGACTGTTGAGCGTCTCCTCCAGATTGTAGTGGGAGCCGTGGTACGGTCCTGCCTCATCCGACCACATCTGATGAGCGATCTGCAACGCTTCCTCCAACTGCTCGAAGCGTGCCTTCGTGGAGGGGAAGGGGACGCCGAGACCACGCGACTCGCGCTCGAACCAGCCCGCTCCGATACCAAGGTACGCCCGCCCGCCCGAGAGCACGTCCAGGGTAGTCGCGGTCTTCACGAGGATACCCGGGTAGCGGTAGTGGACGCCGGTGACCAGGGTGCCGAGCTTGATGTTCTCGGTGACGCCGGCCAGGTAAGTCAGGGTGCTGTAGCCTTCCAGCATCGGGTCCTCGGCCGGGCCGACGTACTCGATCTGGAAGAAGTGGTCCATCACCCACAGGCTCGCAAACCCCGCTTCGTCAGCGGCCCGTCCGATCTCCGAGAGCCTGCCCCCGATACCCTCCGGTCCTTCAGGCCAAGTGAAGCTTGGAACCTGCAACCCGATACGCACGATTACCCACCCTTCGTTAGTCTCGCCTCAGCGACGCCCCAACTCCGGCGGCACGCCTGCCCACAGTCATCCCAGGATAAGTATAAGGGGTGAGCCGTTAGACGATCAACCAGCGCCCAAGCGAGCATGACGGGTGAGTGAATCGAAGAGACGTTCGACGTCCTTTTCGGTATTGTAGAGATGTGGCGATATCCGCAGGCTGCGGCCCCGCACGCTGGCGAAAACGTTCTCTCGCGCCAGCCGGGCGGCGAGATCTCCGGGTGCTTCCGGGCCGAGATCGAGGCCGATCATGTGTCCAACTCGTTTCTCCGCCGGTACGACTATTATGCCCAGGCCGCGTGCCTCTTCTCCGATGCGGTCCGTGAGAGCTTTCAAGGTCCCGGCGATGTTGTCCACGCTCCAGGCGAGGATTTGTTGTAGGGCCTCGTTCGCCATCGGGAGGAAGATGAAGTTGCTGCGCTCGCCGACGTCGAAGCGTCTGGCGCCGGGCTGAAAGGCGTCTTCGTACTGCACGAGCCGGGAGAAGTCTTCACTACCGCGGCGGTTGATCCAGTTGTGCTCTATCGGGGCGCCCTCCCGGTACTCCTCGCCGACGTACATGAACCCGAGCCCATAAGGCCCGAGCAACCATTTGTACGACCCGGCTACCAGGAAGTCCGGTCGCACCTCCGAAACGTCCAACGGATACGCTCCGAGCGACTGGATGGCGTCCACCACGAGCGCCGCCCCAACCTCCCGCGCCCGCTCCCCAACGCGCCGCAGGTCCACGAACGATCCGTCTGTCCAGTGGCAATTCGGCACGGCCACGACCGCGGTACTCTCGTCCAGATGCTTCAGTATGGCGCCTGTCCAGTCATGATCCGCTGGCCGCTGTACTGTGATCAGCTTCGCGCCCGTGCGCTTTGCCAACTCCCGCCAGGGATAGACGTTGGAGGGGAACTGTTCACCAAGTATCACGATGCTCTGTCCTGCCTCTACGGGGACGTTCTTGGCGGCGACGGCCATCCCGTAGCTGACGGAGGGGATGATCGCCACCCCGTCCGCCTCCCCGCCCACAATTTCGGCGAATAACTCCCGGGCCGTCTCCGAGTCCTCGAAGAAGTCTTGTGGTGTGATCTCCCACGGCCGCGACTTCCGTGCTACGGACCTCTCGCCGACCTCCTTCACCGCGTGCAGCTGCGGCGACATGTAAGCACAATTCAGATAGGCCACATCGTCCGGAATCTCAAAGAGACCGCGCTGCGAGTCCAAGACTATCGCCATCTCTCCCTCCGGTTCAATGTTCCTCCAGAGTCTTCAGCAACCTGCTCGTCGAGATCATCGCGCCGCCGAGCACCGCTGGTATACCACCACCCGGATGCACCGACGCCCCGACCCGCCACAGCCAGGGCCGTCGCCGGCCGGAGTAGGGGGGGCGGTGGAAAGGACCACTCTTCCATACCGGCCGGATCGCCCCGTACAGCGCCCCACCCTCCGCTCCCCAACCCCCGAAGTACTGCGGGTGCAAGATTATATGCTCCCCCAGATACTCCCCGAGGGGGCGCGCAAGTCCGATGGCCCGTCCGATCCGCTGTATCTCCCGCGCCACGAACGCGTTCGCAAGGTTGTACTCTCTGCCGTTAGGCGGGGCCGTAAGCAGTAGCGCCAGCGTGCCCTTCCCGTTCGGGTAGACCTCCCCCGGCCGGTAGTAGTTGACGAAGGCCATCGTCTCCTCCGGCTCCTCCCCGGCCTCCAGACTACGGTACAACTCCGCCGGGCGGGAAGGTAGCACGACCCCATGCGTCGCGACCTCTTCCGGTAACTCTTCCCGGAGCGCAGCGTAAACTGCTACCCCCGAGCAAGAGAGCTTCTTCGAACCAGCCTTCTTTCCGGGTTCCAGCAGGTGTTCCAGGACGTCCGCGTCGAGACCGCTCACGACCGCATCCGCCCGGTATTCCCCGCGTGTGGTCGTTACCCGGCCCTTGGAGATCTCCGTCACCCGTTCCTCTGTTCTGATCTCCGCCCCGCCCGCCCGCACGAGCCTCTCAAGAGCGCTGACCACTTCATATACGCCGCCCTCCGGGACCCATACCCCGTCGCGGGCCATTACTGCCGGCATGCTTGCGTATAGCGCCGGCGTGCGCGCCGGACCCACCCCGGCGTTTAGAGTATGGATCGCGATGACTTCTCTAAGTCCCTCCGGCATCCACCTCAGGCTATCCAGGTAACTGCGCGTCGTCAGCTTCACACCATAGACTTTCAACAGACGCCGCAGCGCGGGCAGCGCCCTCCTGTCGAGCGGGTCGGTCGTGAGCAAGCGGGTAACCTCCGGCCCGAGACCGCCATGTACTGCGGCGAACCGTTCCCACGCCGCGTGCCAGTGATGACCCTTCTCCACCGGTAGCGAGGAGACTTCACCCTGGTAGTAGTATCTTCCAACCTCCGGTAGCCGCCGCAGCTTCAGGCCGGCAACCTCCCCGGCCGTCACGCCGTTACTCGTGGAGTCCCAGCGCCTCAGAAGCTCCTCCCACACGCCCGGGAAAGTGACTAGTGAGGGGCCGGTGTCCATTCGCTGGCCGTCTAACTCGATGCGCCGGCTCTTCCCGCCCAGGTAGTCGTTCGCCTCCAGGAGCGTGACGTGGTGTCCGGCGCGACTCAGGAGGGCCGCCGCCGCGAGCCCACCGAGGCCCCCACCTACGACGATTACCCTTTTTCGCGGGGTTCTCATGGGTATGCTCCCAGGGAGATCGCCCCGACGAGCTGCACTCCGGCGACTGTACCCGCCACGTATGGGAAGGCGATGGAGTACTTGTAGAGCCGGCGGCCTGTCTCCGGCGCTGGGCGGCGATGGAGCGTGTAGAGTAGTCCTCCGGCGTAGGCTGCGTTTACCAGCGCAACGAGCGGGCTCGCGAGCGCGAAGCAGATCGTGGCGATGGTCCACCATGCTCCGCTCCACAAGATGGTGCCTCGCGCGCCGAGCCGTACGGCGGTCGTCGTGATGCTCACGTCCCGGTCCTCATATATATCCTGGACCGCGTCGAAGGTGTGTTTGGCCGCGCTCCACGCCATCAGCCCCAGGGCGGCGGGCCACACGACCCCTTCTCCGAGGGTGAGCGGCGCGAAGACGAGCGGGAAGGCGTAGGCAGCGTTGCTCAAGGAGTCCAGGTAGGGCCGCGCTTTGAAGCGTAAGGGTGGAGCGGAGTAGCCAACGAAGAGGATGGTGTAGAGGAGGAGCCAGGAGATAGCGGTGTAAGGCAGGATGGAGAGGAAGTAGATCAGGAACGGTACGTTGGTGAGCAGGACGCCGCGCCAGATGGGGGAGACCTCTTCCGGCAGGATCTTCGCGCCCTCCAGCGAACCTTTGCGGGGGTTCTTGGCGTCGGTCTCCTGGTCGAAGACGTCGTTGACGCCGTAGATCAAGAGGTTGAACGGCAGCGTGAGCCACAGTAGCAGCGGCAAAGCCTCCCAGCGCCACAAATCGCCCGTGAGCCACACCCCGACCACGGCGGGGCCGACGGTGTTGATCCACAGCACCGGCCGTGAGATGTGAAAGAGCCGCCCGAGCATAGAGCCAAATATACCAGTCATACGGCCAGCCACTGAGATAGTATTCGCCCGTGCCCCCACGACACACGCCCATACTCTTGCTGGTCGCGAGCGCCCTGTTCTTCGGCGCCGCATTCTTCACCGTCCGCTTCCCGGACACACCCGGCGCGGGCGCGGGCTCTTTTATCTCCACCTTCCTTATAGCCCTGCCCTCCTTCGTCGCCCTGTGGCGCTACCTCGGCCCGAAAAGAGCTTCCCTCTCGCTACTCTCGGTGAGCGCCTTCGGCTACGCGATAGAGACGACCGGTGTGGTAACCGGCTTCCCGTACGGTACCTTCTACTATGGAGACTCTCTAGGCCCAAGGGCCGCCGGCCTCGTTCCGTATCTCCTGCCCCTCTCCTGGGTTCCACTTGTCCTCGGCGCTGTCGCCGCCACCGCACCCGCCACCTCACCCGCGACCGCACCCGCGAGCGTGCCGGCAGGTAAGTTGCCCCGGCGACGTGCGCTTGGGGTCCTCTATGCCGCGGTGCTGCTGACCCTCGTGGATGTTGTCCTGGACCCCGGCGCGGTCTCTTTGGGTTTTTGGGTGTATCCAGAGGGCGGTCCCTACTATGGTGTGCCGGTCTCGAACTACCTCGGCTGGCTCCTTTCGAGCTCTCTGGCCGCCGCGATCCTCCTGGCTCTGGGGCGACCGGAGTGGGAAAGCGTACCGCCTCCGCCTGGCCTGCTCGACAGCGCTGTTATCGCCGTTGCCTTTTGGGCCGGGGTTGCCGTTTTCTCGGGGCTTCTCTTTCCGGTGGTGTTTGGGGTGGTGCTCTTGGTTTACCTGCTCCGCCGGAGGGCGCGTCTTGCGGGGCTCGTGATGGGGGGCGGGGCGCGGTATAACGATGGGGGAGACGACGATAGAGGGCAAAGATGGAGGTCGAAGGTATGAAATGGGCGACGGCGGTATCGCGTAAGACATCTTTTGAGGACGCCGTGCTGGAGTGCGCCGGGGGGCTCCGAGCCTCTCTGGGTCCCGGTCCCGTTACGCTCGCTGTTGCCTTCGTTACGCCGCACTTCGCGCAGTTCTATGGAGGGCTGCACGAGACTCTGATGGGGTCTCTGGGCCCCGGGACGTTGATTGGATGTTCCGGGGGTGGTGTGATCGGGGGCGGAGAAGAGATCGAGCAGCAGCCGGCCGTGACTATCACCGCCGCCCGGCTGCCGGACGTTACGGTGCGTCCGTTCCACCTCGATGGAGACCTCCCGGACCTCGATGGGCCGCCGGACGCCTGGGAGGAGTTGATGGGCGTGAAGCGGGGCGAGGAGCCGCAATTCGTGCTGCTCGCGGACCCCTACTCCGTCCATTCGGAGATGCTGCTCTCCGGACTCGACTATGCGTTTCCGGGTTCGCCTAAGATCGGGGGTCTCGCCAGCGGTGCGTCGTCACCCGGCCTGAACGCTCTCTTCCTGGATAGCGAGGTTCATAGCTCGGGCGTCGTGGGCGTCTCCCTGACCGGCAACGTGGTGGTGGACACGGTCGTGGCGCAGGGCTGCAGGCCCATCGGAGAGTTGATGCAGGTCACGAGATGCAGGGATAACCTGATCTACGAGCTCGACGGGGAGACGGCGTACTCCGCCATCGAGAAGCTCTTCGAGGGCATGGGCGATCACGACCGCGCGCTGGCGGTAAGGAGTTTGTTCGTGGGCGTCGTGATGGACGAGTTTTCGGAGGAGCCAAAGGCGGGGGATTTCTTGATCCGGAACCTCATCGGCATCGACCCGAAGGGCGGGGCCGTCGCCGTTGGTGAGCACCTTCAGGAGGGGATGCGCGTACGCTTCCACCTCCGCGACGCCGAGACCTCTGCGGAAGACCTACACGCCGTCTTGAGCGGCTACGAGGGTACCCTGCCGAACCGCGATGCCGTCTCGGGCGCTCTACTGTTCTCCTGCGTGGGGCGCGGTGAGCACCTCTACAGAAAGCCGAACTTCGACACCGGTATCTTCAGAGAACACCTCGGTGAGGTGCCGGTCGGCGGTTTCTTCTGCAACGGGGAGATCGGACCCGTCGGCGGTACGACCTTTTTGCACGGCTACACCTCCTCCTTCGGCCTCTTCAGACCCCGCGAGCCCGGCGGCATAGAAGGGATCAGCGCCCCGCAAGAAGGTGAGCTAGGCGACCCCGAACCACGCGACCCTCGCGGCGACGTTGCTCCGCGAGACGTCGAGCCGCAGGAAACCGGACCGGGAGAGCCCGAACCTCTGGTATAAGAGAATGCTTGCGGGTGAATCTAGATCCGCCGGGAGCAGACGGAACAGGTGCGCTTGCGGACCGGGGATCGCGCGAAAGAGCCGCTTATCGAGGATGAGGGTGTACTGGTACCTTAGCGTCCGGCGAGCACGAAGGGCGATAGAACCAGCGGCCCCGCGGCGCGTTCGAGTGCCTATTTACGACTCGGTGGAGGCGCTGATCGGCGTTGACGGCGGGGAGTAAGCCGCTGCTATCCAGAATCAGCGTCGCTCGCCAGAGCCGCGTAGTTCCTCGTCGAACCTCTCGGCGAGTGTCGGGTCGCTCTTGAGAACAGCGGGAGTTTCGGCCTGGGCGGTTTCAAGGGTTGCGTGAAGCTACACACACTGCCTCGCGGATGAGATCCGCCAAGCCGCCTTTCTAGCGGGCGGGCTCCAGGCTTACTGTCAGTCCCTCTTTTTGCAGGAGTTCCTTATAGAGCTCGGCTAGCTCCTTGTGGCAGCATTTGACTACCGCCCGGCCTTTGCGGTGAGCCTCCCAGGAGATCTTCGTGGCGTTCCTGAGGGTCATGCCGGGGATAACCCTTCTCAGGACCAGGATTACCCGCTGCAGCGGGTTCTCCCATTCATTGTGCAAAACGACGTTCCAAGGTGGCTCAGTCCGGCCCTTTTTGCTGGTCCGCGTCCCCTGTTCCTTGTTTGGATGTGTAGTGCTCATGCCGCAAGATCATAATCCGCTCCTAACCTCCGAGTCAACGGCTAGCCAAACGTCAGTACGAAAGTATCTTGAGCCTAACACTAATGATAAAGCGGTCGGTAATTAGCCAGGAACAAGCCTGGTGCCGGAACCGCCACGCGGTCGCGGCGTGCAACAGGGCGACGCTCCAGGTTAATTCATGGCTTGCTTTGTTATGGGGGGAATAGGAACGGCGTTGTATAGACCTACAAACGCCCCGAGCGGACGATGCCGACGAGGAGGGCGAGGCCGAGGATGGCGGCGATGACGAAGCCGATGAGTCCGAAGATGCTCACTCCCAGCAAGCGCACGGCGCTCTCGCCGAAGATGCCCATGAGGGACGAGCCTATTATCAGGGCGGCTATGAGGAGGGCGAAGACGAGCCGGTTGGCGAGGATGTCTACCTTGGAGATCAACTCATCCAACCCCCGGTGCCTGAAGACGACCTCGACCTCCCCATCCTTTAGCTCGTCGAGGAGGTTGTGGATCTGGCGCGGGTAATCAGCGTAAGTGTCACCCTGCGCGAGCTTCCGGGCCGCGCGCGCCATCACGTACCGCGGGTCCCTGTACCGCGAGATGACCTCCCCGGCCGCCTCCGCCGCTATCTCCGTCGCATTCCACCCTCCAGCGTTTCCTGACCCCTCTCCAAGCTCTTCTACCTTCACCAGCGAGTCGAACAGGCGCGCGACCTCCCCGGGGAGCACGGCGCTGCCCTGCCGGGCTG
Organism: uncultured Rubrobacteraceae bacterium; assembly: GCA_902806065.1. Lineage (GTDB taxonomy): Bacteria > Actinomycetota > Rubrobacteria > Rubrobacterales > Rubrobacteraceae > Rubrobacter_F. The sequence continues at coordinate 55,596 of CADCVE010000077.1, read as the reverse complement.
CTTCGAGGCCGCGGGCCCGTATCTCCACCAGGGAATGCTCCCGCCACAGTGGTCCGCCCAGAGAACCCAGAGCATCGCGCAGCTCGCGCTGGAGCACGCGGGCGTCGCGGGGGACCTCGCTACCGAGGAGAGGCAGGGTCCGCGCCACGCCGTCCACGTCACCGCGCCGTACGGCCGCCAGGACCTCGGCAAGCCCGCGCAACCTCTCCGGATCCAGGGCCGATGCTTCGGTAGGATCGGCGAGCCATACCTCCCCGTCTCCCAGCACGAACCTCTCCGGCGCTAGGTCGGCGAAGAAGATGCCCTCTAGCAACGCCAGCCTCACCAGCGCCTCCGACACCTCCCGGTACCCCTCCACCCCAAGTGTCTCTATCTCCACGGGCGCCTCGAACGTCACGCAGCGCGCCGTCGAGTAGCGCCGGTACACCTCCGGGACCCGCAACGAGAAGCCCTGAAGCTCCTTCAAACGCCGCGAGGTCTGGGCGGCGAAGAACATGTCCCTGCGATGCCCGACGTAGGTGACGAACTCCCCAACGGCTGCCGCCGGGTCCAGCGGCAACCCAGCACCACCCCGGCCCCCGGCTCTCCGGCGTACCACGTCCGCGACCGGCCGCATCGCGAGCAGGTCTCTACGCACCCCCGGACGGCGCACCACCACTTGCGCCGGACGCCCCCCCGGCAGTACCACCCGGTATGCCTGCGTAAGCACCCCCACACGAGCCGGAGCCTCCTCGAAACTCACGAACAGCCGCTCCAGCGTGTTCCCGAGCTCCCTCTCCAACAGGGCTCGCACCTCCGCGAAGGGGACCGGATGTACCGGGACCGACGCCCGCGTCAGCTCCGCCGTCACGTCCGGGGGCAGGAGGTCACCGCGCGCCGAGAGCGTGTGCCCGAACTCCACGAACGTCGGGCCGAGCTCCTCCAGGGCCATCCGCAGGCGCGTCCCGACCCGGCCAACGTCCCGCCTGCTCCGCCCGGTGAGGAGCCTGCGTCCGAAGACGTATCCGAACCCATAGCGGGCGCCGACCTGCGCGATCCTGGCCGCCCTTCTGGCCGGCCCCTCCGGCAACCCCCGCGTAACATTCTCCATCTCCACGATAAAGAGCATAGCAGCTACCAGCGCCTGACCCGAACAATCACAACTCGCCCGGTACGCGTTCGAGGTCGTCTCTCGAAGAGACCCCGTACCAAAGATATAGCCGAACCCGTAGCGCACTATGGATTGGGCGATCCGGGCAGCCCGGACGGTAAGAAGCTAAAGTAACCTGTATAGCAGACCGGCAGAGAGGAGCGCTTTATGGAGTACGTACACACTTGCTACCGGGTCCTCGACCTCGACAAGAGCATCGACTTCTATACCAACAAGCTCGGCCTGGAGCTCGCGCGCAAGAGCCCCGTCGGCGACGACGCCACAAATGCCTTCCTCGCCGTCCCCGGCGACCCCGAGCCACGCCTCGAACTAACCTTGAACCACGACCGCGAGGAGCCCTATCCTCTGGGTGAAGGTTACAGTCACGTCGCCTTTGCCGTCCAAGACCTCGACGCCCTCGCCGAAAAGCTGGAACAAGCGGGCGGTGTGGACTTCGAGAGCAAGCCGCACGCCATGAGCAGCGGAACCCGGCTCTTCTTCGTAAAGGACCCCGACGGTTACCGCATAGAGTTCATCGAACGCAAGTAGACGTTCCAGGTCGCCGGAGCAACTCGTCCTCATTTCAGCATGCCGGCGGGAGTGTAATGTATGTGACTAAAGGGTAGACGGGCGAGAAAGCGTCGGGGAGATAGGTATGTTGCGGTTCGGGGTGCTGTTTAGAAAAGGGACCTTCCGAGGGGACGAGCGAGGCTTTACGTTGCAAGAAGTGCTGACGGTGATAGACCCACCGTTTTACAAACCACAGTATCGTCCTCCGACGCTCCGATCACCCCAACACTCGCTTCTCCGAATACTCCGCTTACCTCAAGGGTACCGTCCGCGCTCACGTTGGCAGATAACTTCAGCATCTTGTAGACGCGGTGCCGCTCATCGGGGGTGAGGGTGTCGATGGCACGGGGCATAGTCTCGACGTAGCGTTCCAGGAGGGCGTCGCGGTCGCGCTCCAGTTCTACCAACTGCGCCCGGCGAGCTTCCAGCGCGGCCAGCTCTCGCCGGGCGATCTCACGGGTGCTTTCGAGGGCGGTGAGTTTAGCCCTTAGCTCGTCCAGGGTCATCGCGTCGGCGGCGAACATCTCCTGGTACTTGTTCCGCTTGTGCTCACTTTCGACCAGCTTATCCGCCCACGCCTTCGCTTCCTGTCCTGGATCGCCTCGCATCCCGTCACGCTCTCGTTCGATCATCTCCTCAAGCCCCGTCCGCAGCCGCTCGGGGTCCTTCAGCAACCCGGAGACGAACTCCCACACGCGCGGCTCGATCTTGTCCGCCCGGTGGTTCTTGTGATGCGGGCAGTCGCCGTAGGCAGCATGCACCTTCGTGCAGCGGTAGTAGTAGTTGCACTTCGTTGAGTTGGCGGTGGATGTGACGGTGGCGGTTCCCATGCCCCACCCGCAAGAGGCGCAGCGAAGGATGCCGCCCGAGAGATTCCAGAACCGGCCCCCATTCCTAGAGCGCCTTTCGTTGTTCGCTATAGCCTCGCGGGCCGCGTCTACCACTCGCACGGTATCCCGGAGTCCGGTACGGGCACCGCGATCCACTCGTCGGCGGGTTTTGCCACGCGCTTGTAGCGGCGCTGGTAGTGTCTACCATCGGCCCTGCTCTTCATTACCTGGCTGACGGTGACACGTTCACGGTTGAACCACCAGATGCCGTAGAGTTTCTTCGGGTCCAGTTTAGCGGCTACCTCCGTTGCCACCAACGGTTCGATTTCCGCGTAGGTATAGGGCTTGTACACATCGTGCAAGATGGAGTCACGGATAAAACCCTTACCCCAGACATACTTGCCGTTGGGGGTTGGTAAGCCCTCACGCTCGAAGGTCCGTTTGAGTTTGACCTTGTTTATGGTGATACCCTCCATGCCTACCATGTGGAAGATGCGCCCAACTATCCGCATCTCTTCTGGATCGACCACGAAGTTGTCACGCGCGGCGTTATACCTGAAGCCGAAGTTGGGGCGGTTGTTGCCGATAACCTTTCCCTCCCGGGCCTTGCGAATCTTACCGCGCCGGCTTCTCTCAGCGATCTTCGCACGCTCGTACTTGCCAAGCTGGTCGAGAATACCGTCCGTAAGCTCCCCCTCTGGGCTCTCGTCGCCCCGGTCGTTGAGGGCACGAATCTTCGTACCGCATTCCTCAAACTCGCGCTTGAGCAGGTAGTGATAGGCTGGCTCGCGGGCGATCCTGTCCCGGTCCTGTGCCAGCACCACCGAGACACCACCGGCCTGCACTAGATCACGCACGCGATCCATGCCCGGACGTTCTAAACTAGCGCCGCTCTGGCCGGGGTCCGCAATCTCTTCCAGGATCTCGTAGCCCTCGCGGGCGGCGTGCTCGCGGAGAGCCTCCATTTGTTGGGCGAGGGAGTAGCCCTTGTCGGCTTGCTCTTGAGTCGAAACGCGGGCGTAAAGGATTGCCCGCCGGGGACCGTGGCCGTTTGTGTAAGTCATGGCCTAGCCCTCCGTCTTTACAAGTTCTTCCGGCTCGACTCCCAGAGCTTTCGCCAGTTTGCGAACCGTGCGAGGTTGCGCTCCCATGATGCCGTGCTCCAGACGCCAGACGGTGTTACGGCCGACGCCGGCCTTCTCTGCCAACTCCTCCATAGTCAGCACCCGACGGCGCCTCAGGTCCTTCAGCTTCTCCACGTCAACCTCCACAAGGGCAGCCTATACATGGAGATATTGTAGCTCAAGTTTAGTGATAAAATAGCCTTTTTTGAGTAATTTATGGTAAAATACGGGAGTCAGACAAAGAGATGGCCCCGGCGGGAAGTTTGGCGACTTATCCCCCGAGGCCCGGACCAAAGGGAAAGGACCCCAATGGCCGAGATTAGTGTAGCGCACCCAGCGCATCCACCCACGCCCGAGAAGCCCCGCCGGCGCTGTACCGAGTGCGGCGAGCCTTCTGGCAGCATCAGCCAGGGAACAGGCTTCCCCTTGGTACGGGAAAAAGTGAGCGGGAACTTCTTCCACGTCCGCTGCAAGCCGGGTACGCGTGACCTCGACGCGGTGTGGTCGGGGCTCGAAAGGATGGGCGGCTAATGGCCGCCCAGACCCCCGTGAGCGTGCGACAAGAGGTGCACCACGCCGTGCCACAGTGCCTATTGCGGCTCAGGGATCGGGCCGAAGCCCACCACGAGTTCGACGGGGAGGGTATCTAACTCTGGATCGACTACGAGCTTGAGGCTCTTCGCTACGGCGTTGATCCTGACATCTCCCGCGAGAACCTTGCGGCCTTGAATGGGAACTCGACGGTGATACTGCCCCGCGAGGAGCACCAGAACGGCCACAGCGAAGCTGACGACTTCGTGCGGTGGGGCCACCGGCTAGGGGGTGTTATGCACTTGGACAGAGGGCGAGGACGGCGCGATTGAGTAGCAAGCACGCGAAGGCAACGGAGTGCAGGCCCGCTACGGTCTCGGGGGGCAAACCAAAACCCGATATTAATACTGGACAGGGACAGGGACAGCGAAGTATATAAAGAGCAGATCGAAGACGGAGACGTTGGCCACTGAGAGCGCCTTCTCGATGACGTAGCCAGCTTTGCCAGGTTGACGAACATAGGAACGGTGAGGTTCCAACAGGGCACCCGTGAGCAGGTGGACGATGTTCTCGCCCGGGTCGACGTTCAGGACGCCCAACAAAACAGGGGCTGGCCGCCGGCCAATAGCCCCGCACCGCCCAGCAGGAGGAGCGTTGTTCCGGCCATTCGCGCGTGCGTCCGCACCATCCTAGCCTACCCCCTCGCCACCTTTTTTTGCACCCTCGCGGTGCGGCGCTTGCCGCGGAGCCACTTCTCGGCGCTGATGATGGGTAGTACGAGGACGGCCACTGCGAGCGCTTGCAGGAGGGCGACCGGACCCAGCGGTGCCGTCCCGAACAGGGCGTTCATGAACGGCAGGTATATAAAGCCTAGCTGCAGCAGCAAGAGTGCGCCAATACCGGCGTAGATCCAGGGATTCGACCAGAGCCCGATCTTGAGGACCGATTCCCGCAGAGATCGACAGTTCAAGAGGTAGAAGATCTGGAAGAGGATCACCGTCGTCACCGCCATGGTCTGAGCCTCGGCGAGCGCTGTCGCAAAGGTCGTGCCCCTCGCAGTCTCGACGGCGAACTCGTAGAGGAAGAGGCCCAGGGCGCCCGCTGCCATCAGCAGCGCTACGTATACGGTGCGGACGATAACAAACCGGCTCAAAACCGAGGCGTCAGGCTCGCGCGGCGCGCGGCGCATAATGTCCGGTTCCATCGCCTCGAAGGCCAGGGGAAGCGCGAGCGCGACGGCCGCGACCAGGTTGATCCAGAGTATCTGCGTCGGCAGCATCGGCAGCAGGGGAGCCCCTCCCTCGATCGGGAAAAAGGCCACGGCCGCCGTCAAAATCACGGCGAGTCCTATGTTAGTCGGTAGCACGAAGGCTAGAGCTTTCTTGAGGTTGTCGTAGACCCTGCGGCCCTCCTCGACCGCCGCAGCTATGGAGGCGAAGTTGTCATCGGTGAGCACGATATCCGCCGCCTCTTTGGAGACGTCTGTGCCCGTGATACCCATTGCCACGCCGATGTCGGCCTGCTTGAGAGCCGGGGCGTCGTTGACGCCGTCGCCGGTCATAGCCACGACCTCGTTCTGCGCCTGCAGGCTCCTGACCAACCTGAGCTTGTGTTCTGGTGCGACCCGGGCGAAGACGCTCGTGCGCGAGACCGCTCCCCGCAACTCCTCGTCGGAGAGGGCGGCGATATCCGCCCCGGTCAGGGTGGAGCCGCTGGTCGTCAGGCCAAGCTCCCTGCCAATAGCCGTGGCCGTGCCGGCATGGTCGCCGGTGATCATCTTGACCGTTATACCGGCGCGGCGGCACGCCGCGACCGCCTCTACGGCCTCCGGCCTGGGTGGGTCTATCATCCCCTGCAGGCCTATCAGCCGGAGACCTTCTTCGACATCTTCTTCGGCGAGATCCTGGATCGTACCCCCGAGCCGCTTCTCGGCGAGCGCGAGCACCCGCATGCCCCGCGCCGCCATCTCCTCGACCTGCCCCAACACGTGCTCCGTATCCACTGGACTCCCGTCAAGGAGAAACGCGCAACGCCGGAGTACGACCTCGGGCGCGCCCTTGAGGTAGACGACCCGCTCGCTAGTTTCGCCCGGCGCCTCGTGCAACGTCGCCATGTACTGGCGCTCGGACTCGAAGGGTATGGAATCGAGGCGTTCCTGACGGGCCTCCTCCAGACCGACGCCGAGCTTCTGGGCGGCGGTGAGCAGGGCCCCCTCGGTCGGGTCGCCAGTGATGCGCCAGCCGTCGTCGGAGAGTCCGAGAGAGGCGTCGCTGCACAGGGCGCCCGCGAGCAGCAATTCCCTTACGTCGGGCGGTGACTCGCCCAGCTTCGCTCCGTTCGCTCTGAGGAGATCTCCTTCGGGAGCGTAGCCGGCGCCGCTCACGTGGTAGGTGCCTTCTGCGGTCCAGAGCTCCTTGACCGTCATCTCGTTCTTCGTAAGGGTACCGGTTTTGTCCGAGCAGATCACGGTAGTCGAGCCCAGGGTTTCGACCGCCGGAAGACGCCGGATTACGGCCCGACGGCTCGCCATGCGCCTGACACCGATGGCGAGTGCGATGGTGACGATGGCCGGCAGGCCTTCTGGGATGGCGCCGACGGCGAGCGTTATCGCCGCGAGCGTGGCGTCCACCACGGGATAGTTCCTGAGCATCCCGACCGCGAAGAGCACCGCCGCGACTATGACGATGGCGATTGTGAGATATTTTCCCACGACCGCGAGCTGGCGAGTGAGCGGCGTCTCGACCTGGGTCGTCTCGTGCAGCATCGAGGAGATGCGGCCAAGTTCCGTATCGTTGGCCGTGGCGACGACAACAGCCGTGCCCGTCCCGTAAGTTACGAGCGTACCGCCGTAGACCGTGTTCGAGCGGTCGGCGAGTTGCGTCTCCTCGGCCAGTGGCTCGGTATGCTTCTCGACCGGGACCGACTCCCCGGTGAGGGCGGCTTCGTCGGCCTTAAGGCTGCGCGCCAAAAGGAGGCGCATGTCCGCCGGCACCCGGTCGCCCGAGGCCAACTCAACCACGTCGCCGGGCACGAGGTCGGCGGCCGGTAACGTCGTTTTCTGCCCGTCGCGCAGCACGGTCGTGGTCTGGGGGACCATGTCCATGAGCGCTTCTATTGCCTTACCGGCCCGGTACTCCTGTACGAAACCGATAAGGGTGTTCAGGACGACGACGCCCAGAACTACGAGCCCGTCCACGACCTTGCCCATGATAATCGCCAGGGCTACGGAGGCGAGGAGGACGTAGATGAGAGGATCGTTGATCTGGCGCAGGAGGATGCGCAAAGGCCCGTCGCCCTTGGCCCGTTTGAGGACGTTCGGACCGAAGGTCTGTAGCCGACTAGCGGCCTCGGCGTTGCTCAGGCCGTCTTGCGAGCTCTCCAGGGCTTCGAGAACCTGCTCGTTCCCTGTGGAATGCCAGGACAACTGGTTAGTAGATCCTCTATCTGACGTTCTAGCGAGCAACGACTCCTCCTTCAGTGTTCTCAGCGCGACGATCGGAACAACTCCGCTCTTCATGCACCGGTTCGCCCGTTTCGCGTGTTACAGGTGTCGCGTCCCGCGGGTAGATAAGGACCGGTCCCGGGTGCGCCCTCACAACCTTGGTCGAGACGCTGCCGACGCGCGCGCGCTGCATCGCGCCCAGGCCCCGGCTGCCGAGGGCGATGAGGGTAGGTTCTCCCGTCTCCTGCGCCACATCTAGCAGGGTCATCGCTATACCGTCGATCCCGTCGGTACCCTCGTCTACCACGAGCTTCGCCTCCGGGCGTCTCCCGAGAGCGCCTTCTAGGTTTGCCGCACGCTCGCGCAGCTTCGCCTCGGCGCTCTGCAATACCTCCTCGATGACGCGGGACTCCTCGGAGCCCTTCTCCCGGGAGGTCTCGAGCAGCCTCGGGTAGACCTGAACCAGCTCTGCTTCGGCCCCAAGGAGGCCTCCGATGTTCGCCGCGAGATCCCCGGCCATTCTCGCGTTCTCGGAGAAATCGTCGGCGATCATTACCCGGGACGGCGGCCAGGGTTCGTTTCCGGGGCGCACCACCAGAACGGGACAACGGGCGTGGTGGATCACGCCCTCCGAGACGCTGCCCATCAGGATTCGCTTGACCCCACCCAACCCCCTGCTCCCCATGACGATTAGCCCGGCGTCTAACTCCTCGGCCACGCAGAGGATCTGGTCGACCGGCGAGCCTATGCAGAGATGGGTCTCCGCGATCTCCCCTCCGGCCTCCACGATCAGCTCCGCCTGCTCCTCGAGCAAGTGTCGCCCATGCCTTTGGGAGGTGAAGGGGGAGTGGACTCTGAGCGCCACGCTTATGTACTCCCGGGGCGGGACGAACTCGAAGGCGTGAACGACATGCAACTCCGAACCACTCCTGTTAGCGATGTCGATGGCAGCCAGCGTTGCGACAGCCGCGTCCTCGGAGCCGTCAGTGGCGAGCAGTATCTTGCCGGATAACTCCTTCATCTCCGACAACCTCCCGTGGCAAAGCTTGGACCCAGACAGGCCTTCAGAAAACTCTCTCTACTCACCAAGTCTCCGGAACCGGCGGACGCGTGGGACCCCGAGTCGGGGTCCACGAGAACACTCTCCACGCCGCTGCACAGGCCCATGAGCATCGAGGCGAGCTCGCCGTTCCGGGTCTCCCTCACGTACCATCCTGCTTCGTAGGTCTCCGACCGGAGGTACCGCCGCGCCGCCTGCTCCGCGGCGAATACCGGCAGCGCCTCGCCGCCCTCCGGCAAAGCTGCGTGCAGTGGCTCGAAAGCACCGTTTTTGCGGCGTGCGATCACGAACTTCGAGGTCCCGAATCGGTAGGAAGAACCAACCGCCCCACCCCGCAGCACTTCTCCGCCGACCGACCATTTTCCCCTCGTGTTCTGCTCCGTCGCCAACATGGCGTCGATCCTCCTCTTCGCGGTGTCCTTTCTGCGGGAGACCGGCGCTCGCACCGGAGAGTAGCCGTACTTCGCGACTCCGATCTCTTCGTAACAATATTTTCCTTTGGCACGGCTCCTATTGCCTGACCAAAAGTGTGCGCTTGCGTAGCAAAAGTTAGCTATTTTCACGCTAGAGCGTAGCCAGCCTCCGTCAGCGGGTTATAGTGGCGATGTATTGAAAGGAAGGGCTGCAGATATGGTTTACGCTGGAGCGGTTATACCCGCCCACGACCGGGCCAGACGCGCAAGGCTCCCGAGACAACCGGGTTGTTGCGCACCGGAGACGAGTTGCCCGGCGATGGGCTCAACAAGCGGGCGATGAGAGAAGTACCGGAACACGGCGTGCGGCTCGGCTCATCTGCGAGAGATGAGCTGGAAGCCCGCGTTCGCCAGAAGGAGGCTGTAGCCGGGCTTGGCATGTTCGCCCTGTCGGGCGGTGAGCTTGCGTCGCTGATGAACGAGGCTTGTGCGGTCGTGGCGAAGACCCTCTCGGTCGAGTACTGCAAAGTACTCGAGCTCCTGCCGGAGGGCGATAAGCTGCTCTTACGGGCGGGGGTAGGCTGGAAGGAAGGGTACGTGGGGCGCGCGACCGTGGGTACCAACCTGCAGTCGCAGGCCGGCTACACGCTCATCTCCGATGGACCGATCGTGGTTGAGACCCTCAAAGAGGAGATTCGGTTCAGAGGCGCGCCGCTCTTGCACGAACATGGGGTAGTCAGTGGAGTCACCGTCGCCATCCGGCTCGAGGATCGCTTCTTCGGCGTCCTCGGCACGCATACCAAGTGCCACCGTCTGTTCGCCGCCCACGAGGTCCTCTTTCTTCAGGACGTGGCAGACGTATTGAGCGCGGCAATTGAGCGGAGACTGGAGGATGAAGGCACCCGGAGGATCATAGCCGAGCAGTCAGAGAGGGCCGAGGCCGCCGAGCGCCGCTTCGAGTTTCTGGCCGAGGCGAACGCGTTGCTGTACGCATCTTCCCTCGACTACGGGATGGCGCTGGAGAACGCGGCTCGCTTGGCGGTGCCGACCATAGCGGACTGGTGCTTCGTAGATGTGCTCGAGCCCGGGGGCGAGTTGCGCCGGGCCGTGGTGAGTCGTGCCGGCTCCGGCCGGGAGGACCTCGCGGAGGGGCTTAAGCGCAAGTACCCGCTCGACCCGAAACTCGCGCACGGGACGCCCTGGGTGATCAAGACCGGCAAGCCTGAGTTGATCCCGGAGGTAGACGACGAGGTCTTGAAGTCAATATCCCGCGACGCCGAGCACCTCTCCATCCTCCGGCGTCTAAACCCCAAATCTTACATGTGCGTCCCGCTCCGGGTGCGCCGTCAACCAGCCGGGGCTATAGGGTTCGTCTCGGCCGAAAGCGGCCGGCGCTACGGCGAAGGAGACCTGGCCCTGGCCGAGGGGCTCGCCCACTGCACAGCCCTGGCTATAGACAACGCCCTCAACCACGTCCCAGAGACAGAGATGGCGCGGGAAATCATCCGGCTCGCCGGGCAGGACAGGATGGTCGTATCCTCCAAGGGCGAGGATGCCCCGGATCTCACCCGCCGCCAGCAGGAGGTGCTCGGTCTCATGGCCGAGGGCAAACCTGCCAGGGAGATAAGCCGTAAGCTTCACCTTTCAGAGGCTACGGTGCGCAACCACGTCCGCTCGATCAAGCAGGCCCTGGGGGCTCGCTCACAGCTCGAAGCTATCGCGCAGGCCCGCAAACTGGGTGTCCTCCCCCGATAGGCTTCCGCCCGGCTCCTCCGCCGGCCTCCCGGCGTAGCTTTAGCCAAAAACCGCTAGCGATTTGACAAAAAGTGGCGATGGCAGGCTGCCTCCCGCGGGCTACATTGTGTCCATAAGCACGGTCAAGAGGATGAGAGCCCATGAAAGGAGGCTGGTGTGCTGCACACGACCTGGTTAGCGAGGCCCGACAAGTATGGGTCGTGTTTGAGCTGGTTGTCCGGGTCCTGCGATCCGGTGAACGACGGGCGTCGCAAGCGCTTACGCAGACTACCCGTACGCGGTTGCGGGTTCGGCGACCGGACGCGGTCCGTACGCCGCCCGGTAAGCCCTCTAACCCCCGCCGGTTGATCGTTGCAACGCGTTAGCGCGACCCGCAGCGAGCTCCTGGCGCGCCGGAAGCAGATCTCGCTTGCCGAGGGGGGGCGGGACCTCCTGAAGGAGAAACGTACCGCCCTTATGAGGGAGTTTGAGCGCTTGAGCAAGTCGGCGCTCTCGGCGATGGAGGACCTGGAGAAACGGGCTGAGGAGGCCCGGGGCTCTCTCGGCGAGGCCGTAGCACTCGACGGCCCGGAGGCGGTCGGGTCGGCGGCGCTCGCCGCCGGCGGAGAGGTCGAGGTGAATTTGGCCTCGAAGAGCGTGGCCGGGGTGCCGATCGTCGAGCTCGAGCACGAGACCGTCGGGCGCCCGCGTACCGGGCGCGGCTACAGCCTCTCGGCGACTACTCCGCGGATCGATGGCGTCGCCGAGGACTTCGAGGCGGTCTTGGACCAGCTACTCGACGTGGTGGCCGTCGAGCTCTCCTTACGACGCCTGGCCGAGGAGATCACACGCACAACCCGGCGCGTGAACGCCCTGGAGCACGTGGTCGTACCCCGCCTGGAGGAGGAACAAAGCTACATCGCGATGGTACTGGACGAGCGCGAGCTGGAGAACCGCGTCCGCCTGATGCGGGCGAAGGCGCGCTCCCAGGAGCGTGCCCAACAGAGAGATCAAACGGAGGTGAAGACTCATTGAGCGAGGTTCCCTCGAACCCCGAGAACGGCCAGGCCCGCGGCGAAGAGGAGGCGCTGGAGTCCGTGCGTCGCCTGGAGGGCACGCTAGAGGACCGCCGGGAGCTGCGGGAGGCCGCGGAGGCTAGCAGCGCCGTCGCCCGCGAGGAGGCGCAAAGCATAGTACTCGAAGCGCGAGACGAAGCCCTAAAGAGCGCCGAGGAGTACCGCCTGCGCTCCCTCGCCGATGCCGACGAGGAGGCCGCGCGCATCCTGGAGGCGGCGAGGACGGAAGTGGAGAGGTTGCGCTCGCTGGCGAAAGAAGACCGCCCGGCGGCGGCACGGTTGGTGGTCGAGTCAATCCTACCCGGAGAGGAGACTTAGGAATTGCTGGTGCCCATGACCAAGGTGTGCATCGTCGGGCCGAAACGTCGGCTCGACCGAGCGCTTGAGGAACTGCACAGGCTCGAGCTCGTCCACCTAAAGGACGCGAAGGAGGAGCCCTACAGCGTATCCCCGCTCCCCGAGGATGAGGGACGCCTCGGGCGCGCGGACGAGTTGCGGTTCTTGATCGCCGACCTCGAAGCCCTGCTCGACCTCTTGCCCGGTCCTAACGGGGACCGGCCAAAGGCCGACCTGGTGCCCGGCGCAGTGGACGCCGGCTACGTTCTGGCACGGCTCGACGAGGTCTCGCCGCAGGTCGAGGAGATAGAGCAACGCCTCGAGACTCTGGGCGACGAGCAGGTCGTGCTCCCGCGTTACCTCGAGCCGCTGGAGAACCTGCTCCCGCTGGTGCCGGAGCTTGCCCGCTTGGAGGAGCACGAGCTGGACCTGCTCCGCCTCGATACGGTGGCGCTCGTCCTGAACACGGACGACGAGAGCGTGGTCGAGACGCTGCGAGGGGAGCTGGCAGAGCGCATAGGCAACCGCTTCGAGCTCGTGTACGAGAACATCGAGGACGGCGCCATCGGCTGCGTGCTGGTCTTCTCCCACGACGACACCGAAGCGGTACACGAGCTATTAGGCAAGGAGCACGTCCGCCACGCGGCGCTCCCCGAAGGGTACGAGAAACACTCCCTCTACGGCGCCGTCGCGACGATGAAAGAGAGAATAAGGGAGCTTCCGGCGGAGATCTCCCGGACGAGAAAGGAGCTTTATGCCCTGCTACGACCGCACGAAGAGGAGTGGCGCCCGCTGCTGGCCGGGCTGCGCGCGGAGCTGGAGCAGCTCGAGGCCGCCGCCCTCGTGGGCGGGACGCACCGGGCGTTCGTCGTCTCCTGCTGGTTGCCCAAAGCCGAGCTGCCCAGCCTGCGCGAGGAGCTGGAGAAGCGCGTAGGTAGCGAGGTCGTGGTCGAGGAGATGCCTAGCGATCCCCGCGACGAGGAGACTCCCGTGCTCATGCACAACCCGAGGGTCGCCCGGCCCTTCGAGTTCCTGGTGCGCTTTCTAGACCTGCCCAGGTCCGGTACGCTCGACCCCACGGGGCTGATGGCCCTGTTCTTGCCGCTGATGTTCGGCGTGATGGTCGGTGACGTGGTCTACGGTGCGGTGCTGCTGGCGATCTCGCTGTGGCTAAAGCGGCGTTTCGCCGAACCCGGAGTTCTGCGCGACCTGGCCTCCGTGCTGCTCATCGGCTCGGTCTGGTCCATCGTCTTCGGCTTCGTCTTCGGCGAGGCGCTGGGCAACCTTGGTTACCAGGTCCTGGGCTTCGACTGGGCTTTGTGGGTCTACAGGCCCAACGCCCTGACGCCGCTCTTGATCTTCGCGCTGGCCCTCGGGGCGACGCACGTGGTGCTCGGGCTGCTCCTGGGCGTGTGGCAGGGCTTCAAGGCGCGCCACCGGGGCGAGGTCCTGGAGAAGGTCGGGACGCTCCTGGTCCTCGCCGGGCTCTTCGCGGTGGCCGGGCTGGTCGCGGGCTTCCTGCCCGGGGGGACGCTCACCCCGGCGGTCGCGGCGCTGATAGTGGGCCTAGTTGTGGTGATGGGCGCCCACGGCAGGATGGGGCTCTTGATGGGACCCCTGGAGTTGATCGGGGCCGTGGGCAACGTGCTCTCGTACTTGAGGCTCGCGGCGGTCGGGCTCGCGTCGGCCTATCTCGCGATAGTCGCCAACGAGTTCGCGGTGGTGGCACCACTCTGGATCGGGGTAATCATCGCAGCGTTCTTCCACGCGCTGAACCTGGCGCTCGCCGCGTTCAGCCCGATGATACAGGCCCTGCGTCTCCACTACGTGGAGTTCTTCAGCAAGTTCTACGCCGGCGGCGGTCACCCGTTCGTACCCTTCGGTGCCCGCGCCCCGGAGCCACCCGCGGTCGAAAGACCGCTTACTTACGAAACAAATAACCCTTAGAGAGAGGAGCAGTAAAGATGGAAGTTGGATTGATCGCGATAGGAGCGGCCATAGCCGTCGGACTGTGCGCCATCGCCACGGCGCTCGCCCAGGCCCGCATCGGGGCCGCGGCGGTGGGGGCTATAGCCGAGAAGCCCGAGCTAACCGGGCGGGCGATACTGTTGGTAGCCATCCCCGAGACCCTGGTCATCCTGGGGTTCGCGGTGGCGGCCATGATCATCCTCATCCTGGGTGGGTGATCGTTGAGCCCACTTAACGACCTTTTGGCTGCGATAGAGGCCGAAGCGAAGGAGGAGCGCGCCCGCCTCGAAGCCGAGAGCCGGGCCGAGGCCGAGGTCATCATGGCCGAGGCGCAACGTGAGGCGGCGGCCGCGCGGGAGGAAATCCTGGGCCCGCTCGAAGCTGAGGCGAACTCCGAAGCCGAACACCGCACCGCCACGACACGGCTGCAAGGGGCGCGCCTCCTCCGGGAGGCCCGCGAGGAAGCCTTTGGGTTGCTACTCGCCGAAACGAGCTCCAGCCTTGCCGCTCTACGCGGAGAAGAAGCCGGCTACCACGCCACGCTCCGTGCCCTGCTCCGGGAGGGCCTCGCCGCCCTCCCGGGCGCAAGGTCTTTGCGCGTAGACCCGCGTGACGAAGCCCTCGCGGCGGAGCTGCTAAAGGAGCTTGGTGCGGAGTACCTGGCTTTGGATCCTTCGCTGCAGACGAGCGGTGGCCTCGTGCTGGAGAGCGGCGACGGGCGGACGTTACGCAACACCTTCGAGGAGCGCCTGGCGAACGCGGAGCCGGGGCTCAGGCTCTGGTACGGTCGTCGGCTCGATTCGCTCCTAGAGGAGCGGCGGTGAGGCTTCTCGCGCCCCGGGCCGACTTCGCCTACGGCAACGCCCGCCTGCGGGCGCGCAAGGCCTCGCTCCTGGGTCGTTCGGACTACGAGGGTCTGCTCGACAAGGACATGGACGGCATCCTGGGCACCCTCTCCTCGACACCCTACGGGCCCGAGGTAGAGGCCGCGCTCGTCCGTCACCACGGCGCGCGGAGGCTGCACGAGGCGGTGCGCCATCACCTTGCCCGATCTCTGGAGGAGATGCGCTCCTTCTACGGGACCCGGGCGCGCGAACTCGTGGATCTCCTGCTCTCCCGCTGGGACCTGAACAACGCGATCACGCTCCTGCGCGCAGAGGCCACGGCGCCGCACACGGGGGAGGCGCTCGCGCACGTCTTCCCGATGGGTTCGTTGAGCGACGCTCTGGCGCGTGAGATCTCCCGCCAAAACGAACTGGCCGTCGCTGTGCAACTCCTCGTACGCTGGAGGCTGCCCGACCCGGAGACGGCCCGATCTTTGCGCGACGCCTGGCCGGACTACGAGCGTACCGAGGACTTCTTCGCCCTGGAACACGCCGTCACGGCGGGCTGGGCGCGTCGCACCACCGAAGCCCTGAACGCCCTAGAACAGGACGGCGAACCCTTGCGCCGCTTTTTCGAGCGGGAGTTGAACGAGCGCAACCTGCTCGTGGCTCTACGCCTGCGCGAGGCGCTCGCCCGCGGCGAGACCGACCGGCTGCCGATTTTAGAAGGCCACGGAGTCTACCTGCCGGGAGGTTCCATCAAGCTGTCGCGCATCGACGCGGCCATCCGGTTCCCCGACGACGAGAGGGTCGCCGTGGCGCTCGCCGAGGCCGGTCCCGAGGCGTGGCGAGAACCTCTCGCGCGCTGGGCTCGTGGCGAGAGCCTGCAAGAACTCCAGCACGACCTGGAGGCGCGCCGGATTCGGGACGCCGTCGCCCTGTTCTTCCGGGGAGACCCTTTAGGCGTAGACATACCCGTGGCGTATGCCGTCGCCAAGGAGACAGAGGCGCGAAACCTGCGCCTCATTGGGGAGGGTGCTGCGCGGGGCCTCGCGCCGGAGAGGGTGCGCTCCCGTTTGATCTTTTTCGAGACCGAAAGGCAGACTGTATGAGCAGGCTCGTCGTCCTTACCACCCCCGAATTCGCCCCCGGCTACCGGCTCGCCGGGGCTGCGACCATAGCGGTTACGTCTCCCGAAGATGCCAGGGACGAGCTGCTGGAACTGGTCGACGCACGCGGCGAGAAGGGCGTCATCGCCGTCCACGAGCCGTACCACGCCGGCCTTGACCGAAAGCTACGAGGGAGGTTCGATGAGACCAGCGAGCCGCTGGTGGTACCGCTTCCGTCCGGGGGAGGCGCCGAGAGTGCTGGCGAAAGGCGCGGGAGGCTCTTGCAGATGTTGTGGCAGGCGGTTGGGTACGAGATCACCTTCGACGCGGAGGGAGGAACGCAGTAATGACAGAGGCAGTCACCCCGCAGACAGGCTTATCCAGAAACGGCGGTCCGGGCGCCGGTAGCGTGTGGCGCGTCGCCGGACCGGTGGTGGTCGCTACGGGCCTAAAGGAAGCGCGCCTGTACAACGTCGTATACGTCGGAGAAGCGAGGCTGCCCGGGGAGGTGATACGTATCGATGGCAAGCGCACCGTCATACAGGTCTACGAAGACACCTCCGGCATAAGGGTCGGTGAACCGGTCCAGGACACGGGTGCGCCGTTGCAGGTCGAGCTCGGTCCCGGCCTGCTCGGTGCGATCTTCGACGGCACCCAGCGTCCGCTGCCGGCGATGGCCGCCTCGAACGGCGACCCCTACGGCGCGCCCACGATCAGCCGCGGCGTTGCGATCCCTGCCCTCGACCGCGAGCGGCTCTGGGACTTCGTACCCGCCGTCTCCGAGGGAGACGAGGTCGTCCCCGGCGACCTGCTCGGCACCGTCGAGGAGACTGAGGCCCTCGTACACAAGGTCCTCGTGCCCCACGGCGTCTCCGGCATCGTCACGGGGGTAACGAGAGGACCCGCGCGGGTCGAGGAGCCAGTCGTCCGGGTAAACGGCGAGCCCGTGGCTATGATGAGGCGATGGCCGGTGCGCGAGCCCAGGCCCACGGCCCGCAGGCTCGACCCGGAGGTGCCACTGGTCACTGGGCAACGCGTCGTGGACACCCTCTTCCCGGTAGCTCTTGGAGGAACCGCGACCATCCCGGGCGGTTTCGGGACCGGCAAGACCGTGCTTGAGCAGTCGCTCGCCAGGTACTCGCACGCGGACGTGGTCGTCTACGTCGGTTGTGGGGAGCGGGGCAACGAGCTGACCGAGGTCCTGGAGGAGTTCCCGGAGCTCGTCGATCCCAACACCGGGGCACCCCTGATGCAGCGCACCATCCTGATTGCGAACACCTCCAACATGCCGGTTGCGGCCCGGGAAGCTTCGATCTACACTGGCATCACCCTCGCCGAGTATTTCCGCGACCAGGGTTACGACGTGGCGCTGATGGCGGACTCGACAAGCCGCTGGGGCGAGGCTTTGCGCGAAGTCTCCGGGCGCCTGGAGGAGATGCCCGCCGAGGAAGGCTACCCGGCCTACCTCTCGACCCGTCTCGCCGAGTTCTACGAGCGGGCTGGCTCGGTGGTGACCCTTGGCAAGGAGGGCCGCGAGGGCTCCGTCACGGTCGTCGGCGCGGTCTCCCCTCCGGGCGGGGACTTCTCCGAGCCGATTACGCAACACACCTTGAGGCTTGCCGGCACGTTCTGGGCTTTGGACACCTCGCTCGCGCGCGGCCGGCATTTCCCGGCGATCAACTGGGGCACGAGCTACACGCTCTACGAGCTCGACGCGTGGTTCGAGCGCGAGGTGAGGGAGGACTGGTCCGAGCAACGCGCCTGGATGCAGGATCTCCTGCAAAGGGAGGGGTCGCTACTCGAGATCGTGCAACTCCTGGGCGCCGACGCCCTGGCCTCGCCGCAGCGGGTGGTGCTCGCCGCCGGACGCCTGCTCCGCGAGGACTTTTTGCAGCAGTCCGCATTCGACGAGGTGGACGCCTACTGCGCGCTGCCCAAACAATACGCGATGCTGCGAGTGATCCGGGCCGTTCACAAAGCGTTGTCCGCTGCCGTCGAGCGCGGAGCACCGGTCGAGGCGGCCTCGTCTGTGCCGGCTGCGGGCGAGGTAGGCCGTATGCGCTACTGGCCCGACGACGAGTTCGAAGAACGGGCGGCAGCACTGATCTCGCGGGTAGAGAGAGAGATGGAGGAACTTGGATGACCGAACGCAAGGCTAAGGACGGACCCGACTTCGAGCGCCTGTTCGCTGTCGAGCACCGGACCGTAAGCTACGTCTCGGGGCCGCTGCTCGTCGCCGAGCGCGCCGGGGACGCCGGCTACGACGAGATGGTCGACGTGGTCACACCCGCCGGCGAAACCCGGCGCGGGCAGGTCCTCGAGGTCGAAGGCGACAAAATGGTCGTGCAGGTCTTGGGCGGAACCCGCGGCCTGAATCGGCCCGGTACCACGGTGAGGACGACCGGCGAAGTGGCAAAGACGGCCGTCGGCCCCGACCTGATCGGGCGAATCCTCGACGGCTCTGGCCACCCCGTAGACGGCGGCCCGCCGCTGCAACCCGCTGCTTACCAGAGCGTCAACGGACAGCCCCTAAACCCCTACGCCCGCGCCCACCCCTCCGACTTCATCGAGACCGGTATCTCGGCTATAGACGGCCTAAACACCCTCGTGCGCGGCCAGAAGTTGCCCATCTTCGGCGGCTTCGGCCTGCCGGCGATGGAACTGGCGGCCCAGATTGCCGAGAGCGCCCGCGTTCCCGGCTCCGGGAACGAAGAGGTCACCGACGACTTCGTCGTAGTCTTCGCCGCCATCGGCGTCACCCACCGCGAGGCGGCCTTTTTCCGGCGCCGCTTCGCTGGCAGCGCGGCCCTGGAGCGGTCCATACTCTTCCTCAACCTCGCCGACGATCCGACGGTGGAGCGGCTGCTTACACCGCGCGCGGCCTTGACCGCAGCCGAATACCTGGCGTGGGAGGAGGGGCGGCACGTCCTCGTTATTCTGGCGGACGTAACTAACTACTGCGAGGCTTTGCGGGAGGTCTCAGCGGCGCGGGAGGAGATACCGGGCCGGCGCGGCTACCCCGGATACATGTACACCGACCTCGCTTCGCTCTTCGAGCGGGCCGGGCGGGTGAGAGGACGTTCGGGTTCGGTGACGCAGCTCATGATCCTCTCGATGCCCGACGATGACATAACCCACCCTATTCCCGACCTCACCGGCTACATTACGGAGGGTCAGATCGTGCTCTCCCGCGAGCTCGACCGCCGCGGCATAAGCCCGCCGATAGACGTCCTGCCCTCTCTGAGCCGTCTGATGAACGCTGGCGTCGGGGCCGGGAAGACGCGGGAGGACCACAGGGCCGTGGCCGACCAGCTCTACGCCGCCTTCGCCCGCGGTAAGGAGCTTCGCAGCCTCGTCTCTATCGTCGGTGAGCAGGCGCTCTCGGAGGAGGACCGGCGCAACCTGGCCTTCGCCGAAGACTTCGAAGAGCAGTTTGTAGGACAGGGGCCGAACAGGCGCACCATGGAGGAGACCCTGGAGACTGCCTGGCGTCTCCTCGACCGCTTTTCGTCGGGCGAGCTTAAGAGGATCAAACCAGAGCTGATCGAACGTTACCGCAGCCGGGCGACCGTGTCGGCAACGCAGGAAGAAGGATAAAGCTCTCCAACTGGAGGGGAGCATTCGTGACTGGTACCCCGTAACACGAGGGGTGGCAAGGAAGGAGTTAGGGTGTTTGCCAGGGTAAGCACGTTTCAAGGTTCCTCTGAGCGTACGGCCGAAGGCATACGCGTTGCCCGCGAGCAGATCCTGCCGATCGCCCGGCTGCAGGAAGGGTTCAGGGGTATTTACCTTCTGCACGAACCGGAGAGCGGGCGCTCGATCTCCATAACGCTCTGGGAGTCCGAGCAGGATATGGCCTCCAGTGAGGAGGCGGCACGCCGGGCGCGGGAACAGAGCGCGATGGTCTCCGGCGACGCGGTGCTCTCGGTCGAACGATACGAGGTAGCGTTGAGCGAGGTCTTCGAACCGTCGAGGACGTTCGATATGTAAGCATTTGTGTGGGCCGATTCTGATACGGCAGAGGCGCGCGCTAGAGTGGTTGTTCGAGAAGGTGAGTGAGCAGGATCATCGTATCGAAGAGGTAGCCGGCAGGTTGACCAAAACCTACTACCCTTTTGACCAATTTTGGTCATGATGAACTCTCGCTGAAGGTCCATAATCCTGGTCATAAGAGAGGGACCCGAGAGGGTAATCCCCAGGAAGATAGATTGACAATCTGAGCGGGAGAGGGCGGAACCGACAAAGGTGCCGCACAGCCGCGACGACCGCCGCCGGGAGTCGGGGAGCCGGAGGGCTTCCCCCCGCGGCCGGAGGAGGCAGCTAAAGAGCGAGCCAAGGGCAAAGTCCAGGGGCGGGAACCAACAGTAGGGTCGGTCCCGGTAGGTGGAGTCGGCGGCGTCAAGGGGCCCGGATGGGGTCTTTCATCTCCCTCGATTCGTCCGGACGTGTACCTCGTGTTTCGGGAGAGGCGGTGGTTCCGATGGACAGCCTACGACGGGGGTAGGCGGAGTGCTCTTGGTGCAAGAAACGGCCAGGGCTCTACCGCTTACTCCCGTTCCTTTTCGAAGGAGCATGGCGGGGATGAATAATTTTGGTCAGTGGAAGGGCAAAAAGTGGTCCTGAACCGGCTCACTCAAATTGACACAATAGATTGAAAGCTGAAGGTACGTGAAGGAGTCGGCGCTCTAGGGAAGCCCGGCGGAGAGAAGGAGGTAGCGGCGTGATAATCGTCGAGCGCATGGCGGAGCACTACGAGGTCGAGGAGTTGGAGGACATCGGTCGGACCTACAAGTGGCGCCCGGCGCAACTCGTCGCCATGTGTCGAGGGTGCGGCAGGAGGGCGACCTTCGAGGAGTCTTATCTTCTCGTCTCCGTGGTTAAGTGTGACCGCTGCGGCGAGAGGAGCTCGGTGGAGATCAAGGAGCGCATGGCCGACGAAGAAGCCCACCCCTGGCGCTACTGGCGCCCCAAGGAGGGCGCTGGCATCCCCTTCTAGCGTCAGGAAAGGGTAGCACAAGGGCCGGGGCTTTCGCGCTCCGGCCCTCTTTTATGCATCGCTAATCCTTTCTTCAATGAAGTGGCGCTCCTGGCAGCCGCTGCCAGGAGTCGCGCACGACGAACCTCAACAGGTTGAAACCTTACAACCGGGAGGTTGTTTAGAACCACTGCTGTTCGACTGATCTTGGTCACGAGGAGCTTGTCCTCAAGGCGCATAATCAGGTGCGAGCGCGCCAGGATATTAGGCTCAAACCGGCTGGTGCTATAGCGAATAGTTGCTACTTTT
The DNA here is from genome assembly GCA_902806065.1 of uncultured Rubrobacteraceae bacterium. Lineage (GTDB taxonomy): Bacteria > Actinomycetota > Rubrobacteria > Rubrobacterales > Rubrobacteraceae > Rubrobacter_F. Next base: position 34,166 of record CADCVE010000077.1, on the reverse strand, counting down.
TTGATTAATAACGTCGATGACGAAGCAGGCCCGCGACTCTATATTGGGTGCGTACCCAACCGAAGGAAGGAGGCCGAGATGGATCCTACAAAGCTGACGACGAAGGTGGGCATCGGAGTCGAGACTGAGGGGTTGGCGCCCGCCGTCGGTGGCAAAGAAGGGACGACCAAGGTCTTTTTTGGGCGGGTTGTGTGTGCAGTGGGACTTATCTCCGCCGTGGTGGGAGCGTTCAGTGTGGACGTCTCGTTAGAAGTGGTGGGGATTGTACTTGGCGCGCTGGGTTACGCCTTGGACGCGAGCAAGCTTGGTATCCTCACCATCGTCTTCTCAACGATCGCGCTCGTGTTCCTGTTGGCGGCCGGACAGGGTTACGTTCCCGGTCCGTGGCCGATAGACTCGCTGGCCCTTTAGAGCGAGAGGAGTGCTTTCGGTGTCTTCAAAACTAGCCCGATGGGGTGGCGTCGCGGCTATCCTTGGCGGTGTGCTGGAGATCGTTGTGACGGCGGGTCTCTCTAGACCCGGACCGCCGTCCCTGACTTTAGCAGGCCAGGCGACTTACGAAACCTCTATCCTGATGAGCGTTGCCGGGGAACTACTTTTCGCAGCGGGTCTCGTAGGTTTGTACGCCAGCTTGGCGGGAGGAACGGAACAGTCGCGGTTTGCCAAAGGTTTGGGGGTAACGAGCCTCATCCTGGCTAGCCTCGCAGCCCTGGCCACGCTGGCGTTCCTACTGCAAGTGATGCTGGTAGGGACATTCGTACCGGCGCAATCCTTTTTAGTCTCGGCCGTATTCTTTCTAGGACTGTGGGGTTTGCCCCTCGCGACCACGCTTCTCGGGGTCATTGCTTTGCGGTCGAGGGCTTTAGGATATTGGAAGGCGCTGCCTTTAGTTCTGGGTGTGTTGATGGTACTTGGTGTCCCTTACGTGGTGCTCGGGTTTGGTTGGATCCTGCTCGGCTACGTACTATGGTCGAGCCAGAGGGAGAAGGTCTCTAATCCCGCCCGCGTACATTAAGCCGCGACGAGCGAGAGTCCGATTCGAACCTGAAATGAGGAGGTAAGGTGGAAGAAATAAATAGAGAGAAGGTAGGTATGTTCCCGACGAAGATCCTTTTAGCCACCGACGGTTCCGAAGAGGCGGGCCTCGCCGCGTTGAGGGCGGTGGATCTGGCCGTCAGCACGGGCTCCGAGTTGCATGTCGTCACTGTCTCCTCGGGCGGCCGTAATAACCACCTGCAGGCGCGAGAGGTGATCGGACAACTCCGGCAGAGCGTCGAGCAGGTGCTCGAAGAACAGGTAAGGATAATCGAAGAGGCGGGCGGGGCGGTCGACGGGACGTACGTGAGAGTTGTCAGAGAGCGGCGGGACCGGGCCATCCTGGGCCTGGCCGCAGAGCTTGAGGTCGGCCTCGTGGTGGTCGGGAGCCGGGGGTTGAGCGGTACAAGGCGAACACTCATGGGGAGCGTCTCCGATTCCATCGTCCGTCAGGCCCACTGCCCCGTCATGGTGGTGCGAAGAGTGAGAGACGGAGATCCCGCACCGCCCTCAAAGAAGATCGTCCTGCTTGCCACCGACGGTTCCGGGGAGGCTGAGCTGGCTCTCGAGATGGCGGTCGAGCTGGCCAATAGCACCGGCTCCGAGTTCCACATCGCCACCGTCGGCCGCGGGTATCGGAGCGCCAGCGACGTTACAGAGGACTACGAGACGATCGAGAAGGCTGTGCGGACACTTGAGCGGGAAGCTCAAGGGATAATTTACGAGCAGACAAAGAAGGCCGAAGAGGCCGGGGGAACCGTTGCGGAAGCTCACTGTGTAATTGGTGGACAGCCAGACAAGGAGATCGTGCGCCTTGCCGAGGGGCTGGACACCAGCCTGATCGTGATCGGCAGCCGAGGGTTGAGCGGCATCAGGCGCTCCCTCATGGGAAGCGTCTCCGACTCGGTCGTACGTAACGCTCCCTGCCCGGTCCTGGTTGTAAGGGGAGAGGGTGTGCGGCGCTACTCCGGGACTGAGACTGAGGCCTCGGCTGACGGTCGGCACCTCGTAGAGGCCGAGGAGGGACCATCCTTCTGGAAGAGTCTTTTCGGTCCGTACGGATCCAGTCGGCAAGAGAAGGTCCTCGATTACGTCGTGCATCGCATCGGCGACGGGGCGAATCTGAGGGAGGTACTCGGTGAAGAGTACGTTCGCCGCAACGCCTCCCGCAACGAGGTCGAGGAGATCCTCGACAATCCCAGGCTCGTCGAGGCCGCGCGAAAGGCGCTTGGGGAGGAATTCTCCTCCGGGAAGCTCGACCTGAGATAGCTTTCGGGGAGCCGAATGCGGCCCCGCGGGCAAAGCCGTGAGCAAAGCCCGTGGGCAAAGCTCGGGGGCAAACGGGTCGAGGCTCGCGAGGACCGGTGAGGAAGGAGGCGAACCAGCAGATGGAAGGTTTCTCGACTACGGGTAGCGGTAGACAACTGCTCGTTCGCTAAGTTCCGTGCGTTTTCATCCGGCCATGCTGACGGTAATAGGACTCTCCGTGTCGCCGATCACCGACGCATCGTACCAGGATAGTTGCAGACGGCTCGCACCATGACGGAGGTTTCGTTGTTTCGTGAAAAAGCCTGATCTGACCACCACCGACGGCGGCGCGGCTGCAAGATCTATCGAGGTGTGCCGGCTCCCAAAGGTGTCTTACGTTTCCCAGAGCGTACTTTGCGCTCTGAACCTCTGCGACTAAAGCCTCTCCTCAAACATAAAGTAAATAGGCGGCACGTCTATGGGTATGCGGTCGACTACAGGCCGTGCTCCAGCTACTCTCTAGCCTTCGTCTATGAGGCTCTCCCGGATGGCGTAGAGGACGGTCCGGCTGCGGTCGTCGACGAGCAGCTTATTGTAGATGCTGGAGAATGGGGTTTCGGACGGTCCTCTCGGAGGTATTGAAGCCGTAAGACATCTTGTTGGCTCGGCCGCGGGCTATGTCTTTAACGCCTTGAGCTCCGGCGAGGAGAGGGAGGGGGTTCCGTATCCTCTCCTACGCGAGCGCTTTCTACCGCCTCGGGCGGTGTACCGTCAAGCCGCTGCCGGATGTCGAGCTCTCCCAGCGGCCCTCTGTTTGATCTCCCGGACGTTCGCTGGCCGGCTCCTCGGAGGCTGGACGCCGGGGCTCGCTTTCCCTGGATTTCACCCGCTCCGGGGTGTCTGCCTCGCGGGGCTCCCTGTCGATGTTCTCCTGGTTCTCTTCAGCCTCTACGTGGTAGATGGGGACGGTGTCTACCCAGTCATCGGAGCTGGAGCGACCGGGGAGGGGTTCAAGGATATCCGGGCCCTGGGGTTCGTGCTCCGGGGAAGGGGTCAGGCTATCCAGGCCGAAGTAGGTGCGGACGTGATTCTCGAGCTCGGGGGTCAGGTCCTCGTTCCTGCCAAAGTGTGGGGCGTGCTTTACTGTATCGGCAGGCTCGGCGATCTCGATCAACTGCCGCTTGTCGTTGACCCGGATAATCTCCACCGGGACCAGGGTGGAGTTGGTGCCCAAAAAACCCGTCTTCACGCCGACGTACAGCACCCGGTCGTCCTCGTCCAACACCAGGTCGTCCACCTTGCCGAGCTTCTCGTAGTGCGAGTCGTAGACCGTATACTCACTACTGTCCTCCTTGAGTCCCGCGAACGGGTCCACTCCGCTTCCTCGATCCACCAGTGCTCCTCTCAGGCCGACTACGCTTCGGCCTCTACTCTAACCGACCCGGCTCCCCCGGGCAGGTAGCCGTCGTACCTGCCAACGGCTCTGTCTCACCCGTTTTCGCGCTCTAAGGTCCCTAGCATCTCCGCCACGAGGGTGGGGGAGGGCTCCTCCGCGAGGTAGCCGCCCCGAACGAGCTCGCGAGAGACGGCCTCGGCCGGGCGCTTCCGAAGACTAGGGTCTGTTCGAACCGCGTCTTCGAGGGCCGCGAGGATCTCGTCTGGCCCGGGCTCCCCGGACGGCGGTATGTAGCCGCTGGTCATTTGTCTCCTCCCGATAGCGTGCCTGCAGGAGAGGTAGCTTACCACCGCGACGGGGCGGGTAGACTGGCGGGGATGTGGGTGGAGGAGCGTTTAGGTGTCAAGAAAGTGGGTCTTTGCTTTGGTCTCGTTCTGCGTGCTCCTCAACGGGGCGGTTTTCCGTAGGATACCTTAGAGATGGTGCCGCTCTACGATGACATCGCCCACGTCACAACGCCCTTCACGCTCGTGGCGATTACGGCGGAAACCATCTACCGCTTCGGCGGCGTGACGATGAGTTTTTTCGACGCTACCCGCCGCGCCCTGATCACGGGTAGCGTAATCGATCTCTCCTGCTAGATTATCTCCTCTCCGCTGCCAGCACAGACCATGCCCTCCCTGACACCGTCTTCGACGTGATACTCGGTGTGGTCGAGGGGCCCCGGAGCCTGGGTGGAGGACTGTTGCCTCGACCGTCCCTTCAACCGCTCCCGCGTGCGCTAACCCGAGCGCCACCGGCGGCGGCCACTGTAGAATACCCGGGTCGGTTTGGCTAGCGGGAGGTGGGTTCGTGGCGAGGTTCGACGAGTTCAAAGAGGCGAACGAAAGGTACGCGGCGTTCTTCGATAAGGGAGACTTACCGGCGCCCCCGGCCCGGCAGGTCGCGGTGGTGACTTGCATGGACGCGAGGCTGCACCCGGAGGAGTTCCTCGGGCTCGACGTTGGGGACGCGCACGTTATACGCAACGCCGGAGGCCGCGTCTCGGAGGACGCCATACGTTCGCTCGTCATCTCCGAGCGGTTGCTGGGGACCGGCGAAATCGTGGTCATCCACCACACCGACTGCGGGATGCTCACGTTCCGGAACGAGGACCTGACGGCGAAGATAAAAGAGGACCTCGGAGTGGATACCACCGGCCGCGACTTCCTCCCGTTCCCGGACCTCGAACAGAGCGTGCGCGACGATGTGGAGACTCTGCGCCGCTCCGAGCTCATCCCCGACGACATACAGATTTCCGGTGCGATCTACGATGTACAAAGCGGCCAACTCCGGGAGATAGTCCAGGTCTAGCCTCCGCGCGACCGGAGGTCACGACGAGCCACGTCGCATCCGAAAACCGATGTGTGTGTCGTGTTGCGTAAGCTGCGTTTCTGGGCACAATGCTCTCCGTTAGCCCGAAGAAGGAGGAGACTTGCAGTCGATAGGCCAGACGGAGTTGCTAATAGGCGCCGCGGTCCTGGTGGTGCTCGCCGTGCTATTGGCGATCTTCCTGATCTCACGCCGCGGCAGGACGCATCGTATGCGGCAACAGCGGGAGCGGACGCGCGAAGAGTTCGGCCAGGAATACGACCGGCTCGCCGAGGAGCGCGGCTCTGAAGAGGAGGCGGAGAAGGAGCTGCGACAGCGCCGCGGACGTGTGGGGCGTCAGGTGCAACCACTCTCCGATGACAGCCGGCGGCGCTACGAGGAGCAGTGGAACGAGGTCGAACGGGTCTTTGTAAACAACCCCGAGCGTTCCATAGAGATGGCCGACCGCACCGTCTCGGACATCCTCGAAGAGCGTAACTTCATCGCCGACGCCGCCCAGGATGACCGGGAGACCGAGAAGGGACTAGCCGCCATGTACCCGGACGTCGCCAGCGATTACCGGGAGGCCCGCCGCGCCCGCGCCGACATCGTCGCTCGCTCCGCCCGAAGCACCGACTACGGTGACGGCCCGGACGATGAATCCTCGGACGACCTGCTGCATGTCGTCCGGCAGTACCGTGCCGTTTATGAGCGGCTGGTTCGAGATTAGCATGGTGTGGCGCGGGGTGCGCGAGGCTCTCATGTGTGTGTAGAATGCGAATGTTAAACAAGGGGAAGACGAAGAAGGGGTGAGTATCTTGGCGGACAATATGGTGACCAAGATTCTGAAGGAGCACATGGAGGACGGTAGTAATGTCGAGCCAGGCGAGGAGGTGAGCCTGAGCATAGACCAGGCTCTTCTCCAGGACGCCACCGGCACGATGGCATGCTTGCAATTCGAGCAGATGGGGCGGGACAGGGTCCAGGTACCCCTGGCCGTTCAGTACATAGATCACAACGTGATCCAGCTAGATCACAAGAACCCGGACGACCATCTCTTTTTGCAAGGGGCCGCCGCCAAGTACGGCATGTACTACTCCAAGCCCGGCAACGGCATCTGCCACTACTTGCATGTAGAGAGGTTCGCCAAGCCCGGTGCGACCATGGTCGGGGCCGACTCCCACACGACCTCCTCGGGTGCTGTAGGGTCCATCGCTATCGGGGTTGGGGGCCTGGACGTGGCGCTCGTACTGGGGGGACAGCCTTTCAGCACCGGGTTCCCGACAGTAATTGGCGTGGAGCTGACCGGCGAGCTGCAGGATTGGGTTACGCCGAAGGACGTAATCCTGGAGCTCCTGAGGCGTCGTGGCGTCGCCGGCGCGACCAACAGCATCTTCGAGTTCTATGGGCCAGGGGTTGCGACCATACCCGTGACGGGGCGCACCACGATCTGCAACATGAGCATTGAGACCGGCGCTACCACCGCCATATTCCCCTCCGACGACCGGACGCGCGAGTGGCTAGAGGCCCAGCAGCGCCCGGACGACTTTGTAGAGCTCGGGGCCGACGAGGGGGCGGAATACGATGAGTACGAGCACATAGCGCTCGACGAGCTCGAGCCCCTTATAGCCCAGCCTCACTCGCCCGGCAACGTCGTCCCGGTGAGCGAGGTCGCCGGCACCAAGGTTGTCCAGGTCTGTATCGGGAGCTCGGTCAACTCGGGCTTCGAGGACCTGGCGGTCGCGGCGGCGGTCCTCAGGGACAAGTCGGTCGCCAAGGACCTCGTGATGACCGTGACACCGGGGAGCCGTCAGATCCTGAACTCCATCGCCGAGTCTGGTGTATACGCGGACCTGGTGCGGGCTGGAGCCCGGATGCTCGAGCCGATATGCGGGCCGTGTGTGGGGATGGGCTATGCGCCACCCTCGGATGCGGTAAGCGTGAGGACGTTTAACAGGAACTTCCCTGGCAGGTCAGGGACGCAATCGGATCAGGTGTATCTGACGAGCCCGACCGTCGCGGCGGCGACGGCTTTGTACGGTGTGATCACCGACCCGCGCGAGCTCGGCGAGTATCCGGATCTCCCCGAGGCGCCGATGTACCCTGCGGTGGACGACGGCCAGATTCTTGCACCGGCCCCTGAGGATGAGGCAGGCGAAGTCGAGATACAGCGCGGACCGAATATACACGAGCCACCGGAGGCCGATGAGCTGCCTGAAGAGTTTACCGGTACGGTAGTGATAGTCCTTCCCGACGACATATCGACCGGAGACCTCACACCCGATGGGGTCGAGGTGATGGCCTTCCGCTCGAACGTGCCGGAGCTTGCCAAGTTCACGTTGCGGCGCTTCGACTCGGAGTTTCCCGAGAAGGCGCAGAAGATGGCGCCGGGCATTATCGTCGGGGGGCACAACTACGGGCAGGGATCGAGCCGGGAGCACGCCGCGCTCGCGCCGCTACAGCTCGGGATTCGAGCCGTCATCGCCAAGAGCTTCGCCCGTATCCATCGAAGGAACCTTATCTCCCAGGGCATCCTGGCCTTGCTCTTCAAGAACGAAGAAGATTACGACAAGTTCGAGGAGGGCCAGGAGTTGACGCTCCCGGATATCCGGGAGCACCTGGAGAACGGTGACACAGAGATACCGGCCCAGCTGGACGGCACGGAGATCACGCTCCTGGCACAGTTTTCGGAGCGGGAGCGGGACATGGCCCGTGCCGGCGGCTTCAGGCGCCAGCTTCGCCAGCAGCAGGAGGAAAGTGCCCCCAAGGGGGGGGAGTTCAGGCACTCTGACTCCGCAGACGACCAGGACTCCCAACAAGGTGGTGGAATATCGTAGGCTAGAGCCTGAAGAACGTTTCCGCGCGTTAGCGGTTGACTTTTCGGCCGTCAGCTTTCGGGTTTCCCCCGACCGCTGGCGGCCGATCCGCGTCCGCTTCCGGGCGGAGCGCGGCGAGGAGGAGTACGGTCACGCCGAGGACGATGGCAATGTCGGCGACGTTAAAGACGGGCCACCGTCTGAGAGGCCAGAACTCCAGGTCGAAGAAGTCCGTGACCCGGCCCGCGACGACGCGGTCGATAAGGTTGCCTGCGGCGCCGCCGAGGATGAGACCGCACCCCGCGGCGGTGGCGCGCGCGGGTGGGCCTTTGAGTAGCATCCATAGTACGAACCCGACCGCCACGGCGCTCCCAAGTAGCAGCACGGCGCTCTGGCCGCCCAGAATACCGAACGCCCCGCCGTCGTTCTGCGTGTAGGTCAGGCTGAGAATGCCCGGAACAGCGGGGATGCTCTCCCCGATCCGCATCGAGCCTTCTACCAGCCGCTTCGAGCCCTGGTCAGCGAGGAAGACGGCTAGGGAGAGCGTGAGGGCGAGGCCGGTGCTGCCCGTACGGTTCACGAATATTGGTGCGAGCTGCGCCGTGAGGCGCGTTGCGGGTGCGGGCTGCTCTGGGGCATGATGCGGCTAAGCACCGCCGTGGGCATGGCTGCTGGCGGCGTCGTGGGAGTGTTCGCTGGTGGATGGCGCTGATGAATCTTCGGCTGGGACTGAGGCTCCGCGTTGGTTCAGGAGCCCTTGCATCAGTTGGATCTCGCTTTGTTGCGAGGCTATGATCGCCCCGGCGAGCCGCTCTACCTCCGGACGGTCCGTCTCTTCGAGGACGGCTTCGGCCATCGGCGTGGCAGCCTCGTGGTGCGGGATCATGAGCTGCAAAAAGAGTACGTCGGCCTCTTCGGATGTCGCTCTTTGGAGTTCGTCCAACTCTTGAGGCGAGGCCATACCCGGCATCCGGCCTTCCGTGGGGTGGCCCATCCAGGTCATCGCGGGACCGGTCCCGGTAGCGGGGAGGCCCCAGACGGCGAGCCAGCCCTGCATCTGCCCGATCTGGGCCTGCTGAGTGAGGGCGATGTCGGCGGCCATGGTGCGGATCTCCTCGCTCTCGGTCTCGTCCCGCACGATCTCCGCCATCTGAACCGCTTGAGCGTGATGGACCATCATGTCGCGAGCGAACCCCGCCTCCGCTGAATCCTCGGCCGGCGCCATGAGCCCCGTCCCCGCCACACCTTCACCAGCGGTCTCATTGCCGGAGAAGAGCGACGCTACAACCGCGCCCGCTACACCGGCCAGAGCGACCGCGCCGACGACGAGGAGCGCGGTGATGAGCGAGTTCCGGGCGAGCGGTGCGCTCTTTTTGGAAGTCTTCTCTTGCGAGTGCCCGGCTTTTTGCAGACTCCCTCTCATTTATGCGGCGGGATCGGCTATTCCACCGGTGCAGGTGGCGCCGGGCTCGGGGGTCTGGGGGCCCTGCTGGTAACGGCTGATGAACCTCTCCAGGTTGGGGTCGTCGGCGCTTTCGAACCGCGCCTGGTAGCCCCAGGCGGAGGCCACTATCGGCGAGTCCAGACCCGGGTATGGGCTCGCGAGCAGGCAGGTTGCACCCTCCGTCATCCCCTGGATGGTGTCTATCTGGTCCTGCGGGAGGTCGGGGCTGTAGGTGATCCAGACTGCGCCGTGCTCCATGGTATGCACCGCGTTCTCGTTGCGTACCGGCGCGTCGTAGAACCCGGAGTTCTGCCACACGGGGTTGTGCTCGCCACCGGCCGGCGGGTCCTGCTCGTAGTCCACGGTGTCCTGGGTGTGGTTGTTGACCCCGCTGGCCACCTCGAACTCCTCGACCCCTTCTATGTCGCCGGTCTCTTGTTGTTGCTGGCTATCTATGATGACGATCGCGGCGAAGCCCACTATAAAGGCCAGGACGATGAGCCCGATAATGATCGTGGTCCTGTTGAACCTGCCGCCCGTGCTCTTCTCCAACTCGGTACCTCTCTTTGAAATCCTCCGGGTCAGTCACGAAAGGCGGACTTGGACCTGCCGCTGTTTCGCCTCTCACGAACCTCTAAATCCTAGCACACCACAAAGGATGCTTACCCTGAAATACGACCCGCACGGATGCTCAACCGGGCTGGAGCTCCACCAACTCCTCGACGAATTCCTTTACGCCCTCCGGTTCTCTAATCTTCAGCACGATCGGCCCTGTGTCCGGCTCGAAGAAGATCTCGAAGGTAAAGAAGGGGCAGCAGACACGCTCGAACACGACGAACCCGATGAGCCGGTCCGCCCACTCCAAGCTCCCCGGAAAAGTAAACTCGTAGCCGTCTTCGAACTCTCCGGGCCGCCGGGCTGCCCTGAAGACTTCCGCGGCCACCTCCCGCCGCCGGCGAGCCTGCTCCGGCCTGGATAGGGCACAGGCCTTGGGAGGGCCTGAGAGCTTACTGCGCCTCATTGGTGACGTTAGCCGTCGCCTTTTCGGAACAGCCTGAGGCCGTTGAGGGTCACGGCGATGGAGGTACCCATGTCGGCGAGCACGGCGAGCCACAACGCGACGAGGCCGAAGGGGGCGAGCAGGACGAAGATGCCTTTTATGAGGATCGAGATGGCGACGTTCTGCCGGATAATGCGCTCGGCGGAGCGGGAGAGCCGGATCGCCTCGGCGAGCTTCGGCAGGTCATCTTGCATGAGGGCAACGTCGGCGGTCTCCAGGGCTACATCCGTGCCTGCCGCACCCATGGCGAACCCGACCGAGGCGGCGGCGAGGGCGGGCGCGTCGTTGACCCCGTCGCCGACCATGCCCACCGAACCCGCTCTCTCGACCAGCTCGCGCACCGCTTCGACTTTCTGCTCCGGTAGTAGACGCGCCCGGTAGTCGATCCCCAGAGCTTCGGCCATCCTGCGAGCGGGAGCCTCTGAGTCCCCGGTAAGCATCACGAGCTCCTCGATCCCGGCGGCGCGCAGGCCATCGAGGGTTGCCTGCGCCTCCGGACGCGGGGTATCCGCGAGCCCGAAGACGGCCAGAGATCCGCTCTCTTCCCCGAGGACTACCGGGGTCTCACCAGCGGCCGCGACTTCTTCGAGCGCCTCCTGTGCGGCATCCAGAGAGATGCCGCGTTCGGCGAAGAGCCTGGGGCTCCCGATCAGGTACCGCTTGCCCCCGACCTCACCCTCGGCGCCCCGCCCCGCTATCCCCCGGAAACTCGTGACCGTCGGGATGCTGTCCCCGCCTGTCTCATAACCCCTCGCGGCGGTCAAGATGGCATAAGCCAGTGGATGCTCCGAGCGGCGCTCCAGAGACGCCGCGATCTTTACTGCTTCCGCCTCCTCGCTTTCGCCCAGCGCCACGACCCGCGAGACGACGGGACGGCCTTCCGTGAGCGTTCCGGTCTTGTCGAAGGCCAGCGCCTTGAGCCGCCCGGCGGCCTCCAGCGCCGCGCCGCCCTTGATCAGGATGCCGCGCCTGGAGGCCGCTCCGATCCCCGAGACTACCGTGACGGGAGTGGAGATTACCAGGGCGCACGGACAGGCGATGATGAGCAGCGCCAGAGCCCTGTAAAACCACGTCCCGAACTCCGCCCCGAACAAGGGCGGCGCCACGGCCAGGCTCACCGCGACAGCCACGACCAGCGGGGTATAGACCCGCGAGAACCGGTCCACGAACTGCTCGGCTGGGGCCTTTCTGGCCTGCGCCTCCTCCACGAGACGTACGATCCTCTGCAGCGTCGAGTCCCCAGCCCTCTTTGTCGCCCGCACCAGCACGCCCCCGGAGCCGTTGAGGCTGCCGGAGTACACCTCGTCACCCGATCCCTTCTCCACCGGGATACTCTCTCCCGTAACCGGCGACTCATCCACGGTCGTCTCGCCCTCGATGATCCTGCCATCCACGCCCAGACGCTCGCCGGGGCGTACGACCACCGTCTCCCCGACGACGACCTCATCGGCGGGGACCAGCAATTCAACGCCACCTCTCCTGACGAGGACCTCGTTGGGGGTGAGCCGCACCAGCGCCCGCACGGCGCCGCGGGTGCGGTCTATGGCATAGACCTGAAGGGCGTTGCCCGCCGCGAAGAGGACGACTACGGAGGCGGCCTCGGCCCACTGTCCGATCCCGGCGGCGCCTATCGTGGCCGCGCTCATCAGCACGTTCATGTCCAGATGACGAGCGCGCAGCCCCGCGAGCGCCGCCCGGAAGATGGGTAACCCGCCGACCACGATAGCCGCGGCGTAAGTCCCTACCCGAACGACCTCCGGCGCCCCCGCCAGACTCAACGCCAGACCCGCCGCGAACAGTAGCGTGGAAGCGGCGGTCAGGATAGCCCTGGGCGTTCTCCAGAAGGGCGTCCTCTCCGCCTCTTCGGTACCGCCTACCTCGTATCCGGCTTCTCTGATGGCCCGTTCGATCTTCTCTAATGTAAGGCTGGGGTCGTGCTCCGCGTCGAGCCTCCCGGCGGCGAAGTTCACCACGACCCGATGCACTCCCGGAAGCCGCGATACACCCTTCTCGACGGTCGCGGCGCAACTGGCGCAATCCATTCCCTCCACCCGGACGACCGTTCGCTCCGCGCCATCGACCGCAGCTTGCTCCGCGGGCTCCCTACGCGTAACCGGAGTGGCTGGCTCCTGCCCAATAACCGGAAGCATCTTTCTCTCCCTCACGCGCGCACCTCCGTACCCTTTACCGGTTCGCCGATCACGGCTGAGAGCAGCGCGTGTCCTACCTCCGTGAGCTCGTACATGACGAGCTTACCGTCTCGCCGCGAACGCACGAGCCCTTGTGTCCTGAGTATCCTCAAGTGGTGCGAGACGAGGTTCTGGGCGCGTTCGGAGATCCAGGCGAGGTCGCACACGCAAAGCTCCCCACCCTCCCGCAAAGCCGCCGCCAACATTAGCCTCGTCGGGTCCGCCAACGCCCGTGCCCGCTCCGCCGCTCCCGAAGCAACCTCAACATCGAGGCGCGCTCGGCGAATCGCCTCCGCGCGTGGAGCATCAATACACAGCAGATCGCAGCGTTCGTCGTTCATAGCAACAGTCTAACGCACGTTGATATGTTTGTGCGAGGAACTCCTGAAGCTCAGGTGTTCTCCGAATCGAACCAGGCCACCAATGGAGCACCGCGACCTGCAGCGGGGCCTGGCAGAAACGGAGACAGAATAGTAAATCGGGTATGCCTTCTTCCCCACGTGCTTTGCGCGGGTCGTGAGCTCGTAGGCTATGCGCCTCCTCCGGCGCCGGCACGTTTATGGCGAGGAGGCGTTGACCTTATCGTGCGAGTCATGGGGCGCCTTGGTGTCGGCGCGTGGGAGCTTCCTGGCACGCTTCCACATCAGTGTGCCCATGGCGGCCATCCACAAGCTCACGCCCATACCGAACACGCCGAATAGGACAGGGTCGGGGACCAGCTCGAGCCGGACGAACCTGGTCACCCCGGTGAATAATGCTCCGGCTCCCGCAGTGGCTCCTACCCAGCCAAGCCAGGTAGGGTACGCGCTGCTGAAGGCCACGGAGAGCCCGAAGAGCAAGAAAGGTAGGCCCAGCACCAAGATGATCGCACTGACGAATTGGCTTTCCTGGAGGAGAAGCACCAGATCGCCTGCTCGGAGCAGGCTTTCCCGCTCCGATCCCGACGCGGCGGCCCACGCATCAGCCGTCCCCTTGAGCGCATAGCCGTCGATAGAGAAGAAGACCACGTGGACGGCGGCGCCCACCAAAATGCTGGCGATCCCGAAGCGGGCGAGCAACCACGACGCGCCCCGAGACATCGAACCGGAGAGCCCCACGAAGGCGACCAGCCACAGCAGGACCGCGAAGATGGAGGTCAGGTGGACCAGGCTCCACGTGTCTCGTTCGGCGACGAAGCTAAGGGCGGCATGTGTGCCGGTCTCGGGTAGGTCGCCGTGCCCGGCAGAGGCAACGACGTTGGCGAGGGTGCCGAGCACCGCGGATACCGCACCGAGGCGCAGCAGCGTCCGCTCGTGCCTCTCCTCCTGATTCGTTCCCTTCCTCATACCCGGCTCCTTCCGCAGTTTCTTCATCGCAATACTATCAGCATTGCTGATTATCAACAAAAGTGATGAAAAAAACGGGATCGTAAGTAGTCCTACGTACCAGTAAACTGGCACGAAGCCGCGCCGCGAGGGCCAGGAGGAGGTAGGGCATAGTGGAGACCGAGGGGTCGAGGAGTGAATCGGGACGGGGAGAATCGGGACGAAATCGGGTGAACCTGCCGCCCGTGGCCCTGGTGCGCAACACGGGCTTCTTGATGAGTAAGGTTAGCCAGCTCGCCCGGGAGGGATTCGAGCGGGCCCTGGAACCGATGGGGCTCCAGGCCCGCCACTACGGTGTCCTGGTCGTGCTGGTCGGCGAGGGACCCCACGCCCAAAGAGACCTCGGCGAGAAGCTGGCGATCGACCGTACGACTATGGTGGGCCTCGTCGACGAGCTCGAAGGGCTCGGGTTGGTGGAGCGACGCCGCGACCCCGAAGACCGGCGTCGGTACGACCTAGCCCTGACGGATGCTGGAAAAAGGACGATCTCGGAAGCCGAGGCCGTGGCCACGAGAGTCCAGGATGCTGTGCTGGGGCCGCTCGACAACGCTGAGCGCCGCCTGCTGCACGAGATGCTCACGAGCGTCCTCCGGAACCTCGACGACGACGCCCGCTTTTGGGAAGCTAGCCGCTAAACTGGGCGAACCGCGACACTTTGATACACGTCGAGGCAAAGGGCGGCCGATCCGAACTCCCGCGGGGGTAGGCAGGGTGTTCTTTTTTCACGGAAGTGCGGAGGCTGAGAGTTTCGTTCGTGATCGCCACGCTACCGGCGCTCGGGAACGCCAAGCCTCATAGCCCCAGGGCGACTAAGACGCTACCCTCGACGCGTCGCACTTGCCGACTCCGGAAAAACCAACTGAAGTTCTCGGCCCGCGCAGTGCCTGCCAGGTCCACTGCAGCCCCGCGTTGCGCTGTTCGTAGCCTAGTTCGCTCCGAGTGGCGTCTTCCTCCGAACGGGGTGAGCCGTTTTGCGGGCTCGTTGTCGAGACCAGGGTCTCCAACGATCGCATGCTTTATGCTCCCCAGGATGGGCAGCAGTTCGAAGTAGCCGGCGTCATTGGGCCATTGTAGGGTCTGATCGCACCTGCGACTTGTGGCCTTCGGGAGCCACGGGCTCCCCTGCTCTGGCATGTTCCGCGTGTTAGAGCCATTCGCAGCCCCACTCACTCCCCTTTGCACTCCGCGAAACAACGTAGGGTTGCGAGGTGGTCCAGAGCGGTTGTAACGTCCAGGATGTGGCCCAGCACGCAACTACCCGAGAAGACCAGAATTACTGCTGCCACAACGCCAACCACTATCAGTAGCTTACACAGATCGGATCATCCCTGTCGTATATACGTGCTCCAAGTATACGAAGAGAGGTTACTGCCGGTTGCGGGTGTGAGCTATTCGTTGCGGGAGCGGAACTGCAGACTGTGCAGGGTTGCGGTGTGGTCACCGGCATGGTCAACCTGAAGGGTAGTGTGTTTGATGCCGTACTCGCGGGCGAGGAGGTCTTCGAGGTCGCGGCGGCGAGCGTGGCAGTCCTCGTCGTGGCCGACGAGGACGTGAGCAGACAGGGCCGGAAAGCCGCTGGTGATGGTCCAGACGTGCAGGTCATGGACTTCTCGTACGCCCTCTGCGGCGGCCATGCTCCTGCCGACCTTGTTAGCGTCCATGCCGGGTGGCGTGCCTTCGAGGAGGATGTTCGTGGAATCGCGCAGGAGCCTCCAGGAGCTTGCCAGGACCAGCAAGCCGATCAGGGCGCTGATGAGCGGGTCCGCGTAGCGCCACCCGGTTGCGAGGATTACCAGCGCGGCTGCTATCGCGCCGACCGAGCCCATGACGTCGGCGACTACGTGGCGGAGGGCGCCCTGGACGTTCAGGCTCTCGCCGCCCGAACGCGAGAGGATGAGGACGCCCACGATGTTTACCACGAGACCGAGTGTGGCGACGGCAAGCATCCAGCCGCCCAGGATCTCCGGCGGCTCCCAGAGACGATTGTAGGCCTCGACGAGGATCCACACAGAGATCGCTACGAGCGTCACGCCGTTCAAGAGAGCGGTCAGTATCTCGGCGCGCTTGTAGCCAAAGCTCCTGTTCGGGGTCGCGGGCCTCGACGCCAGCCAGACCGCGACGAGCGCGAGCCCCAGCGAGAACGCGTCCGAGAGCATGTGCCCCGCGTCCGCGAGCAACGCGAGGCTGCCCGTGACGAGCCCGCCCACTACCTCCACCACCATGAACGCGGTAGTAAGAGCAAAGACGATCGACAGCGCGCGCCGATCCGCTCCCCGCCCGTGATTATGACCGTGGCTATGGCCGTGGCCGTGGCCGTGATCCGGGTGTGAGTGGGCCACGGAGGTTACTCTTCCGGGTATTGTTTCGTGGCGAGCCAGATGCCCCAGATTATCTGAGTCAGGCCGAGGAGGCGCAAGTAGTTCGGGTTCTCGGCGAAGAAGTAGGCTATCTTATGAATGCTCTTTGGTCCGATACCCGCCCAGAGGAGAGAGTGTTCTCTGGGGGCGAGGGCTGCGATCACTCCGTCGCCGATAGTCAGTATGGCGAACGTTTCTTTGATTCTCTTTGGCCACATGGCTGCTCCTCCCGTACCCTTTACTGCGGGCGTTCGCCCAGCTCGACCTCTATGCGCTCTTCATCTCCCGCGCCGCCGCCTCGCAGGACGGTTAGAGTGACAGTGTCTCCGGGACGGTAGTCGCGCAGGGCGCCCAGCAAGTCACCGGAGCCCTCTACTTCGGTCGAGTCTAGGGTGGTGATCACATCTTCGCGGCGTATCCCGGCTCGGTCTGCGGGGCTGCCGGGTTCGACTTCCACGACTATTACCCCTTGTTGCACCGGAAGGCTGAACTGGTCAGCGATCTCCGGGGTCAGGTCGCGGTTGGAGATACCGAGAAACGGGCGCGAGACCTGGCCGCTCTCGATGAGCTGGTCGGCGACGGAGATCGCCGTGCTCGAAGGGACGGCGAAGCCTATGCTCTCGACACCGCTCTCGGGCGGCAGGTAGGCGACGTTGATGCCCACGACCTCACCGTCGCGGTTCAACAAGGCCCCGCCGGAGTTACCCGGCGAGATAGGGGCGTCAGTCTGGATCAGGTCGACCAGAGCCTCATCCCGGCGACCGCCAGTAATTTCGGCCGGTATCTCTCTGTTCAGGCCGCTGATGACACCGGAAGTTACGGTGGACTGGAAGCCGGAGGGGCTACCGATAGCGACCGCGAGCTGTCCGGGTACGACATCCGTGCCCGCCTCGGCGAACTTCGCTGCCGGCAGGTCCTGGCGCTTCACCCTGACCACCGCGATCTCGGAGGAAGGATCCGTCCCTACCACCTGCCCCCGCTCCTCGGAGCCGTCGGCAAAGGCGATGTTTACCTCGTTCGCGCTCTGGACCACGTGGCTGTTGGTGACGATATAGCCGTCGTTGCGGTAGATCACACCACTCCCCACACCCGAGCCTTCCTGAACGCCCCCGAACGGTGTGGACTGCACGGCCCGTACATTTACCTGTACGACCGATGGCCCTACCTGCGCCGCTACCCTCGCCACGGGCTCGTCCTCCGGTACATCTTCCGACACCTCCGGCACCGTCTGCGCCACGTTCTGGTCCCTCGGCCCCGGCTCTGTCCCACCCGACGAACACCCAACGAGCGCCACTAAACCGAATGTAAGGACGAGCGCCAGATAAAGAGCCGCTTTGCCTTTCAACCTCTTACTACCTCCCGTTGATCTTCGGTACCGCCAGCAACTATTCGTATACGGTCAGACCCAGCGAAAGTTCCGGTCCGGACGAGCGTTGCTACCCGAGTATACCAACCGTGTAACGAGCCTCGACCGTGTATGCTTACAGTCTTATGGGCGCCAAGACTCACAGAAGAGAGTTTCCGGCGGAACTCGCCCACGCGGGGGAGGTCCGTGTGTTTATCGCCTGGACGGGCGCCGTCGCCGGGTTGCGCGGCGGCGCTTTGAGCGACCTCGCCACCGCCGCCGAAGCCCTCCTCACCGACGTCTTTCTCTCCAGCGAGCGAGCCGGTGTGGACGGGATGCTAGAGGTGGAGTCCGAGGTCGAAGCCGGCTCCGTGAACATAACTATCCGCCATCCCGAGTTACGCGAACGTCGTTTGGCCGGCCTGCAGGGGATACTGGACCAGTACCTCGACGAACACGAACTATCCCCCAAAAAAGCTATTCTCGCAAAGCGCAACAAAACCACCAAATAACCGTCCGAGACTGCCACTCTCCGCCACTTTCTGGAATAATATTGGGGAGACCGTCCGGGGAGATGAGAAGGAGCAAAGATGAAGACCGAGCAGGCCCAGAACGCCCAGCGGGAGACCAGCAGGGAGAAGATCAGCCGCCGCGGCTTTCTCAAGCTCGGTCTGGCAAGCATCTCGGCAACCGCGGTGCTCTTCGTCGCCGGCTGCGCCGGTGAGGAAGATGAAGACGACGACGATGACGATTGAGGCAGGCGCCGCAGGAGGCGCCGCTAGCTAAAGCTAGCTAAAAGCTCCAGGCAGGCGCGTCAGATGGCTACTGGCGTAGCCTCTCTTTGACCTTCTCCTCCTCGTCGATGAGGTAGAGGAAAATATCCTGGGCGAAGCGCAGGGCGTGCTCTTCGGGGAGGTTGACGCGGCGGTTGTTCACGACCGATTCCAGCTCCCTGGCCGCCGCCTCCGCCATCCCGACCATCATCTCGGCCTGGCGCAGCACCTCCGCGCGTTCGGCCTCCGGGAGTGCCTCCGTGTTCTGCACCTTCTCCCGGTGTTCCCGGAGGTGCTCGATAAAGTCCCTTATTCCCAACGCTGGTTGCTCCCTCTAGAGAAACGCTCTTCGTAGCCTTTCGCAGCCGGATTATAACGGCTCGTAATGCCGGTTCAGAAGCGGCTCTCTTCGAGGATGCGTGGCGTGACCTCGGAGGAGCCTACGGCCTGGGCGTGATCCTCCGCGAGCCTGCGTGCCCTGCCCCTCAAAAAGGCTGGTATCTCCTCCAGCTCCGCTAGCGCCTCCCCGGTCCACCGGGGACCCCGCGCTTCGGGTTCGGGCTTCTCGTCGCGCGCTCTGGCGCGGACTCCGCGTGAGGCACTCTCCAGAGCATTCTCCAGGGCGTCGGCCAACTCGCTGGAGCCCGCGTAGCCCATGAGGGGCCTCTCCACGAACGGGTGCTTGAGGACCGGGGGGCACAACGGTAGAAAAGGAACGTCCAGAGACTCGGCGACCTCCTTCTCGAAGTGCGTCCCGATAAGTAGGTCGGGGACGGTCTCCTGGACGCGGGTGGCGACCGCCTCGGGGTCGTCCTCGACGAACGCTTCCTCGGTGAAGGTGCCGGCGTGGAAGAGGAAGTCTTTCTCCAGGTGCGTGAGGTACGTCCCCGCCCACACTACCTCCATCCCGACCTCGCGGGCCAGGGTGTAGCCGATCCCGGTAGTGTAGGTGAGGTCCCCGAAGAGGGCGACACGGCGTCCCCTGAAGGTTTCGGGGACCGCCAGCCTGGCGTACCATGCTAGCTTCCCCGTGCGCGAGAGCTCCGCCCAGACCGCCCGACGCACGGACTTCTGGTCTAGAAAGCACAACTCGGCGGTGGCCCTGAGGACCGCCCCCGTCCCGACCGACCCTATAGGAGGCGTGGTTACCCGCGGCATCCCGAACTCGTCCTGCAGGAACAGCGTCGCTGCCTCTGCCGCCTCCCGGTAAAGGACCACGTTCGCCCACGCGCGCGGGAGCCGCGAGAGGTCCGCGACCGTCGTCCCCAGCGGCACCCGGGCGTTTACCCCGATCCCGACGAGGCCCAGGGTGCGCTCTAGCTCGGAGAATTCCGCTGCCGCGTTCGGGCCAAAGACGGGCGGCCCGAAGATATTGACCGTCGGGGCCGGGCTCCTCTGCTGGCGTTTGGCATGGGCTCTGACGAGCTCCGCCAGCCCCAGGTCGCTCGCTTCGACCTCCCGGACCTCCGGCGATTCCCACTCGCAGGTGATGAGCTTCGGTGAGAGGCCGGTCTCGGGGTTCTCGGGGAGGGAGAGGATGGGTGTCCCCTCACCCGCGAGCAGCGCAGTTTCGGAGCGTGCGAAGATCAAAGCCTCGGCCTCGGGCCGGCTGCGCGCCATCCTCGCGAGGTCCCGCGCGGGGTCTCCTGCTGTCCACGATCCGCCCGAAGGCTCGCGCACCGCGCTCAAAGAGACTGGCGCCGGCTCTCCCGTGCGTGTCCACGCCCCATAAAGGGCCGGGAAGTACCACTCGTCCGGGTACGCCCGCAGAACGGCATGCACTCCCCTCATGCTCGCCGCCAACCGCAGGAGGCCGTGGCTCCCCGGTCCCTCGTAAACTCCGCGCAGTATCCTCAAAAGGCCCTCACAAGTTGAGGGCGTCGAGCTTCTCGGCGCCCTCGAAGGTCCGGGCGAAGAGCTCCAGGACTCGCCGGGCGCCCTCGTAGCCGTGTACACCCAGGGAGAGGAGCTCGAGTGAGGAGCGGCACAGGTATCCTCGCGCGACGAGCGGCACGTAGAGCCCTGGGCTGGCTACTACCACGTCCGGCCGGGTGGCGTCTACTCGCGCGAGTTGCGCCCGCCAGTCCGGGGACTCCACGACGTCCACGTCCTCGCCCAGGGTAGAGAGCTCCGCGCCCAGGGAGTGCCGGTCCAGCCGCGGCGTCCCGACTTCGAGGACGACCGCTCCGGCGTCGGCCAGGAAACGGGCAAGCGGTACTTCGAGGCCCGTGTCCCCGGTGAAGAAGACACGCTTCCCCCGAATACGGTTCCGTAAGGGATCCAGGCCCTTCCAGACCTGACGAGCCCGACCCGCCTCGCTTGTCGTTAGCCCGGCGAGTGCGGAGACGTCTTGAATAAAACGGGCCGTGCCGTCCACCCCGATCGGGAACAGACTCCGGGCCAGGTTCGCCCCGCGCTCCTCGGTGGTCCCGCAAGCCCGCGTAAGATAGGGATCCATCGCCGCCACGACCGTTCCTTCACCGATGTCAGGCAGCCACTCATCCTGCGCGCTCGGGAGCCCGCCGGCTACCTCGACCCCAACCCGCGCGAACTCCCGCGCGAGCTCCCGCCGGGAGCTGGGGAGCGCGCCGAGAAGGACCACCGGGCGGCGGACTCCCGTCTCTCCCGTCCTCCGCCCGGGTCTGCTTCGCAATGGTAGTCTCCCGAGGAGGCCCCCCTTTGAGTAGTAGGGCTGCGCTTCCTCCGGCTCGGGGACGTTGCTGGGGGAGAGATCCAGGAGAACCCGGACCGCGGCGTCTTCCAGGTTCGTGCTCAGGACGCCGCCGGTAACGAGGTCTGGCAGCAAGGCCCGTACCGGCAGGCCCAGACGACGTTCGGCGAGCTCGGCCTCGAAGCTGGCGTCGAAGCCGAGCAGGGCGGCGGAGCGACAGGCGACGAGCAGCACCAGATCCGTATGCCGGAAGCCCGCCGCCACCTCGATCACACGGGAGGCAAGCGCGCCGCCCGAAGGCTCCTCATCCGGGTCGAGGAGGATGAATACAACCCTCGGGTGAACACCGAGACTGTCGCCGTTGTGATCATTCTGTCCTTGCGGGTCCGCGGGCGCTCCGGGGAGGGGGACCGAGAGCGACTGGGCAAGGTGGATATCCGCGCAGGTGCCCGCCACGACGAGGAGGGCGTCCGGGAGCCTCCCGGCGAGGGCGTGGAGGCCATATAGAGGGGAGAGGACGTCCGGTGTGCCCGACTCGTTGAGGATCGTCAATGTCTGTACCGTTACCTTCCACGGACCCCGTCCGGGCGTTTTGACCGCCGCCCGCGAGTCCCGAGTTCTCCTGCCACAGCTCCCCCGAGGCGTCCTAGTGTAAAGCTTCGAGGGTCCCGAGCGCCAGTGTCACCATCTCGTCCACGGCGCCTTTTAGGACGCTGTCTTGTATGCGCTCGACTTTGTTCGAGCCGATAGCGTCCGAGACCGTAAGCAGACAGCCCGCACGCGCCCCCCGCATCGCCGCTAGAGTAAAGATCACCGACGCCTCCATCTCCACCGCGAGCACCCCTAGAGAGTGCCACAGTGCTTGCGGGTCCTCCTCCGGGTCGTAGAATAAATCCGCGCTCACTATGGGGCCGAGGAACGGCTTGCGTCCGGCCTCCTCGGCCGCGTGGTAGGCGGCGTGTACGAGGTCGAAGTGCGCCGCCGGAGCGTAGGGGACGCCCTGGGTGATGCTGGAGACCGTCCCGTCCTGGGCGGTGGCGGCCGTAGCGATCACCAAATCCCCGAGCTGCATCTCCGGATGGTAACCACCGCAGGTTCCGACCCGCAAAAGGTTCTTCGCGCCCAGCCCGATCAACTCCTCCACCACGATGGCGGTGCTCGGACAGCCCATCCCCGTCGTCTGGACGGAGACTGGATTGCCTCTGTAGGTGCCGGTAAAACCGAGCATCCCACGCTCCGCGGTTACGAGCTTCGCGTCTTCGAAGAAGTTCTCGGCAATATACTCGGCCCGCCGCGGGTCCCCCGGCAACAGCACGCTCTCGGCGAAATCCCCTGGCTCCGCCCGCACGTGAACAGGACTTATGGTTGGCCTCCCTTCGGTTGGCGCTATCAGCAGTCAGGTATCAGCTCTTTGGTTTCGGACGGCCGCTAGATACTTGTGAACCGCTAGCGCTCTACTGACTGCTGACTAGCTTCTTTACAGGCTCCGTAGAATAACAGGGGGACGGCCTACAGGCGCGTTAGATATCTCCAGCGATTCCAGGACGATCTGTGCGGCCTTCTCCACGTTACGCTCCCCGTAGAGCCGCGCTATCGGTTGGCCCTCTTCGACCTTGTCGCCGGTTTTGAGGAGGACTTCCACTCCCGCACCCGGGTCGACTTTGTCGCCCTTCTGTTGCCTTCCCGCACCCAGAAGCAGGGCCGCGTGGCCGATGCCCAGAGCGCCGAACCGCGCTACGTAGCCGGTTTGTGGCGCGGCTACTTCACGCACCTTGCTGGAGACCGGGGTGTGCTCCAGGGCTCTCACGTCTCCGCCTTGGGCCGACACGAACCGCAAGAACGTTTCGTAGGCGGCGCCGGAAAAGATAGCTCTCTCGACCGTGTTCTCGGGGTCGTTGATGCCTTTAAGTTTCAGGAGCCGCGCGGCTACGGTGCGGGATTTCTCGGAGAGGTCGGCGGGGGAGGGGTCCCCGCGCAAAAAGCGTACGCTCTCCCGGATCTCCAGGGCGTTGCCGACGGCACTCCCCAGTGGTTCGTCCATAGCTGTTATCAGGGCAGTCGCCTCTACACCGAGAGATTTGCTCAAACGTACCAGGAGTTCGGCCAGCTCGCGCGCTTCATCAGCGTTCTTCATAAACGCCCCCGAGCCGGACTTCACATCGTAGAGTAGATAGCCGGCGCCGGTCGCGGCCTTTTTGGAGACGATGGACGAGCCGATGAGAGGTAGCGAGTCCACGGTTCCAGTCGTGTCCCGGAGGGCGTAGATGGCCTTGTCCGCCGGGGCCAGGTCTCCCGCCTCGGTGATGGCGAGCCCGATCTCTTTGACCTGTCTCCTCATGCGCTCTTCCGAGAGGTCGAAAGAGAAGCCGGGGATGGAATGTAGCTTGTCTATGGTGCCGCCGGTCGTCCCGAGGCCGCGACCGGAGAGCTTGGCTACCGGTGCGCCACAGGCGGCGGCGATAGGGAGGGAGGTCAGGCTGATCTTGTCTCCAACCCCGCCCGTCGAATGTTTGTCCAAACACTCCGGAAACGAATACTGCGCCCCACTCTCCGCCATCGTCCGTGTGAGGTCTAGCGTCTCCTCGTAACTCATTCCTCGAATGAATACCGCCATGAGCAGCGCCGACATCTGGTAATCGGGCACGGCGCCAGAGGTGTAGCCTTCGACTACCCTACGGACGGTTTCCTCCGACAACTCCCCACCATATTTCTTCGTCTCTATAGCTTCGAGGATGGCGTTGCTGTGGGAAAAAACAAGTCCTCCTCCCCAAACACTTCACTGACATCTATTGTCCCATCCATCGTAACTGCTGCTCGCAACCGTAATATCCTATAAACTTGTTGGCGTTCTTCAGGCGCCAGCGTGTTCAAAGCCTCAGGCGCCGTACAAGCGTAGTTCTCTAGGAGGGCGTCGCGGGCCCCGATGGTGGCTTTCTTGCCCTCGACGGCGTCCAGGGCGCACACTTCAAAGAGCCGGCGGAGTTCTCCGTGGGAGAGAGCGCGGCCCCTGGGCAGGTCGGAGCCCCGGACGCTCTTGAGGTCACATGCCCGGTGGTAGTCCTCAGCCGGCGTGTAGCCGAGACGGAAGCATTCTTTAAGGACGCCCCGGAGGGCGGAGAGGATCTTGTTCGCGGTCGCCAGCGCGTAGGTTTCCGCGACGGCGGTGCGCACGAGGGCGGTGTGCTGGTAACGCAAGTGATGCCAGGCGAGGTCCCTGGCCGTCGCCCGTCCCCCGGAGACGAGCCTGGCCACCGTCTCCAGCGCCGCCCGCATCGTCCGCCTCGAACCGGGAGCAAGAGAGGCCAGATAGACGAGCGCCGGGTGCCTCTCCGGCGGAGGGATCTCGACCCACGCGAGCTTCGACGAGCCGCTCAGAACCTCGATTTCGGCCCTATTGGCGGCGAGATCTCTCACTTCCAACGCTCCGGCCTCCTAATCGTTTGCGAGAATACATATTCTCATACGTAAAGAGCCGTTGCCGGGGGAGCTACAAAACCTGACCGTAGCGGGGGTTTTTGGCTGGTTTGGGAGTTATTACGGAGGTATCAAAGATGCGGCCGGATCGGGTTCGCGTCGCGTCGCGCAAGGAGGGTTGATTGGCTTTGGGGGCACTGCGTCGCTGGATGAGTCCTCACCGCCAAGGGCGTCGTCGGTGAAGCGCAACAAGGCGGGGTGGGCGTTGGGGTTGATCATGTCTTCGGGCCTCCGGGGACCGCGCTCGTATCGCCGTCACCGAGAACCTGGTCGGGATCGACCAGTTGGCCCTCTTCATCGTAGCGGCCCGATTCGACGCCCTGGGGATTATCCCGGCCGCAGATGAGATTCTCCATCGTGCGGCAGTCGAAGCGGGGATCTCCTCGGGTGAGATCCCCGGCATCAGCACATCGGGATCCGACGCGTCCACGACCAAGGGGACGGCACGGTCTGAACCGAGGAAGTGCTGGGCGGAGAGCGTGACGAGGACGCCGGCGAGGAATGCCATGATGATCAGCAGCAGGGTGGCGCGGGTGGTCGAGCCTCCGGGGGTCTTCATTCCGCTCCTTTCGTCAGGTCCTCGCGTGGCTTCGCCTTTGGCTCTGCGGTTGAGGCGTAGACGCCTCTGTCGGCTGTGGGGGGCACGTCGCCCGATGCGGCCGGTAGCGGGTGCGCTCTTCTACCTGTCGTCTCTCCCTTCCTCGGGGGCTCCGCCGGGTGCCGTGCCTACGCGCAGGAGCTTCACGGAGAGTTGGAGGCGGTCTACTTCCGCGCGGGCTTCGAAGTGGTCTAGTTCGGCGCTCTCCTTGTTCTTGAGGAGCTTGCGGTACTGTTCGGTGGCGAGGGCCTCGTCCAGGACGAGCCCGGCGACGCGCTCGTTTTTGGCGTTGGTGAGTAGCTGGCGCTTCTCGACGCGGACGCGCTGCTCGTGGTGGCGGACGGCGCTCTCGGCTTCGGAGAGCTTGCGCTTGGTTGCCCCGAGCTTCGAGTAGGCGGCGGAGATCTCGCTCAGCAATTCCTCGACGCGCTGCGGGGTCACCAGTCCGTGTGGTGCGTGACCGTCGCGGCCGGTGGGGGCAGCTGTCTCCTCAGTGAGTTCGTCTACCGTGCGGTCTACGAGGACCTCCATCTCCTTGTGCAGCCGCTCGCGGAGCTTCTGTAGGTCGGTCATCGAGTAGTCCTCCTTACGAGCTGGCCCAAGTCGGGATCGGTGCCGAGAGGACCTTGACTATCAGGTGCAGCCGCTCGACCTCGCGCCGGAGGTGCTGGTGGTCGAGCTCGGCACGTTCCTTGCCGGCGAGGAGCTGACGGTAGTACTCGGTATCGAGCGCCCCTTCAAGGTACAGGTTCGCGGTGCGTTCGTTCTTCGCCTCCAGCAGGGTATCGGCGATTTTGATCCTCACCGCTCGGACGTGCTTGGAGGGGGCGCGGTCGGCGCTTGCCAGTTCCTCGCGGGCGGCGGTTAGGCTTCGGTAAGCCTCATCGATCTGCGCTATCAACTCGTCGTGCTGCATCAGGTTCCCCTTTCCTCGTCGCCTCGCTTCGTGGCGAGCGCCGCCTCGGGCTCGTCTGTCTTGCCCAGGTAGATGTTCCTCACGCGCCCGTCCTCGACGTATCGGAAGTACCAGTAAGGGCCGAACTCGCCGTAGGAGCCGTCCTTGCGGCGCTGCCGGCGGATCTCCGCCTGCAGCAGCCCGTCCTCGTGGGCACGCCGCTCGACCACGTCCGAGAGCGCTGAGGCGACGGCGCCCTCACCGTCCACCTCCAGGCCGAGCTCGCGCCGGCGCTTCTCCAACGCCGCCTCCGCCCGCGAGATCTCGCCAGCGTCCGCTTGCGCGATCAAAGCCTCGATCTCCGCACCACGGTCCTGCGCCAACAGGACTCCTCTCTCTTGTGTAAGCACATGAGTAAGTGTATGGGCGGGGATGCGAGTTTCACAAGAGCTAATCGTGCCTTAGGAGGAGAAAGTCTAGCGTCTACCTGCGGCCGTCTTGGCGCCGGATACTCCAAAGTAGCCTGCCCAGGATCCTGACCCTCTCGGCCTCCACCACGATGTCCTCGTGGTCTCCGTTCTCCGGACGCAGCCTTACAAGGGGACCCTCGCGATAGAGTTTCTTCACCGTGGCCTCCGGGTCGCCGCCGCCTGTGGCGAAGATCAAGGCCGCGACCCGCGCTCCGTTCGGCGGCGACGGGTCCTCTTCGACCACCAGGATGTCTCCTGAGCCTATACCGGCGTCGCGCATCGAGTCTCCGGTCGCCCTGAGATAGATGCGCCTCTTGCCCGAGCCGGTACCCAGGATCTCCGTTACGAGTGAGAAGGGCTCCTCGTCCGCTATGGCCTCAAGGCCGCGGCCCGCGGCAATCCGCCCCATGAGCGGCCTCGTGGAGACGGCCTCCCAGCCCTTCTCCGTTAGCCTTATCGGGCGGTGGCTGCGGGTCCTCCTGGCCTCCCCGCGCTCCACGTAGCCGTCCGCCTCCAGCCTCGTGAGGTGGTGGTGAGCCGTCTGCGTGCTCTTCAAACCGACCGCCTCGCCGACGTCCCGCTCCGTGGGGGAGTTGCCCTCTGACGTCGCGCGCGCGAGGAACCGGAGTATCCTGACCCTCCGGGAATGCAGATCTTCACCGCCCATCGTGGAACCACTGTAGCGGACAATGGCGCTTATATCAAGCACCTGCTTGACCAAGACTACGCGATTGATGTAGATTGATGCTGGAAAAACGGAAAAAAGAGGAGCGCCCCGCCCGGGCCCTCCGAGAGACCGAGCCGCCAGTCGCCAAACCGAGGTCGGTCTTTCGGGGTTGTTGGGAGGACGGGAACGCTCACCCTTGACCGGTATTTTACTGGACACGGGTGGGTTTCTCGACCCTACGATGGGTCAGGTCGCGGCGCCTCAAGCGAGAGGAGGACGCTTGATGGAGGCGACGGTATCGGAGATTCACGACTACCCGTTGCGACCGCCCGGCTTTGCGGAACCGTTGTTTCCTACCCCTGATTCGAGGCGGGAGGTGGCAAAGCATTTGGCGTGCGCGCCCTGGCTCTCGCGGGCGTCGGAGCTCCCGGGGTTGACCAGGGGAGGGGTAGGGAGCACGGCGCGTCTACGTGCGGAACGGGTGGAGCTGAAGCGCCAGCCGGGGTCGGGGATCGTGGAGGTGGTGCGGCCTCGCGCGGGCCGGTGCTCGTGGCGCAGGCGGCGGGTGGTAGAGGTGGTGGCGCGCTGGCGAGAGGTCCGCTTGTGGTGGGACGAGGATGCTTCTGTGGACCGGCGGCTCTTCCGCGTGGTCGTCTCGGGCGGCGGTACCGTGGACCTCGCCCTGGAGAGAACCGGAAGATGGTTTCTGGTCGGGGTGGTGGATTAGGTGAGCTTCGGCCCGGACTTCGTCCACCTACACGTCAGGAGCGGCTTCTCCTATGGTTCGGGCACCGCCAAGCCCGAGGATCTCGCGGAAGTCGCGGCGAGCATGAGCTACGGAGCGCTCGCGCTCACGGATCGGGACGGCCTGTACGGTGTGCCGCGCTTTCTAGCGGCGTGCGAGGAAACCGGGCTCTCTCCTGTAATTGGGGCCGAGGTCTCGATGGAGGGCGGGGGGCACGTGGTCTTGCTGGCCGAGAGCATGGCGGGCTACCACTCGCTGTGCCGGCTCATCACGTCGTACCGGATGCGCTCCGGGCCTTCAGCGGCCGAGCGGCGCAGCCCACGCTGCTCCCTGGATGAATTGGTGGAGCACGCGGAGGGCCTCGTGTGCCTGACCGGAGCCGTTCCCTTCGGCTTCCTCCCCCGACGAGTGTTGGAGGTCGGGCACCGGAGAGACGCGCGCCGGGCACTTTCCTTGCTGCGGGAGGCTTTCGGGCCGGGTGAACTCTACGCTGAGTTGACGAACGATGGTACGGTGCATTCCAGGCGAAGTATGCGGACGGTAGAGGCTTTCGCCTGTGAGCTCGGGTTGCCGACCCTGGCCGCGCACGAGGTTGCCTACGTGTACCCCGCGGACCACCGCCTTCACGAGGTCCTCGTGGCCGCCTCGAACCTGACAGCTCTTCCCGGACCCGGCTACCGTCCCACGGATCGGCTGTATTTGGTTCCACCGGAGAGAATGCGCGGTATCTTTGCGGACCGGTTCGAGGCCCTGCGAAACGCTGCGGAGGTTGCGGAGCGGTGCGCGGGGGCGGTGAGGCTCACGGGGGAAGTCCACGTGCCGGATGCTATTGTGCCAGGCGGGGAGGAGCCGGCCCGGACGCTGGTGGCGCTGGCAGTGGCCGGCGCCAGGAGGAGGTACAAGGGGAAGAGCGGCGTAACGTGGGCGGAGATCCGGATACGTCTGAAGCGGGAGCTCTCTTGCATCGCGGAGTTAGGCTTCGCCCCTTACTTCCTTATCGCTCACGAGGCGGCCGGTATCGCCAAGGAAAAGGGCATCCCCGTGACGGGCCGGGGGAGCGGCGCGAACAGCCTGGTCGCCTACTGCTTGGGCTTAACCACCCCCGAGCCGTTCTCCAACCGCCTGCTCTTCGAGCGTTTCATGCACGAGGGGCGGCGCGATCCCCCGGACATAGACCTGGACTTCTGCTCGATCAGGCGCGACGAGGTGCGCTTCGAGATGGTCCGGCGCTACGAGAAGAATGGGGTCGCCGAGGCCGCTACGGTCCAGACCATGAGCCTGCGCGGTGCGGTGAGGGTCGCGGCTCGCGCCCTGGGTCACCCCCCCTT
This sequence comes from uncultured Rubrobacteraceae bacterium, assembly GCA_902806065.1. Taxonomy (GTDB): domain Bacteria; phylum Actinomycetota; class Rubrobacteria; order Rubrobacterales; family Rubrobacteraceae; genus Rubrobacter_F. The sequence goes on along the minus strand of CADCVE010000077.1, from coordinate 4,941 downwards.
GGAGATAGACACCTTCTCAAGCAAGGTTCCGACCCGGTTCAGGGACCGGGACCGCGTCTACGCCGGCCTCGAAGGGTGGGAGGAGGCGCTCCGGGAGCCGCAGATGCGCGGTCACCCCCTGCAGGACCGGCGGAGGTACCGGCTGCTACTGGAACTCTCTGCGGGGCTGGTGGGACGCAACCGGGAGGCCGGAACTCACAGCGGCGGGATGGTCTTTGGCACAGACGCACGCCACCTCTCCGGGTTCGTGCCACTGGAGCCGAGCGGTACGGAGGGCTTGCCGCGCTGCCAGTACGACAAAGACGGCCTAGAGTACGTCGGGCTCCCCAAGCTCGACCTGCTCGGCCTGCTCGGCCTGCGGATGCATACGGCGCTCTCTGAAGCGGGCAGGCTGGTTTCGGAGCGCCTTGGTTGGGAAGTAGATCCCTACGATCTCCCCTCAGACGACAGAGAGACTTACGCCCTGATCCGCACCGGCAGTAATGCCGGCATGTTCCAGTTGGAGTCGCCAGGCCAGATGCATCTCTCCAGGAGACTCAAGCCCCGTCGCTTCCAAGACATAGTGGCGTCCATCTCACTGTTCCGTCCGGGTCCGGTCCGTGGCGATCTGGTAACGCCCTACGTGCTGCGGCGCAACGGCGAGGAGCCGTACTCGGTGCCGTTGCCGGACCTCGATCCCGTACTTCGCCCGACATATGGGGTGCTCGTGTTTCAGGAGCAGGTCCTGGAGGTAGCTCACGTCGTCGCCGGTTTCTCCCTTGCCGAGGGCGACCAGATCCGGCGGGCCATGACCCGCGACCGTGACCCCGGCGCTATGAGTAAGCTGAGGAACGAGTTCGTCTCCCGCGCCGTCGCTCGCGGCGTCCCGGAGGAGACTGCCCGGGAGGTCTTCAGGTGGACCGAGGGATTCGCCGCCTACGGCTTCTCCGCCGCCCATGCGGCAAGCTTCGCGCAGTTGAGCTACGCCTCGGCCTACATGAAGCGCCACTACCCGGCGGAGTTCTTCTGCGGCCTCTTGAACTCGCAGCCGATGGGCTTCTACAGCCCCCGCACGCTCGTGAACGAGGCGCGTAGGGAGGGGATCTCGATCCTCTCCCCCGACATCCACCGCTCCGGGGAGGGTTTCACCGTGGAAGAGGACGGCGCGGCGATCCGGGTCGGTCTCTCCTACGCCAAGGGACTCTCCAGAAAGGCCGTAGACTCCGTCCTCGAAGAGCGGGAGCGGGGGCCATTCGACACGCTCCAGAACCTTTACCGGAGGACCGCCGTGGCGAGGGACTCCCTTGAGAGTTTAGTCAAGGGCGGCTTCCTCGACGCGCTCTCCCCAAGGGGCGACGTTGGCGGCCGGGGAGCCCTGCTCTCGGAGGCGCGAGCCTTGCCCAAGAAGCCGCCGTCTGGCCGTCGCAGGCGAGGACAGGAAGAGCTGCCGCTGACCCACCCGGCTTGCATGAAGAGGCGGGTGGGGTTGCATGAGATCCGGGGTCCCGGCTTCCTGCCGATCTCGGCCGAGCAGAGAGAGAAGATGGAATGGGAGGCGCTCTCCCTGAACGTGTTTCGTCATCCGCTCTCACCCTACCGCGATGCCCTTCGTAGGTTGGGGGTGGTCCCGAGCGTAGAGATCCTGGAACTCTCGCATGGGCGCGCGATGGCGGCGGGGCTGCTTGAATCCCTACAGCGCCCTCCGACCAAGAGCGGCCGGCCAGTGTATTTCCTCCTGATCGAGGATGAAGCCGGTCTGCTTCAAGCGACCATCTTCGAAAGGGTGTACGAGCGTTACGGACACATCCTGCACCGAAGCGGCGCGTTTCTCTTGGAGGGACAGGTCGAGACAGACCGACGGCGGGGGCACTCCTACCTGGTCGAGCGGGTCTTCGACCTGGCAGCGGTCCTCTCGGGAGAGAGAGTACCGGAGTCTAAGGTAGTACCTTCCAACGGAGCGTTCGTGCGCGCGGGACGTAGCTCGGGGCGCAGGAGGCGGCGGGCTGGGTGAGCGGCAGGATCGATCGGGAAGCCGTCGCCTCTTGCCTGAGCTCACTGCCGGCTAGCGCCGCCCGCGGCGATCCCGTGCAAGAATGCTTATTGTGCTCGGGTGCTGAAAAGCGGGAGCAGGGACACACAACGTCCTCATGTTCGTCTCAGATGCAGCGCGACCCCGGTTACGAGCATAGAAATTGGCAAGCACCCGGTTCGTGGTGATCGCCTCGCCGCCTCCAGCGAGGCACTCAGGACAGTACGCCTGATAGGAGCCCTGGAAGGGGCCGACCTCGACCACCTCGACGGAGGGGTGCTGACAGTAGTTCTGGCTTTCGCCTCCTCTCGGTCTCGATGGTTTGGCCGATCAGGGCCTCGGCGCCGCCGCAGACCACACACGTCTCGTTGCCGCCCACGCCTGGGATGTGGCTGGCGCGAGCGGGCGCGGGATGCACCGCCGGCTTCGTCGCTCGGCTCGACATGGTTCTCGACCCGTTTGCCCTGACCACGGAGGTGGTTGACTTCGACCTCGGGGAGATAGCGGAAGGAGTACCGAGCTCGAGACGGGGTAAAGAGGCTCTTGGTCTAGCTGGCGCTTCGTGAAAGGCGAACGGCTCGTGCACGCGATGGGGACAGCCAGAAGAGCTCTGAAGAGCGTCCTTGAGCCGGCCCACCTGCGCCGCACCGGCACTCTGGCTCTCGTCGTGGGCACCTGGCTCACGCTGTTCAACCAGGGAGGAGCGATCTGGACAGGAGAGCTGGGTGCGGGGCTCTGGATCAAGCTGACCCTCAACTACCTGACGCCCTTTGTGGTGGCTAACCTGGGGCTCCTCTCGAAAACCTCCGAGAACCACGAGCGCAAGCATCCCGATAGTATCGGCTAGAGGCTTGTACTATTCTCGACCGGTCTCGCGGGAACGGTTCGCGTTGCCCGGGAATATGCCACGGGGAATGATAGATTCGGAGGAAGGTCCATCGTCGCTATCGCTGCGGAGACCGGATGAGCGACTTCTTAGCAGGACGCGCCGGTTGCCATCCGCCCGGTCACACTACGCGGACGGGCCTCTCGTTGTTCGCTTCTCCGCTGTGCCTCAAGGCGTGACCGATGGCCGCCCACGCGAGACCGAACACGACCCACCCCCAGAGGTTGCCCAGTGTCCAATGCCCCACTAGGCCGAGGACAAGAGCAGGACCGCACCATAGCGGCAACACCCTGGCGCGCAACACAGCCGCGCCCAGAAGAAGATATCCAACGCTCATGCAGAGGGCGCCCAGCACGTAGGCTAGACCCCCGACGAGCACGATCCCCTGACTCGGGCCTATGAGCACGTACACAAGACTTCCGGTACTCAAGAACACGAGGAAGGGGATCGCGATGATATGTGCGGCTCCGGCGACCAGGGTCCCGATCAGGGCCGTGTAGAAGCTGATCGAGCCCAGCCTCCCGTATTGCGGCGAGTGGCGCAGGTGGAGCCCTGTAAGTGCTCCCGTTACGGCCACGAGCGCCACCCCCTCTACGAACAAGACCGTATAGTCGACGGGTGCCTCATAGCGCCAGTACTCCGGGTTCAGGACGGTGAGCAGGCCCACCAATGCCGCCATTGCGCCACCCAACAGCGCTGCCCGGGCTCCCCACAACACGAGCTTCCGAGATTCCATGAGCCATTACCTCCTCTATAATGCCGCTCACCGATCTACTGCGAGCTGTTCCCGGTCATCGGTTCCGACCCCGCAGGAATTACGTGAATGTACTTAGACCTCCTCGACCAGCTCGGCTCGGGTGACCAACCGCTGGGAGTAGTCGGGCAGCGTGCAGGTCTGCAAGGTCAGTATGTTTTTGCCAGGCACAGGCTCCGTTACCCAGACGTCTTCAGGGTTCACCACCAGATTCTCGAAGACCCTGTAGGTGTACTCCTTGCCGTTCGCGTCCGTCACGTAGATCTCATCCCCGTTCTCGATGTTGTCCTGATCGTAGAAGGCGAGGAAGCTATCCGTTCCCGGGTAACCGAGGCGGTGTCCCGCCAGGTACACGTTAGCTTCCTCCTGCCAGGGGAAGCCGGTACCTTTGAGGTGGAGGCCAGCGTAGTTTTTGAGTGCCTCCTCGTCGTCGCCCTCCGCGTCGACGATATCCGCCTCCTTGATGCGCTCCATCTTGGGTACGGTGACGGTGAGGGTCTTATCCTCGGGCCCCCCGGCGGCCTGCTCCTCCTGGGTAGTTCCAACGTCCGGAACGTTGAACCCTTCCGGTTCGCTGCTGTTGGTGGCGGTGTTACTCGCCTCACTATTGAGGAAAAAGAACGCAACGAGCACCACACCAGACCCTATGAGCACCAGGCTCGTGATTGTGAATATAACTTTCCGCAACTTGGCTTATCTCCTTGATCGGTAGAGTGAATGGTAGATTCAGCTGTCGCGCTTTCGCGCTTGCTATACGAGGGCGCACCGGGCCGTCAGTCAACGTCACATATATCCGATGCGCTCTGGCAGGTTTTCTTACCCGGCTCTATCCGCTCTCCCTGTCCCCATCGCGCGGTTGGTCCTTGGCGGTCGCGGTCGACCTCCCGGAGAGGATCTTGTATGCGAGGACCGACGCCAGGACCGCCCCGACGGTGACCAGTACCGCGGCGACCGGGAGGTTCTGGGCGAAGCTGTTGGTCCACTGCTCGGCTGCGAAGATCGCGTCCGTCGCCCCCCTCGACTCGTACAACCCCGAGAGGGCGGACGTCCCTTCGTAGGCGATGAAGACCACCCCGAGGGCCACGAACATTAGGCCGGAGATCAGGTTGTTCGTATGAATTTTGAGCCGTCCCAGGCCGATCTCCCGCCCTCTCAGCCAACGGCGGCGTCCAAGGTCGAAGCGGTCCCAGAGGAGCGCCAGTAAGAAGAGCGGCGCTGCCATGCCCAGGGCATAGACCGCGAGTAGGCTGGCCCCCCGCAAGGCGCCTCCGGAGGCGGCGGCAACCGTGAGGA
>CADCVE010000076.1 GCA_902806065.1 uncultured Rubrobacteraceae bacterium | reverse complement strand
CTGGGCGCAGTCGTTGGCGGTGCTGGGAGCGTCGAGGCTCTCGAAGGAGTTGATAGAGGAGACGATCAGCGTGATCGTCAAGTACGACCGCGATGCCCAGAAAGTCCTCGCCAACGTCCGAGACACGAACCAGCGTACGGCGCTCGACCAGAGGAACAGCGCGAGGCGGGGCGCGTGATAGGGTCCGGGCACCACTCCAAGACAAAGCCGTCGCCGGGCGACCGGCACGGGTCTGTGTAGGGGTATCTCGTGGATACCGTCATAAACGACTTCGTGCAGATCCTGCGCAACCACCGCGTGCGGGTCTCCCCCGCCGAGAGCATAGATTCCATGCGTGCCCTGAAGCAGGTGGGCCTGGGCGAGCGCAATGTAGTGCGCGACACGTTGCGCGCCACCCTGATCAAAAACCTCGACGACATCGAGACTTTCGACCGGCTCTTCGACCTGTACTTCGACCTGCAGGAGACGTCCGAGAAGCTACCCGTCAGGCCACACCTCCACGACCACGCCCACGGCGGGGCGCCACCGGGTGAAATAGAGATTGGTGATGAGGCTGCGGGAGAGGAGCAGGAGAACGAAGAGCACAGCCACGAGGACAACGATCCTGTAGATTTGCGCCGCTTCTTTGGTGAGGAAAATACGGCGCCGTCGGAGGACATGCACCAGGAACCCGACCGGATGCGCCTCTCGCTGTTGAGCCAGCAGTTGATCCTGAACCGCAAGCAGGGACCGTTGAATAAGGCCCTGGAGCGCCTCACCCATCAGCTCAAGATGCGCCGGGTCCGCGGCATGTTCAACCCCGGCGGGCTGGCCCCGCACGCCGGCGGCCAGGAGCTTCCCATAGACATCACGGCGGTGGAGCTGGAGCACCTCGTGGACCATCTACACGAGCTGGAGATAGACGAAGACCTTATCCTCCAGATCGAGGCGAACGCGGACGATATCCTGGCCGGCCTACCCGAGCTTATAGAACGCATGATCGAACGCCAGAATAAACTCGGAGAGAAGGAACCCGAGGCGCTCGACCCTAAACAACGCTCGCTACAGAAGCTCACCGAATTCTCCCCCTCCGAACAGAGGGAGATGGAGGGAGCAATCCGCAGGCTGGCGCGCCAGATCCACGGCGCCAAGACCCGCAGGCTCAAGCAAGACCGCACCGGACGCATAAGCGTCGCCCACACCCTGCGCAACAACATCCGCTACGAGGGCATACCCTTCTCCCCGGTCCTGAGACGCCACCGCGAAAACAAGCCGCGTGTCGTATTGTTATGCGACATTAGTCTCTCTACGCGCAACCTGGCGAAGTTCTGGTTACACCTCGTCTACCAGATGCAGAACCTATTCTCCAAGGTGAGGACGTTCGTGTTCGTGGCCGAGGTTGCGGAGGTGACGCAGCTCTTCGAGGAGCAGCCGATGCGGCGGGCGGTGCGAAGCATCTTTGATGGTGGGATCATCGACGCGGACGTCAACAGCGACTTTGGGTTGGCGGCGGAGAGGTTCAGAAACGAGTACCTGCCAACTATCAACCACCGAACGACGGTAGTAATCCTTGGCGACGGGCGCAACAATGGGAAGGACCCGAACGTTCGGGCTCTCGAAGAGATAGCGGAGCACGCAAAGCAGGTCATCTGGATCACCCCGGAGCCTAAATGGGGCTGGCATCTAGGCTCCTGCGACATGGGCCTCTACGAGCAGATCTGCAACCGCGTCGAGGTCGTCCGCACTGTGGACCAACTCGCGAACGTGGCCGAGGAGATCGTGAAGAGCCGGGTGTAGTGACCGGTCCGGCGCAACAAGGGACACCTTTCGGCCCCGCCGATCCTTACAGGTTCTGTCCCGCCGACGGGACGAGGCTGGAGGAGCCACGTCCGAGCGGCGGTGTAAGCTGTCCCTCGTGCGGACGCTCCTGGTACCGCAACTCGTCGCCCGCTGTCGGGGCGGTGGTCGTGGAGGATGGCAAGGCCCTGGTGACGGTACGGGCACGCGAGCCGGAGAAGGGCCGGGTGGACCTGCCGGGTGGTTTCCTGGAGGTTGGAGAGCATCCGGTGGACGGCATCGTACGCGAGGTCCGGGAGGAGTTGGGGGTGGAGATCGAGCTCACAGGCGCCCCGATCCTCCCGGCAACTCACACTTACGGACCGGACGGTGCATACGTCCTGCCCATAGGCTTCAGGGCAAGAATCGTCGAAGGCGAGCCGGACCCAACGGACGACGTAGCAGGGATACGTTGGCTCACCTCGAGCGAGGTAGACACTACCGACTTCGCCTGGGAGCACGACCGAAAGATGGTCCGGGAAGCCCTCGAAGAAGTATAGCTACCTGCCTCTACTGAACTCATAATTGCAGCCAGCCTGCTGTTTGCGCCAGTTGTTGTTTTCTGCTAACCTTTCGCAGGTAGCATGGGAGAGGAACGAAACAACGTTTTGCGAGAGCGAGGTGTACGTGTTACACCCCAGCGTGCCCACACATGGCAAGTCCTGGTGGAGTCCGGGGAGCATCTCACCGCGGAAGAGGTATGGGAGCGGGCGAAGGGCCTTCTGCCGGGCCTGGAGCTCTCGACGGTTTACCGTTCTCTCGAAGCATTGCGGGCGGTGGGGCTTGTGTCGGATAGCCGTTTGATCGAGGGGCCGAGGGTCTTCGAGGCCCGGTCGGCCTTGCATCCGCACCTGGTGTGCAAGAGTTGCGGGGAGATCTCACACCCCGAGCCGGAGGTCGGTCTCCGGCTGCTAGAGGCGTTGAACGACGGCTCGGGCGGCTTCGAGGTGCACGAGATGCACACGGTGGCTAAAGGGACCTGCGCCGGATGCGCCGGGCGAAAAGAAGGTGCGTCATAGCCAGAGCCGTTTCTACAAGGGAAGAGACGGCTAGCAAAAAGACGAGCGGCATTGCGAGTGAGTACAGGTGAACTGGCGGAGGAGGTGTAGTCCGGGTAGGGACTGTGCATTCGCGCACGCTTGGGGAAACGGTCATAGGAGGACTAACGTATGTCGGCGATAGACGTTTGGTTGGAAGGATTCATGGACGGTTCCGTCGGCATGGGAGTAGTACTGCTGATCAGCCTCTTTCTAGGCCTGCGCCATGCGAGCGACCCCGATCACCTGGCGGCTGTCACGACGCTTATTGCTTCGGAAGAGGAGCGCAAGCAGGCGCGCAAGGCTGGCCTTCTGGGTTTGTTCTGGGGTCTCGGCCACGGTACGACGCTCATAATTCTTGGCCTGCCGCTGGTGCTCTTCAACCGTTTCCTCCCCGAGCGGGTATCGCAGATCGCCGAAGTTGCCATAGGTTTGGTCATCGTGTCCCTCGCCGTTCGGCTGCTACTACGGTGGAGGCGCGGCTTCTACCACGTACACGCCCACGATCACGACGGACAGCCAGAGCACCGTCACGTCCACTCGCACAAGGAGAGCGTTTCCCACGAGCACGACATCCTAAAGCGGACGCCCTTCTCTGCATATGGGATAGGGCTCGTGCATGGTATCGGTGGCTCGGGCGGGCTGACGCTGCTGTTGCTCTCGACCATCTCCAACCAGACCGAGGCCGCGGTAGCGCTCCTGATCTTCGCCGCCGGTACCGCCGCCTCCATGGCAATACTCTCTACCGCCTTCGGCCTGGTCATCGCGGGTGGTCCGATAGCGAAGAACTTCGAACGGGTGGCCCCGGTCCTGGGCGTCTTGAGCCTGGCCTTCGGCGTCTGGTACGCCTTGGGTGCCTTGGACGTCGTGAAGTACCCGTTCTAAAACCAACCGTCAGCGGATAGCTTTCAGTCATCAGCTTTGTGGCTGGCAGCTTTTCCTTTGCCTCCCGGAGTCGCCCCGTTTATTCTCGTCGACCTCTCCGAGCAGAGATTTGCTAGTAGTTGTCGTATCAGGGAGTTCTATGCCACCTCAGGCGCGACTTGGTTCGCCTAACCGGAATCCCGTGATCTCTTCGACGACCCGCACTATGAGCGCCGCTGCACGCTCCACCTCTTCGAGGGTGGTGAAACGTCCGAGGCTGAACCGGACGGCGGCTGAGGTTTCGTCCGCGAGGAGGCCCATCGCGCTCAGGACGCGGGAGGGTTCCGCGTCGAGGGACGCGCAGGCCGAGCCCGCAGAGGCTGCCACGTCCGGTAAGGCGCCCAGCAGATCCCCGACGTCGATGCCGGGGAAGGAGACGTTCAGGGTGCCCGGCAGCCGTTTCTCGGGATGGCCGTTGAGCCGCAGAGCCGGTATACCGGTGCGGAGGAGATCCAGCAACCTCTCCCGGAGAGTCAGTATTCTAGGCGCCTCCTCGGGTAGAGCGACCGCACTCAGAGCGGCGGCCCTTCCGAAGCCGACGATACCGGGGACGTTGAGCGTGCCGCTCCTGAGGCCCCGCTTCTGGCCACCGCCGTGGAGGAGGGGTTCCGGCTGTAACCATCGGACGCCTGGCATCGGACGGCGCCGGACGTACAGGGCGCCGACGCCTTTGGGACCGTAGCACTTGTGGGCGGAGAGGCTCATCAGGTCCGCGCCGAGGTCCTCGACGTTCACCGGGATCTTGCCCAGAGCCTGCGCGGCGTCGGTGTGTAACGGGACGCCGGATTCGTGCGAGATCTCCGCCAGTTCGTACACGGGGTTTATGGTGCCGGTCTCGTTGTTGGCGAGCATCATAGAGACGAGCGCGGTCTCGGGGCGTATGGCCTCTCGTAATGCGTCGGGGGCGACGAGGCCGTGGCCGTCTACCGGTAGGACCGTGACCCTCACTCCGGCGAGTTCCAGGCGCCGGGCTGTCTCGACGATGGCCTCGTGTTCGGTCGCAGCGGTCACCAGATGCTCCCCGGGACGGAGCGAACCCGCGAGGGCCGTGTTGTCTGACTCGGTCGCGCCGCTGGTGAACAGGATCTCCTCCGGTGAAGCGCCGATGGAGTCGGCCAGTTCTTCCCGGGCGAGGTCCACCGCCGCCGCCGCGGTCCAGCCGAAGGCATGGGTCGTGGAGGCGGGGTTGCCGAAGTCCTCCTTGAGGTAAGGTAGCATCGCTTCGAGGACACGCTCGTCCAGCGGGGTCGTCGCGTTGTTATCCAGGTAGATCGACAAGGGCCACCACCTCCTCTTCTTCTTCTTGCACGTCGAGCCGGTAGTGACAGCCCCGGCTCCGCCGGTCGGCCAGGGCGCCTTCGAGCACCCCCCGCGCAACGGGGAGTACCCGGCCGAGATCCGTCCCCCCGAAGTCTTCTTCCAGAACCTCGACCTCCGCGAGACCCTCGATCAATCCCTCTGCGGTTCGGACGAGGCCGGCCCTCTCCCACATAATCCTCCGCAGACACCGCCAGGCGTCCTCCGGCGCACTCTCCGGGATGGCTTCCGGCCGTAGCGGTCTTACGGGGAGCCGCTCCGGGACGGTGGTGGGAAGAGCGGCGTCGGTTCCCGCGCGCCAGCCGAAGACGAGCCCTTCGAGCAGAGAGGTCGAGGCGAGGCGGTTGGAGCCATGCAGCCCGGTGCTCGCGACCTCGCCCGCCGCCCACAGGCCCCGCAGAGACGTGCGACCGGAGAGGTCCGTCGCAACGCCGCCGCAGGCATAGTGGGCCGCCGGGACCACGGGGATGGGCTCGCGGGACATGTCAATACCCTCGGAGGAGCAGCGAGCGTGGATCGCGGGGAACCTCTCTTCGAGCCATTGTGACGAGCGGTGGGTAATGTCCAGGTAGGCGCAGGGGGAACCGGTGCGCTCCATCATGGACTGTATCCCCCGCGCTACCACGTCCCGCGGGGCCAGAGATCCCAGAGGATGGCCTAAGAACTCTTCCCCATCCGGGTCTTTGAGCACCCCTCCCTCCCCGCGCACGGCCTCGGAGATGAGGAAACGTTCACCATCAGACCCGCAGAGCGCGGTCGGGTGGAACTGTATGTAGTGGAGATCCCGCACCAGCGCCCCAGCCCGGAGCGCGAGCGCGTAACCGTCGCCGGTGGCCGCCGGTGGGTTGGTCGTGTGCTCGTACAGCGCGCCCATACCTCCCGTCGCCAGCACTACCCCGCGCCCGAGCACGGTGAGGACCTCCCCGTCTTTCGCGGCGCTTATCCCCACGCACTGGCCTCGTGACACGACGAGGTCCAGGACCTCCGTCGCTGGCAGGAGAGTTATACGTGGCTCGGTCCGCACCGCGGAGGTCAGAGCGTACTGGATCTCGTACCCTGTGGTGCCCCCGACGTGCAAGATGCGCGGCACGGAGTGAGCGCCTTCGAGGGTAAGGTGCAACCCCTCGAAACCATTCGCGTCGCGGTCGAAAGGGACCCCGAGGTCCTCGATCAAAAGCCCGCGCACGAGCGGCGAACCCTCCCGGGAGAGTAGCTCCGCCGCGGCCCTGCTGCTCTCCCCCGCTCCAGCCTCAAGGACATCCCGGACGAGCAGCCCTGACGAGTCGTCCGGGCCGGTGTACACGATACCCCCCTGCGCATACCGGGTGTTCGCCTCTTCGGGGTCGTGAAGCTTCGTGAGAAGAACGACCTCAGCCCCCTTTCGAGTCGCCGCGAGCGCCGCCGCGCAACCCGCGATGCCGCCTCCCACCACCACGACATCAGCTACTTCTGGCTCCGCTCCTAACACGGCTCCACCTCAAGCGACACGTCCGCGGCCGGGGCCGAATGCGTCAGGGCACCCACGGAGATGAGGTCCGGTCCCGCCTCGGCATACGAGCGCACGGTTCGCAGGTTCACGCCACCCGAGACCTCCACCAGCAACCCGGGCAGCCCCTCTTTTCGCGCCAGGGCGACCGCCTCCCGCACCTCCTCCGGCGTCATGTTGTCTAGAAGCTATCTCATAAATTAGGAGGTGAGGCTATAGTGGCTCCGTCGCACATCCTGTTGGCAGGAGAACAAGAGCATGGATCTCACCGACGAGCAGTGGGAAGTGCTGG
>CADCVE010000075.1 GCA_902806065.1 uncultured Rubrobacteraceae bacterium | reverse complement strand
AAGGGCTAGTTGAGAGGAGGCCTCGAGTGGGGGCACGGGCGGGTGAGGATAACGGGCGGGTAAAAGTAGCCATTGTTGGTTCAGGCAACATCGGTACTGACCTGATGTACAAGATTTTGAAGGAGCCCGGTCACGTGGAACTCGCGATGGTGGCTGGCATAGAGCCCGAGTCCGAGGGGCTAAAGAGGGCCAGGGATGAGGGGATCGAGACTACGCATGAGGGCATACGACCCGTGTTGGATGACCCCGAGATAAAGATCATCTTCGAGGCCACCAGCGCCAAGGCCCACATACAGAATGCGCCGAAGTACAAAGAAGCGGGCAAGATCGCGGTAGACCTCACGCCCGCGGCCCAGGGGCCCTACGTGGTGCCCGTAGCCAACCTGACGGAGCATCTCGGGGAGGATAACGTCAACCTCATGACCTGCGGGGCCCAGGCCACGACTCCTATGGCATACGCGGTCTCCAGGGTAACCCCGGTACGTTACGCCGAGATGGTCTCCACCGTCGCGAGCCTCTCGGCCGGGCCGGGTACCCGGCAGAATATAGACGAGTTCACCTTCACTACGGCGAGGGGGCTGGAGGAGATCGGGGGCGCTCAGGAGGGCAAGGCCATTATCGTACTCAATCCGGCCGACCCGCCGTTGATCATGCGTAACACCGTCTACGTGGTGCCGGACGCGGACGAGATCGACGAGGAGGAGATCACGGAGTCCGTAGAGAGGGTCGTCGCGGAGGTACAGAAGTCCGTCCCCGGCTACCAGCTAAAGAACGGTCCGACGTTCGACGAGCGGGACACGCCCTGGGGCGAGAAGAAGACGGTGGTGATGATGTTCCTCGAGGTCGAGGGCGCCGGGGACTTCCTGCCCAAGTACTCCGGTAACCTGGACATTATGACGAGCGCTGCCAGGCAGGTGGGCGAAGGGTTCGCCCGGCACCTGCTCGGGGTAGAAGAGGTGGTGGCATGACACAGGCGAAGCCCGAATCGAAGCAGACCGTACGCATCACTGATACCTCTTTGCGCGATGGCTCCCACGCCATGAGCCACAGGTTCACCGTAGAGCAGGTGCGGGAGGTGGCGGGGGCCCTGGATGAGGCCGGGGTCCCGGTGATCGAGGTAACGCACGGGGATGGGCTCGCGGGCTCCTCCATCCAGTACGGCTTCTCGCGGGTCTCGGAGATGGACTTGATCTCCGCCGCCGCCGACGTATGCGAGAACGCCAAGATCGCCGCCCTGCTCCTCCCCGGCGTCGGCACCGTCCCCCAACTCAAGGAGGCCGTGGAGCGCGGGGTACGCGTCTTGCGCGTCGCCACGCACTGCACCGAGGCGGACATCTCCCAACAGCACTTCGAGATGGCCAAGGAGATGGACCTCGAAACCGTCGGCTTCCTCATGATGGCTCACATGCGCCCGCCCGAAGACCTCCTGGAGCAGGCAAAACTAATGGAGTCCTATGGGGCGGACTGCGTGTACATCGTGGACTCTGCTGGCGCCATGCTGCCAAAGGGCGTCGCGGAGAAGGTCGAGGCCCTCAAAGGTGGCCTCGATTGCCAGGTTGGCTTCCACGCCCACAACAACCTCGGCGTTGCTATCGGGAATAGCCTGGCGGCCCTGGAGGCTGCCGCCGACCAACTCGACGGGTCTTTACGGGGCCTTGGGGCGGGGGCGGGCAACGCCCCAACCGAGCTCCTCGCCGCGGTGCTGGACAAGATGGAGGTCGAGACGGGCCTCGACGCCTTCGGGCTAATGGACGCCGCCGAGTACACGATAGCGCCTATGATGCCCTTCCAGCCGATGCCCGACCGCGACTCCATCATGATCGGGTACGCCGGGGTGTACTCTACCTTCCTCCTGCACGCCAAGCGCGCCGCGGAGAGGTACGAGGTGGACGTGCGTGACGTTCTCATGGAACTCGGGGAGAGGGAGGCCGTCGCGGGCCAGGAGGATTGGGTCATAGACGTGGCCCTCGACGTAGCCAAAGAGAGAGAAGGCGCTGCCTCGTAGCGGTCTCCGGGACGCCAGGGGACGCTTCGACGCCAGGAAAAGCCATACCGCAGCCATATTGCCGGGCCAGACAAAAAGGAGAGATTAGTGACAGAGACTGTGGAGAAAACGGTCAACACCGGATCGTACGAGACCTATCTCAACCGTGCGGGCGAAGGCAATGACACGGCCATACTCTTCCTGCACGGCTCCGGGCCGGGGGCGACGGCGTGGTCTAATTGGCAGTTTGCCCTGCCGGCTCTGGGTGATTCCTTTGATTGTCTGGCGCCGGACTTGCTCGGCTACGGCAAGAGCCAGCATTTCGACGACCCGCCGCAAGGGGTGGCGGCCTGGTTGGAGATGTGGATAGAGCAGCAGATCGAGCTCCTGGACAATCTGGGGCTGGAGAAGGTACACGTAGTGGGCAACTCCATGGGTGGGGCGTTGACGCTGCACTTGATCGACCGGCATCCGGATCGCGTGGATCGCGCCGCCCTCATGGGCACGATGGGTCCTCCGCACCAGATCCGGCCGTGGCTCGACGAGCTGTGGGGCTTCTACGACGATCCCTCCCAGGAGAAGATGGCCGAGGCCATAGCCCACTTCGTCTACGACCCCGACGCTATCGGCGGTGACCTGGATTCGATAGCCGAGATGCGCTATCCGGCGGCGATGGACGAGGACGTGCAACGCAGCTTTGCCGCGATGTTCCCGGCGCCCCGCCAGCAGAACGTCGATGCCCTGGTCTTGCCCGATCTCAAGTTCCAGCGCATGCAGCACCCGATCCTGTTGGTCCACGGTCGGGACGACGGGATCATTCCCCTGGAGACTAGCCTGTACCTGCTGGAGCGGCTACCAAACGTCCAGATGCATGTCTTCGGCCAGTGCCGACACTGGATCATGATCGAGCACGCTGCCGCTTTCAACCAGGTGCTCAAGGATTTCCTGAGCGGCGGCGAGGAGTAAAGATTCGCGGGGACGGTGGACGACGCATGGACTTGAACGACGGCGAGAAGGACCTGCTAGAGCGCATTCGGGAGGCCCGCGAGAGCCATAAAACGACGGCGCCCAAGGCCGAAGAGCTAATGATAGATGTCGACGGTGCTTACAGAGTCCAGGCCGCTCTGGGAGAGGGCCGAGAAGTAATCGGGTACAAGCTCGGGCTCATCAAGCCCGAAGGTCAGGCTCAGATGGGCGTGGACTCCCCTATCTACGGTCGGGCCTACGAGGGCATGATCCTCGAAAGTCCGGTACTGTTGAGCTCGTTTCTCCAGCCCCAGTTCGAACCAGAGCTGGCTGTAGTCCTCGGCGAGAATCTACCGCCGGGAACGTTGCCGGGCGCCGCCCACGCGGCGATAGGTGGAACCTACCTGGCGATAGATTTCTTGAGCAACGTGTGGGGAGGAGACGGTACGCTCACTGTCGCCGACGTGATAGCGAACAACGTTGCCGGCGGTGGATTCCTGCTGGGTGAGCAGTTGTTGAGCGAACCCCTGGAGGGTAACCTGCGCCTGTACCACGACGGACACCTGCTAACCGAAGGCCCGGTAGGGGGCTTGGGCAATATAGGAGAGCGGCTGGTCTGGCTCTCGGAGACCGTCGGTGGCCTGGAGGCGGGGCAGACGGTCTTCCTGGGTACACCCGCCGCTGCTCAGGAGGCCGTAGCGGGAACGATCGAGTTGCACGGTCCGAACGGCAGCGTACTGGTCGCGGACCTGCAAGAGTAGGGAGGTTCCGAGAACGTATGTCCGAGCAATCAACAGGTACGGCGGTGAACGCGGAAGCCCTCGCCCGGCGGTTGGATATGGCGTGGGAGAACCGCGAGCCCGTGGCGCCCCTGAGCCAAAGTGAAGGGCTCGAAGACGTAGAGAAGGCGTATGAGATCCAGACCCGTTGGAGCGAGTTGCGCCAGAGCCGGGGAGAGCGGATCGTGGGGCGCAAGATCGGGCTGACCAGCTTCGCCATTCAGGAGCAGCTAGGCGTCAGCGAGCCCGACTACGGCAGCCTCTGGGGCTCCCGCTACTTCCCCGCGCAGGGAGGCCGGACCGAGATCCCGGTCGAACCCCTTTTGCAGCCGTTTCTTGAAGGAGAGCTGGCCTTCCTTATAGGGAGACCGCTTTCGGGACCGGGCGTGACTTTGCAGCAAGCTCTCGCGGCAACCGACGCTCTGGCCTTGGCGGTCGAGGTGGTGGACAGTCGCATCGAGGACTGGAACATCAAGCTGCCCGACACCATCGCCGACAACGCCTCTTATGGCGCTTTCACCGTAGGTCCCTGGAGTAGAAGCATGCGAGAGGCCGACCTGCGTACCATCGGGATGCTTATCAACAAGAGCGGCTCGCGGGTGGCCGAAGGAATGGGGGCCGCTTCTCTGGGGCATCCCGCCAGGGCCGTGGCCTGGCTCGCCAACAAGCTGGCCTCCTATGGGACGAAGCTGGAACCGGGGGATATCGTGCTTTCGGGCTCTTTGGGAAGGGCGGTTCCGGCCCAGCAGGGCGACGTCTTCGTGCTTGAGGCTCACGGACAGCCTCCCCTGACGGTGTCTTTTGTCTGAGCCGGTAGGGGGTTTTACCGGGCCGCCTCAGCCTCAGCTTCCCTCTCCGCCTCCGGCTGGCTCGGTCCACCGCCAGAGATAGCGACGATGCCGTCCTCTATAGAGGAGATCGTGCCCTCCGAGCTCGCCCACACGCCGACGGAGAAGCCTTCATCTACGGGCTCGCCTATCTTTTGCTCGTACTCCACCCGGTCTCCTTCGGATACAAGCGCCTCAGCAGGTTCCAGGTAGCGACCGCCCAAGGGCAGGTGTACGCCCGATACCTCGCCGACCAGGGAGACGATGCCCTCCTCCGGGGGCTCGGTATCCACGTCCGCGTAATCGTTGCTCTTCGTGTCCTTCGGGATGAGCAAGAGGGCGTTCGTCGCCTGCCGGACGTAGCCGTCGCCGTTGCCCAGCTCCTCTATGCCCATCTCGTTCAGGTACGGTCCGCCGTCGATGACCGTGAGGTGGCCCGAATTCCGCACGTCGGCCCCCGATAGCTCCAGGACCTCGGTCATCGAGGCCCCTATCGGCACTTCGTAGACTTTCAGGCGATCCACGGCCTCGCCGTAGACGTTGAGGAACTTCGTGGTGACGGGTTTGCCCAGAAAGAGCGCTCTGTAGATGTTGAGCAGGGTCTCGGAGTTGTTGACAATTATGCCCACGTCGAGTGGCATCCCCGGACGATCCGAGCCGTCGTCGAACTCCACCTTCCGGGGCACCTTGGTGTCGGTGATCTCCTTGATAAGCGCCTTCTCCTCGCCCAGGGCGTACTTGTCCGGTACGCAGCGGACGTCGTGGACGCCGTCGGTATGCTCCGCGTAAGGCTCGTACCACTCCCGGTCCTTCTCGTGTATGCACATCGTTACCTGCTCGAACCCGAAGATGGCCTGTAGCGCCTCGTAGACCTGTAGGAAATCGTCGAGGTAATGCTTATGCATCACCTTGTCGGACCAGTAACCCGGCTCGCTCTCATTGGCGTTTATGATCAGGTGCGGCTGAGGGTTCTTATATTTGAAGTACGTCGGAAAACCACCACCCCCGGCGCCCACGATGCCAGCATGACGCATGATCTCGACGGCGTCCTCCTGGCTTAAAGCTTTGACCTCTTCGAGGCTACGCTGCTTCATCTCGGCCACGATTCGTTACTCCTCCAAATAAATTCCCCAAGACGGTTGCGTACCCTTGCCCCATAACGCAACTCGTGCTGCTTGTGCTGCTTTCTACCACGAGCTTCTCCTACCGGGCAACAAGGGTGTTCGGCGATGCCGAATACTGCGGTGTAGCTGGTCTTTCGGGCCGATCCTCCACTGGTATATTGGGAGAAGGGAAAGCCAGCGAGTGCTGAATGGAAGGTGATCGAGCGTGGGGAAACCGCGAGTGGAAGTCGACCAGGATTTGTGTGTAGGGTCAGCTACATGCGTGGAGTTGGCAAAGGGTGCATTCAAGCTGAACGACGAAGACAAGGCCGAGGTGGATGATCCTACAGCGGTTAGCATGGAGGATCTGAAGGAAGCCGAGGCACAGTGCCCGGTAGACGCCATCTTGGTAGAGGAAGACTCCGACGGGTAACGGCCCGCTCGCGGGGTGTTATCTCTCTTGAGGCCATAAAGGTCTAGTCGCCACGGTCCCGGGAACTTTCTGTCCCGGAGCCGTGGAGGCCCAGTCGGGACGGTACCGCTTTCGCAACGTTAACGGTCGTAAGTGCGACTCTGAGGAACAAGGTAGGCATGCTGGTGGGTTGCACTGCTTATTCACCTGGAGACGACGCTTCTGCATTCAGTTTGTAGAGACGCGAGGCGTTTCCGTGCAGTATCAGCTCCACGGTCTCGGTTTCGAGGCCGAGATCGAAGATTGCCAGGGCGTTGTTCTTGAGCCCCGGGGCGCCGGGCCAGTCGGTGCCGAAGATCATCTTTTGAGCCAGCCGCTCGAAGTCGTACTTGGCGAAGTAATCGGGCAGCTTCTTCGGGGGGAGACCGGAGATCTCGATCCACACGTTCTCTCGCATCATGGTCATGAAGCCCGCGGCATCGTACCACCAGCCGCGTCCCCCATGAGCCAGGATCACCGTGAGGCCGGGGAAGTCTCGGACCACGTCTTCGAGCAGGGCCGGGTCCGCGTAGCGGTTGGTGGAGCCGGGGAACGTGCTGGTGCCGCAGTGGACTACCACCGGCAACCCCTCCTCCTCACAGAGCGCGTAGGCCGGATACAGGGCCGCGTCGTTCGGGGCGAAGCCGCCGTGTACCGGGTGCAGCTTCAGGGCGACGGCGCCGAAGCCCATCTGGCGCTTCAACTCGTCGGGCAAGGGATGGTGATAGTGGGGGTTGAGAGCCGCCATCGGCTTGAAGCGCTCGGGGTTGTGATCGATTATGGGCAG
>CADCVE010000074.1 GCA_902806065.1 uncultured Rubrobacteraceae bacterium | reverse complement strand
AATGACCTGAGAGCGATATTCGCATCTCAATTCCGGGTCTGTGTCCTCCGAAAGTATGATTTCGGGCGACCGAAAGTATGATTCTTCGGCGGGTCCCAACGGTGAACAGTGAGAAAGGCCGGGGCCTGGATGAGAGGAAGAGGACGGCCAGCCCCCGGCGGAGAAGAGCCGGGCCGGCTCGTTAGGAGGGGGTAATGTTTACCAGCCCGGCTAATGATGGATGAGGCCGGTGGGTTCAACCGGTCGGTGCAACGATCCGCGCCAGTGTAGCAGCCGGGGTGCTGTATCCGAGGGTCTTGCGCGGTCGGCTGTTGAGCTTCAGCGCGATCAGGTCGAGGTCGTGCTGGCCGTACACAGATAGGTCACTCTTCCTGGGCAGGTACTGCCTCAAGAGCCTGTTGGTGTTCTCAGAGGTGGCGCGCTGCCAGGGACTCTTAGGATCGCAGAAGTAAACCGCAACGTCGGTCGCTACGGTGAACCTCTTGTGCGCGGCCATCTCCGTGCCCCGGTCCCAGGTTAGGGTGGCCATCATAGCCTTGGGCAGCCGCCTTATCTGCTCGCTCAGGGCCGCGACGACGCTTTCGGTGTCCTTGCCTCCCACCCGTACGAGCATCACGAACCGCGAACTGCGCTCGACCAGGGTGGCCACGTGGGTGTTGCGCGATCCGGACAGCAGGTCTCCTTCCCAGTGTCCGGGCACCGCCCGGTCCTCGGCCTCCGGCGGACGCTCACGGATCGAGACGGCTTCTTTGATCTGTCCGCGCTGCTGCCCTGCGGTGGAGGCGTGGCGCCCCCTGCGCATCATCCGCCTGCTTCGCAGGTGGGCAAGTAGTTCCCTTTTCAGAGCGCCTCTGGCCTGCACGAACAGGGTGCGGTAGATCGTCTCGTGTGACACGCGCATCGCCTCGTCGTCGGGGTAGTGCTTGGAAAGCCAACCAGAGATCTGCTCGGGTGACCAGTCCTCCCGTAGCTTCCTTGCCACCATATCCCGCAGGCGCTCGTTCATCGCAAGCAGGCATCTTCTCGGACGCCGAGAGCGCTTTAAAGCCTGCTCCTCGGCCTCCGCTGCCCGGTATCTTCTGCACCCGCCATTACGGTTTACTTCTCGGCACACAGTGGAGGCCGACCGGCCCAGCCGGGCAGCGATTGCACGAAAAGATTCTCCGGTAGCGAGCCCGCGGGAGATCTCCTCCCGCTCAGCCGGGGTGAGTGCACATCTTCGCCTGCGCCGCTGAGGCGGAGAGATCCCGCCGGTGGCTTCGAGCATCCCGTGAATAGAGCCGGGAGGCTTCTGTAGTACCCGAGCGATATCGCTGATGGATTCTCCAGCCCTCCATCGCTTCCACAACTCCTGCTTGCCTACCGCAGACAATCCTCCTGGACGACCCAGCCTCGCCACTTCCGCACCTCCGATCCGGACAACACCGAAAACCTACCGTGTTGCACCGACCGGTTGAACCCACCATCCTTTTCTAAATCGTACGCCGCAGCAAATCCTTCCTCGTCTTCCGGCGCTCCCAAACAGGAGTAAATTACAGTAATGCGTTGCTGCCCATCCAGCACATAATCCGTCGGGGTCATGTCATCTGTCTCTGGAAGTCTAAAATCGCCTATGTTTCTTTCGGCTGCCAACTTTACTCTTGTTTTCCAAAGTAGAAGACTTCCTATAGGGTAGTTGTTGGCTATGCTGTCTAGCAAGTCGAGAGCTTGTCGTTCTCTCCAAACGAACTTTCTTTGAAACTGGGGTATCTTGACTTCTCCTTTTCTAATGTCAGCTATAAGATCTTTGATTAGAGAAGTATCTGTGCCTAAGCGGCTCAATACGTTCGGTCGCACTGCTGAAGCCTCCCGTTCGTTCATAAGCTCAAGGACTCCTGTCACAGTGGGGTGTACTTGAGGTCATGTTAATAAGTGTGTACACGCTACGATTGTAATAATACGTTGAAAACCGACGACTTAAACTATCGCAATCGCTAGAAAAGTTTTTTAGACTTGCAGGTTCCGAGGTGCGTGTAGCCTTGGTCGAAAGCCTTTCTTGGTTAATAAACTTGATGTCGGGGAGCCGCTGTCCTGGTCCGGCATGGTCGCCATAGGACTCCTTCCGCATTGTGGGGATCCGCTGTAGACGTAAGTCTACGTGGGGAGGTACGGCGGTGCTCCTCGAAAAGTGTCAAGATGCGGCTCGTTATTTGGAAGGTCCATCGAAGCATGAGGTCGGGGTATGAGAGAGCAGTTACAGAGGACGCTGGGCACGCCGGGGATGTTGTTTATCGGGATCAACGGCGTGGTTGGTGGTGGAATCTTTCTTCTGCCCGGACAGGTGGCGGAGCGGGCGGGGCCTGCCGCGGTGTGGGCTTATCTGGCGGCGGGGGTCGTGGTTATCTTGATCGGTCTGTGCTTCGCGGAGATCAGCACGATGTACGACCGTACGGGTGGTCCGCTAGTGTATGCGCGGGAGGCGATGGGCCAGACGGCGGGCTTTACCGTCGGTTGGATGGTGTGGCTGACGTACCTGCTCGGTTGGGCACTGTTGTCCAACGGGTTCATCGGTTATCTGGGGTCGCTGTGGGCGCCGGCGCAAGACTACGGAGCCTTTATTATCGTTGGCCTCGTCGTGTTGCTGTGTTTGCTCAACACCTTCGGCGTGAGGCTGGGCGCGGGGGTGATCCAGTTCTTCACCGTGGCGAAGCTGGTCCCGCTGACGATCCTGATAATCGCGGGCCTCACGTTTGCGGGGGTGTCGGGCAATGGGACTCTGGGGCTGGTGTCTCCAGGCTCCGCAGACTTTCTCGGGGCGGTTTTGATCATCATCTTCGCCTACGGTGGCTTCGAGGCGGCCACGATACCGGCGGGTGAGATGGTGAACCCGCGGCGCACGATCTCGGTCGCGGTGCTCGGTACGCTCGGGGCGGTTACGGTGTTCTATATGCTGATCCAGTACGCGGCGCTGCGCATCGAGCCTGAGCTTGCCGCATCGAGCTCGCCACTCGCGTCGGTGGGGGAGGCCATGTTCGCGGGTGGTCTGACGCTGATGACCGTAGGTGCCCTGCTCTCCATCGGCGGCACCCAGAGCGGTATCGCCTTGATCTCCTCACGCAGCCTCTACGCCCTCTCCCGCGAGGGGATGCTCCCCCGTTTTCTCGGTTGGATCCACCCGCGCTTCAGGACGCCGGTCGTCTCGATCTGGCTGACCGGCGCCCTGGTCGTGATTCTGACGATAACCGGCACCTTCCAGCAACTCCTCCTGCTAAACGTGGCCGCCCGCCTCTACCAGTACCTGATGGTATGCATCTCGGTCGTCATACTGCGCCTCCGAAACCCCGAGGCCGAACGCCCCTTCCGCCTGCCACTCGGCCTCACCATCCCCGTCCTGGCCGCCGGGCTGTGCGTGCTACTGTTCACCCAACAACCTCTCGTCAACCTGCTCGCGGCGCTCGGCGCTCTAGCGGCCGGGCTCGTGCTCTTCGCCGTGGGGAGATCCAGGTCCTCAGCTCCCGAAGGCGAGAGCTAGAGTGACGAGGATTTCCCGGGTGAGGTAGAGTCTCCACATGGACGTTACCAGCATGACCATCCAACATCTCGGCGGCGAGCGGTACGTGGGCCACAACGAAGCCGGGGATCAGATAGTTATAGACGGCGAGGAGGTGGCGCTCGGTGTCCGTCCGATGGAGGCGCTGCTCGCCGCTCTGGGGACCTGCACAGCCTTTGACGTGGTCTCGATCCTCGCCAAGCGCCGGACTCCGGTGGGGAGCTACCGCATAGAGCTCGAAGGCGAGCGAGCCGAGGAGCATCCCAGGAGATACACCAGGATTGTGGTGCGCCACATCGTGAGCGGCGAAGGCATAACGCAGGCGAGCCTGGACCGCGCGGTCAGCCTCTCGCACGAGAAATACTGCTCTGTGGCGGGGACCCTGAACGCGGAGATAGAGTCCAAAGCCGTCCTTCAGTAGCCCCAAAGCAGGACAATGCAAGTCTCACCGTGGCCTGCGTCGGTATCGGGGCTTGCTTTGGAGGATAATGCGGACGAGAGTACTACTGACCCCGACGCTAGGAGGCAACGTACATGGCAGGACGACGTTCCTCCGCAAGGGATGTGGCACGGGATGCCGGGGACCACGCTGAGGAGGCCGCGCGGCGTGCGAGCCCGTGGGTGGAGGGGCTCGCGCGTCTAGGGTATGCTGCTAAAGGGGTCGTCTACATGGTTATGGGCGTGTTGGCGGTGATGGTCGCCACGGGGTTGGGGGGCAGCACGACAGACCAGACCGGTACCTTTCACGCCATGGAAGAGGTTCCTTTCGGACAGGTGTTGCTCGGCGTGGTGGCCTTCGGGCTTTTGATGTACGCGCTGTGGAAGGGTGTGCAGGCCGTGGCGGACCCGGACGAGGACTGCGCGGACCTCAAGGGTGTGGCCACGCGCGCCGGCTACGCGGGGAGCGCCCTGCTCCACCTCGGTTTCACCATCACCGCTTCGAGGTTGGCGCTTGGACTGGGCGAGGGTTACGGGTCTTACGAAGGTTTGACGGCGTGGTTCTTGTCCTGGCCCTTGGGGTGGATGCTCATCGCGGCGGTCGGGGTGGGAGTCGTCGGCGTAGGATTGTTCCAAATCTACGAGGCGTACCACTCCGAGTTCAAGAAGTACCTCAAGCTCCGCGAGATGGGCGAAGGGGAGCACGACTGGATCGAGCACGGCGGCCGGTTCGGCGTCGCGGCCCGAGGGGTGGTCTTCTGTATCGTCGGGGGGTTCCTGGTCTTCGCGGCCGTGCAGGCCGATGAGGAAGAAGTCAGGGGTCTGGGCGGCGCCCTCTCGGCGGTCCTCGAACAACCCTTTTTCGGGGGAATACTCCTGGGCGTCGTCGCCGTCGGTCTCGTCGCCTACGGTCTGCTCATGATCGCGGTCGCCCGCTACCGCCGCATTGCGCCACACGACGCTTTTTAGAGCACCCCTCCGGCGGCGGACTCTACGCGTCCTTTACGTACGGCGTGGGTAGAATGTCCTTCGCTCGCCGCCAAGAGGTCGCGCGAGGATAGAGTTGTTCGGGACGGAGAGGAGAGGCTTGTGAGGAAAAGACAGACCGGATTGTTCGTGCTGGTCGGGGCGCTGCTGCTGGCTCTTGGCGCCGGCATAGCGGTAGCACAAGGCGTTGGCACGGCCACGGCGGAGCTTGAAGATACGGATGGAAACCCGGTCGGGGACGCGAACTTTACGGAGGGACCGGAAGGGGTGACCATCGCCGTGGAGGGTAAGGACATGCCGCCCGGCGAGCACGGCATCCACATCCACGAGAAGAGCGACATCAGCTCGTCGGACTTCAAGAGCGCCGGGGAGCACCACAACCCGGCGGACTACAAGCACGGGTTCAACAACCCCGAGGGGCCACACGAGGGCGACCTCGAGAACATAAACGTCGCCGAGGACGGGACCGTCAGCTACACGACGACGACCGACCGGATAACGCTCTCCAAGGGCGAACGTTCCATCCTCGACTCGGACGGCAGCTCGCTGATCATCCACGACAAGGCCGACGACTACGAGACCGATCCCTCTGGCGAGTCGGGGGACCGGATCGCCGCCGGGGAGATAAAGGGCTCCGGGACCAGCGAACCTCTGCCAAAGTCCGGCGGCAGCGATACCCTTTTGCCCACGGTCTTTGGAATTAGCGCGGTGATGGTCATCGGTATGGCAGTGCTGCTCCGGCGTATGCGCCACGCCTGATCCAGGTCCGGCCGCCGGAGCGGATCCGGCACAAGGCCACAAATACGAAAGTAGAAGCGCCCTCGGTCAGTAAAGCCGAGGGCGCTTTGCGTAAAGCTCTACCCAACTAAAGAATGGTCGGTACGAGGGCCGTCTGGTGACATCTCCCGCCCCAGTTCGTCGGACCGGTTGGGTTACTAACCGGGGTCTCGCTCTTCCGGAGAGGCTTCGAGGTCGGGGTGGTATGCGATAGAGGCTCCCACCGACCCGTGCTGGGCGGCTACATCGCGGATGCGTACTTTTATGGACCGCCGCTGCTCGGCGCCCCGCGCCTCCCCGTAGAGCTTGCGCAAGCGTTCCTGCTCTTCCGCAAGCCTCTGGGAAAGGGCCAGCAGACCGCCGAGCGTAGCCCCTTCGAGGCCCTCCTCGAACTCTTCTTCGCGCGAGGATATCGCCCATGCGAGCGAAAGGGACGCCGCGGCGCGTGGCTGCATCTCAGGATCTTGGGGGGAGAGCAGCTCCCGCGGGTCAACCCCTAGAGCCCCGGCCAACTTCCTAATGGTGCCGAAGTGCGGGCGCGAGATCCTGCCGCTCTCGATCCCCGAAACGGTCGTCGGACTTACACCCGCCTCCTCGGCCAACCGCCCCTGAGTCCACATCTGCCTCTCGCGGAGAACCGCTAACCTGATCCGTACCTCACCTGTCTCCATAAAATATCCCTCTAGCTTTTAGACGCTGACTATACCATAAGCTGTACATTTACTGTGCTGTAACACAAAAAATTGTCTCGAAACTGTTTACAAATTGTAGTAAAAGGGTATAATGACGACATCAGTAAAGAGGATGCCCCGGTTGGGGCCGTTGAGATAAGGAGGTAGTGGGTATGGCGATTAGTCCGTTCAGGGGCCGGGGATTTTACGACGCGCAGAGCGAGATGAACCGCCTTTTCGACGAGATGTTCGGTGGCATAGTACGCCGGTCTTCGGGCCAGCAGAGGGCGCAGGCTTCGGAGTGGGCTCCGGCGGTGGACGTACTCCACCGGCAGGGTGACTTGGTGGTTCGGGCCGAGTTGCCCGGTGCGAAGCTGGAGGACGTGGACATCACGGTGCATGACGGAGTGCTCACCATCGCGGGCAAGCGCGAGGAGGAGCATGAGGAAGAACGTGGCGGCTACCTGGTCCGGGAGCGCAGAAGCGGTTCTTTCAGGCGCAGCATGCAGATGCCCGAGGGCGTGCAGGAAGACAACATCAGGGCCCGCTTCCAGGACGGTGTGCTAGAGGTGACGCTGGAGGGGGCTGCCGCGAGCCGGGAGCCCAAGCACATCCAGATCGAAGGTTCCGCCAACGGTAATCAGGGCAACGGAGGTTCTGCTACTAGCTAGCGGCCCGGTCTGTAAGGCCTCCGGCACCAGGAGGGTCGGGTACACTTCTCGCTCTCGGCCTGGAGTGCCTCTTGCGCAGTGAGAAGAGGGCCGGGGTTACGACCCTGGCCCTCTTCTCTTGTCACGGCGGGCCGTTGTACAACGGCCCGCCGCAGCGCGCTTGGTTGGTACTTTTACTCTTGCTCGTTCTGCAGCCGGGGCACGAGCATCTCCTTGGCCTGCTGGGCCGCCTTCTGGTTGTTCTCTATAATCATCTCGAAGAAATTCGCGAGTTCCTGGTCGCCTTCGTTCTGGGCGTCCTGCGCGTAGGTCTTGGCCGTTTCGGCGTTATCAGATGCCTGGTAGAGCGCAGTTATCAGGTTGTAGTTCTTGTCCTTGGGTTGTCTCGATGCGTCAGCCATCCTGTTTCCTTTCTTTCGGTTTGTCCGGTACAAGCAGATAGTATGTTGCCCGATAGGTACGCCCGGGAAACACTGCTCGTACGTACTTTGCAGATTAGTCTGAGCATCTGACAATAAAAGTATCTGCTCGACAAAGGTGGTTCGTGAGAAGGTGGCCGAGGATAGTTCCGCAGGACGGAAATAGTCCTTCTGGAGGGACGCGGCCGGCGGAACTCGAACCTAGAATGCGCTCATGAGCACCAGGAGTACACTGTGGTTTGGACGAAACAACTTGGAGGGTGGACGTGGGGGCTTGGAGGTCAGGCGTCGGTGGCTCTTCGTGTTGGCGCTGCTCGTGACCGCAACGATTGTGGTCGTCGTTGTGGGCTGGTCCTCCGTAATGGCGCAGGTACGGGCGGTGATCGTGCTCTCTTCGGTCCTGGAGACACCCGGCCTCACTCCAGTTATCGAGGTCGTCACACGGGAACCCGCCGTCGAGGACACCGTCTTCGCGGGCCGTCCAACGCTCGTGATGAAGCCCGAGGGTGAGGGACCGTGGCCCGCGATCCTCTTCGTAAACGGTACGATCCCCGAGGGGCGCGACTACCCGGAGGTCCGGAACCTCGCTGACGGGCTCGCCCGGGCCGGATACCTCGTCGTGGTCCCGGACCTGCCGGGGCTGACGACCGACGAGATCACCGTCGATACCGTCTCCTCGACCGTGGAGATGACCCGCGCCGTCGCCGACCGCCCCGACGCCCGCGACGGCAAGACCGCCCTCATCGGGGTCTCCACCGGGGCAACCCTCTCCCTGCTCGCCGCCGAAGACCCGGAAGTGTCGACTCGCGTCTCGGTCGTCGCCGGCATCGCCCCCTATACGGACATACGAACCGTCCTCGACATCGCCACCACCGGCCACTACCAGGAGAACGGAGAATATCTACCCTACGGCGTCGACCCCTTTCTCTCATATGCTATTGCTCGCTCAATGCTCGCGGCGCTCCCGCCCGGGGAGGACCGGGACGCGCTGCGTGCGGAGCTCGACGAGGTAAACCGCCTGGCCCCCGACCCTCTAGCCAGCCTCCGCGGCCGCCCCACCGGCGACCTCTCGGCGGAGGCGCACGGCGTCGTAGATCTGCTCGCCAACGAGGACCCGGAACGCTTCGACGAGCTTTACGAGGCGCTCTCGCCGGAGATTCGCGTGAAGATGGAGAGCCTCTCGCCGCTCGCGGGGGAAGAGCGGATAACGGCGCCCGTAGAGCTCGCCTCCGGGTCCAGGGACAAGTATTTCCCGGTCTCCGAGTCGTTCGCGCTCGGCCGCATCGCCGATGACCATAGGGTTACAGTCTCCGAGGCGATAGACCACTCCGAGGTCGGCTTCTCGCTCCGGGACGTCCCAGCCTTCGTGCGCTTGGACGGCTTCGTGGTTCGCTCGTTGCGTGAGGCGATGCAATAACTCTAGCTGTAAACGCGTCTTCGCGGTTCCGTCTTGCGTGGGTTAAGATCCGGTGGTGCGAGAGAGGTTGTGGCGGATAGACGTAATTCGCGGGCTGGCCGTGGTCGCTATGGTCCTGTATCATTTCTCGTACGACCTGGCCTACTTCGGCCTCTTCGACGTAAGGTTCTTCACGTCCGGGCTCGGGCTGGACATAGCGCGCGTGATCGGAGGTACCTTCATCCTCCTCGCCGGCCTCTCGCTGACGCTCAGTTACAGAAGGGCGACCGCGCATCAGCCGGGGC
Organism: uncultured Rubrobacteraceae bacterium; assembly: GCA_902806065.1. GTDB lineage: Bacteria > Actinomycetota > Rubrobacteria > Rubrobacterales > Rubrobacteraceae > Rubrobacter_F. The sequence goes on along the minus strand of CADCVE010000074.1, from coordinate 69,833 downwards.
GAGGGCTGTTCGGGAAGTATCTCGCGCGTGGGTTGCGGATCTTCTCTTACGGGATGGTAATTACGTTGTTGACCTGGCTCTTCGCTCCTGACGGGATAATAGTGTTCGGTATCCTGCACCTGATCGGGGCCTCGATAATCCTCGCTTACCCGTTCCTGAACCTGAAGCTCCCAAACGTCATCCTCGGCATCATTTGCCTCGCCGCCGGTGTGTCGCTGCGCAGCCTCGATGTGAACAACCCCTGGCTGGTATGGCTCGGGACGGACCCCACGTTCTTCATGCTCGACTACTGGCCGCTCCTGCCCTGGTTCGGCATGATGCTCCTCGGCGTCGCCGCCGGCAACGCGCTCTACGGCGGTCGTGAGAAACAGCAGACCGCCCGCCCCGGCCTCCAACCACCGTCGACCCGGCCCCTGGCCTTTCTGGGAAGGCACTCGCTCCCCGTCTACCTCATCCACCAGCCTATCCTGATCGCCGTCCTGATCCTCCTCGGCGTAGGAGACGCCGGGATACCGTAGAACGCGAGGCCTTTTAGACCCTCACCCGCTCGATGCTCGACCAGGGCAGGAACTCGTACCCGCCGGGGTCTCCGCTCGGGTCGCGGACGTCGAGCAAAAGCCCCGAGTCGTCCCTGTCACACACGTAGCCCGAAAGATCATTACCCACCCGGGCGCTAACCGCGACGAAGCTCCCGCGTCCTAGGGCCTCGGTAAGCTTCGGGCTCCCCTCCCGCAGTCCCTGCGACTCTCCCCCGAAATGCTCGGACCTCTCGGCTCTCCTTCCGTAACTCCCCTCGCTCAACGTATGCCTCCTTCCGCCCCCTCGGAGCCTCGCTCGTCACCCGCGGACTCATCTGAGCCCCGCGCCCATACTACCCGAATACGAGCGCCTTTCCCCACATCGAAGCCGGTATTCGGCATTTCAACAGTCTCCGGTATCGGGTAGGTGGTGGTCTAGAGACAGCTTCACGAGAGCCGTAGCAGTTACACTCCGACTACCGTGTAGGACAAGCGTCTTTGTAGAGTGTTACATCGAGCTTAAAGTTCAGTTACCTGCGGGACGATCCTCTTACGCAATCTTTCCGCGGAATGCCCCGGCGAGGTCTTCCCAAGACCCCGAACTCAGGATATTGTCGAATAGTAGAGCGGCGCAAAAGCGGAAGGAGATCTCATGGCAGACCAGCAAGCCGTCCCCGTAGGTGTGCCTTTGGGGAAACCGCTTCAGGAGACGGCCGTTCAGGAGTTCGCGGCGGACTTTCGCGGTGAGATCATCCGGCGTGGCGACGATGGGTACGACGCGGCGCGCGCTGTCTTCAACGCGATGTTCGACCGGTACCCGGCCCTGATCGCCTGCTGCACGGGCGTGGCTGATGTTATAGCGGCCGTGAACTTCGCCCGTGAGAACGAGCTGGTGGTGGCGGTGCGCGGCGGCGGCCACTCGGTGCCTGGCTACGGGGTGTGCGACGGGGGTATAGTCATCGACCTCTCCCCGATGAAAGGTATCAGGGTAGACCCCGATGCCCGCACGGTCCTTGCTCAGGCCGGCGTCATGTGGGGCGAGTTCGACCGCGAGACCCAGGTCTTTGGCCTCGCGGTCACCGGCGGGCGCGTTACTCACACCGGCATCTCGGGCCTCACTCTAGGCAGTGGGAGCGGGTGGCTGGAGCGCAAGTACGGGTTGACCTGCGACAACCTCATCTCGGCCGACGTTGTTACGGCAGATGGCCGCTTCCTCAGGGCGAGCGAGGCGGAGAACGAAGACCTCTTCTGGGGCCTGCGTGGTGGCGGCGGGAACTTCGGGATCGTTACCTCCTTTAAGTACCGGCTGCATCCCGTCGGCCCGATCCTGCTGGGCGGCATGCTCCTCTATTCTTTCTCCAGGGCTGGCGAGATCCTGCGCTTCTGGCGCGGCTACATGGAGACGGCCCCGGACGAGCTCGGCGGCGCTGCCGCGTTCCTCACCGCGCCGCCCGCGCCGTTCGTGCCGGAGCATATGAAGGGCCAGATCGTCGTCGGCCTCATCGTCTGCTATGCCGGACCGCCGGAAGAGGGCGAGGAGTGGGTCCGGCCCTTCAAGGAGCTTGGTCCGGAGGTGGACCTCGTCCAGCCCATGCCGTACACGGTGATCCAGACCTTGCTGGACCCCGGAAGCCCTCCGGGACGGAACAACTATTGGAAGGCCGAGAACCTGTATGGTCTGGGCGACGAAGCGATCAACACCATCGTGACCCACGCGGCCGGGATGACCTCGCCGTTCACGCACGCGGTGATACAACCCATGGGGCGTGCGATCAACCGCGTGGGAGAGGACGAGACCGCCCTCGGCGGCCGGGATGCAGCCTACGCCCTTCACGCGCTCTCTATGTGGGAGAACCCGGCGGAGTCGGATACCCACATCGCCTGGACCCGCGAGTTCCTGGAGGCGCTGGAGCCTTTCTCCACCCCGGGTATCTCCCTGAACTTCACAAGCGACCAGAGCGAGGACAAGCTCAAAGCCTCTTTCGGGTCCGGAAAGTACGAGCGGTTGGTCGCCCTGAAGAACGAGTACGACCCGACCAACCTGTTCCGCCTCAATCAGAATATAAAGCCCACGGCTAACGGCACGGCCCGAGGCTAACCCCCCGCAAGGAAGACCCATCTACGAACCGCGCGAGCGCCATCCGTACAAAGGCGCTCGCGTGGCCGTCGTAAGCCGGAGTTTCTAGGACTTTCGGGGCTGGTGGAAGGGGGACGTGCGCCGTGCAATAGTCCTATGTTGGGAAACTGTGCTGAGTTCAAGGTCCAGAGTTACCAGCAGGTACCATACTCTTTGTCTCCGGTGAAGCTGAGGTGCGAAGGTTTGTTCCAATGCCTATGACGGCGGCGTTAGAGGCAGAGACAAGGGTAACGGTAACGAGTAAAGGGGGCGGTCGTGGTTCAGTTGGTTTCGGTCGTTGGGGCACTACTCATTCTTGGGGCGTTTGTGGCGAATCTTGGGCACTGGATGGGTACGTCTAGCATCTGGTACTCGCTGCTCAATCTCGTGGGGTCGGGAATCCTTACGGTGGTTGCCATCATAGACCAGCAGATAGGGTTCATTCTGTTGGAAGGGGTGTGGGCGTTGGTCAGCATGTGGGGGGTCATTACAGTATTTCGGAGTGGTGGGGCTACCGGACCTGACCACTGAGCTTGTAGCATGGGGGATACGCTGCGCGTAGAATCAGAGTATGGAAACGAACCTGCGCAAGACCGGTCAGAATAGTTATGACGTTGTGGTAGGGGAACAGGTCATAGGGCGGGTATGGTCTTGGCACGGAAGTTGGGCGGCACAGGCCGGAAGCGAGACTTATCACAGTCACAAGAGTAGGAAGAGAGCAGTAGAACGGGTCACGCAGCTCCACAACAACAGTAAGCGTACGTCGTAACTTCAGAAAGTAGTCAGGCGCCTCAGGAGACGACGCTGCATCCGCGAGTCAGCTACGACTGCCTGTCGCTGTCTCCCGAAGAGACATCCGTATGGTGAAATCGGTTGCGATCAACTCATATCGAGTCGAACGACGATCCCGAACACGGGGGCATATCTAACCGGGGTGGGATCGCAGATAGGATCTTTCAGGTCCGTAATGAGCACTTATAGGGGCGACGGGAGGTATACCGGTTGGGTAGAATACAAGCGTGGGTCCGGCCTCCTGTGGTTAGCTTTCACGTCACGTCAGCATCTCTCAGGAATCGGACCCACACCTCTCTAAGACAGCACGAGAGCCGTAGCAGTTACACTCCGCCTACCGTGGATGACAAACAAGGCCCAAAGAACCTGTTCCCTCTCAACTAGAACATCAAGCCGCCGCGGACCGAGTGCCGAGGACTTTCGGGGCTGACGAAGGGAGACCTTCGCCGTAGAATAGCCTTATGTTAGAACGTTACGCTGAGCTAAAAGCGCAGTTACCGGCAGGGACCATACTCTTCTATCAGGTCGGCACTTTCTTCGAGACCTTTGAAGAAGATGCCAAGAAGATCTCGCAGGCGCTCTCGATCCGCTTGACGAGCCGCGAGGCGGCGGGCTACGCTGGGGGTCGCGTCCCGCTCGCCGGGGTACCGGGCCACTCCCTGCAGGAACACACGGCGACGCTGCTCCGTAAGGGGTACTCCGTCGCCGTCGCCGAGCAGCGCCAGCACCCGACGAAGCCGAAGCAGTTTACTCGCGAGGTGTCGCGCATCCTAACGCCGGGGACCGTGATCGAGGACGGAGTCCTCCCTGCCGGGGAATCGAGCTACCTCGCCGCCGTTTTCCGCCAGGACGGGCGCGCCGGGGTAGCCGTCGTCGAAGCCTCCACGGGTGAGTTCACCGGGACCGAGGTCTCCGAGGAAGAGGTCGCCGCCGAGCTGGAACGCTGGTCGCCGCGCGAGCTGGTCGTCCCCGAGCGCACCGCCGCCGAGGATCTCCCGAAGGCGCGCGCCACGATCAGCCCGGCCCCTCGCTGGACCTTCGAACCCTCCGCCGGTGAACAGGCGCTAAAGAGACACTTCAGGGTATCTGGTCTCAAGGGCTTCGGCCTCGACGGGCGGCCCGCCCTGGTCGGCGCCGCGGGAGCCCTGCTCCAGTACCTCTCTTCCCTGCGTGGCGGGAGCCCGCCGGAGCAGGTGGTCACCTTCAGGCCCTACTCGCCCGGCTCGGGGATGGTCCTCGACGCTGCTACCCGGCGCAACCTCGGGCTGGACGACCTCATAAAGACCATCGACCGGACAAAGACACCGATGGGCCAGCGTACCCTGCGGCGCTGGCTGGAGCGCCCACTGCTGGAGGTCGACCGCATAAATCAGCGTCTCGAAGCCGTAGACTCTCTCGTTGGAGATTATATGCTGCGCGAGGAGGCGCGCGAACACCTCTCGCGCATCCCGGACATCGAGCGTATCGCCACCCGCATCGTACGGCTCTCCGCCTCCCCGAACGACCTGCTCAGCCTGAGGAGCGCTCTCGAAGCGATCGGTCCGTTGAAGGAGACGCTAGCGCCCGTCGCCCCCGCGGAGTCGCTGCTTTACAGGGTGCTCGCGGCGATGGAGGAGCCACCGGGGGTCAGGGAGCTCGTGGCGGCGGCCATCTCCGAGGAGTCCGGCGAGGTCATCCGGGCTGGTTATTCCTCGGAGCTTGACGACGCCCGCGAGTTCCGAGACGGCGCTCACGAGTGGCTGACCCGCTTCGAGGCCGGTGAGCGCCTCAAGACCGGCCTCAAGACCTTGAAGGTCGGTTACCGGGACGGCGAGGGGTACTTCATCGAGGTCGCGGGCAAGGAGGGGCAGGCCGTCCCGCCCTACTATGAGCATCGCAAGGCCCTCAAGAACGCTGCTCGCTACGTTACGGTGGAGCTCAAGGAGCACGAGTCGAGGATGCTCACGGCGCGCGATGAGGTCGAGCGGTTGGAGCGGCTGATCCTCGTAGAGATACGGGCCGCCGTGAAGGAGGCCGCCCCGCAGTTGCAGCGCGTGGCGCGGGCGATAGCCGTCGTGGACGTGGTTTCGTCCTTCGCTGCCGCCGCGGGCGAGCTTCGCTATTGCCGGCCAAAGATCAGTGGGGAGCGCGGGCTTCGCGTAGTAGCGGGACGACATCCCGTAGTCGAGAAGAACCTGGAGATGCCGTTCGTTCCCAACGACACGCGGGTAGACGGCTCCTCGCGGCTCCAGATCATCACCGGCCCGAACATGGCTGGAAAGTCCGTCTACCTCCGCCAGGTCGCGATAGTAACGCTGCTCGCCCAGACCGGTTCCTACGTCCCCGCCGAAGAGGCGACTCTAGGAGTCGTGGACCGCATCTTCACCCGGGTAGGCGCCGAGGACCGGCTGGCGAGCGGAGAGTCCACGTTCATGGTCGAGATGACCGAGGCGGCGAGCATCTTGAACGCCGCCACCGAGCGTTCGCTCGTGATCCTGGACGAGGTCGGGCGCGGCACCTCTACCTACGACGGGATGAGCCTCGCCTGGGCCATCGCCGAGTACCTGCACGACGACGTGCAGTCCCTGACGCTCTTCGCCACCCACTACCACGAGCTCACGAGGCTCGCGGACATCCTGCCCGGCTGCGAGAACCACAAGGCCGCAGTGGAGGAGGTGGGCGGCGAGATCGTGTTTCTCCACCGTATCGAGCAGGGCGCCGAGTCCTCTTCCTACGGTGTCCACGTCGCCCGCCTCGCCGGCCTCCCGCGCCAGGTCACCGATCGCGCCAGCGACATCCTCACGCGTCTGGAGGCCGAGGGCGTCAAGGACTTCGCAGGCTAGTGCGATGAAGCTCTTTCCACAGTCGATCTCCGAATCTCCCGCCGGGTACGGCAGCCGGGTCCACGTCCTCCCACCCGACGTAGCCCATAGGATCGCCGCCGGAGAGGTAATAGAGCGCCCGGCCTCGGCCGTGAAGGAGCTCGTGGAGAATGCGCTCGACGCCGGAGCATCCCGCGTGGAGGTGGAGATAGAAGGCGGTGGAGTCTCCCTACTCCGGGTGCGTGACGATGGTTCGGGGATGTCTCCAGACGACGCCGAGAGGGCGGTGGGGCGTCACGCGACTAGCAAGATCTCCTGCGCCGAAGACCTGGCTCAGGTCCTCTCTCTAGGCTTCCGGGGTGAGGCGCTACACGCAATCTCCTCGGTCTCCGCCCTGACCCTTACGACCCGCACAATCGGCGAAACCTGTGCCACCCGCGTCCAGGTACTCGCCGGCGCGCCCCCGGAACGCTCACCCGCCGCCCACCCGGTAGGAACCACCGTCGAAGCACGCGGTCTGTTCATGAACCTCCCCGTGCGCCGGGGATTTCTTGGAACGGAGAGATCTGAAACCAACGCGGTTACGACCGTTGTGGAGGCTCTGGCCCTGAGCCGTCCCGAAGCCGGCTTCTTCCTCAAGGCGGACGGCCGCGGTCTCCTCGTGCTACCCGCTGCCGCCGACCTGCGGGAACGGGCGGCCCAGGTGCACGGACTCTCGCTGGCCCGGAGCCTCGTGCCGCTCGACGAAGTAGTGGGAGGACCGGTGTGGGGGCTCGTCAGCCCGCTCTCCGTCAGCTTCCCGACGCGACGTTACCTGCACGTCGCAGTGAACGGACGGGTCGTGCACACGGATTCCTTCGCCCCGGCGGTTGCGAAAGCGTACGCGGATCTATTGCCCAAGGGAAGGCATCCGGCGGCTTTCCTGCGCCTGGACCTCGGCCCCGGAGAGGTGGACGTGAACGTCCATCCGGCGAAGAGCGCCGTGCGCCTGAGGGGTGGCCGTTCGGCCTATCCGTTGGTCGTCGGTGCTATAAGAAGCGCCCTGGCTCCGGAGAGGGAGGAGGGTGGAGCGGGGCCGGCGCTGGAGGGAGACGCCGATCTCAGGCCGATCGGGCAGTTCGCGGGGCGGTGCATAATAGCGGAGGCCGGGGAAGAGTTGATCATCCTGGACCAGCACGGCGCGCACGAGCGCATCCTCTACGAGAAGCTCCTGAAGAATGTTCATGGCATACCCGTCGACCTCACGCTCCCAATCGTAGTCCAACTCCCCGCCGACCTCGCCCCGGAAGTATGGAATTTCGAGGTCGAGTTCGGAGCCTTGGGCTTCAGAATGGAACCGTTCGGGGTAGAGGCGGTACGTCTGCTTGCGGCCCCTGAGACGGTAACGGATCCCGAAGGAGCTTTCCTGGGCGCGCTGGAAGCTCTCGCGGGCGGTGAGGACCTGGCCAAGTCCCTGGCCTGCCGGGGCTCCACGAAGTTCGGGGAGAGCCTCACGCGGGAGGAGATGGTCTCGCTGCTAAAGGAATGGTCAGCTACGGAGTTTGGGGAGGTCTGCCCCCACGGCAGGCCGATAGTCAAACGCGTGCCGCTCACCGACTTGCTCCGCGAGTTCGGCAGAGTCTAGCGTCTGGCGGACGCGAAACCACCCTCAAGCAACGCTTCAAAGTGATCGTCACGCGGAAGTCAAGCCTCCGGCGGGTCTACAGGTCGAGCCTGGTTCGTCTTACACCAGTGAAGCCTCAGCGTAGATCAGCGGTGGAGTGTCAGGCGGTTAGCGTCGGCAAGCATTGGCATACAGGAGGGGAGGAGGCTATCGAGAGCGAGGCCGCTGCGATCCGTAGAGCGCGCCGGGTCTTGCGGGGGGCCGCCGCGAAAGCTTGCAGCAGACCTGGAGCGTACGTTATGTGCGACCACGTTGTGTGGCGGGCGGGAGTCCTGGGCCTGGAAGAGCTCCGGGTGGTAGCGGAGTATCTCGAAGGGAAGGTTGGATCTGAGGCCGACCACGATTAGGGGCTCTTCGTCTCACGATTGCGGGCATCGAAGAAGTCACAAGCTGACGGAAACCGTTGCCGGATCTATCTAACTAACACGGCTTCCGGTCACTATATCGTGGGCTTGCACCCAGCTATCCTGACAAACTAACGGGCGTGCGGTAGATCCGCACGTCCGTTGGTAATGCCTGTGAAATTTGCGGAATGGTTCCGCTAGTTCGGGAGGGTCTAGCTCTCCTCGTCTACGAGGGCCTGTCCGAGGCTAAGGATAGTCGGGGCCCAGAGGCCGACGAAGATCGCCAACGTCTGACGCTCACTGCGGTACAACGAAATCGAGATCAAGATCGAAGCGAGAGTGGATGCTATGTAAACGAGTTTGCCTGTACTCACACCTTACCTCCTGTGTTGTTTTCCCTGAACACACTATACCCTTAGGTAGAACCTATAAACTGTAAGAGAAGTTCCAGAGTTGCTCCGGGAAAGGGGCGGGACCGTGAAGGAGAGAGGCACACGACGCCCCGACTCCGGGGGGCGTTCGACGGTGTACGGGACGCGGGGCGCCGTCTCCTGCGAGCATCCGCAAGCCGCGCTCGTGGGTATCCGGACCCTCGACGAGGGAGGAAACGCCGCCGACGCCTGTGTGGCGATGGCCGCCGCGATGGCCGTCCTCGCCCCAATGACAACCGGTATGGGTGGCGACGCCTTCCTGCTCTTTTATGAATCCGAGACGGGATACGTGCGGGGCGCGAACGGCTCCGGTCGGTCTCCCCGGAACGCCACCATCGAGAAGCTGCGCGCCCGGGGCATAAAGGAGATGCCCGAGCGCGGCGGTCTCTCCGTTACGACCCCGGGGGCCGTCCGGCTCTGGGAAGACGCCGCAAGCGCTTTAGGCAACCTACCGCTCGCGCGCCTACTCGAGCCCGCCCGAGAACTCGCCGAGGAGGGTTACCCGGTCTCCGAAGTCGTCGCCCGCTACTGGAAGTTAGGCGAGGTCCTGCTCCATAAGAATGAGGCCGCGACTCGTGCCCTACTTCCGAAAGGCCAGGCCCCCGAGGCCGGGAAGCTCTTCCACCAGCCAGACCTCGCCCGCACGCTCGCAGCCGTCGCTGAGAACGGCGCCCGTGTTCTCTATGATGGCGAGATCTCCCAAAGCATCGCCCGTTCCGTGCGGGAGGCCGGCGGTTACCTCGACGAGGAGGACCTGAGAGCCCACAAAACCCTATGGGTAAAACCGATACAAACCGACTACCGGGGCGTTCGGGTCTACGAGATACCGCCTCCCGGTCAGGGCATCGCGGCTTTGGAGATTCTCAACATCCTCGAAGGCTTCGATGTCGGTGCTCTCGGCGCTTCGAGCGCGGAGCGGATACACCTCGAAGCCGAGGCCAAGAAGATTGCCTTCCGGGACCTCTACGAGAAAGTAGGAGACCCGGAATTCGGGGATATACCGGCGGAGCAGATGCTCTCGAAAGAGTACGCTGCCGGTCTGCGCGAGCGCATATCTCGCGACCGGGCGGCCAGGCCGTCTCCGGAGCCCGTCCGCGGAAGCGACACCACTTATCTCTGCGCCGTGGACGCTGAGGGGAACGGCTGCTCGTTCATCAACAGCCTCTTTATGGGCTTCGGGAGCGGCATCGTGGCCTCCGGGACCGGTGTGTGCCTGCAGAACAGAGGTCACTCCTTCCGCCTGGTCGAGAGTCATCCCAACGCCCTCCTCCCTGGCAGACGTCCCATGCACACCATCATCCCGGGCCTCGCGACGAACTCCGCTACCGGCGCTCTCTGGGCGACCTTTGGCGTGATGGGCGGGCCAATGCAGCCTCAGGGTCACGCTCAGGTGATCTCCAACCTCGTAGACTTCGGTATGAGCCCCCAGGAGGCCGTCGACCACCCCCGCCACTTCCACAAGACCGACACGCTGCTCCTCGAGGGACGTGTCCCGGAGCCCGAGGTCGAGAGGCTGCGGAGTATGGGCCACCGGGTCGAGGTGGGGGAGAACTACGTGGTCCCGGCCGGTGGCGCCCAACTAATCCGTGTTTTGGAGAACGACGTCCGGGCCTGCGGCAGCGACCCGCGCAAAGACGGCTGCGCGCTAGCGCAGTAAAGCGCTCGCCTCGGACGTGAGGAGCCTTCTCCGGTAACTCTCTTGCATGCTTACAGGGCTACACACACCCGAAAGTTTCGGAACTATCGACCCGGCGCAGGAACGTCGGCCGCTGCCGAAGAAACCACGTTCTACTTGATGCCCTGTTAGTTACGCGCTGCGACTCAACTCGCGCTCGATAGCGGGCTTGTCGAAGCCTACGATCCACTTGCTGCCGATCTTTATGACCGGTACACCTGTCTGGCCGGTCTTTTTCTGGATAGTGCGCGCGGCGGAGGCATCGCGCTCGATGTTTACTTCGTTGAACGAGACGCGATTCTCTTTGAAATACTTCTTTGCCCGGCGGCACCAGGAGCAACTCGTGGTGCTGAACAAGATTACTTTAGTCACATCTCTCCTCTATCTGTCCCGGAGTCTCTCTAGCTCACTCTTCGCGGAGGTTACTCGCTCTGGTCGAGCTCGGGCAGCCTCTCACGGGCCTCCCTCACCTCCGTGTCGTCCGGGCTGCGGCGCAGATACGCATCCGCATCCGCAGGCAGGGTTACGTCCTCGGGCTGTGGATCACGCAGCCGCGCCAACAGATCACTTCTATCTTCCATAACCTGGATTCTACCGGAGGCTGTGCCAGAAGGGGGCCAAAGCTCTCCGGGCAGCCTCGACAGAACCTGCGTCTGCCGCGTACTCCCAGCCGGGCGCTTCTTGCTCTGCTCCATTTATGGTGGCGGCGACGCTTTGGGTGAGTGCGTCGAGGTTGTAGCCTCCTTCGAGCAAGAGTGCCAGGGGAGCCGCCCCGACCTCGCGGGCCACGGCCGTTAGCTCCGCCGTGAAGCGCCCGAAGGAGTCGCCTTCCAGTTGCATCCCTCCCAGCGGGTCGGCGCGGTGAGCGTCGTAGCCGGCGGAGACCAGGATCAAGCCGGGTCGGAACTCGCGTAGTATGGGGATGAAGAGGCCGGCGAACACCGCCGCGTAGAGGTCTTCTCCGGAGCGCGCGGGCAGAGGTGCGTTCACCGTGAAGCCCTGCCCCCGTCCCTCTCCAATCTCGCGGGCGCCGCCGGTACCGGGGTAGAAGGGGCTTCGGTGGGCTGAGAGGTACAGTACGTCGCCGCTGTAGTAGAAGATGTCCTGGGTACCGTTGCCGTGGTGGACGTCCCAGTCCAGGATGGCTACCCTTTCGATACCCTGCGAGCGGGCGTATTCTGCGGCTACGGCGATGTGGTTGATGAGGCAGAAGCCCATCCCGTAGTCTCTACCGGCGTGGTGGCCCGGTGGACGGACTATTGCGAAGGCCGGCGTCCCAGAGAGGGCGCTCTCGACCGCCCCGATCGCCGCCCCGCTCGCGAGCGTTACCGCGCTCCAGGAGTGCTGGTCGAGGGCGGTGTCGAAATCCAGGTAACCTCCGCCCGACGCGCAGAGTTCTTCGAGCTGGTCCAGGTAGGAGGGGGCGTGGGCGTCTTCGAGGGCGGATCTCGGGGCTGGCTTGCAGGTGCGATGCTCTAGCCGCGTGCCGGACTCTTGGGCGTATTGGACACCGGCTAGTGCGGCGGGGAACCTCGCCGGGGCTTCTATGTGGGGTATGTTTTCGAGGTGATGTTCGGAGGCGGGGTCGCTGTATATGTGCAACGTTACCTCTTTGGCGGGTGACCGAGCGCGTCGATGATGTCTTCGGTGATCTTGGTCACCTCTTGACCGGCGTCCACGATAGCGAGGACGCCTCGCTCGTCGTAGTGTTCTTTGATCTCCTCGGCCTCCTTGCGGTAGGCTTCGAGTTGCCGCCGGATGGCTTCCTCCGTGTCGTCGTCGCGCTGTACGAACGGCCCGGGATCCTGGCCCTCGTTCTCGTCCGGTGGCGGGTCGTTCTCCAGATGGTAGACCCTGCCGGTAGCCAGGCTGGTCAGTCTACCGCTGGTGATGCGTTCGATCAACTCATCGTCGCTCGGTCCTTCGAGCATAACCACACGCTCCAGGCTGATGCCGCGCTTCTCTAGCTCTTCGTCCAGTTTGCGGGCCTGCTCCATATTCTGCGGACAGTTGTCCAGGATCCAACCACCTGCCGGCTGCAATTGGGGTATCGTAAGCCTCAAAATAATGTCGTCCGGGACCGGCTCGCCCCTGTCGTGGTAGCCCTTCAACTCGCGCCCGAGCTCTGTGTCGGCCTCGATCTGGTCCCGCACCAGATCCCCGGTCGAGATGCGAGTCCAGTTGAGCGCCTGCGAGACCCGCTGTGACTGAGTACCCTTGCCACTGCCAACCGGGCCGAGCAACGATATCTTCATCTAACTACCTCCTCATCTATCCTGCAACAACACGCGAACCCATGTACCAATTACCCCATCCTCTCATCATACCCATCTCGAAGAGATTTTAGGACCCCGCCAGGACGCGACGTCCACCGTGGGACAGCTAATGTCCGTGGGTTAGTATCTACGAAATGACCGGAGAGATTTAGCAAGGGGCTTGCGAGATGCAGCAGGAGAACGAACGGGTGTTGGGGCGCGAGACGCGGGGGCCTATCGGGGCGGACCAACTGGACACGGTGCCGTGGAACCACACGTACACCGACGCGGTCGTCGAGTTCTCGACGGACGAACTGACGGCGATCTGCCCGGTCACCGGACAACCGGACTTCTACGAACTCAAGCTGAGCTATCGTCCAGGAACACGGCTACTGGAATCCAAGGCCATGAAACTCTATCTATGGGGATACAGGGATAGAGGGGCGTTCGCCGAGGATATGGCGGCGACCCTGTTGAAAGACCTCGCCGCCGCCTGTGAACCCGTGGAGATGACCGTAGACCTCACCCAGCGGGTGCGAGGCGGGCTGAAGATACGCACCGTCGTCCGCCACCCTGCCGGTCACCTCTCGGACGGGTAGAGCTACCTTATATCCACGTCCGCGGTATCTATTTCGAGGGCGTCGTCGAGGCCCATGATCTCCGCGATCACCTCGGCGAGGTCGTCGCGCGTGCCTATCGCGCCGGTCAACTGCACGACACCGTCTCTTACCGCACGGACTTCTAGCTCCGTTCCGTTTATGAGGTCCGCGACATCGTCCTGGAGGGTCTCGTTGTCCACCAGTGCCGGGTCTAACTCCTCTTCGCCGGTGTCGGGGTCTATGTATACGTCGGTGCGTGGATAGCCCGACTCGATGGTGTCCGAGCCTTCGTCCTCGAACCCGCCCGCCTCGTCTGCCTGACGCTCCATGTCCTCCGGAGACTGCGCCTCGTCCAGGTCGGTCGGCGTGGTCACGAACTGCCCGTCGTGATCGTAGTCGTTCGGCTCGTCCGACTGAGAGGGCGCGTAGCCTTGTAGCTCCTCTGTATCCCCAAGGTGATCTCCAGGTTCTTCATCCGAAGGATCGCTGTGGAACCTGGCGAAATCTGCCTCCGGGTCGAGGTCGAGCGCGGAGATGGGCAACTCCAACTGCTCCTCCCTGTCGTTCGCCACGATTACATGTGTAGTCTCACCCGTCTCCTCGTCCGTGAGGACGCCGGAGATCCTGCCAAGTATCTCCCCATCCGCCGACCTCGCCTCCAAACCAACCAAACCTCTCTCCTCCATGCTACTCGAACCTCCTCATGCTCTCGTATATCCAGTAGAGAAACCGTTTTACCCTGGTATGCCCGATGCTACCGCATAGCCTTGATCTACCCCTGAGAAGTAATAAAATCTAAGCGTGCCGTACTTAGATGCTACTGGTTAGATTTCTCCAGGTACGGGGATTAGGGACAGTATAAGGAATCAGGTTTCAGGAGGATATTTAGCAGATGGTATGTGAGAATTGTGGGATACGACCAGCGAGTGTTCACGTCTCCGGGCAGCAGGGTGGGCAGCGGACGACGGCTTATCTATGCACCCAGTGCGCTCGGCAGCTCGGCATGATCGGGGGCGGGGGTGGCTTCGCTGGTGGGGGCAACCCGTTTGAGATGTTGCACAACCTCATACAGCAGCAGAGCCAGGGGCCGAGCAACTTCTTCGAGGCGCTTACGAGCGAGGCTCGGGAGGCCGTGATGCGGTCCCGTGAGGTCTCGGCCGGTATGACCCGCACGGCGGCGATCGGCACGGATCACCTGCTCGCGGGTATTGTGACCGGGGATAACCTGGGTACGGAAGCCCTGAGGCGTGCTGGGGCGGACGTGGATGGCATGCGTTCGAGCTTCAGTGAGTCTCGCGGGGAGCCGGGGGACCGGGTGTACACCTTCACGCCGAGCGCCAAGCATGCGTTGCAGCTCGCGTTTACGGCGGCGCGGCAGATGGGCTCGGGTCAGGTCGGGAGCGAGCATCTGCTCCTCGGGCTGCTCGGTGAGGGCGATGGTAATGCTTGCCAGATACTCGCCCGCAACGGGGCCAACGACGCGGAAGCCTTGAGGCGTGAGATCGCACGTCTCCTGCAGCAGCGCGGACAGATGGGTCCCGGCGCCGCGGCCGGTGGTGGCGGTTTCGGCGGTCCCGGCGGTGGCGGTTTCGGCGGTCCTGGTGGCGGTGGTGGTGGCTTCGGTCCCGGTGGTCCTGGTGGCGGTGGCGGTTTCGGCGGCCCCGGTGGGCAGCAGGCTTCGCAGAGCCGGACGCCTACTCTGGATCAGGTAACCAGGGACCTTACCGAGGCGGCCCGTAACGGCGAGCTCGACCCGGTGATGGGTCGCGCCGAGGAGATAGCGCGCGTCGTGCGTATCCTCTCCAGGCGCACGAAGAACAACCCCGTGCTTATCGGCGAGCCGGGTGTTGGTAAGACGGCCATCGCCGAGGGGTTGGCGCAGAGGATCGTCTCCGACGAGGTGCCCGAGACGCTCAAGGGCAAGCGGGTGCTCGCCCTCGACACCGGTGCTCTCGTCGCCGGCACCCGCTTCCGCGGCGACTTCGAGGAGCGGATGAGCCAGATGATCAAGGAACTGCAGTCCGAAGAGAAGGACATAATCCTGTTCATCGACGAGTTGCACACTATTGTCGGGGCTGGCGGGGCCGACGGCGCCGTTAACGCCTCGAACATGCTCAAGCCGGCGTTGGCCCGCGGCGAGTTGCAGGTCGTCGGTGCTACCACGCTCGACGAGTACCGCAAGCACGTCGAGAAGGACGCGGCGCTGGAGCGGCGCTTCCAGCCCGTGCTCGTGAGCGAGCCGGCGGTGGACGAGGCCGTAGGGATACTCTTCGGTCTGCGCGATCGTTACGAGGCGCATCACCGCGTACACATCTCGGACGACGCCATCATCGCGGCCGTGCAGCTCGGCGACCGGTACATCACCGATCGTTTCCTTCCGGACAAGGCCATAGATCTCCTCGACGAGGCCGCGGCCGAAGTGCGCCTGCGTTCGACGGTGCCGCCGGTGGACGTCAGGCGCATCGAGGAAGAGATAGCTGGCCTCGAACGCGAGAAGGAGGACGCCGTCCGGGCCGAGGACTACGAGAAGGCCGCCGGAATCAAGCAGCGCATCGAGCAGCTCAGGGCCGAGCTCGACCAGCAGCAGCAGGGCTGGGCGGGCGCCCGTGAGTCAAACGCCCCCGAGGTGACGCGCGAGGACATCGCCCGCATCCTCGAGGAGTGGACCGGCGTCCCCGCGACGAACATTGTCCAGGAGGAGGCCGAGAGGCTGCTGAACCTCGAGGCCGTGCTGCACGAGCGGGTCATCGGGCAGGACAAGGCTGTCAGTGCCGTCGCCGAGGCGGTGCGTAGGGCGCGGGCCGGTATCAAGGACCCGAACCGTCCGGTAGGGAGCTTTATCTTCCTCGGGCCCACGGGTGTCGGTAAGACGGAGCTTGCGCGGACGCTCGCCGAGTACCTCTTCGGTGAGGAGGAAGCCATGATCCGGATAGACATGTCCGAGTTCCAGGAGCGGCATACCGTCTCCAGGCTGGTCGGCGCCCCTCCGGGCTACGTCGGCTACGACGAGGCCGGGCAGTTGACGGAAGCGGTAAGGCGCCGTCCTTATAGCGTGGTCTTGTTCGATGAGATCGAGAAAGCGCATCCGGACGTGTTCAATACCATGCTGCAGTTGCTGGATGACGGGCGTCTTACGGACGCTCAGGGCCGGACTGTGAACTTCCAGAACACGGTCATCATCATGACGTCCAACGTCGGGAGCCAGCACCTGGTCTCCACCAGGCAGTTCGGGTTCACCTCGCAGGATGGCGTGGACTTCCAGGAGACCGAGCGGCGGGCGACTGATGCTCTGGAGCGTTCCTTCCGGCCGGAGTTCCTCAACCGGATAGACGAGATCATCGTCTTCGAGCCGCTCTCCAAGGAGGACGTCCTCAGCATCGTGGACATCATGCTGAAGAGGCTCAACAAGCACCTTGAGAGCCAGAAGGTCTCCGTGGAAGTCACCAACGCTGCCAAGGAGTTCCTCGCCGAGACAGGCTACGACCCGAAGTTCGGTGCCCGACCCCTGGCGCGAGCCATCCGCCGGTACATCGAGAACCCGCTCTCCAGCCGCATCATCGGCGGCGATTTCGACCCCGGCGATTCGGTGGTCGTGGACCGCGCGGAGGACGGGGCCGAAGTCCTCACCTTCGAGTCGAAAGTGGCCGCGACGCAGTAAGGTAAATCTATATCGTCTACGAAGGGCTCCCCGTCTGGGGAGCCCTTCTCTTTCGTAAGTCGCTCACTTCTCACGAGAGACAGACGCGCAGGTACCTCATGCCTCTCTTGGTAGTGACATCAACGTAAACATCCTCGTCGCCGGGCATTCTAGCGAGCACTTCGCGAGACTCGACCATCTCGAACAAACTATGCATATCGAGTGCCTCTCCACAGAGGAGTGTAGAGCGTCATCGTAGCGGCGTAGCCAAATGAAAGACAACCTGCACTAGAGTCTGGACGGTGCGAAGGGGGCAGAAGGGTCTCCGGAACGGCGTAGGCTGCGCACTCGGACGTGGTGAGCTTCCCTCGACTCCGCACCATTGGCCGATTCGTCAGGCCAGTTCGATGATATAACCGACTACGTGTATAGAACACGCCTACAGAACTCCAAGAGACGATGGCGCTTGCGCAGTGACCCTGTTCTGGCGGCGCCAGGAGCCAGGTAGTATCCGCGCCGTAGTCGGAAAGGGTGAAGCCAGGGCAAGAAGGACACCGCTCTTGGTGGGCATCCTCCTGTTGTGCCTGGTGGTCTCCCTCCTTGTGGGATGTTCGGGGTCCGCGCCTGACGGGGACGGAGCGCAAGCCAGTGACCGGCCCAACGTCGTGTTCGTCCTCGCCGATGATATGCGCGCGGACGATTTCGAGTACATGCCGCAGACCCGGCAACTCCTCGCCGAGGAGGGTCTCGCGTTCGAAAACGCGTTCGTGACGCACTCTCTGTGCTGCCCGTCGCGCGCTTCGATATTGAGGGGGCAGTACACGCACAACCACCAGGTGTGGACGAACAATCCCCCGGATGGGGGGTTTAGCGAGTTCCGCTCGATGGGGCACGAGGACTCGACCGTCGCCACCTGGCTCAAGGAAGAGGGCTACCAGACCGCGCTCATCGGCAAGTATCTGAACGGCTACGCGAGGAGAGACGAGGAAACGCACGTGCCGCCGGGATGGGACGAATGGCATGGCGTACTCGGTGGGGGTAGTTACTACGACTACCGGCTAAACGAGAACGGCCAGGTTGTCTCCTACGGCGGCGACGAGCAAGACTACCAGACCGACGTACTAGCGGATAAAGCAAGAGACTACGTACGGCGCGTCGCCAAGTCCGCCAGCCCGAGCCCGTTCTTCTTGTATCTGGCTCCCGGGACCCCTCACGGCCCGTTCGTGCCGGCTCCACGCCACGAGGGCGCTTACGGAGAAGACGGGCCGGGCGTTGGGGCCCCACGGCCGCCCTCGTTCTATGAGTCCGACGTGAGCGACAAGCCTGAGTGGGTGCGAGATCTGCCTCTTTTGGAGTCTGTGGAAGAGACTACCGACGCTGGCGAAGAAGCTACCGAGGAGGGGGCCACCGGCTCTGACGAAGAGAGTGCCATCGGCACCGAGGAGATGATCGACAGCGCCTACCGCAACCGGCTGGAGATGCTGCTCTCGCTGGATGAGATGGTCGCGGGCCTGGTAGACGAGCTCCGGGCCGCGGGCGAGTTGGACAACACCTACGTCTTCTTTACCTCCGACAACGGCTACCACTTCGGCGAGCACCGGATCAACCAGGGCAAGCGTACGGTCTACGAGGAAACCGTGCGGGTCCCCCTTGCGGTGCGCGGTCCTGGTGTGCCCGCCGGGGCCGTGGAGCAGATGGCGCTGAACATCGACCACGCGCCGACCATCGCGGAGCTAACAGGGGCCTCCGCGCCCGAGTTCGTCGACGGTCGGTCGCTGGCGCCTTTCTTGCGAGGCGCCCCGCCCGAGATCTGGCGCTCGGCCTTTCTCATCCAACACTACAGCGGCGGAAACGCCCAGCACCGTTCGGTCCCGACCTACGCCGCCGTCAGGACCGAAACTCACAAGTACGTCGATTACGAGAACGGCGACAGAGAGCTTTACGACCTCGAAGCCGACCCCTACGAGCTGGAAAGCCTGCACGAGAGTGCGGACCCCACCCTCATCGCTGGCCTCGAAGCCCGTCTCGAAGCCCTGAGAGCCTGCGCCAGTGAGTCCTGCCGGGAGGCCGAAAGCGCCCCGTAGCGTCAGATATATGCTGTGCGTGGCGCGGTCTGGGGGATGCGGAACGCCATGACGCTCCGGGAAGCCTTGCTCGTACTAGGTGTTTTTGGGTGAGGTCTCTCGAAGGGCCCAAAACACGACGCAAACTGCGATTTGTGTGTTAAACCGGTTCGGAATGGCAGACCGAATGACTCGAGCGGAGGGCAGACATACGTTGACGCGGCGGCGTCTCCTGGGCGCGGGGATCGGGGCCGGGTTGTTCGTGCTTGGTGTGGGTGGTTGGACCTCTAGCGGTCGCGGAGGGGGTTCTCCCTCGGGATTGGAGATCTTCGAACAGGGTTACCCGAGAGCGTTCTTCTTTCGCCAGCCCGAGGTAGAGGCTCGAAGGGGTAATATCTCGTACGAGGAATGGGAGAAGAGGTATCTCCCACTCAACGGCATCGTGGGCAAGGTACTCGACGAGTCGAACGAACACACCGGGAAGTACGATAACCTGCCGTTTTTTCTCCGGTATAAGAAGAACAATCCGAGCAAGCTCGTCCTTCTTCACTACCACGGCGCAGGGCGGCGGGCCACGGACACAGCTAGCGACTTTTTCGCCGGCCACTGGCTACATTACGAAGGGACCAACCTCACCCGGCAGGCTGACGCGAGTTCGTCCGCGACCGTGTTGCACGTGGCGGATACATCGGTTTTCAGCCTGGAGCGGACCGAGGGCGCCAGCGACGACATAGTGATCGCCGCCGACGACCACGGGAAGCCGGACTGGGAGAGCGCCGAGCAGGTGAAGCTAGAGGAGATCGACGCCGAGAACGGGACGATTACCGTCGAGCGTGGGGCCTACGGAACGGAGCCTCGCCTGTTCCCGGCCGACTCTTACCTGGCCGCTCACGTCTTGACCCCGCCGTACCCCCTCGAGAGTAGCCCCTTACGGGATGTCTCCCTGTGGAGCTACAACTTCTCTATGGAGGGGCCGCGAGACGCCGAAGGCCGCAACTTGGTTAGCGCGCTGGTAGATCACCTGGTGGAGAAGCTCGGACCTGGCGGCCCCCTGGCAAGCTTCGATGGGATCGTATTCGACGTCCTCAGCTTCGGCGTGAGGAACGGCCAACCGATGTCAGACGTGGACTTGAACGCAGACGGCGTGGGAGAGAGAGGCTTCGTAGACGGCCTGGACGTCATGGGCTATGGCACGGTCGAGTTCGTGAAAGCCCTGCGCGAGAGACTTCCCGACAAACTCATCCTGGCGGACGGCCAGAAGCCGGATAAGTCTCAGCGGAGCTTCGGGCACCTCAACGGGATAGAGACTGAGGGGTTCCCCGACATCGACGACGTGGCGCTGGATCACCTATCGAGGGGGATGAACATACTCAACTTCTGGACGGAGAACAGCATGGCTCCCTCCGTGAACTACGTGAGCTTCAAGTACGTGGACAGGGAGTCGGAGAAGGCCAGGAGAAACATTTTCGAGGAGCTGAGCTCGAGCGAGGATCAAAGCTACCGGAAGTTGCGCCTCGTCCTTGCTTTGGCCCAATTCGCTGACGCATCGTTTACGTACCCGAAAGATTGGGCGCCCCCCGAAACACTCTGGGAGCAAGAGAACGTTATGGTCCGGGTCTTCGATGAGCTGTGGCAGGGGGTGAAGCAGAACTCCAACTGGCTCGGTATGCCGCTGGGTCCGGCCGTACACATGGCCGCCGAGTCGCCAGATCTCCTCGATGATCAGGGAGAGAGCTGGCCCCCGGACTTCATCGAGAATATGAAGGGAGAAGGGGTTGCGTTCACTCGGGACCCGGGACCCGGAATGATGATCGAATCCACCGGCTCCGATGCCGATACCCCGGTCCTGGAGAGGTATATGGCTTTCACACTACCGGAGGTCGACGTCTCGGGGGAGGACCTCTTCGTCACTCTCCGGCTCAGGGCGGATCCTCTAGAGGGCTATCCCGGGTCTATCGGGCGGCGCGTTACCGTAACCGCCGCGCTGGATGGGGACACGAACCGGGCGGTCGAGGAGTTCACCTGGGCGAACGAGAAGCCGTTCGCGGCGGCTTTCTACTTCAAGGACGTCGGGCCCGGCCCAGTAGATTTCGGCTTCGAGGTGGAGGGTGACCAGCCGATAGTCTTCGAGAAGCTAAGCGCCCACTCGGCCACGGACTCTATGTACCGGGAGTTTGAAAATGGGGCGGTCTTCGCCAACCCTTCCACACGCAAATGCACCTTTGACCTTGGAGGTCTCTTCCCGGGCGCCTCGTTTCGCCGGCTCAAAGGCTCTGAGAGCCAAGACCCGGAGACTAACAACGGGGAGCCTCTCGGCGAGGAACTGACCCTTGGGCCGAAAGACGCATTGTTCGTGGAGAGGAGCAGAGGATAGACCAGAGTCCGGCCGCCCAACCATCAAGAGCTACCCAAGCGGCAAACAGAGAAAAAGCTCAAGACATGCTCAAAGTAGCGGGACAACGGCGTCGCGCTCACTACCGGCAAGGAGACCTCTGCAGAGAGTTCGCTTCCAGGTTGAAGCGGCTCGGTGGATCGTGGAACAGTTCGGTTTTCGGCTTTTGTAAAGCGTGGATCGTCTCACGGGCGCCTATCGTGGCGCCAATTACGGCCCCTGTTACGCGCTCCTGACGACAGCGACTCCGGGGCGATTGGGTTGCCTCTGGTAACAGGCTACCCTACTAATAAGCGTGTAGAGGGGGCGGTCGAACTACGACCGCCCCCTCTACCTACTACTGTGTTCAGGTTCGGACTACCGGAGGGTCCTGCGGGCTATAAGGCCACCAGCCACGAGCAGGGAACCAGCGCCAAGCGCGAACAACGCCGCGGTGCTACCGCCGGTCGCGGGTAGCTGCTTCGGAGCCGGAGCCGGAGCCGGAGCCGGTGCGGGGGCCGGTGCGGGAGCCGGAGCCGGAGCCGGTACGACCTTCGGAACCGGAGCCGGAGCCGGGGGTGGCGGCGGGCAGTCAGCCTTGGCGACCACGCCACCAGCCTTCGACTCTATGATCCCGTCCGGGCAATCTACCTTCGCCTCGGCACCGCCAGCCTTCGCGGTGGGATCGCCCGTGGAGTCCGCGACTATTGCGGGCTCTTCCTGGGCCAGGGCCGGAGCCGCGGCTACCAGTACCACTGCCAGCATCGCCGCCAGCATCATTAGCTTCCTCAACTTTTTCCTCCTTTAGATGGATTGGTTTTGGGGGAGACGGGCCCTTTGGTGCGGACCCGTCTCGTACGGCGCTAACGCCAGGCTAGACCTTCGTCCTTAGCCGGCCGCCGCAGCCTGATTGACCTCCGACGTGCAGGTCGTCGTGAACTCCTGGTCCTCGTTGATCGTCAGGGAGTCGCCGATCTCATCCTGCTCGAATTCCTCGATGTCCGAGGCGTACTGGATGGAACCGCTCTGGTTCTGCAGGTTACCGGTGTTCGCGGTGCCGTTAACGCCGACACACTGGCTGCCGTTGCTACCAGAACCGGAAACCTCGAACGTCTGCTCGACTTCGCCGCTTTCGGTCTCCTGCTCGAAACCCTGCTCGACCTGCGCTATGGCTGGCACTGCAGCGACTACCAACATCGCCAGAAGCGCCGCCAACAACATTATCTTCTTCATTTACTCCCCCGTCTGGTTGTCTTGTCGTACTCGTGTTGATCCCGGAGAGGCGCCGCCCCCTCCACAGGAGATCAGCCCCGCTTCTGACCGGGCGGGTGGCCCGGGACGGACGTCATGTGTGCGGCTTCTACGGATAGAATAGATTGATCCCTGGCCCGGGCGGAAAATCACCCCCCTTCTAAAAGCTCGGCCCGGCTCTCCTTCTTACCGACCTCTACAGGTCGGAAGTACGCCCCTCGCGCACCCCAGGAATCTTGGAAGCCCCCCTCCGTTTCTACCCGGAATCATCACATTTCTTAATATTACACCCTCTTTCGTATGCCCGAGACCCTAGTCGATACAGTGCCGGCTTCGTGCAGCTTTGAGGACCGCAAGCAGTTCCTGTTCCATGCCGGACAGAGCACCAGATGTTGTGCATTCACAATCTCGTCCTACCCTCGCGCAACGAGCACGCTGTCCCGCGAAACTCACCACGAACCACCGAAACGTCTTGGAAAGACCGGCGGATGCGGATGCCGTCGAGGCTTTCCCGGAATTTTGCTGGTAAGCAGTACTCAGGCTTCACCTTAGCCTCTCTAACGCGCTCAGGAGCCTGCCGAGTGTAGAGGCATGCCTTCAAAGTGCTTCAAAGAGGAGATGATGTGCGTATAGACTGGGCTGATACGTTGCAGGACCGGAGGTTGCCGCAAACTTGGGCTCTTACCGCCTGAGGTTTTGGCTCGGGTCTCGCTGGGTAGTCATACGAGTGACAAAGTACGTAACGCGAAAGGGAAAGCACGATGGCCGGAATAGGCAAGAAGGTTACGGACACAGCGAAGAAGGCAGCCAAGAGCAAGAGCTCCGGTGGCAAGAGCAGCAGCAGTAAGGGCAGCGGCAAGGGTTCCGGTTCTGGATCCGGGGCCGACAAAGCCAAGCGGGCGGCTAAAGAGTTCTTGAAGTAGTAAGCCAGCTAGAGCGACGAATCGTAAAGACTGCCCTGAGCTATCCACGGCTACGCTAAAGTTAGCGCGGAACAGGAACTATAGGGTGATCGCCACGGTGCTCCCCTTCGGCGATCCGCAGTCCCACACCATCTAAGTCCAAACTTATGGTGAGGGCTTCGTGGTCCAAACCGAAACCAACCGCCGTAGGTACAAAAACGCTCAACGAGACCTCAGTGTGACTCTTACGCTCCATAACGAGGATAACTCCTACCACTACGCTGAGGTGCGTGGGGAGGCTGTGGAGAGGGTGATGGGCCAGGAGGCTCGGGATCACATCGACGAACTCTCGCAGAAGTACCGCGGCCAAGACTACCTGCCGGATGACCGTGAGCGAGTGGGTGATGCTGTGGGTCGTTCCTTCGCGCCAGAACATCGTGGGCTAGACGGCCTTCAGCATCGGCTGACGGCTAAGGCGCGGCTAGCGTTCGCGCTGGCCTACCATGCCGATCTCCGTACCGGGATAGAGTAAGATTAGGTTATGAGTCAGGACGTTTGCCACAGATGAATATACGCCAAGCCAACGGAATGGGCAGGGTGCATGTAGCCAAACCTCAGATGAAGGAGACTTACTGCGGCCGCCCAGTAAATGAGGAGGAGTGGCTGACCACCTCCAAGGAGGCTAACTGCACCGGCTGCGCTCGGGCAGGGGCGCCCAGACCGGAGGAGCGGGAGCGCGGACACTAGTTTGACCGGGCCTCCCACCCTTGTGCTCATGCAGCGCAGTGAGTGTCGGGAACTATTGAATTCCGACGACGCTATCGGAGCGGTGGTTCGCTACTTGCTATGCTCGTAGACAAGTATAGGTGTGAAAGTTCATTCAGGAGGTGTCTCCGCACTCCCGGTTTTGGTATCGTTAAGTTTCGGGTACTTAGCAGACGTAAGCGATCTGCCCGAGATCGCAGAATAAAGGAGGTCGAGCGTGAAGAAGTTGATGATCTTGGTGGCGATGTTGGCGATGGTGCTGCTGGTAGCCGCCCCCGCCATGGCTGCGCAGGAGAAGATGGACGAGAAGATGAAGATGGAAGAGAAAGAGAAGAAGGGTAAGGACAAGGAGAAGAAGAAGGAAGAGATGCCGAAGACCGGCGGTGCTCCAATCAACGCCGCTCTGCTCGGGCTCGGGGGCGCTACCTTGCTCGTAGGTGGCGGGTTGCTGGTCCGCAAGGTTACCAGGTAGTTAGCTAAAGACTGGAGGTGGACCAGCTCTTTGCTGGATCAATCCGCCTCTGTTGCGAATAGAGATGTTTGTGAGCCGGGGTGTAAAAGCCCCGGTTCTTCTGTACTACCTGGGATTTGAGTCCTACCAGAACCCGGCGTTTATTTCAGCGGTATCTGCGTTTGAGCTCCGCGTAGGCGGAGTTGATCTCCTTCATCCTGAGCTCGGCCATATCGCGCACTTCGGCCGCCAGGCTCGCCACTTTATCGGGGTGGTATACCTTGGCCTTGTTTTTGTAAGCGGCATCTATCTCCCTCTGCGAGGCGCCTGGTTCGGCTCCTAGAACCTTGAGCAGCGAACCTACTTTCTCTACTTCGGCCTCCGCGTTGCGCCGGGCTCTCTCCCCCCGGGCGGAGCTGGTGGAGCCGGTGTCTACGCCCTCCCGCGGGCGCTTATCGCTCCGTCCTACGCTAAACGCTCGCGCGAATCTGACGGCCGCTGCCTTGTTGGAGACCAGCAGACGTATACCGGACTGCGGGCCTGTTACCGAGAGAAGCCCGTACAGGACGACCGCATACCGTAGGTTGTTCGGGTAGCGGATGTCCGGGCTGCCGTCAGCCCTGGTATGCTGCCACGTCTCTCCCACGACCTCCGCATCCTCCGGCACCTCCCCGCCTTCAACGCCTCGCGCCGGACGATAGACCACGCCTAAAGCATCGTAGGAGACCGCCCTGTAGCGGTTCTCAGTGTGTAAGAGCACGGCCTCGGGCAAAAAGAAGAGGCTCACCGCGCCGGTCTTGATGGCCCAAACCTTGACGTTCGTTGAGACGCCGGGCATCTTCATGGGACCGACCTCGACTGGACTCCGCTTCATGCCCTCATTAAACGTGAGGGCCGCGCCGTAAGAGGGTGCTCCCGTATCTTTCGTCTCCCCCTCGACGCGCCACACCCTCTCCGCGTCGGCGAGACCTCCGCATGCCTCCTGGATGGCCGAGAAGTTCTCGGCCATCTCGCCACTAAGGTTGTACGTAAGTACTACAGTCTGTACCCTGGCGTTTCTCTTGTAGAGCAAGAAGGCGAACGCCGCCCCCACGAGCAGCACGATGGCGGCGAGCGTGTAGGAGCCCAGCAACGCTACCACGGCCACCGTTATGGCCACCCCGAACGCAGCGTGTGTTGGCGAGCCCCTGCCTTTGGGTCGTTCGTTGATCCTGGCGAGCGTTCGTTTGTCTAGCACTTGTATATTGTCGGCCATTCGACTCTAAGACTTTAATCTGTAAGTAACTTACAGCAGTTGCAACCGCACGAGCCGCTGACATCCTTGAGGTCGTGGCCAACGAAGATCGTCTCGCTGCCCGCGGTGGTTGTCTCCCCAATCACTACCTGTCTACATTACTCACTACGACCCGTAATGGCGACCCTGGCCTCAGCGCTCCCTGATTGACACGCAACCTCCGCCCCAATGCCCGAGGGGAAGCCGGCTATGAGCGCTACGCGCTGCCGCTCTACGTCCATCTCTTCTCCCTTCCCGTAGTGTTGCCCGGCGGTTGCTGACCGTATACTATAAAACCGACCGATCGGTTTTTAGAGCAGACGGCGGGCACGACCAACGGGAGGGTGAGATGGCGGAACGCTTGGATCCAGAGTCCTTGCAGGAGAAGGAGAGTCTGAACAGGGACCTTGGGATCGAGTACGTGGAGTTGGAGACTGAGAGGGTAGTGATGACCATGCCGGTAGACGTGCGTCACCACCAGCCGCTCGGATACCTGCACGGTGGAGCGAGCGTGGTATTGGCAGAGACCGTGGCGACGGTAGGAGCCTGGCTCAACTGCCCACCGGGGAAGGTCGCCTTCGGGTCGGAGATCAACGCCAGTCACCTCAGGCCCAAGCGTTCGGGGACCTTGACCGCGGTTGGGACCCCGGTCCAGATTGGACGAACCAATCAGGTCTGGGAGGTTGACATACGCGACGAAGACGACAAGCCCGTGTGCGTCTCCCGCTGCAGGTTAGCGGTAGTAGACGCCGAGGAGTAGTGGTGACGGCTGTACTGGGGAGGTCCCGTGGCGTTCGAGTGCCCGTCGTGTAACCGGCCGCTCTACAACCGCCGGCGTGACACCTGTGAGTTCTGCGGCGAGGCCGTCCCGGAGGAGTTGCTGCTCTCACCCAAGCAACAGGCCGCCCTCGACAAGCTCAAGGAATACCACCTGAGAAGGCGCCCCTCGTCCGGTTCCGGCGGAGACGGTTGGATCGCCGCTGACGATACGTGGTGGGATGCGGGTGACTTCGGGGGAGGCGGAGACGGCGGGGGAGGTGGCGATTGATGACTTTTATATCTTTCAGCCGCGAAGAGAGATGACGACGAAGGGCGAGAGGACGCGGCGCAGGATAGTCGAGAGCGCCGCCGCAGTCTTTAATACCAGAGGATACTTCGGCTCCTCGATGAGTGACCTCGTACAGGAGACGGGGTTGGAGAAGGGCGGCATCTACAACCACTTCGGCAGCAAAGAAGAGCTAGCCCTGGAAGCCTTCGAGTTTTCGACCGGGATCATGCGCCGGAGGTTCGCATCGGCTCTCGAAGGCCGGGAGGGAGCTCTAGAGCGGCTCTTCGTTATTGTGGACGTGCTTGGCGGCCTCGCTGAAGACCCACCGGTCGCGGGCGGGTGCCCTATTCTGAACACCGCCGTGGAGTCCGACGATACACACCCGGTTCTCAAGGAGAGGGCCAGGGAGGCGATGGAAGGATGGCTCCGGCTCGTCGGAAGCACCACGAAGGAGGGCGTTCGCACGGGGGAATTCCGGCAGGACGCGGACCCCCGAGAGACGGCGAGCGTGGTAGTGGCGACGCTGGAAGGGGCGGTGATGTTAAGTAAGCTCCACAATGACCCGGCGCATATGAAGATGGCTGTGGATCACCTGAAGCGACACCTTGAATCCCTGGTCCGGCCCCGACCGGCGGTCAAAGAGAGACACGCGTAAGATGAGCGAGCAGGAGAGAACCCGCACGTTTGTCTGTGAGGAGCCGACGGAAGGTACGAAAGCGGCGGGGAGATGAGCGGGTTAGAGTACCTGAGGGCGATATATAGCGTGTAGAGCTGCCGGCCGCCCCGAGGTGGATCTGATGGGGCTCGGGTTTCACGAGATCGAGGGGGCCGGGTGGTCTTCGAGTGCATACCCGCCAAGTACCGTTACAATTCCATCAGTGCCGTTCATGGCGGCCTCACTTGCATCCTGGCCGCCTTCGCGATGGGAGCTGCGCCGTGCATGCGATGTTATCGGCTGAGGGTGAGTATGCGACTGGAGATTAAGACGAACCTTCTTCGAGCGATGGCCGTGGAGACCGGCCGTCTCCTCTGCGAAGGGAAGACGACGCACGTCGGCCGAAGCGTCGCAGTCGCCGAGGCGCGTCTTACGGATGAGGCGGGTAAGCTCTATGCTCACGCAGCGACCACGCGCTTAGTCTTTGAGGGCGCGAGAGAGTATTCCGCCAGCAAGGGAGAAAGATGAGCGCCGCACCCTTAAAGGTTGCAACTCCTCCGGGAGGTTGATGAGAAGCCGGAGGAGCTACGCGTGGATAGGTAAGCTCTCGATAGAAACTACAGTTCTGATGCCCATTGTGACCACCACGGTTATAGAGGAGTGTGCAGAGCACCGCTAAGCCTGCAAAGAGGGGATGAGAGCCTCTGATAGGCTTGCTCTTGGGCCTCTCGGGCTCCTGGTGCAGCAGTATTGCCGACCTGCGCGGGGCTTCGTCTTCCGCTACAAGTCTGAAGGGATGGAGCATCACGGGAAGCGGGTAACGAGAGCGCAACCGTCATCCAAGATCGAAGCGGCGGAAGTCCCGTGCATTGCCAGTGCTATGGGAGCTATCGCCAGAGCAGCGTCCGGCGAGAGTTCGGCACGCGGGTTCACTCGTAAAGCTCGAAGAACTCGGTCTCGTCGGTTTTACTGAAGTTTGCACGAACGTACTTCACTACTTCGTACTGATCATCATCCAACGGTACAAAACCGTCCGCCAGGTCGAAGGCCTGCACCTTTTGGACTAGTATCGTTGTTTCTCCTCTTTTAGCTTCCAGTTCTTTTGTGACGCGATCGACCAGGTACTGGTTGCTCAACTCGACCGGTTGGGGCCAATCCAAGGGCAACGGGTTCGTCTGTCGTGCCTGGACCCAATATCCGGGCACGTCTGGAATGATCACATACGTCCTGTTCCTTGCCGAAACTTCATCCGCGGCATTGTCGAGATCTACCAGGAAGTCATAAGTATTTGGGTTGGTATAGATGAAGCGCCCACCCGGCAACACCCCATCCAACGATTCGGTCAGCCCGCTGGATGGCTGCTCCCGGTATATATAGTACGGTCTGGATACGCCGAAACTCAACACAATCGCTACTCCCGCGATAGCTAACGTCGATCGGATAAACCTGGGGTCGAGCGATTCACTCATGGAGTATGCGAACGCTATTAGTATCGTGAACAAGGGTCCCAATAACAACGTCGGCCAGTTGTACCCTACCGATAGCGAAGTGCTCCATGCTAATAACAGAGCTATTAACGCAATCGGTACCTTGCCTTCGACGCGCGTTACTCTACTCGAAACACGGTACAGCACTATGCCAAGCACCATCCCGACAACCCCGAAAGACACTGTGCCGAGAGTTCCTCGATACAGTCCGACCGCTATGAAAAAGGCTGGCACTATCGTTAGTAGGCACGCTCCGACATATCTCGATATAGGTTCGATGTGTGGCAGTGGCAAGGTACTCGTGCTCAATAGAAACATTGAGCCATATCCCGCCAATATCCCCAGTAGGATCCCGAGGTTCAGGTAACTTCCCACCCCTGTGGATACTATGCCTGACTGTGAAGCCAGTTGTAGAACGGCTTCCGAGAGAGAGCCCGTAGCCACCAGATAAGCACAGTAGACGGCCGCTGGTAGAGCTATGGTTAGCCAATACTTCTTCTCTCGCCAATCACCCAAAAGCAGTACGGACAACGGAGCCACAAACAGAAAGCTCTGTTTGCACAAATAAGCAGCGGCGATCAATAAATAGCCGACGACCCTGCTTGTGGTGTGCCTCCGCGTCAGAAGCATCCACGTCCCGATCGAGGCCAGGAACATACCGTCGACCGTGTGCCACGCCGTAAGTACGAAGTAGTGAACCGAAGCAGCAAAGCTGATCAACGCGACAACTATCTTCGTGGTGCTGTTGAAAGGGTTGTCGAAAGCCCGGTTGACGATACTAACCCAGGCCCAACTAACACACGCGAATTGAAACCACACGAAGAAACGGGATAACCAGTAAGTATACTCGCCGCCGAAGAGGACGAAGGGCGTGTGGATCAAGGGGGAGAGAAAGGGCCGTATGATGATGAAGTCGTGGTGTGGGACCTGCCCCTCCAGGATGCGTCTACTATAGGCGAGCGTGAACCCGTCATCGACGGGAGCGAAGCCTCTCCAGGAGAACAGCAGGTGGGCGACCGTGGGTGCTATCACCAGAAAAGCTACCGAGACGAGAACGTTTCGATCCGTGAGTTTAGTCTTTATCCACACTCACAATCCCTCAACCGAAGTAGCTGATGATAAGGTCGATCCGCGTGGGGCATGGAAGCACCAACGCTCGCGCGGGCCTTCCGGGCAAGTACCATGGGGTGTCAGGAGCTACTCTTCGGCGCCCCGGTACGGGGCACCTTCAAACGTTACCGGGCCGTACTCGGCGTCGTCCCTCTGACGCCACGTGAGGAGGTCTTCGCGCCGCTCGTCCAGCTCTTCTTTGCTGCGTTCGTCCGCCAGGTTGTCCTTCTCTAAAGGGTCTTTGGACAGATCGAAGAACTCGTCGGGCAGTTCATCGTAGTGGTAGATGTACTTCTCGTCACCCTTTATGCTCGCCATGCACTTACGATCGGTGATGCAGTTGGCCCTCAAGACGCGCTCCCCGGGCAAGGGATGCAGTAGCGAGTAGCCCGGGTACTCCCCGTTCTGTACCTCGAAACCCAGCATCTCCGCTACCGTGGGCAAGACGTCGATCTGGCTCGACAGACCGGTAGAGCGCTCGCCACCCTGAAACCTCTTGGGATCATGGATTATGAGCGGCACGTGGAGCCCCTCTTCGTAGATGGTGTCGCCGTGCATGTAGCGGCCGTTGTGCTCGCGGAAGCCCTCGCCGTGGTCACCGTACATGACAAAGATGGTGTCCTCGTAAAGCCCCAGCTTTTTGTACTGGTCGAAGAGATTCTGTAAAAAGAAGTCAAGCATGCGCAGGCAATTATGGTAGCGGTCGAGCTCTTCGTCCTCGGAGAAGTTTTCGTACCCGTAGCGGTTGGGGACGCAGTCGTATCCGTAGTGTCCCGTACCCGTGAAGTACTGGGCCAGAAAGGGCTCGTCTCCGTTTTCCCTCAGCCACCCCTCGCTAGGCCCCAGCATGATGTCCTCCTCGAAGCCGAAGGAGTTCGTGATCTGGAAACCCTCCGTATCCATTGTGTCCGGTGAGTAGAATTCCTCGTAGCCGAAGTTCCTCGCCAGGTCATCGTCCCAGTAGCTGTTCGCGGCATTTGACACCGATTGGAAGTAAACGGTCTTGTACCCCTGCTCTTTGAGTAGGCCAGCCAGGCACGGAGATGGGATACCTCCCGGCTCGAACTCCGGGCCCGGGTAGTGGGGTGGCTCGACCCCACAGTTGATCGCGGTACTCCCCTTGGAGGAGCGGGCGACGATCACGTGAGCCCTCTCGGCCAGGAGGCTCTGCTTCGCCAGTTCACCCAGGAAGGGCATGGTTTTCAGGCCCTCGTTGTAGGGTGTCGTGGACCGCGCGCGTGTCGACTCCAGGTGGACCAAAACGACGTTGCGCCTCTCGGTCCGGGAAGAGGGTGAAAGAACGGCATCCGCCGCCGAACGCTCCGCGACAGGACCGGCGCCCGGGCCATTCTCTCCAGTGCTTGTTGCCTCTTCTCCAACCGTCGCCTCCTCCACTGCCTCCATCGACGTGTCTTCCGTCTCCATGGATGCTTGCTCCGCCGGTGTCTCCTCTGTTGCCGTCGAGATTATGTCGGCGAACCGGTCTCTTGCCAGAGGGGTATCGGTTCCCGCCGGCTCCAAGCTGACCAGCAGCGAGAGCGAGCCGAAGCCCAATGCCAGGAGAAAGATCGCTAGAGATCCCAAAAAAGAGACCCCAGCCGTCCTGGCCGGGGAGGTTCCCAGCCATCCTCGCCACCAACCGACGGCGCGCGTCAGGAGAGGGGGACCGAAAGCCGCGTAAAAAAGGGCCGCCGCGAGTATCACCCAGACCGAGCGCGAGACCTCCCGGAAGGGATCCAACCCCAACCCGTCGAGCCTTGAGACCCACCCTGCGATGACGCCGTAATCGAGCGTGGCGCCGGTTTGCTGGAAGTGCTGGTGGGCGAGCGTGGTCACTACTACCACGAGCATCGTCGCGGCGTGGAAGAAGAAAACTGCGACCCAGCGTGCGAAACCTTTGCGCGACACGGCGAAGAGCCCGACCCAGAACAACGTGTACCCCAGGTTGAAGAATACCTCCGACCACATCAACCCGAGAGCCTCACCGAGCCCCGGGCCGCCGGGTTGCGAAGCGACATCCAAAGCTTTCAGCGTAAGGTTGTAGGCGATGAAAGGTACAATAAGACTGAGCAGGTAAGTCCAGTCCCGGCGGCTCAAGAGCGGCGCTCCCAGGAAGCTAGATCTGGCTGTTCTTCGATCTCTCCGACGCCCCAAAGTGCGAGGGATATTACAGATTTAACAGCCGTTTAACAAGTGTAACCGTATATTTGGCGAGAGTAGCGATGTGCTCCCGGCTCTCGAACGGCTCCCGGAAGCGAGGCGCTAGTTCTCTGCGGCGTTGCGGCAGACTACCCGATGTTGTGTACCGTAGGCCGCAGGTTACTCTATCCTGTTTAACGGCGCTTTAACTTTCGGAGCTACTCCTTTACACTTCACCTCTGGAGCCGGCCGGGGGGACGGTTCTTATGGAATAGGGGAGTTACGTATAAGTGTGAAAGGGTTAGCGTATGGGTGATTTCGGGGTTCGAACGACGAAGGTAAGGGTACGGTCGCTCGACGACCCCACACTCGAAAGCGGTGTAGCGAGGCTACGCATGCACGCGTACCCCCAATTCCCCGAGACCCGGGACGTCGAGTTCTACTCCTCCGCCTACCGCTGGTTGGAGAGCCATCCGCTGGGAGATGGGTTACATCGCTGGGTTGCGGTGGATGACGATGATCAGGTGGTGGGACACCTGGCGGCGACGCCCCAGTATTACAGGATCAACGGTCAGCGGGTCGTCGCCCATACGCCCTGCGACTACATGGTGCACGCTAGGCACGGCTTCCAGGCCCTTACCCTGATGCGCGCGTTCTTCCGCGCCACCGAAAATTACGTATCCTGCGATATGGTGCCTGCGGTGATCGAGGTCGAGTCGCGCTTGGGGGCCGAGGTGGCGGGACAGTTGCAATACGCGGCGAAGCTCCTCAACGTCTCCCGGCTCCCGGCCCCGTCGATTCCTTCGCCGGTAAGAAGGCTTCTAAACCTCCGGGGACAGACCGTGACCGCTCGCGGGTACGCGAGCCGCCCCGAAACCCCAGGGGGCTCCGAAGCGGAACCGTTGGACGCGGAAAACGCAGAGGAGCACGTCACTCCGCCCCTGGTGCGTCCGCGAGCGTCGATCCCCGCGCCGATAAAGGGACTCCTGAATGGCGGGCTCCGGTTGGTCGACGAAGCATTGGGTAGTGTTTTCGGGGGCGGCCTGAGGGCGGAGGTGATCGAAGAGTTCGACGAGTCCTTTGACGAGCTGTTCGAGAAGGTCGCCTCCGGGGTGACTTGCGTGCCGGAGAAAGACGCGGCGTTCCTGCGCTGGCGCTACGGCCCCGGCTCTCCCCAGTATCCGGTGACCGTTTTGGGCGTGAAGGGTGAGGAGGGCCTCCTCGGGTACGCCGTGCTCATGGTGACCTCGACGGGCGAGGATGGCTACGTGCTCGACATCACGACGCTCCCCGAGCGCCGTGACGTGGCCCAGA
The DNA here is from genome assembly GCA_902806065.1 of uncultured Rubrobacteraceae bacterium. Lineage (GTDB taxonomy): Bacteria > Actinomycetota > Rubrobacteria > Rubrobacterales > Rubrobacteraceae > Rubrobacter_F. The sequence goes on along the minus strand of CADCVE010000074.1, from coordinate 36,173 downwards.
CGCTGCTCCGGGAGTCGGTCCGTTTCTTCCGGCGGGCTGGGGTGCAGATCATCAGGTACAGGTTCGCCGGGTCGTCCACCTCGCCCCGCCCGGACGATCTGCGGCGTTTGGGGTTCTTCTATCGCAAGGGGAGGCGCAACAGCCTGCTGGTTAGATTCAAGGACCCCGGGATGCACGAGCTGGCCCGCGCCATCGCTGCCTGGTCGTACACTGTGGGTGACGGTGAGGGAAGCTTTTGGACGAGGTAAGAGGTACACGCACTATGGCGGCCGACACCGACGACAACCTGACCGCAGAGGTGCGGGGGTCCGTGCGATCCACCACCCCCTACACGGTGAGAGAGGCCCGAAGCGTAACCCGTGACGTGTGGGATGGCTGGCTCCACAACTCGCCGGGCGGCGGCCACGTCCTGCAGAGCTACGAGTGGGGTGAGTTCAAGAAACGTCTGAGCTGGCGGCCCGTCCGCGTGGTACTCGAGAGAGATGGTGAGGTGGTAGGGCTCGGGCAGTTCCTCGCCTACGATACGGCTCCGGTCCCTGGCACCCTGTGGTACTGCACCAAAGGCCCCTGGCTGCCCTGGCACGACGAGGAGGCCGTACGGGCCTTCTTCGAGGGTGTGCGGGACATCGCGCGGCGCGAGGGAGCGCACACCGTGAAGATAGAGCCCGAAGTCCTGGAGCAAGAGAAAAACGTGAAAAACGTAAAGGACGTTCTCGGCGAGATCGGCTTCCGCAAGGCCCGCTACGACCTGAACTTGAAAACAACCCTGGTCGTGGACGTGAGCCTGCCGGAGGAAGAACTGCTCGCGAAGATGAAGGGCAGAACACGTTACAACGTCCGCCTGGCCGCCAAGAAGGGCATCGAGGTGGTCGAACCGGAGTTCGAGGAAGGCTGGGAGATTTTCTACGCGTGGATGAAGCACACGTCCGAGCGCAAAGAAGGCTACAGCCTCCGAAGGTCGCGCGATTATCTCTACGCCGTGACGCGGTGTATGTACGATACGGGCCAGGGACGTCTGTTCTTTGCCAGGCACGAAGGGACGCCGCTGGCCGGCATTTACGTCTTTACCTTCGGGGAGAAGTACTGGTACATGTACGGCGCCTCGGGCGATGAGAAGCGCAATCTCAAGCCCAACTACCTCTTGCAGTGGGAGGTAATGCGCTGGGCCAAAGAGCGCGGCCTGACCCACTACGATATGGTGGGCGTGCCCAAGCTGGAGGACCTGGACGAGAGCAGTTCTCTGTGGGGCGTCTACAAGTTCAAGGAGGGCTTTGGCGGAGAGATCTCGGACTCCCCAGGTTGTTACGACCTGCCGGTCAAACGTGCGCGCGCCGCCGCATGGTACAAGCTCGAGCCTTTATACTACCGCCTGTACTACAAGCTCAAGAACAACGTTTTCTACTAATACGCGGCGTTGACGCTCGAGCGCCACTCGATGAGGGCTTTGCGCCGCTCCTCTACTTCTTTGGTACGTTCGTCCGCTAGATTCTCTTTTTCGAGGGGGTCCTCAGAGAGGTCGAAGATCTCGTCGGGCTGGTTACCGTAGTGGTAGATGTACTTCTCGGAGCCCTTCAGACTTGCCGCGCAGGCTTTGTCATGGAAACAATTGAACATGAGGGTACGGTCCTCAGGCAGATCGTGTAGGAGAGAGTAGCCCGGGTACTCTCCGTTCTCTACCTTATAGTTGAGCATCTCCAGTACGGTAGGCAGAACGTCTGTGTGGTTCGATAGCTCCTCAACCCGCTCACCGTTTTCAAACCACCCGGGAGCGTGGATCAACAAAGGTACCTTGATTCCCTCTTCCCACATGTTGTCGTCGTGCTGGAACCGGCGGTGCTCACCGAAGCCCTCGCCGTGGTCGCCGTAGACGACGAAAATCGTGTTGTCATAGAGCCCCAGATCCTTGTACTGGTCGATGAGGTTCTTTAAGAAGACGTCCTGATAGCGGAGGCAGTTGAGGTAGCGGTTCAGTATGACATTTTCCGAGAAGTCCTCGCTCTCGTAACGAGTGGAGAGACATCGGTAATCGTCATGTCCCGTGCCCGTGAGGTACTCGGCCAGGAAAGGTTGGTCCCCTTGCTCTTCGAGCCACTCTTCGCTGGGCTCTAGCATGATGTCGTCCTCGTAGCCAAAGTAGTTCGTCTGCTCGAAGCCCTCCGTATCCATGGATTCCAGCGGGTAGTAGTCTTCATAGCCGAGGTTCTTCACGAGACCCTCGAAGTCCTCGAAACTCTCGGTGGAAGACTGAAAGAAACCGGTGCCGTACCCCTGTTCTTTGAGGAGGCTGGCCAGGCACGGTACGGGGATACCGTCAGGGTTTGCCTCTGTGGTTGGCTGGACGAGGTGGGGTTCTATGCCGCAGTTGACCGAGACAGTCGCTTTGGAGGTGTGCGGTACGATGGTATATGCTCGCTCGGCGAGGAGGCTGCTCTTCGCTAACTCATTCAGAAAGGGCATTGTCTCGAGGTCCTCGTTGTAAGGTGTCACTGACTGCGCGCGAGTGGACTCCAGGTGGATCAGGACGACGTTACGTTTCTCCGTTTGGGGCGACGGCACGAGGCTGGAGTTCGCGGCCGGATGCTCGACGGTCTGCCCGATAACACCGAAATCCGGGTCGTCCTCGGTGATCGCTGTCTTGGCTCCCGTCAGGATCAAGTTGACGAACGGGTCCCTTACGAACGATACGCTGGCTCCCGCCGAGTAGTCAGTCGAACGGGCGCCGATCAACAGCGAAAGAAAGCCAAAACCGAACGCCAGGAGCAACAGCCCGATAGGGACCAGAAAGGAGTTCTCGGGCCTTCTGGCCCGGGATCTCTCCGGACCTCCTCGCCACCGGCTAACGCGCTCGATGGCGCGCGTTACGAGCAACGGGCCTAGGATCACATAACAGATGGCGGCGAAGAGGAGCGCCCAGACCCAGAGCGTGGCCCCAGAGGCGAGGACCGGCAATACCTCCCCGAATTGGGGCAACCATAAAGCGACTATGCCGTAGTCGAGCGTGGTACCGGTTACCTGGAAGTACTGGTGGGCGAACGTGGTCACGATGACGATGAGCAGCGTGCTGGCGTGGAAGAGGATGACCACGACCCGACGCAGGAGTCCCCTGTTGTGCACCGCCGCGAAGATGCCGACCCAGAACAACGCGTACGCCAGGTTGAAGAACACGTCCGAGCGCATCAGATCAAAGGTCGGAGAGAGCCCGGGTATCGAGGCCACGCTGGAGGCCTTTAGAACGAGGTTGTAAACGAAAAGGGGTACGAGGAGGCTGAACAAGTAGACCCAATCCCGTAGTCCTATGAGCGCACCTAAAAAGCTCAAGATGTCCGATTTATTGTCTCTAGCCTCCGCATATGTTGCGCAATCTTATAGTGTTTTACGGAAATTTAACAGAGCTTGCGGATTGCTCGAAAAAGGACGTTTCGAGCCGTTGTCCTCAAGAATGGGCGCGGTGGCGTCTCCGAGGACCGTCGAGAATCCCGTTTATACCGATGACGCTTTCTGGGAGGAGCGTCCCAAAAGAGCGCTGGCAGGATACCCGACGGACGGACTCGGTCTGCCGGTGATGGTGAAGCCCCCGCTCCTGGAAGATCTACGAGGACTTTGCGGGGCTCTCCGTTTTCGCGATCTTCTTTATCCTCGACTAAAATGCGACCGTTAAGCCGACGCCAACCTTCGTCGCGTACAGGTTCGGCAGGATAAACGTAAGTGCGGTTTTTGGGTGGGTGTTCTTCTCACACCGGTTCGGTGTGGCCCTCGCCTCTACCTCGGCAGCGTGGGCCGCGACCCTTTGAGCGGCTATACGAACCCCTCTTACGCCCGTTGTGCTCGCACCGGCAGGTTACCGCCTCACGCCCGCGAGAAAGAATTTCTTTGTCTCTGCGTTGAAGGTCTCCGCTCGCTCATCGTGAGGCAAGAGGGCCGCGTCTCGGAAGACCTTTAGCTCCGCCCGCGGGTTCGTTCTGGTGAACCTATGCGCCTGCGAAACTGGCGGCGTCCGCGCTTCCTGGCCCCAGGCGATGAGAGACTTGTGTGGCACCCGCGACCAGAGATCCGAGAGTCCCAGGTTGAGCTTGCCGGAGACGAACGCCGCCGGGAAGTACCTCGCTCCCGGCTGATGGCTCGTACGATAATAGTCTTCAATGGTGTGCTCGGTGAGGAGATTCGGGTTGTGGTAGGCCATGCCCCCGAGGTAGTAGCGGATACCACGCCGGGAGACGATAGCGTTGTACAGCGAGTCCCCGAGAATGGGCGTCCGGAAGAGGCCGTATATCGCGTCGCCCAGGCCTCCCGACGGGCGGTCTAAACTCCCGAGGCCGGTAGGGCAGATCAGGACGAGCTTCCTGAATAGCCGCGGGCTACGGATGGCCGCGGGCACGACGAGCGCCGCCGAGAGGGAACTGGCAATGAGGTTCGCCGCGGCCCCGATCTCCTGCCGTGCGAAGTCCTCTACCTGTGCTGACACGTCTTCCGACCCATAAGAGCGCCGCGGCCTCTCCGAGAGACCACATCCTAATAGGTCCAGAGCATAAACCCGAAAGTCCTTCGACAACTCCAAAAAGTTCTTCCGGAACTCGTAAGAAGAAGCCCCCGCATATACTCCATGCACCAGCAGCACCGGCGGCGCCCCGACCTCGCCCGCCACCCGGTACGCCAGCTTCCAACCCCGCCAATAATAGCGACGCTCCTCACCACCGATCCGTGCGGGCTCCCCAACCTTTGCCAGTGCCCTATTAAATACCGCAAGCCCGCCAACTACGCCAACCGCGGCGGCAGCGCCTCTTAGCAACGCCAACTAATCCTCCTCGCCTTACTCGAAAACAACGCCCCGGGCTCGAAGCCTCCACACTAATTCTCCAGATACGTCTTGACATTGTCGTCTCTCGGATTAACCTTTAAGCAACTTATGTAAGTTACTTAAACAAGTAGGAGAAGTAGCGTGGATCGGGAGCGGCTCATAGATGAGATTCTAATGCTTTTGCCGGTGCTCGGGCGGGGGCTGGGGCGTCCGGGGCCGGGGGAGTTGGGGGAGATCTCGGCGCAGGGCATACCGGTGGACGTACATATTTCTCCGGGGCACGTGCAGGTTCTGATCGCGTTGGGTCGTGGTCCGCATTCGATCCGGCATCTGGCCGAGGTGGTTGGGGTATCGTCCCCGGCGGTTACCCAACTCGTGAACCATCTGGAGGAGCACAAGATGGTCGAACGGCGCCACGACCCGGCTGACCGGCGGGTCGTACTCGTGGATTACGCGCCGGGGATGCAGGACATAGCACGTCGCATGATGGAGGGCCGTAGAAAGCGTCTCAGGGAGGCCGTAAACCCGTTGACGGACGAGGAGGCCCGGGCGCTGTTAAAAGGTCTCGTGTTGCTCGTCGGGAGCTTCGATGCTGTGAGAGAGGAGGCCGCCGGTGCAAAGCATAGTTAGGTGGTGCTTGAAGAACAAGAGTGTCGTGTTCCTCGCGACGCTCTTGCTCATAGCGAGCGGTATCTTCGCTACTACCCGGCTCAACCAGGAGCTACTGCCGAACGTCGACTTCCCCGTAATACTCGTCTCCACCCCCGTGCCTGGCGCCGGCCCGGACGTGGTCGACGAGCAGGTCAGCCAGCCTATTGAGGGCGCGGTGACCGGCGTGGAGGGGGTAGAGGGGGTTCAGAGCACTTCCTCTCAGGGGTTCTCCGTCGTTGCCCTGGAGTTCAGCCTGGACGTGGATACCGAGGAGGCCGAGTCAGAGGTTCAGGCCGCGTTGGAGGGCTTGACGCTACCGCCGCAGGCCGTCGAGCCGGAGGTTATCCGGCAGTCCGCCTCTCAGTTCCCGATTCTCAACGTCTCTCTCGCGGCCGGTGATGGCGACCTTGCTGGCCTCACCACCTATGTTCGAGACGAAGTAGTTCCGCTACTGGAAGACGTTGAAGGCATCGGGAACGTCGATCTCGTTGGTGGGGCCGAAGAGCAGATCCAGATAGACCTCGACCCCGAGGCCCTGGAGGAGAATAACCTTCCGGCTGCGGCCGTCGTCGGCGCCATAAGCGGGGCAAACGCCAATGCCCCCGTGGGTACCGTGCAGGTTGATGGCCTCTCGACCCCCGTGCGCGTCGCGAGCGAGCTCGCAAACGTCGAAGCCCTCCAGAACCTCCCCGTGGGTGTCGCCGGAGTGGGAGGCCCTCCCCCTGAGGCGCCCTCCGGTGGCCGGTCTGGTGGTGGTTCTACTCCGGGCACCGCGGCGGGTGGCGACGCCTCTGGTGGGCCCCCTCCCGGCTTGGTTCTACCGGGGACTTCCGGTGGCGCGGAGCCGGTCTTGCTTCGGGACGTAGCGGAGGTTCGAGAGGCGGAGGCGGATATCTCTGGTATCTCGCGGACTGATGGAGAGCCTAGCCTCGGGATCAGCATAACCAAGGAGCAGGACGCCAATACCGTGGAGGTCGCGGCTGGCGTGGAGGAGCAGCTAGACGAAGTCCGGGATACTCTGGGCGATGAGCAGGTCTTCATCGTCTTCAACTCGGCGACCGACGTTACGGAGTCCATCAACGGTATCGTCGAGGAGGGCCTCATAGGGGCCGTGCTGGCTATCGTGATTATCTTTGCCTTCCTGGGGAGCCTGCGCGCTACCCTGGTGACCGCGGTCTCCCTTCCAACCTCGGTCCTCGCGGCGCTGCTGTTCTCCTGGGGCTACGATCTTACCCTCAACATCCTAACCCTCGCGGGTCTTACGATAGCGGTCGGGCGCGTGGTGGACGACGCCATCGTGGTGCTGGAGAACTCCTACCGCTATGTGCAGGCCGGCTACGACCCCGAGGAGGCCGCTCTCAAGGGTACCACCGAGGTCGCCAGTGCTATAACCTCCTCCACGCTCACGACCAGCGCGGTCTTTCTGCCTCTCGGGCTGGTCGGTGGGATTATCTCGAAGTTCTTCGTCCCGCTCTCGCTCACTGTCGCTCTCGCCCTCCTCGCCTCACTTATAGTCTCCGTGACGATTATCCCGGTCCTCGTCAGCGTGTTTATCAAACGTACCTCGAAGGGGTACTACATTGCTGTGGAGAAAACAGGCGGGGGAGAGGCGGGGTCTGACGCGGTGACTCCGGCCTACCGGCGGGAGCGTAGGGCAGGCGCTCCGGTCAGCGTGTTCGCGAGGCGCGAGGAGAGCCGGGGCAATTCTAGTGGCGGTGGGCGCGGCGAGACCGTGGAGGAGCCCGTTTCGGACAGCGGGCCGAACAAGGACGGGGGCGGCCGGAGGGTGGGGCTCTGGGTGCTCGTTGGCTTTGGGGTGTTCTTGATCGGGGTGCTCGGCAGCGTAGCCGGGATCGTGGTCGCCGTGCTGACCGGTCTGGTTGCCACGGACCTCGGCTCCTCCAGTGATGCTGGGGTGCCTCTCGTGGTCGCTGTCGTGCTCGCGGTCGCCCTGATCCTGGGTCTAGCCGCCCTCCTGGCGCGCGCGCTCCGGGGCGGTACGGACAACGCGGGAGGCCGCGGAGGAGGCGGACGCGGCGAGGAAGACGGGTTCCTGGTGAACCTCTATACTCCGGCGCTGCTCTGGAGTCTGCGGCACCGGGTGGCGATATTGCTCCTGGCGTTCCTGGTCTTCATAGGGGGTCTCGGCGCCGCGTACTTGCTTCCGGTCAGCTTCTTCCCGCCGGGCGAGGAGAGGTTGCTTATCGCCGACGTCGAGTTGGAGAGGGGTATCGCTCTGGAGCAGGCCAGCGAAGAGCTCAGGCCCTTCGAGGACGCCCTGGATGAAGAATCGGGGGTCGAGGGCTATCAGCTCTCCATCGGCGGGGAGGATAACCTCTCCTCCAACGCTCCCATACGCTCCGATAACCAGGCCCAGGCGTTCATTATCGTCGCGGAAAGCGAGAGCGTAACCGACACTCTGGAGCGCGTGACCGAGGAGGGGCGTGACCTCTACGGCGAGGATGGCTTTCGCGCGCAGGTGGTTCAGAACGGCCCACCGCAGGGCGCCCTGGAGGTCACCATCACCGGAGGGACCGAGGATGAACTGGAAGAGGCCGCCGGACAGGTGACGGATGAGATCTCTGACATAGACGGCCTCACCGGGTTGGAGAGCGACCTCACCGGTGGCGCCCCCGAAGTTGCCGTCGAGGTGGACCCGGAGAGCGCCGCGGCGGCCGGGATCTCCCCGGCACAAGTCTCCGGTACTCTTGCCACCCTGATCGGCGGCGGGAGCCAGGTAACCGTCGGTGAGACACCGGTCAGCATAGGCGTCCCGGAGGACGCCGTGGATTCCCTGGAAGAAGTCCGGGGGTTGCCGGTCGGACCGGGGACCTCGGTGGGTGACGTGGCCGATGTCCGGGAGGTCGAGGCGCCTTCGGCGGTGAGTCGAGACAGTGGGGACCGGGCGGTAACGGTGCGTGGCAGGATAACTGCCCAGGACACTAGTGCCGTCTCGACCGAGGCCCAGGAGCGAATAGACGCCCTCGACCTGCCCGGCGAGGTAACAGCCACGTCCGGCGGCGAGTCCGAGGACATCCAGGAGAGCTTCTACAACCTCTTCCTCTCCATAATCGTGGCTCTGGTTTTGGTCTACCTGCTGCTGGTGGTCTTCTTCGGCTCGCTCGCCGTCCCACTCGTCATCCTCCTCGCCGTTCCTCTTACGACCGCCGGAGCATTCGGCACCCTACTACTGACGAACACCGCCCTGAGCCTCCCGGCGCTCCTAGGCATCCTCCTGCTCATTGGCATCGTCGTCTCCAACGCCATACTTCTCATAGACTTCGCGACAAAGGCCCGCGGACGCCACGAAGACGCCGATAGCGCGGTTATCGAGGCCGGACGCGCTCGCTTGAGGCCCATCCTCATGACCGCTCTCGCGACCATCTTCGCTCTCCTGCCTCTGGCTCTCGGCTTCGCGGGCGGTGGCAGCCAGCTCATCTCATCGAGCCTCGCGCTTACCGTGATCGGCGGCCTCCTGACCTCGACCTTCCTGACGCTGCTCGTGGTCCCGGTGGGCTACTCGCTACTCGAAGGCTTCCAGGGTCGCCGCAAGAAGAAGAAGTACGCCGGGTAAGCATGAACAGGGGACCATCATCCAGGAGATGCCAGGAGCAAGGAGGTTCGATGATGCAGGGAGGACCGATGGTCGGGGAGCGGGTGCCATACTTCAGGGCGCTTGCGGCGGGGTCGGCACGGGAGGTCAGCTTGAGGACACTCACCGGGCGGCGCCTTGTCTTGATCTTTCACTCCCAGAACACGGCGCACGTGGCCGAGCAGGTAAACCGGGCCGTAAGAGAGCGTTACCCCTCGCACGAAGACGTGGTGGTGGCGAGCGTCGTGGACCTGAGCCTCGTCCCACCTATTTACTGGCTCACGGCGAGCATGATGATAGGCCAGGCCTACGAGCGGGCGGCTCGCAAGATACCCTCCGGGTTCGATTCCGCCGACTACGTAGTCATCTTGCAAGACTGGGGCGGGCTTATAAGCCGTAAGTTTGGCGTGCGGAGCGTTGGCCAGGATGTGGCAGCGGTGGTCATAGACGAGAATGCAGGGATTGCCGGGTTCTATCAAGGCAGAGAGCCGGTAGAGGCCGTGCTCGACGCGTTGGGATAGAAGTAGGGACGGAGCACGCCCGCGTATCGGTCATACGAAAGAGACGTCCTTTGATGTAACATCAGCTTATGGCAGCCATCTTGCGGTCGGTGCTCTCGATATCAGCGGTGACCGCCCTCTCGCGGGCGACCGGGTACGTGCGGACGGCTGTGTGGGCGGCGGTCCTTGGGACTGGGGTGGTTGCGAATGCCTATGCCGTCGCGGCCGGGTTGCCTACCCTGATCTACGACCTCTTCATGGGCGGCATCTTGTGGTCTATCTTCGTCCCGCTCCTCGTCGAGCGCATGACAACCCACGGCGAAGAGGACGCCCAACGCCTCACCAACGCCTTACTCACCCTGATCCTGCCGTTCCTCGCCGTACTGTCTATCCTCGGCATCGTCTTCGCCGAACCCCTGGTGAATATATCCACGCGCTGGGAGGCTGCAGCCATCTCCCCGGAGGAGCAGCAGGAGACCTTCGATCTCGCTGTATTGCTCTTCCGCTTCTCCATCCTCCACGTGTTCTTCTATGGCATCGGCACCATCGGCACCGGCGTCCTCAATGCCCACCGGCAGTTCATCCTCCCGACCTTCGCTCCGGTCTTGAACAATGTATTCGCCATAGCCTGCTTTTTAGGTTACGCGTTGCTCGCCCCGCGTTACCCTGACGCCGCCATCTATCTGCTCGCTGCTACCACTCTAGGCGTCGCGATAATGTCGCTTATTCTTCTCCCGGCGATGTATCGCCTCGGATACAGGCTCCGCCCGGTCTTCGGCCACCCGGCCCTGATGCCCGCCGTAAAGCTCGCCGGTCCCATGCTCGTCTTCGTGGCCGCGTCGTTCGGCCTGCAGTTCGTCGTGACCCTGCTCAGCACCTCGTTCTTCGCGGTGGCCCAGGTCGGGTTCGCCTTCGTCGTCTTCTCGCTCCCCTACGGCATCTTCGTCATCGCCCTGGAGACCGCCCTTATGCCCGAACTCTCGGAGCAGCATGCCCGTGGCAATCTGCAGGGCTACGGGGAGACTCTCTCGTTCGGACTGAGGAATATAGCCTTCCTCATGGTCCCGTCCACGGTCGGACTCATCGTCCTCTCGAACCCCATCGTAGGGCTGCTCTACGAGCGCGGGCAGTTCACCTCCGAGGATACGGCTGTCGTCGCGGACCTCCTCGTCGCCTACTCGGTGGGGCTTCTCGCCTACTCGGTGTACTTCCTGCTCGTCCGAGCGTTCTACTCGCGGCAGAATACCCGTACCCCCGCCCTACTGAACGTCGGTGTTTTTCTGCTCTACGCGGCCCTTGCATACGGCCTCTCGAGTATTAGCGGCGTGGGCGTGACCGGCCTGGCGCTCGCGCTCACGGGGACCAGCATCGTCTTCGCCATCGTCGCCCTCGCGGCGACCAGAAGTGAGATAGGGCGCGTAGGCGGCCGTCGCCTTTTGCGCTCTCTCGGCAAGATCCTCGTCGCCGGCACCGCAATGTACGCTGCCGCCTGGGCCGGCACGATGCTGCTCGGCGTGGGCTCCAACTTCCTGGACCGGGTAGCTATCCTGACGCTCGTCGGGAGCGCCTCGCTCGCGGTATATCTCGGGGTCGCGTTTCTGCTCGGCGCCGAAGAGCTTAAATCAGTTGTTACCCTTTTTCGGAGGCGGATCGGAGGGGCCGAAGATCAAGCTGCTGAGTGAGCTACCGAAAAGCCCTAGCTTGTAGATTCCGAGTCCGACTCTGAGTCCTCTGAGTTGGAGTCCTCCGGACCGTCCTGAGCCTTGTACGCGGCCTCAGAGATTCCCCTGAGGAGGGCCTTGCCCACTTCGACGTCTTCGGAGCCGTGCTTGCTGAAGATCGCGATGACGTAGGGGCGGTCCTCGTGCCAGACGATCCCGGCTTCATCGTAAACCTTGTAGAGCCAGCCGCCTTTCTTGGACGCCTCCACGTCTTCGGGGAGGCCGTCTTTTATGGAGGATTGCAGCTCGTTCTGAGACATGATCTCGATCATCTTCTGGCAACTCTCGCGGCTTGCGGCGGTTCCGCTGGCGATCTTTCCGAGTATGGTCGCCATGTCGCGGGGAGTAGTCGTGTTGTCGAGCTCCAGGACGGCCGCTCGCTCACTGGTAACCTTCTGATAGAGGAACGTGTCGGAGGCGCCCATGTCCTTCGCTACCTCGTTGACGTACTCTGGTCCTCCAACGAGGCGCAACATGGCATTCGTCGCCACGTTGTCTGACTGGGTCATCATCATCCACAGGTGGTCCTGCACGAGGTGAGGCGTACCGGGCTCCTCCCACTGCAGCCATCCAGCCCCGCCAGCCCAATCCCCGGGCTCCGTCTCCACGGGATCTTCCAGGGAGATCTCACCTTCGTCGATCTTCCTGAAAACAGCGACCAGGAGCGGTATCTTCATCACCGAAGCGCCGAAGAAGGTCTCGTCCGGGTTCACCCCGTAGCCGAAGCCCCCGTTCACGTCCTGAACGTACACTCCGGCAGTACCCTCGTAGTCGTCGGCATAGTCCTCGATCTCCTGCCGCGCCTCCTCCAGCCCCTCATCTACTCGCTCGCGCTCATCCTCCGGTATCTCGCTAGCGTCTATCTCCGGCTCCGGAGGCTCGGCCAAGGTCTCTTCGACAGCCGGCAACTCCCCGGTTTCGACAGGCTCTGCGATGAGCCCCGACTGCCCGGTGCCCGAGGAGCCAACGGCGGCTATACCCTGAGGGTAAATAGACTCGATGAGGTCCTCGGGCACCTCGTCTAGGATGACCTTCTCGTACTGCGGGCTCTCCGGCTCGTCGGCGCGAACCGACTTCCGGGCCTTCCACGAGTCGTTCTCTCGCTGAAGGAAGAGTACGTAAGTCCCTTCTTCCCGCGGTCCTTCGGCGTGCACTGAGGCCCACGATGGGTCGAGCTTGCTCTTGTAGACGCCCGTGATGCTATCGGTATCCATGCCTGGTATCTCAGAGGCTACCAGCCGGTACGCGACCGCCTCAGGTGAGGTATCCGGTTGCGGCTCGGGGATGGACTCTTGATCTGGGTCCGAGTCTGACGTTCCCGGGGAGATTACCTCCGGATCGGCGGGTGCCTCTTCTTCCCGTGAGGCCGTGGAGGAACTCTCCCCGGATAGGTTCGCCAGGTACCCTCCTATACTCGCGGTGGTACTCAAGGCGTAGCCCAGAATGAGCAAGGCGCCGATCAAAGAGACGGACAGTACCGCTACGACGCGGCGTGTCCGGCGGCGGCGGCGAGCTTCGGCAAACAATCGCCGGGACCGTTCGCTGGTCCCCGATGACGCGTTGCCCTGGTCAGACCAGCGCTCCGAAAGCCAGGCTTTGAACCGTTTGATCACGGTGAAGTCCGACTGCTTTTCACGGTGTCCCCCCGTAAGGTCGGCATCCCTTGGACGCACCCTCTCTCAACCGGCGTATCCTAACAAAAAAGATTAAGGGTTTGGGGCTATAAATAGGGCAGGGCGAGAACTTCTTCATGACCCCTCCGCTTGGACTTTGCGTAGCCGCTCCTTTACACTCTGGCTCTCGGGTTAGATCCTGGCTCTGTGTAGAACGATAATGAGTTGCGCGTTACGACGAGGAAGGAAGAGCGTAAGTGATATTGGAAGGGCGGCTACGGAAGCATTCCGGCGGCATTGCGGCAGAGATGCGAGACGCTTCTAGCCTATGAAGGTAGCAGTCAGACCATTCGACCATAGTGCCGATCTCCAGCGCGGCATCGACAGGCTGCGCACCCTCATCTTCCCTCACGTACCCGAGGCTTATGACCTCGAATGGCATCACGGCGTGTGGCGCTGGTTGGAGAGCCACCCTCTGGCGGAGGACCATATGCATCGCTGGGTTCTGGTGACCGAGGAGGACGAGGTAGTCGGCCATCTGGCGGCGATGCCCCAAGCATACCGGATCAACGGCCGAACGGTGATCGCGCACACCCCCGCCGATTACCAGGTCTTACCAAAATACGGCTTTCAGGCCCTCTCGCTGATGCGCCGCTTTTTCCGGACGGCGGAGAACTGCGTAGCCATGGATATGCTCCCCACGGTTATAGCGGTCGAGACCCGGCTCGGGGCCGAGGTAGCGGGTGAACTGCAGTATGAGGCGAAGTTGCTCGACGTCTCCAGACTCCCTATGCCACGCATCCCCGGCCCGATATCCAGGCTCCTGAATCTCAAAGAACCAGCGCCCGTCCACCCGGAAGAGGATTCGGCCATGTCTGGTATCGAGGTTCACGAGAACGTCGTGCCGCCCAAGCACCCGCGCGTGCCCTTCCCCGCTCCGGTAACGAGCCTGATGAACGGGGGTCTCCGGATACTCGACAGGGCGCTTATCGGCGCCTCTAGCGGCAACCTGAAGGTGGAGGTCCTGGAGGACTTCGACGAATCGTTCGATGTGTTCTTCGAGAAGATCGCCGCTGTAGCGCCCTGCCTGCCCGAGAAGGACGCGACGTTCCTGCGCTGGCGATACGGTCCCGGTTCACCCGCGTACCCGCTCGTCACCGTGATCGGCGTGAGGGGTAGGGAGGGACTCCTCGGCTACGCCGTGCTCGGGGTGAACCAGAAAGACCGGGACGGCTACCCGCTGGACCTGTCGGTGCTGCCGGGGCGCAGCGATGTCGCGCGGGCGCTGCTCGGGGAGACGGTTCGTTTCTTCAGGCGGGCGAAGGTCCCTATAATCAGGTACCGGTACCTCGACTCGCCCGCAACACCCCGGCTCGCGGACCTGCGGCGCTTCGGCTTCTACACTCGCAAGGGGAGACGCAACATGCTACTTGCCAAGTTCAAGGACCCCGGCCTGCACAAGATGGCAAAGGACCTCGGCAACTGGGCCTACAGCATCGGGGACGGAGAAGCGACTTTCTGGTTCAGGTAGGAGGTATCGGGAAATATGGCAGTCGACACGCAGGATACTATCGTCGTGGCGTGCGAGCGGTCCGGAGCCGTAGCGGGGAGCCGTGGAGTGGTCGACTACTATGCCTCGGATGCCGGCGATAGAGCCAATGCCGATAGAGGAGTGCTTCGGCCGTATGGATGCCGCTGCAAGGTTAGCAAAGACCACGAAGGCGGCGGCGTGATCTCGACTCACGAGGATGCTGGGCGGTTCTCTGTATACCTGAGGCAGGGACCGTGAAGGTCGCGGTCCGGCCGCACGAGAACCCGGAGCTCGAGGAAGGTGTAGCGAGGGTACGCATCCTCTCGTATCCGTACTTCCCCGAAGTCCACGATGTCGATTATTACACTGCTTTCTATCGCTGGTTCGAGAGTCACCCGCTGGCGAGCGAGATGCATCGTTGGATCCTGGTGACCGAAGAGGATGAAGTGGTTGGCCACCTGGCGGCGACGCCGCAGTACTACAGGATCAATGGAAAGCGAGTCGTTGCCCATACTCCCGGCGATTTCATGGTGCTCCCACAGTATGCCTTCCACGCCCTGGCGTTGATGCGAAGGTTCTACCGCACGGTCGAGAACTGTGTGGCAATAGACATGCTCCCGAACGTTATCGCCGTCGAGACCCGCCTCGGCTCCGAGGTCGCGGGAGAGCTACAATACGCGGCGAAGCTACTCGACGTCTCCAGGCTTCCCATGCCAATGATCCCCGGTCCAATAGGTAGGCTCCTGAACCGGCAACCTCGCCCCGCGTCCGCTGATGAACCCGAGGGCCAGGCCGGTACAGAACTTCCGCCGGGCGTGGAAGAGCAAGCCGCGGCGCTCGCCCCGCGTCCGCGCGTGCCACTCCCCGCGCCCGTTAAGGGGCTCCTCAACGGCGCCCTCCGGTTGACGGATAGAGTCATGCTCGGCACTTCCGCAAGCGATTTGAAGGCGGAGGTCCTGGAGGGCTTCGACGAATCTTTCGATGTGCTCTTCGAGAAGATCGCCGCGGTCGTGCCCTGCCTGCCCGAGAAGGACGCGGCGTTCTTGCGCTGGCGATACGGTCCTACCTCTCCCCAGACACCGGTAACGGTGCTCGGCGTTAGAGGCAGAGAGGGTTTGCTCGGTTATGCGGTGCTGAAGCTGACCGGGAGCGGTCAGGATGGCTACCCGCTGGACCTGACGGTGTTGCCCGGACGCCAGGACGTCGCGCGGGCGTTGCTGGGTGAGGCGGTTCGTTTTTTCAGACGGGCGGGGGTGTCTATTGTAAGGTACAGGTATCTGCGGTCGTCTACCTCGCTGGGGGCGGACGATCTGCGGAGGTTGGGCTTCTTCCCTCGCAAGGGGCGGCGCAACGTGTTGCTGGTCAAGTTCAAGGACCCTGGCCTGCACGAGGCGGCGAAGGACCTGTCCAACTGGGCTTATAGTATTGGTGATGGAGAAGCAGCTTTCTGGACGAGATAGGAGGTATCGAGAGATATGGCAATTAGCAACGGTGACGCGAGGACCGAGATCCGCGGATGGCTCAAGGACAACGTAACGGGGAGCGGAGAGGTGTCGGACGACTATCCCCTGATCGAGAACGGGATGTTGACGTCGCTTCAGACGGTGGAGCTCGTGATGTTCATGGAGGAGAGGTTCGACATCGTAGTGGAGGACGAGGAGCTTGACGAAGAGAACTTCGGTTCCATAGACGCCATCGCCGGGCTCGTGGAGAGCAAGGTGGCGGCCTGAACATGTACCCGGAATTTACCCTCCACGACCTGCTCCGCAACTCCGCCGAGCTTTACCCGGGCAAGACGGCGATCGTGGACGGCAAGGCCGAGTACACCTACGAGGACATGGCGCGCCAGAGCAGCGCCCTCTGCGCCGCCCTCCAGGACGCGGGCGTGGAGAAGGGCGACCGGGTCGGCATACTCATGGAGAAATCCTGGGAGGCGATAGTGGCGATGCTCGCCGCCTCGCAGGCAAGCGCCGCCTTTGTGAACCTCAACCCCCTCTTCAAACCACGCCAGGTTAGCTACGTCGCCAAAGACTGCGACGTGCGCGTGATGATCGGGGACTCCGACAAGCTCGCAGCCATGGAGCCGGGGACTACCGACAGAGCTTTCTACAAGGGCGACCGTCCGGACTCCGAGGGTGTCTCCGGCGAGCTTACGGACCTGGCGGAGGTGCTTCAGAGCGGTGACTCTCCGCGGGAGACGCGGCAGGTCTCGGAGGTAGATCTGGGGACCATCTTATACACCTCCGGATCGACCGGGATGCCGAAAGGCGTCTCGACGAGCCAGCGCAACCTCGTAGTTGGCGCTCAGATCGTCTCCACGTACCTGGAGAATACCAAGGAGGACCGTATCCTCTCGGCGCTCCCGCTGAACTTCGACGCCGGGTTGAATCAGTTCACCACGGCGCTGCGTGTGGGCGCTACGCTGGCCTTACAGCGTTCGAGGCTGCCGGGGGATCTACTGAAGGGGTTGCGCCGGCATGAGATCACGGGCGTAGCTGGAGTGCCGCCGCTGTGGTCGCTCTTGCTCCGCAGCGTAAAGTCCATCGAGCAGGAGCCGCTCATGCATCTGCGCTACATCTCCAACACCGGGGGCCGTATCCCCCAGGCCAACCTCGACGAGCTGCGGCGTCTGCTAGAGCCCTCGGGGACGAAGATATATCTGATGTACGGGCTCACAGAGGCGTTCCGCTCGACTTACCTGCCGCCCGAGGAGATCGGACGCGGCACCGAGTGTATTGGGAAGGCCATTCCGGATACCCAGATCATGGTGATAAACAAAGAAGGCAAGGAGTGTGCCCCCGGTGAGGTCGGCGAGTTGGTCCACCGCGGCCCGACGGTTGCGATGGGCTACTGGGGCAAGGAGGAGGCGACGCGCAAGGCGTACCGTCCGAACCCTCTCGCCCCGCCCGAGCTACTGGACATGGAGAGGGTCGTCTACTCTGGCGACAACGTGCGGCGGGACGAAGAGGGGTTCCTGTACTTCATAGGCCGCGAGGACGGCATGATCAAGTCTCAGGGCTACCGGATGAGCCCCGAGGAGGTAGAGAACCTGCTCATTAGCTCGGGCCTGGTACACGAAGCGTGCGCCTTTGGCCTGCCCGACCCGGATCTCGGTCACCAGGTCATAGCTGTCGTCTCGCTGAAGGATGGCGGCGACGAGAGCGTCGTCGAGGAGATCCGGGAGTACGCCGCGAAGAATGGGCCACCGTATATGGTGCCAAAGGCAATAACGATTCAAGACGATCTGCCGAAGACCGGCTCCGGTAAGATAGACCGCAAGGGGATTAGCAATGCTTACACAAACGGATAAGGCTCACGCACTGGCCGAGCGTCTTGGCGGGTGGCAAAACGGTGAGTTCGCCCCCGGCGGGGCACCCATAAGCCACATAGCCAAAGAGTACGGTACACCCTTCTACCTCTACCACGGGGAGATGATCTCCGAACGTGTTCGCCGCGTGCGGGCCGCTCTGGGCGGGGACGTGGAAGTTACGTATTCTGTCAAAGCGAATCCGAACCTCGCCGTGTGCCAGCTCATAGCTCGCGAGCGCCTCACCGGCGCTGAGGTCGCCTCTTCCGGTGAGTTGGTGGTGGTGCGGGCCGCAGGGTTCGCCCCGGAGGATATCGTCTTCGCGGGTCCGGCCAAGACCGATGAGGAGTTGAAGATGGCCGTGGACGAGGGTATCTTCGCGGTCAACGTGGAGTCGTTGAACGAGATAGACCGCCTCGCCGCCGTCGCGGAGCGGGAGGGCAAGAAGATCGGGGTGGGCCTGAGGATCAACCCGGCTGCTCAACTCATGGGATCGGGGATGCGCATGGGCGGGACGGTCGGCCAGTTCGGCCTGGACGAAGACGACCTCGCCGAAGCCGTCAGACGGACGCTGGCCCACCCGGACCACCTGGTCCTGCGTGGTATCCACGTGTACACCGCGACCCAGGTCTTCGACGCGGACGCGCTCATCGAGCACTGCCGCAACATCTTCGAGTTGGCGCTCCAGACCGCGGACCTGGCCGGCGAGCCGCTGGAGATGGTCGACTTCGGCGGCGGCTTCGGCGTCCCGTACTTCGAGAAGATGGAGGAGTTCGACCTGGAGAGCTTCGGTGAAGGCTTTCAAGGACTCCTCGCCCAATACCGCTCCGACCCGCGCTTCTCCGGCTGCCGGTTCGTCTTCGAGCTCGGCCGCTACCTCGTCGCCGACGCTGGCGTATACGTCACCCGCGTCGTGGACGTCAAAGGCATGAAGGGCAAGACTTTCGTAACCACCGACGGCGGCATGAACCATCACCTCACCGCGACCGGCAACATGGGGCAGGTCTTCCGCAAGGCCTACCCGCTCCTGAACCTGAGCCGCGTGTCCGCGGAACCCGGGGATCCGGGGGAGGGTGTTGCGGTGGTCGGTCCGTGCTGCACGCCGCTGGACACGTTTGGGACCAACATCCCGCTGGAGGAGCCGCTGGTCGGGGATCTCATCGGCGTGTTCCACAGCGGGGCGTACGGATACAGCGCCAGCAACCTCGGCTTCCTCAGCCACCCGACCCCGGCGGAGGTGCTGGTATGGCAGGGTGAGGCACACCTCTTGCGGCCCGTAGGCAAGCCGGAGGACGTGCTCAAAGGCCAGGAGGCACTGATTTAGTGAGGCTGCCGCAAGCCGCTCGCGACGGCACCTCCCTGTACACAGTGAGGGAGGTACCGGAGTTAGAGGCCACCAGGGGCGAGTGGGACGGCTGGCTTCAAAGCTTACCGGGGGGTGGTCACGTCCTGCAGGGCTACGAATGGGGCAAGTTCAAGAAACATCTGGGCTGGAAGCCCGTACGTCTGGTGCTGGAGAGAGGCGGTGAGGTGGTGGGACTCGGGCAGTTCCTCTCGTACGACACCGGTCCCTTCGTCCCCGGTTCCCTGTGGTACTGCACCAAGGGACCCTGGTTGAATTGGGACGACGAGGAGGCCATTCGCGCCTTCTTCAAGGGCGCGCGGACAATAGCGGAACGCCGGGGTGCTCACACTGTCAAGATAGAGCCGGAGGTCTTCGACGAGCGAACCGACGTGAAGGCTCTTCTTGATAGCGTCGGTTTCCGGAAGGCTCGCTACGACCTTAACTTCAAGCATACTTTGCTCATGGACCTGAGCGCGACTGAAGAGGATCTGCTCGCGCGCATGAAGAGCAAGACGCGCTACAACATCCGGCTCGCCGCTAAAAAAGGCGTCGAGGTTGTCGAACCAGACTTCGAGGAGGCCTGGACGACGTTATACGGGTGGATGGAGGAGATGGAGGATCGCAAAGAGGGCTTCGTCATGCGCAGGTCCCAAAACTACATGCACGCGATGATGAAGACGATGTACGATGCGGGCCAGGGACGCTTCTTCTTCGCTACCCACGAGGGTACGCCGCTCGCCGGTATCTATGTCTTCACCTTTGGCGGGAAGTACTGGTACATGCACGGCGCCTCGGGCTCCAAAAAGCGCAACCTCATGCCAACGCATCGTTTGCAGTGGGAGGTAATGCGCTGGGCGAAGCAACGCGGCATGACGTACTATGATATGGTCGGCGCGCAGAAGCCGGAGAACATGAGCGAGGACGACCCGGCGCTGGGTGTCTACAGGTTCAAGGTAGGCTTCGGCGGGGAGGTAGTGAACTTTCTCGGCTGCTTTGACCTACCGATCAAACCGGTTCGGGCGGCCGTATGGTACAGGTTCGAGCCGATCTACTACCGCCTGTACTACAAGCTAAAGAAAGACGTGTTTTATTAGAAGCAGTCAGCTTTCAGCCGTCAGATATCAGCATCTTGTTTTTGGCGGAAGGTCCGCGCTCGTAAAGAAGCCTGGATGCCTCGACGTGTACTTGTTACCTCCATACCTTCTGAACGAGAACGCCGGTTACCGAATCTCATCACGGTAACCGGCGAGTATAAAGCTGACTGCTGAAAGCTGATTACTAAATGCTATTAGCTAGTAATTTACCGGTGCTATGTTGAGTTCTTCGGAGTTGGGCGCGATGGTCTTGCCCTTCTCGTCTATCAGAGGTTGGTAGGTGTCTTCGTGGAAGACGTCGTCGTAGATGACTTCGCCGTCCTCATCCGTCACCTTCTGGTAGGTTATCCACTTCGAGTAGTCCGCGCCCAGGTATTCGGGTTCGGAGTCCATCTCCACTGTTTTGCCGGTGGGCTGGCCCCAGATCTCGGCGTAGATATAGCCATCGTCGGCAACGTACTCGCGAAGCAGCAGGTAGCCGTCCGAGGTGTTCTGAAACTTCATGTCCAGGGCCCCAAACCACACCGTCGCGTCCATGCCGGGCCGGATGTATGGCAACTGCGAGGAGTGCGGATGGCGCTCGACGATGTCGAGGCCGGCGTAGTTGGCCGCCATGTACAGCGTCGAGGAGACCTGACACAGCCCTCCACCGTCGGCCTTCTCCTCTTTACCCTCGATAATGACCTTTGTCTCGTTGTAGGTCAGCGGAGAGAGGATATCGTTGGCCGAGAAGATCTCTCCCGGCGCCAGGACCGTTCCGTTTATGGCGTTCGAGGCTATCGAGAGGTTGTCTACCCGCTCCGGGCTCTTATCGCTGGTCAGCGTGTAGTCCGTACGATAGGTTCCGATGCGTTCCGTCGGCTTGAGTTCCTCGGCCTCGGCGGTCGTGAGCTCAGGGTCGGTAGTGATAATCGGCACCTCGTAGTCGCGCTTCCCGTTGAAGAGGCCGGCCTCCAGGGCATCGAACATCGCCTCTTCGTCGATCTCCTTGCCCGTCTGGCCCGCCGTGACGGCGACGTCGTTGTCACGGACCCTGAACCCGGCCTCTACCGGCTCGACGTTCACTTCTGCGTACATATCTGACAAAACGCCCCGCAACCGCTCGCGGTCCAGGCCGACGCGCATCTCACCACCCCTCGGCGTGAAGCTCAGGGTTTGACCGGTATCCTGGGGGGAGATCTCCCATTCCTCGCCCTCCGCGTTCAAGGTCACTGGCTGGGCCATCGCCTCTCTGGCCGCCCCGGCTGCCTCCTCAGCCTCCGGTGTCAGGACAGCGGGCACGACCGTCTCTCCAGCGACTTCGGCCTCGCCGCTCAGGTCCTCCAGCGCCCCGTCCACGTTTGACGCCGTAGCCTCGACGTCCAGCGTGTACCCCTCGCGAGACTCCAGGGCCTCCGCCTCGGAGCCAGTGATGCTCACGGAGGCGTCCCTGGGTTGCTGGTTGAGCCGCCTAGCCTGGCCCTCAAGCTCAGACCTGACGGCCTCCCGCTCGTAGTCTACGACGGGCGCGGTGTCCACCGTGCCCCAAGCCGCTTCGAGCCGCTCGCCGATGCGCTTGGGGATGCTACCCTCGCGGCCCACTGCGTAGGCCTGGTCCACGGTGCTCTCGGTGTCGAGGTTCAAGCCGATTTCCTTGGCGGTTAGGGAGAACTCTTCGGGGCCTCCGGTAAAGCGGATCTCCTGCAGCGCCTCGCCGCCGCGCTCGTCGATCATCCTTCCAGCCTCCGCAGGCGTCTGGCCACCCACGGGTACACCTCCGACCGCGACGCCGTCGAAGATCTTGCCACTATTCGCCCAGTAGTCCAACGCCGCCAACGCGGCGACGAGGGCGCAGACGACGAGCACGGGACCTATAATCCGCCGCCGCCGGAGGGCTTTCGAATGATGGCCCGGAAGGCTACCCGAGGCTTCCCTGGTCTCGAAGCTGGTTCTGGACCTCATCCTATCTCTGGGATTTTTGAGACTCAATAGCACATCCTCCACGCGTGATACCGCGCATTCAGTCCATCGCCCGGCTGCCGGGTGTCTGGATGTCTCCCCCTCTTACTTTGGTACCATTAGCTTCTTATGGTACCGATAACACGTCAGCTTTGGCTTCGACGTTATCGCGCTGGAAAATCTTAGCATGGGTACGACGGTTACGCTAGTTTCTCCACAACCCTCATCTTAACAATCTTGAACGAAGTCTTAATATTATTGGGTCAGCGGCTTTCAGCGTCTACAAGGGATTCGCTGCTTCCGGGGCTCTCGACGGCGTTCGTGTTGCGTCTGGCTTCTTCTAAAAGAAGGTCTTTTTTGACGAAGAGCCAGAAGGGGCCTATCTGCTCGGCGCGGTAGCGGGGGTTCAGCCAGGCGTCCAGAGTCTTGTAATTCTCGCGGGTCAGGAGGCTGCTGGGCAGGAGGGACTGGCCTTCGCCGAAGAAGCTGATCGCGCCGGTATCAGAGTCTTCCAGGTCCTGGAGCCAGCCCTCGAAGCCCCCTGGGTAGCTCGCCTCGATCTCCTGGTCCACGCCCGCGGTGATCCAGAGGTACGGGTTTGGATTCTGCCGGTGGAGGAGCACGAGTACCTGAGGAGAGTTTATGGAGGCAATGTTTATGTCCTCCCCGAACCTCTCTTCTATCTCCAGCGCCCCCGCTCTCTGGGTGGGCAGGTCCACGGTCGTGCCCGTGAGCTTCTGGGCGGGACCGGCGCTAACTTCGTCCCAGGTATTCGCCAGAGCGATGGTAAGCAGGATCGCGCCGAGGATCGCGCTGAGGAGCCGCGGATTGCTGGTTAGCCGAGCCGCGGTGTCCAGAAAGGCGCCGAACCCAACGGCTGCGTACGGGAGGAAGACGTAGAAGTCATCAGCGAGCTGAAAATCGCGCAGAGACCATATAACAGGGGCCGGTAGGGTGAGAAGGAGCGGGAGAAAGCGGTACTCGAACGGCCTCTTGAAGTAGAGACGCAGAATGGTAAGCAGGCCGATGAGGATCGGCACCAGCATCGTGGCGTACGGCAAAGCGATATTGACCGCGGCCCCCGCCAGGACGTGCGCAATATCCGTGCTCCCGCGCGCCAGATGCGTGAAGTTGAAGAGGATGAACCCGTTGTAGAAGTCGTACAGGGCGCCCTTGTAGAGAAAGTACGCGGCGGTAGCTACCAGTGGTACCGCTATCCCGGCCGCGGCCCGGAGCGCGGCGCCGTAGCGCTCTTCCCTGGGCCTCGTCGCCGCCAGGAGAAAGGTCACGAACGCGAAGGCTCCCATCGGCTGCCACACGAGGAAGGCTAGGGAACCAAATAGGCCGGACCAGAACCATTTCTTGCGGACCATAAACATGAGGCACAGAGCCTCGAAGAGGACCATCGGGGTCTTGGGCTCCGGCCCCGAAGCGGCGGCCTGGGCGTACGCGTAGAACCCAAGAAAAGTTAGCGCCGCGAGGAACCCGGCCTTCTGCGACTGGAACACGCTCTTGCCGAGCAGGTAGATCGCGACGACCGTCAGACAGGCAGTAGCGTAGAAGACAAAACGCACGGCATACACGTCGTCCCCGCCAAACACCTTCGAGAGCATCGCTCCAAAACCGGCGATCATGGGCGAGAGTGGGCCCTTGTGGTCGAAGACGCTTACGTAGGGCGGGATGCCTTCGGCCATCATCTGCCCGCTGTAGAGGTAGATAGAGTAGTCGCGGAGCAGCACCCCGTCAAAGCCGTAGAGACCGTACACGAGAGCGGCCAGCGCCAGAACGAGCAGCGGGAAACCAAACCTCGTCACCGGGGCGAGATCGCCTTTTTGCACAGCCATCTTGAAGCTCTTGATCGAGATGCAGCCTCCCACGAAGCTCGAAGAAACGCGAGCCATGATAATAAACGTCCCGGAGGCCCTGTGCAATCCCGGCTTTAGAGGGAATTTAAAACCTGTTTAACCTGTGAGGCCGAAGAAAAATGATGCTTTAGGAACGATGCGGCGCGGAGATACGCCTGCTACGGTTCCTGCAAGCTTAAGGATCGACGGGGCTAAAACGGGAGAGAGTTATGAGCGAGCCACGCACGGTGCATTCCCTTCTAGACACGCTGCATGGGCGCGGCGACCGGCCGGCGTTGCTGGCGCTGCACAAGAAGGGCATGGAGCGCTGGTCCTACGCCGAACTCGCCGATCACACGCGGCGACTGTCTAGCGGTCTGGCGGAGGCTGGCGTTGGACGTGGCGATCACGTAGCGCTGCTGGCCGGTAACCGTGTCGAGTGGATCGTGGCGTGTCTGGCCGCGTTTGGGGCGGGGGCCGTGGTTGTTCCTCTGGACGCTCAGGTTGGTGACGAGATGCTCGCCCACGCCCTTACCGACAGCGGCGCCCGGTTCATCTTTACCTCCACCGAAAACGCTGGCCGTCTGGAGAGTTTGGACGTCGAGGCCGCACCGAGAGCCATCCTGCTAGACGCTGGAGAAGACGACGAGCGTAGTTGGCGGCATCTTCTCCTGGATCGGGAGATAAACTCGCCGTTGCCCTCACCCGAACCCGGAGATCGGGCGGCGTTGTTCTATACCTCTGGCACGACTGGCACGGCCAAAGGCGTGCCGCTTACTCATCGGAACCTCGCGTTCCAGTTCGATACGTTGCTCGCGGCGGATCTCCTGGTTGAAGAAGACCGGGTGATGCTGCCGCTGCCGCTGCATCACGTGTACCCGTTCGTGATCGGGATGCTCACCCCGCTCGCGGCCGGGTTGCCTATAGTAATGCCCCACGCGTTGACCGGGCCCCAGATCATACGCGCCCTTCAAGAGGGCGAGGTCTCGCTGGTCGTGGGCGTCCCGCGGCTCTACGATGCACTGTACTCCGGGATAGAAGAGCGAGTAAAGGCCGGCGGCCATATCGCCGTCAGGCTCTTTGAGGCCGGTGTCGGGCTGAACTCCTGGCTGAACGACCGGCTCGGGCTGCGCATCGCCGAGCCCTTGTTGCGTCCGGTGCGCAACCGGCTCGGGCCGAACCTGCGGGTCCTCGCCTCTGGAGGCGCCGCGCTAGATCCCGGCCTCGCCCGGAAGCTGGAGGCTCTGGGTTGGCGAACCGCCATTGGCTACGGGCTTACCGAGACCTCCCCGATACTATCTCTGAAGATGCCCGACGGTAAGAAGCTGGAGAGTGTCGGCCGTCCGATACCCGGCATCGAGGTGCGTATCGATCCTTCCGCCATGCCCGATGGACCGGAGGAAGAGCGGCGGACGGACGAGGCCCGCAAGGAGGGGGAGATCCTGGCGCGCGGACCCGGCGTCTTCTCCGGCTACCGCGACTTGCCCGAAAAGACCGCCGAGGTCCTAACGGACGACGGTTGGTTCCGCACCGGAGACCTCGGCTACCTGGACGAGAGCGGCTACCTGTACGTCACCGGCCGCGCGTCTACGCTCATCGTTACCGAGGGCGGCAAGAACGTGCAGCCCGAGGACGTCGAGGAAGCATATAGTCGGAGTGCGGCCATTCGTGAGGTCGGGGTGCTGCAAAAAGATGGGCGGCTCGTCGCAGTCATCGTGCCGGAGGTCGGTGAGATCCGGCAACAGGAGAACGATGAGATCGAGCAGGCGATCCGCGGGGCGGTCCAGGAGGGGTCGAAACGCCTGCCCTCCTACCAGCGACTCTCGGACTACGCGATCACCCGCGAGCCGTTGGAGTACACGCAGCTCGGCAAGCTCCGCCGTCATATATTGGAGGATCGCTACGACCGGGCGAAAGAGGGTGAGGAGGAAGTAGAAGGCGCCGCGGGGCCGATCTCTCCTGAGGAGATGTCCGGGGAGGACCGCGCCCTTCTGGAGAACGAGGCAGCGGCCGAGGTCTGGGACCTGCTCTCCCGCCGCTACACCGACGTCCGCTTGACCCCGGACAGCAGCCCGCAGCTAGACCTCGGCGTGGACTCCATGGAATGGGTGAACCTGACCATGGAGATCGGGGAGAGCGCCAACGTGGAGCTCGACGAGGAGTCCATAGATGGCATCGAGACCGTCCGCGACCTGCTGCGTGAGGTAGCGGAGGCGGCTGGTTCCGGCGAAACCCCATCCGGGGCCTCCCCACTGAAACAGCCCGAGGAGGTGCTCGACGAAGACCAGAAGCGTTGGCTCGAGCCGCTGGGGTCGGTGATGTCGGTGATGTCGCGGCTCCTGTTTCTGCTCAACCGGGCTCTGATGCGCGGGTTGTTCGGGCTGAGGGTAGAGGGACTCGAAAACTTGCCGGAGAAGGGCTCATTCGTCATAGCGCCAAACCACGTGAGTTTGCTGGACTCGTTCGTGGTCGCGGCGGCACTCGACTACCGGGTGTTGAGCCGGACGTATTGGGCCGGTTGGAAGGGCTGGGCTTTCGGGAACCCTGTCACTCGTCTCGTTAGCAGGCTCGCGCGGGTCGTGCCTATAGACCCCCAGCGGGCCGGTGTATCCAGCCTCGCCTTTGGCGCCGCGGTGCTCGCGCGGGGGAAGAGCCTGATCTGGTTCCCCGAAGGCGAGCGCTCGCCCTCCGGCGAACTGCAACAGTTCAGGCCTGGCATCGGCATGCTCCTCGAACACTTTCAAACGCCGGTGGTGCCAGTCTCCATACACGGCACCTACAAAGCAATGCCACGCGGTAAGGCCACCGTACGCCCGACAAAGGTCACGGTGATCTTCGGCGAGCCGCTCGACGTGCGCGGCCTGCTAGAACGGGCGGGAGAGAACGGAAAGCCTCAAGACCGTATCGTTCAAACCCTGTACAAAAGGGTGGCGAAGTTGAGCGGCCAACGCTAGGCCGCCTTCAAGTCCGTCATGGGGCATCGGGCGATTGTCGAGGAAACCGTGCCTGTCGCTCGTGGGCTTGTATCCGGTTTTCATGTGGAATTGCGTTAACCCTTTGTTAAGCGTTAACGCTTTGTTAAACTCTTGCTTCTATGGCGGCGGGAGGCACATCGAGGAGCGGCAACTTGGAGACACGGGGGAGCGAACCGCGTTCTCTGTTGAGCCGTCGCGACTGGGTGTATTTGCTCGGGCTTCTGGTCCCTTTCGTTGTGTACGATCTGGTCTTGAAGGCCATCCTCGTCGTCTCGCAGCCCGAGAACCCTGGGTTTTGCGGGGGCTTTGGGCTGATGCGTTCGGACCTTCTGTTCAATGCGGGGTATGTACTGTTTTGGGTGGGGTTGTTCGCGGTAGCGAGGAGGGGCGCTTATCGTTGGATCGCCGTCGGCCTCTTCCACCTGATGACGATCTCCATTACCCTGATCACGACCGTCGCCTACCAGTACTTCAAGACTACTGGCTCGACGCTCGACTCTGGATATGTCTATCTCTTGCTCTCTTCCTCCGAGGGCACGGGAAGCGTCGTGCTGAGCGAGATCACACCGGGCATCCTGCTGCTGCTTCTGGCCATCGTCTTCTATGCTATCCTGGGTCCCTGGCTGGTAACACGCCTCGTCAGTCGGTGGCGTGGCTTCCCCGAACTCCGGCCGACGGGTGTCTCCTGGCTGCGCGTGAGTGGCGTGGCCCTCGCGGCGTACGCGACATTCTCGTTCTCCCTGATACCCGGCGGTAGCTCGACGGGTGCTAGCAAGGCCTTCTCCCGCGACGCCTTCGTCAACGTGGTGACGACCGCGGCCGAGGTAGCCGAGAGCGACGAGCTCGCAGCGGCCCCTGTAGACCCGGCCGTAGCCGCGCCGCCCCCGGAGGCGAGTCTCGTCCCCGCTGAAGGGTCCGCCAGTGGATCCGGCCCAGAGTCCGAGAAGCGCAACGTCGTCATGATCTTCCTCGAATCCACCCGCGCGGGCTCGACTACTCCCTACAATCAGCAGGGACTCGACACGACCCCGTTCCTGGATCAGTTGGCAAGAGATAGCCTCCTGGTACAAAAGGCTTACACGGTAGTACCCCACACTCATAACGCTCTCACCGCGACCAACTGTGGCGTCGAGCCGCCACTGGACCGCTGGGGGACGATGCTCCTTGGCGCACGCGACGACGCCGTGCCTTCTACGTGCCTGCCCGAACTCTTGAATGAGCAGGGGTACAACTCCGCCTACTTCATGTCGCAGTCGTCGAGCTTCGAGAGAAGCCCGAAGATAATGGAGAATCTTGGCTACGAGGAGTTCTATTCGATAGAGAGCATGGACACGGAGGGCTTCGAGCAGACGAACTACTTCGGTTACGAGGACGATGTCATGCTGGAGCCAAGCCGCAAGTGGCTGCAGGAGAACAAGGACGAGCCCTTTCTCGCCACCTACCTCACCTCGGCCCCGCACCACGATTACCTCGCCCCCTCGGATCGCTACGGGAGCAAGGAGTTCACCAACAACGAGGTGGTCAACCGCTACCTCAACAGCGTCCGCAGCCAGGACTTCTTCCTCAAAAACCTCTTCGACCAGTACAAGAAGCTCGGGCTCTACGAGGACACGGTTTTTGTGATTCTTGGGGACCACGGCGAGGGGTTCGGGGAGCACGGCCGCTTCCAGCACGACAACACGATCTACGAAGAAGGCCTCAAGATACCTATGCTTTTCCACGACCCCAGGCAGTTCCAGGACGGCGCGACCCTCGAAGGGCCGGTGACCCAGCTCGACGTTCTGCCGACCATCGCCGATCTGCTGGGCTACCAGGTCGAAGGCGGCGCCTACCCGGGTAGCTCTCTCCTCGGTCCGGTCAGCACGAACCGTACCCTTATGTTTAGCTGCTGGAACGAGAAGGGATGCGTGGCGAGGCTACAGGGCAATGAGAAGTACATCTACCACTTCGACGATAAGCCCGAGGAAGTCTTCGACCTCTCCAAAGACCCATCCGAACGCCAGAACCTCGCCGGGCAACGCTCCCCCGAAGAGCTGGAGAAATACCGCCGCGAACTACTCGAATGGCGTGCGAAGGTCAACGCGAAGTACGGGATGCAGACGGCCCCCGAAGAGTAGCGGCGGCGCGAGGGCGTGACGAGGATTTCTCTACAGGCCCTCGTATATCTCGATAAGGAGAACCTCGGCCTCGGGGCACGAGAAGAGGACCACGCCTCCGCTCACGACTTCGCCCTGCAACCACTCCTCGCGCTCGTTGCGCCACCAGTGGCGTTCCATCCGGGGCTCTCCTGATCGAAGACCAAATAAGCTTTGAGTCTCTATATCCTTTGTAGACGAGCATCTTCTCGCGCCGATCTGTGGACGCGGTACTCGGGTAGGTAACCTCGACCCCCAGGCAAGGGGAGTCCTCGTAGAGCGAACTCTACCCCTCCGGCCCGCAGGCAACCCTGACGTTGGGATAGTAAAAGAGGTCCTCGACGGCTCGCAGCTTCACGTCGCTCGAATATACGCGGCAAGGACCGCTGCGGGAGGCAGCCAACAAACGTGAGGCGATGTTGGGGATGATCCTGTTGTGCCGCTCGGTTGCTCAGGCGTGAGCGTAGATTATGCTCCTCACATATCCATGACGGAACGCGCTGGCCTCTTCGATCTGCAGGTACTCCTCGACGCTGGGTCACCCGTGCAGGGTAGCGTAATCCACTATGCGCCCAGTACAGCGAGGGGGCGGTAGTTTCCGCCCCGAAGTTTACTCTTATTCGCCTTGCGAGCCGACCGGCCCGCAGGGTGTCATCACGGACATCGGCTGCCAGGATTGTTGTACTTCTCGTCTTGCTGGCGGCGGTAGAACTCGCCGCGACCCATCGGCTGCCTATCCGGATGGGTCGCGGTATGAACTGCGAGGTAGTGATCGTAGGCGTTCTCGCCGGAGATCTCCTTTAGGTACCACCAGGCGGACCGAACCGGGCGCAATACTCTATTCATTACGGTTCGAGCCTACCCCGGCTCCTACAGGCTCTTCGAGGGTGTTGCCATCCGCGTCGAGGTACGATTCCTCGTAGGCGGCCTCCTGCAGATCGGGCTCCTTGTGGCCCCGGATCAGGCCGAACCAGACGCGCGCGGCGTCGGCTATAACGATGATGATCGCGAGCGCGAAGATGACCGAGAGTACCCCATCCACCGTCGCGTTCGTGACAACTTGCGCGGTCGCCTCCAGAGACGTGGCCGGAGCGTAGATCTCACCGGCGTTATACGCCTCCAGGGCCTCGGACCGCTGCTGGAAAAAGCCGATCTGCGGGTTGGAGGAGAAGATCTTGTACCAGCTAGCCGTGAGCGTTACGATGACGTCCCACGTCAGGGGCACGAGCGTAACCCACACGTACTTCAGCTTGCCCATCTTGATAATGATCGTCGTCGCGACCGTCAGGGCCACGGCGGCCAGAAGTTGGTTGGCGATACCGAAGAGCGGGAAGAGCTGGTTGATGCCGCCCAGGGGGTCGGTTACGCCGACGACCAGGAAGTAGCCCCAGGCCCCGACTATCAAGGCGCTGGCGACGAGGTTGCCCGGCAGCCACGAGGCGTTGGCGAAGGGCCGGTAGACGTTGCCGATGAGGTCCTGGATCATGAACCGTCCGACGCGCGTCCCCGCATCCACGGTCGTTAGGATGAACAGGGCCTCGAACATGATCGCGAAGTGGTACCAGAACGCCTGTAACCCTCCCAAAAACGCCGTGGCGCTCGCGAAGATCTGGGACATCCCGACCGCGAGCGTCGGCGCGCCGCCGGTCCTGGAGATAATGCTGCTCTCGCCCACGGAGGCCGCCGTGTTGTTAAGGGTATCCGCGCTGACCGAGAACCCGAGACCCGTGACGGCGGTCGCGGCGGAGTCGGCGGCGCCGCCGGTGACGGCAGCGGGCGCGTTCATGGCGAAGTAGATGCCGGGGTCGAGGACGGCGGCGGCGATCAGGGCCATAACGGCCACGAACGACTCCACGAGCATCGCCCCGTAGCCGATGAAGCGGACCTGCGACTCTTTCTGAATTAACTTCGGAGTCGTCCCGCTGGCGATAAGCGCGTGGAACCCGGAGAGGGCTCCGCAGGCGATAGTTATGAACACGAACGGGAAGAGGGGACCCACCGGTGCGACGGGTCCACCAGTAGGCGAGGAGGCGAACTCGGTTAGCGCCGGCATCTGTAACACCGGCAGGGTGACGAGTATGCCGATGGCGAGGAGTCCTATGGTCCCGATCTTCATGAACGTCGAGAGGTAGTCGCGCGGGGCCAGGAGCATCCATACCGGCAGGATGGAGGCGACGAAGCCGTAGACGATTATCGCTATAGCTATAGTGAGCGGTGTGAACGTCCACGCCTCGGCGTACGCAGAGGACTCCGAGATCCAACCGCCCCCGAGGAGCGCCAGGATCAGGAGCGCCACCCCTATAACGGAGACCTCCAGAACCCTGCCCGGTCTCAAGAAGCGCAGGTAGAAGCCCATAAATAGAGCTATCGGCAGCGTCATCGCGATGGAGAACGAGCCCCACGGCGAGTCGGCCAGGGCGTTGACCACGACGAGTGCGAGGACCGCGATCAGGATAACCATGATCGCGAGCACCGCGACGAGCGCGGCCGCCCCCCCGACCGGGCCTATCTCCTCGCGGGCCATCTGCCCCAGAGACTTGCCGTCCCGGCGCATGGAGAAGAACAGGATGGTCATGTCCTGGACCGCCCCGGCGAGGATGACGCCGAAGATGATCCAGAACGTCCCTGGCAAGAACCCCATCTGCGCCGCCAGCACCGGACCTACCAGTGGCCCCGCCCCCGCTATCGCCGCGAAGTGGTGCCCGAAGAGGACGCGCCTGTCCATGGGCTCGAAGTCCTGGCCGTTGTTCAGCCTCTCGGCTGGCGTCGCCCGGCTGTCGTCGGTCTCCAGTACCTTTCTCTGGATGAACCTTGCATAGAACCTGTACGCTATCGCATAAGACGCCAGCGCCGCGAACAACAGCCACGCCGCGTTGATCGTCTCACCCCTGGACAGGGCGAGCATTCCCCAGCTTACAGCCCCGACAATGGCTACGACGATCCAAATGGCATACCGGCCGAAACGATTGCCCATTATCTACTCCTCCTACCTCTTCCCAAAGGCCCCTATAAAGTTGGGGCATACTAGCATAGCGCGTGACCACGAGACAGCGTGCGGCTTTCGCTTAGCCAGTATTTTTGCAAAGGGTTCACTGGCCGCCGGGAGCGCCCTCCCCGGAGGGGACTCCTCGAATGCGGGAGTAGCGGCGATGTTCTCCATTGTGTCGTCCAACGTAGCCCCCGTGCTTCGCCGAGAGCAGGGTTTTAGAATCGGGGCGAGAGGAGGCGCGGGGCGGTCAGGCAGACACCAAGGGCCAGGACGGCGGCGATGAGTATAGGGTAAACGAACACTTCGAGGGGAATGGCGCCTGTCGAGAGGCCGAAGACCTCCTTCAGAGAGTCGTTCATGTAGGCGAAGGGGACGAAATCGCGCAAGGCCGCGAGCGTGCCTGTCGGGTTCTGGTTGCGGAAGAAGCCGGAGACGTAGATCAGGGGCGCCAGTATCGCCGTGGCGTACAGCAGCACGTCCGCCGGCGAAGAGGTGAAGTTGGCGATGAAGATGCCGATGCAGTTCGCCGTCAACAGCGTCGCGAAGATGGCGACGGTCGCGGCCAGGATCCACACGAGCGGCGCCGGGTTGAGCGCGTAGACGATAAGCAACGCGGGCAGGAGCTGGATAAAGTCCAGAACGGCGTTGACTGCCAGGATCTCGAAGACGATGCGCCGGGGTGAGAGGGGCGTAAGGGCGACACGCATTAGAATGCCATCATTCAAGTCCACCGTCAGGCTCTCGCCTGCTCCAAAAGTCCCGGCCATCACCGCCACTATGCCTATAACCGCCGCCGCGTACTGCGTGGGTATATCGCTCGCCGCCACGGGTACTATGAGCGCCATCGGGTAGAGCATCTTTATGAGCAGTGCGAACCTCTTGCCGAAGAACAGCGTGACGTCCTTTTTCCAGTAAGTGTCCGGCGGGTTAACCTTCATCGCGCAACGCCTCCCCGGTCAGCTTCACGTACACGTCCTCCAGGCTCGGCCGACGCACCGCGAGGTCGGTTATATCCCCGCCCGCGCCAACGATACCCGCAACGACATCAGCGACGAGGCCGGGCCTCTCGGCGCAGTGGATCACGAGGTCCCGGCCCTCCGTGGCTACCCGTTCGACGCCAGCTATTCCTCCGAGAGTACCGTACTCGACCGGGTTGCGGAGCGTGGCGACGATGCGCCTTACCCCTTCGAGGGTGGAGACGAACTCCTCCGGTGTCCCGAGCGCCGCCAGCCTGCCCTTGTGTAGAAAGGCGACCCGGTCGCAGAGGGCTTCGACTTCGTCCACCTGGTTGCTTGCGATGAGGATTGCGACACCAGAAGCGGCTAGTTCCCGGATCTTCTTCTGGTAAGCGAGCTGTGAGGTGTAATCGAGGCCGAGCGACGGCTCATCCAACAGCAGGAGGTCCGGCCCATGCGACATCGCTTCGATAAGCGCGAGCTTCTTCCCCATTCCATAGGAGTATGTCTTTGCCTTGTCGTCCCTGTACTCCGCGAGCCCGAAGTAGTCGAAGAGCCCCGCGAGCACGCTCTCCGCCTTTTTCTCCTCCACGCCATATGAGCGGGCGAAGAAGTAGGCGTTGGCCCAGCCAGTCAGATCCCCGTAGTGGGTTGGACGGTCCACCATCAGGCCCATCCTGGTGCGTGCTTCGCGCTTCTCCCCGACTCCATCCGCGCCGACGATGCGGAAGGAGCCGCTCTCCGGCACGATAGCGGTGGAGAGGACGCGCAACAGCGTACTCTTGCCGGAGCCGTTCGGTCCCATGAGGCCAAATACCTCTCCGGGCTGGACGTCGAAGCTCACTCCTGAGACGCCGCGTCCGCTACTCTTGTAGAGGCGGGCGACGTTCTCGACTTCTAGAGCGGGTGGCGTCTTTCTTATGTCTATCATGGTGCTCTGATTTTAGCCCCGTGCGGAAGGCGCAGTTGTTACGGGCATCACGGACTGCCTCACGTTTATCGCTTCTATCGCGTTCGTGTTCGGCGGTCCGGCTGTTATCACGCGAATTCAAGGATCTATGCAGATACGTACCAGTTTGAGGGGTGTTGGAGGGTTTGTGGAGAAGAAAAGCGCCGGCCGGACACTGCTGGTAGGTCAGGCTCCTGCCGGGTCCACCTCACCGGTGGGCGCGCCAGTTGTTCGGCAGCGGCATGCGCCGGTCCTGGTCGAACGCGCGGGAGGTGATCTTGATCCCCGGAGGAGTGTAGCGACGGATCCTTTCGGCTTCGTCGATGCGGCGCAACACATCGGTAACCATAGCCGGATCGAAGCCAGCGTCGATGAGGTCTTTGAGGCTGGCGGAGTGCTCGACGTAGCGCTCGACGATCTCGTCGAGTACTCCATAGGAAGGCAGGCCCTCCGGGAGAGTGGCTTGCGCACTGCTTTGCATGTCGAGGATGCGCCACGGGCACACGTCGGCGATGCTGTTACGGTAACGGGCAAGATCGTACAGTAGGGTCTTCGGACAATCTTTGAGAGGCGCGAACCCGCCGACGAGGTCCCCGAGCAGGTTCGCGGCCCCCACGGAGATGTGGGTCTTGTTACTGGTGGCGAGCACGAGGTAGCCGCGTTCATCGAAGATGTCGCTAAGCGCGACCGCGCGGGCGCGGGAGTAGCGGCGCTCCCGGCGCACGGCGGCATCCTCTTTGGTCAAGGGTTCCGCGTCATCGGGGACGTCGGCTTCGGTGGTGGGCATCTCGACGGGGACGGTATCGAAGGCGATGCCGAGATTGCGCGCGAGATCCTCGGCGTCGGCTAGCGCCTCGTCCGGGGTCTCGGGAGCGGGCATGGCTACGGCCAGCACACCCTCTGGCCCGAGCGCATCGGCGGCAACCATGGCGGCGACGGCGCTGTCGATGCCGCCGGACAGTCCGAGAGCGACACCTTTGAACCCGTTGCGCTCGGTGTAGTCGCGTACCCCCATCACCAGCGCGTCCCACACGGCCTCTAGGTCGTCGAGCGGCGGTCGAGGCTTCCAGGCGCCGGGCGGTGCGCGGTGGGGCGTCGGGCGGGTGTGTATGTTGCTCAGCGGACCGGTGACCGGTCGGGGTTCGGCTACCGGTACGTCGACGGTGAACCACTCCTCGGCGAACTCCGCGCCACGAGCGAGAAGGGTGCCCTCACCGTCGACTATGATCGAGCCCCCATCAAAGACGACGTCGTCCTGGCCACCGACGAAGTTGACGTAGACCACCGGTACGCCGTTGCGGATCGCGACCTTGCGGGTGAGAGCCAGCCGGCTGCGGGCTTTACCCCGGTGGAACGGGGAGGAATTGGGCACGAGCAGGATCTGCGCGCCCGCCGCCGACTGCGCCTCCGGCGGTCCGTCGGGGGACCACATATCCTCGCAGATCGAAACCCCTACCACGACGTCGCCGATTCGCCAGACCAGGTTTGACCGGGAGCCCGGCGCGAAGTTGCGCGCCTCGTCGAAGAGGTCATAGACGGGCAGGAGTACCTTGTGGTAGCAGCCTCGCACCTCCCCATCGCACAGTAGCTTCGCCGCGATGGACACGTCGCGCTCGCGAGTGTCCCACGAGCGCTGCGGCGGCACCCGGTCGATCGTGCTCAGCACCGTCGTCATCCGCCCCGACTGCCTGGCAAGCCGGGCCAATGCCTCCTCCGCGTCGTCGACGAACTCATGGTGAAGGACCAGGTCGGCCAGCGGGTAGCCGGTCAGCACAAGCTCGGGTAGCACGAGCACGTCGGCCTGCTCTTCCTGCTCGGCCCACGCCATCGCCTTAGCGATCCGCTCTGCGTTACCGTACAGGTCACCGACCCGATTAGGTAGCTGCGCGACCGCGATGCGTAAAGCCGTCATGGTATCTCCCTTGACAATCTGCACCTGCACCCTCGGCGCTTCTTGAATTGACGCTGAGGCAGAAGCCGCGCTTGCCGCGCCAGACTAGAACCTTCACTCAAATTATACTCTCGTGCTTGTGTTCACGTCCGCAATACTCGCCACCCAAACCCCCGCCCACTGCGTACTTTTGGGCTATCGCTTTCCTCCAGCGATTCGCGCAGGCGAAGAGGACGTCTAATTAACCCGGTGTGCAGGTTTCCCTGAGGGCTTGAACCAGAGAGAAGACCTCCTTACGCTCGGTAGCGACCAAACCAACCGCAGCGCAAAGGAGGTCTTCTCTTGGA
>CADCVE010000073.1 GCA_902806065.1 uncultured Rubrobacteraceae bacterium | reverse complement strand
TCTCTCAATTTGCCTAACACAGAAGCATAACAAAGGTAACGCGTCCTTTGCCCGAACGGCCCGCAACCTCATCCCGGCTACGGTTACCCCCTCACCCTCCGCGACAAAAGGCCCCGGTGTATTCTCCGGGGCCCGAACTCGTATTCCTTTGTCTCTAGTGCTAGCTCTTTACTAACACCTTATCCCTGTCAGCGAACCTCTTGCGGGCCTGCCGGGCTTCTTCTTCCCGCTGCCTACGCAACTCTTCCTGACGCTCTTTGCGGGCTTGCTCATCTTTCCGGTAGTCTCTATTGGTGTAGCACATAGCTACTACCTCCCCTGAGACGCTTTCATTGCACGGTTTGTGTCTACCCGCACCCACCGGGTTATAAACATCGGTGGCGAGTGACCCTGACCGGGGGCTTAGCCGCCGGATATATCTCCAGGGGAGATGCCGCCCATGGGATCTCCCGCCGGGGACTCCGGCGTCGCCTCTCCTTCTGGGATACCGAGCATACCCTTCGCCCGTTCCGCGATCTGCGTCTGGATCACCCCCGCTTCGTGGAAGAACGCGGCAAGCCTCTCGTTGCC
Source organism: uncultured Rubrobacteraceae bacterium (assembly GCA_902806065.1). GTDB lineage: Bacteria > Actinomycetota > Rubrobacteria > Rubrobacterales > Rubrobacteraceae > Rubrobacter_F. The sequence continues at coordinate 6,637 of CADCVE010000073.1, read as the reverse complement.
GGCCGCTTCGGCGTCAAACGCATACATGTTGCAGTTGTCGGCCCCCTTCAGGGCGTGGTAGAGGACGCTGATCAGGTCGTAATGCTCGTCCCTGGTGCCCGTGGTCTGCTCGCCTGGGTCCACAATTAACTCCTTCTCTCTGTTTGCGATGAGCCTGCCGCGCTCGGTACCCGCCCCTCGCACCCGACAAACGAGGTAGACCGAGAACAAGAATCCGGTAAACCGAAGGAGGACGGTATGATAAGTTCTGGGTACTTTCACCAGGCATCCGTGTGTCACGAACGAGAGGGAGAAGACGAATGGCGAACCGGCTGGCGCAAGAGACGAGCCCGTATCTCCTGCAGCACAAGGATAACCCCGTGGATTGGTACCCGTGGGGCGAAGAGGCTTTGGAGAAGGCGCGGGTAGAGGACAGGCCGATCCTACTCTCAGTCGGATATTCCGCCTGCCACTGGTGCCACGTCATGGAGCGCGAGTCCTTTGAAGACGAGGCGACCGCGGAGCTTATGAATAAGCACTTCGTCAACATCAAGGTAGACCGCGAGGAGCGCCCGGACATCGACTCTATCTACATGTCCGCCGTCCAGGCTATGACGCGTCATGGTGGCTGGCCGATGACGGTATTTATGACCCCCGACGGCGCCCCGTTCTACGGCGGCACGTACTTCCCGCCCGTCCCGAGTCGCGGCATGCCCTCGTTCAAGCAACTCCTCCTGAGCCTCGCCGATGCTTACGAGAACCGCCGCGACGAGGTCCTGGAAAGTGCCGGGACCGTCCGTAATTTCCTGCAAGAGGCGGCTGTCGTCTCCATCCCGAAGAGCGAGGTCTCCGAGAGCCTCCTGACGCACGCCGCGACCTCCCTGGTCGGACAGGTGGACAACCGGTTTGGAGGCTTCGGCGGCGCGCCGAAGTTCCCCCAGACGATGAACCTTGAGGTCCTCTTGCGACACTACAAGAGGACGGGCGACAGGGCCACGCTCTCGGGTGTGGAGCTGAGCTTGAGGCAGATGGCGAACGGTGGCATCTACGACCATCTCGGTGGTGGGTTCGCCCGCTACTCGGTGGATGCGTACTGGCTCGTCCCGCACTTCGAGAAGATGCTCTACGACAACGCCCTCCTCGCCCGGCTGTACCTGGAGGCGCACCAGGCCACCGGCGATGCCTTCTACCTGCGTATCGCCGAGGAGACGCTCGACTACGTCGTCCGCGACATGACCGATTCCGAGGGTGGTTTCTATTCAGCCGAGGACGCCGACTCGGAGGGCGTCGAGGGGAAGTTCTATGTGTGGACGCCGCAGGAGATCGAGGCAATTCTGGAGCCCGACGAGGCGAAGCTCGCCACGCGCTTCTGGGACGTTACGCAAGGCGGCAACTTCGAAGGCAAGAACATCCTTAACGTCCCGCGTCCCCCCGAAGCCGTCGCCGCGGAGTTCGAGATCAGCTCGGAGGAGCTGTGGCGGAGGATAGTAGGCATCCGCGAGAGGCTCCTCGCGGAGCGTGAGAAGCGGGTGCGGCCCGGGCGGGACGAGAAGGTGCTCGCCGCCTGGAACGGCCTCATGCTCCGCGCCTTCGCCCTCGCCGCCCGCGTCACCGGCCGCGAGGACTACCGCGAGGTAGCAAGGAAGAACGCCTCCTTCCTCCTGGAGAAGCTAAAGGTCGATGGCCGCCTCCGCCGCTCGTACAAGGATGGCCGGGCCAGGTTCAACGGCTACCTCGAAGACTACGCCTGCGTCGCCGACGGGCTCGTGGAACTCTACGAAGCGACCTTCGAGACGCGCTGGCTAGAGGAAGCCGTAACGCTCGCCGACGCTATCCTCGAACTGTTCTGGGACGTGGAAAAAGGTGGTTTCTACGACACGGCCGCCGATCACGAGGAGCTGGTTACCCGTCCGCGCGACGTCTACGACAACGCCTCGCCGTCGGGCAACTCCGTCGCCGTAGACGTATTGCTCAGGCTCTCGGTGTTCCTCGATCGCGAGGATTACCGGGAGAAGGCCGCGGCCGTCCTCGAAAACCTCAGCGGGGGTATGGCCCAGGTCCCCGGCGGGTTCGGACGGCTCCTCTCGGCGCTCGACTTCCACCTCTCCACACCGTACGAGATCGCCCTGGTCTGGCCCTCGAACACTCCCGACGTGCCCGACACAACGGCCCTGATAAACGCCGTCTACTCGGACTACCTCCCAAACAAGGTAGTCGCGGGCCGCGCCGAAGGTGACGAGACGGCGGCGGAGTTAATACCGCTCCTCGCCGAACGTCCGGCGCGTGACGGCAAGGCCACCGCCTACGTCTGCGTGAACTACGCTTGTCAGAGCCCGACCACGGACCCGGAGGAACTGCGGGGGCAGTTGGCCGGCTAACCGGGGCGGCGCTCCAGACCAACGTCTCCGGTTTGCCGCCAGAAGAATTAGATGGATCCAACGCCCCACCTAGAGCGATCAGCTAGATTTCTCTAAAATGGGTAGGTATGAATGGAGGATAGAGCGATTCAGGGGAGCTTTGCTCTAGCGGCGGGTTGTCCGTTTGGCGTCGCTTCCGCGTATAGAAGAGAGTGATTGGGGAGGCATTGTGAACAGGGTGCTTAAGGGAGGCCTCATGATGGCTTGCGGCGCTGTAGCTGCGGAGGCTGTACGGAGGTTTGTCTACTACGAGCCGCAACGCAGGTACGATCCGTGGGAGAGATCCCCCTACAAAGAATTCTCCAACCGGGTACTCGTCGTGGGCGGCGGGTTCGCGGGCTACACGGTGGCGAAGACCCTCGGCGAGTTAACCGAGGACCGCGACGACGTCGGGGTCATGGTCATAAACAAAGAAAACTTCTTCACCTACTGGCCGATGGTAGCGGGCATTATAAGCAGCGACGTAGAGACCAAGAACGTAGCACAGCCCCTGCGGCGGGCTTTGATCGGGTCTGGCGCCAGCTTCCGGCGGGCGGAGCTGGAGAGTGTGGACTTTGAACAGAAGCTCGTAAAGACGAGCAGCGGGCTAGAGTTCCCCTACGATCACCTAGTGCTGGCGTTGGGCGCGGACCCGGCCTTCTTCGGCATCCCCGGGGTCGAGGAGCACTGCATCAGCATGAAAACCCTTGTAGACGCGGAGAATATCCGCAACCGTCTGATCGAGCGTTACGAAGAGGCCACCCTGGCCCGCGAGGAAGCTTCCGAGTCCAACGGCAAGATGGATGGTGATGAGATCCCGGAGTCGAAGCTGACTTTCGTCGTTATAGGGGGCGGCGCCACGGGGGTGGAGATAGCCTCGGAGCTCCACGCCCTGGCGCATAAAACCCTCGCCCCCGATTACCCCAACATCGACCCGAAACGGGTCAAGATCTTTCTGGTGGACTCGAACGAGGAGATCCTCAAAGAGCTGGACCCGGCGCTTCGGCGGGCGGCCCGGCGTCACCTGGAGGAGCTCGAGGTCAAGGTGATCAACGAAGTACGGGCAGAGGAAGTCACGGACGGTAAGGTGATCCTGGATGATGGTCAGGAGATAGAGTCCGAGAATGTCGTCTGGACCGCCGGCAACCGTGCGAGCGCCAAGGTGGAGGACCTGGACGTCCCGCAGAAGGGCGAGAAGGGCGTCGAGACGGACGAATACATGCGGGTACCCGGTCGGGAGAACGTGTGGGCCATCGGCGACTGCGCGGCCAACGTGGACAAGGACGGTGAGGCGGTTCCTCCGAACGCCCAGGCGGCGGTCCAGCAAGGCGAGGCCCTGGCAAAGAACATCCTGGCGGTCATTGATGGAAGTGATGAGCTCACTCCCTTCGAGTACAAGCCCATGGGCCAGCTGGTGGAGTTGGGAAGCCAGTTCGCCGTAAACGAGGTTATGGGCGTGAAGTTCAAAGGCCTCCCGGCGGCCCTCTTCTGGCGTGCCGCCTATCTGTTCAAGCTAGAGAGCCCGGAGAACCGCGCCCGGATCGCCGCGGACTGGTTCCTGGACCTCTTCTTCCACCCGTCAGTAACCCAGATCCGGGGCCGCTAGAGAGCGAGCCGGAGGCGGGGGCTAATGTATCAACGGCCATCGGGTTCGCAGGGCCGGTTGACGTAGCCGCTGCGGAAGGGGGAGACGGCACCGGTCTCGGGGTCGTAGGAGTGGCGCCAGACGCAGCCGGTGTCGTTGGCGAGCAGATGTATGGAGACGGAGGTCCCGGACGAGGTCGTGCGGACGCGGTGAACGTCGCCCTCGGGTGGGAGTAGGGCGTAGAAGTCGCCCGGATACACCGTGCGCCGCAGCTTTACGGAGAGGTCCTCGTTCTCGCCGACCGGCGCCTCCTCTTCGCGGCGGGCGAAGACCGTCTCCTCTTGCTCTCCCCTGTAGAGCCCAACGAGGCCCCAGGCGAGGTGGTCGTGGATGGGCGTCGCCGCGGCTGGCGGCACCACGAGGGCGAAGAGGCACAGGTCGCGGGCGCCGGAGCGGAACAGGAGCCACTGGCCGATGCCACCACCCATCCCGCTCTCCGGCGCCGGGGCCTGGTACTCGTCCGGGAGCCAACCCTCACCATCCAGGAGACTGGAGAACAGCGGACGGATAGACTGGACTGCCTCCGCGGGGCCGGTGGTGCGGGCGATGGCTTCGCGGACGCTAGATATGAAGGAGCGCACCGTCGGGGTATCGAGGACGTACTCGTCCTCACCCTGCTGGTGACGGTCTAGCGGCTCGCCGCACATCGTGTAACCGCTACGGTCTTACACTTTCTCCAGCGCCTGCTCTACGTCCTCGATGATGTCGTCCGGGTGCTCGATGCCCAGAGATACACGTATGAGGTTCTCCTTGACCCCGAGCCGCGCCCTTCTCGATGGAGAGAGTTCTCGATGCGAGGCGGTAGCCGGGTGGATCGCCAGGGTGTAGATATCGCCGAGGCTTGGGGCTTTGACGCAGAGCTCGAGCGCGTTCAAAAAGCGGAACGCCGCCTTACGGCTCCTCTCGGGGGCTTCCGGGTCGTCCACGGCCAGCTCGAAGGAGACGAGGCCGCCGGCGCCGGAGAGGACGCGGCGGGCGACTTCGTTGTCCGGATGGTCCTTCGCGGCCGGGTAGTTCACCTTCGCTATCTTCGGGTGGCCGGCTAGGCGGGAGGCGATCTCGCTCGCGTTCTCGCACTGGCGCTCCATTCGCAGGGGCAGCGTCTTGAGCCCTCGCAGGGCGAGCCAGGCCTCGAAGGGGGCCATAATGCCGCCGACGAGCTTGCGGACCTCCCCGAGCGCGCCATCGTAGGGAGCACCGGCGACCACGAGGCCGGCCGTCAGGTCGCCGTGGCCGGAGAGGTATTTGGTCGCGCTGTGGACCACGATGTCCGCCCCGAGTTCCAGGGGGCGTTGGAGGTAGGGGGTTCCAAAGGTCGCGTCCACTATCAGGGTGGAGCCGGCGGCGCGTGTGATCTCCGCTATCCGCGGCACGTCGGCGACGCGCAAGAGCGGGTTGGAGATCGTCTCGATCACCACGGCGCGTGGCCTTAGCTCCTCGACCTTCTTCTCGACCGCCGATAGGTCGCAGACGTCCACGAAGCGTGTCTCCGCGCCGCCCGCTCCAAAGACCTGGACCAGGAGCGTGGCGGTGGAGCCGTAGAGTTGCTCGGCCGCGAGCACCGTCGCCCCGTTGCCCACCTCCGCCGCCATCAGCGCCGCGTGCATCGCCGCCATCCCGGAGGCAAAGGCGAACGCCTGCCCTCCTCCCTCCAGTGCAGCTATTGCCTCTTCGAAGGCCGTGACCGTCGGGTTTCCGTAGCGGGCGTAACTATAGCCCGGCTCCTCGCCGCCCAGGACCCGATCCGTCTGTTCGACATTCTCGTGCGCAAAGGTCGTGGAGAGGTGGATGGGGGTCGAGATCGGGCAGAAGCCCCTGCCCGGTTGCTCTTCACAGTTCCCCCAGCGTTGCTCGCCGGCGTGAACCGCCCTGGTATCGAAACGCTTCAAATGCTTCTCCCTGATCTCCTTCATCGTCCCGCATGGCTCGTCGCGGTACGCCTTAATACTAACTCAGAGAATATAGCTCAGAGGATAGAGAAAAGCCGCCGATGAGAGTACATCGGCTCTCCTGGCTCCGGTGGCGGCGCAAGTCAGCGTGGCCGCAAAAGCCCCCCGGATACTCTTGGCGGACTATTAAATCTGTTGTTAATTATTTCCTTCGATCGTGTTCAGTATGAGTTCGAAGGCGTCTGGGTCGACCCGCCAGCCGGGGCCAAACGGATGATCCAAGACGCCGATCGTAAACAGGATAAGAGCGAGGGCGCCTGCCAATGCTGCTACCGTCAGAATGTGTAGCCGGTAGCTCTTCATTCCGACGAAGTAAGTGAAAACAATTGTGTTTGTCCCCAGGCTTATCAGAACGAGCCACAAGATAGGAGGTATTCCTTCGCGGACGTGGAGGATACGCACCTCCCGGTCTTCGTCGAGGTCGTGGATGCGCTCTAGCCCTTGAGCATAAAGCGCTTGCTCGGCGCTGTTGTCAGGCTCGAATCCCTGAACGCTTCTCCGAAGCTCGTCGGCGAGCGCCGCCGCGCGAGGGCTCGTCTGGCCTTGCTCCATCAGGGGCCATTCCTCGTCCATCGTCACTCGGGCATAAGAGATGGCGAGGTCTTGTATTTGGGTCTGCTCCGGTTCGGGGAGGTTCTCGCTGAGCCAGTAAAGTTCTTCCACGCTGC
>CADCVE010000072.1 GCA_902806065.1 uncultured Rubrobacteraceae bacterium | reverse complement strand
CGAGGTGTTGCAGGTCGGGGAGCTCGTCGCGTATCGTCTCGACCTCTTCCACGCTCTCGGGGCCGGAGATAAGGGCAACTGCCCCGGAGTGTTCGGTTCGGAACTTCAGGTCTCCCGCGCGGAGCATGGGGGAGGAGGGGATAGCGATCGCTCCAAGCTTCAGGAGCCCGAGGAGAACCATGTGCCACTGGGGTACCTTGCCTAAAGTCACCATCACCCTGTCGCCGCGTTCGATACCGAGATCCCTCATCGTGTTGGCGAACTTGTTGGAGAGGCGGGAGAAGTCCCCGAAGGTCAGGCGGCGTTCGTCGCCGTCTACGCCGAGCCAGATCATGGCCGGACGGTCTTCCGGTAGGGCGTCAACCACGTCGCGGCCGAAGTTGAACCTCTCGGGCGTCTCCCACTCGAAGTCCGCGTAGGTCGTCGCGTAATCGCCGATATTCGCCATAGCTCCTCCTTGTTTCTTGCTTTCCCCTGCCGAGCTACCTTCCCTAATACCGTATCTTACTAAACTCTGCGTCTTCCGATAAACTGGTGATAACGAGTTCGAGTACTGGAGGAGCAGCGGTGGAGCGGGCGGTAATTCTCGGGGCGGCGCGAACGCCTTTTGGCAAGTTTGGCGGGGCTCTCTCGCCGTTGAGCGCGCCGGAGTTGGGCGGGGCGGCGATCCGGGCGTCCATCGAGCGTTCGGGTGTCGAGGACGGCGAGATACAGCACTCTATGTTCGGTATCGTCGTGCAGGCGGGGGCCGGCCAGATCCCCTCCCGCCAGGCCAACTTCCACGCGGGTTTGCCCTACTCGCTAACGACCGAAACCCTGAATCAAGTCTGCGCCTCCGGTCTCAGGAGCGCGACGCTCCTGGAGACCATGATCCGGGCGGGCGACTATGAGGTAGTCCTCGCCGGCGGCATGGAGAGCATGTCGAATGCCCCATACTTGCTACCAAAGGCCCGGTGGGGGGCGCGCATGGGCGACGCCGCGATGGTGGACGCCATGACGCACGACGGCCTCCTCGACGCCTTCGAGCACGTCAACATGGTCCGCTTCGGCACCGACGGAGCCCGCCGGTTCGGCATCTCCCGCGAGAGGCAGGACGAGTGGAGCCTCCGCAGCCACCAGCGCGCCGCCGCTGCCACCGAAGCCGGACGACTCGCCGAAGAGATGGTGAACATAAAAGTCCCCGGCAAGAAAGGGCAAGTGAACTACGTCGACGCCGACGAGCCCATCCGCGGCGACACCTCCCTCGAAAAGCTCGCCACCATCAAGCCTATAGACGAGGGCGGTACTCTGACCGCTGGCAACGCGCCCGGTGTCACCGACGGAGCCGGCGCGCTGGTGCTGGCGAGCGAAAGCTTCGCGGAGCGGCGGGGCCTCGAACCTCTAGGGACCATCGTGGCTCACGCCAAGGTCGCTGAAGAACCGCCTTGTTTGCTAACCGTGCCGGGTAACGCCGGGAAGCTCGCATTGAGCAAGGCCGGGTGGAGTGCGGAGGACCTCGATCTCGTGGAGATAAACGAGGCTTTCGCTGGGGTCGCCATTCACTCGACGAAGATGCTGGGCGTCAGCGAGGAGATAGTCAATGTCAACGGTGGCGCCGTCGCTTTGGGACACCCGATCGGCGCCTCCGGGGCGCGCATTTTGATGACGCTGCTCTATGAGCTTCGGCGCCGGGGAGGTGGCAGGGGCCTCGCGGCGATCTGCTCCGGTGGCGGCCAGGGCGACGCCGTACTGGTCGAGGTCTAGGTCTTGGCCGGAATACTGCTCCCCTACGGCGACAAGCGGCCGGAGGTCGCGGAGTCTGCCTTCGTCGCGCCCGGAGCGTACGTTGTAGGGGCGGTATACCTGGGGGAGGAGTCGAGCGTTTGGTACGGGGCCGTGTTGCGGGGGGACACGGAGCCGATCCATATAGGAGCACGAACGAACATTCAGGACGGTTGTGTACTGCACGCTGACCCGGGGTATCCGGCGACGGTGGGGGAGGGGTGCGTGGTCGGTCACAACGCGGTCGTACATGGGTGTGAGATCGGGGCCGGTTGCCTCATCGGGATGAGCGCCACGATCCTCAACGGAGCGAGGATAGGCGAAGGCTCCATCGTGGCCGCCGGTGCCCTTGTCCCCGAGGGCAAAGAGTTCCCCGCTCGCAGCCTGATAATCGGCGCTCCAGCCAAACGCGTGAGAGAGGTAACCCAAGAGCAGACGCAAGATATAGCAAGGGGCGTGCGCACCTACATCGAGCGGGCCGCTGGGCATCGGGACAGCAAGTTGCAATAAGTGGTCATAAGCTCAATTCAAGGACCCGTGCCTGAGGTACAGCTTCTCGGCGAGAAGCTGTACCTTTCCGCAAAACTTCTACGAGGCTAGCTCCGTCCGTGGGTTGCGAGCATCCAGGCGAGGACTGCAGGCTGCATGGCGCAAGTGGGCGTGCAGCCTGCCTGCGGAGGTGGGAGATGAAGGTAGAAGATTACGCGCTCTGCTGGTCTACTCTCTGCCATCTTTCGAGCGCCTTGCGGCGGGGAGTGATATACGCCTCGGGTGTGCCGACGCTCTCCAGAAAGGAGATGGCACGCTCGCACAGCACTTCGCCCTCGCCGCCGGGTTCTCCCCAAAGGTTGTCCTGTTCGCCGGGGTCGCCGGTGAGATCGTAGAGCTCCGGCTCGTCGTCCGGGCCGCCCAGGATCACCGAACGCTCCGGCGTGGTAATAGTGATCGGCATGTAAGTGGAGATCACACGCGGCTTGGAGTCCACGGCGGTGACGATCTCACCCTCCGCGAGATACAACGGCCAGGAACTCACGACGAACTGCCGGTGCTGGTCCCTATTCCCCGCGAGGACGCCCAGGAACGACTCGCCGGTCATCGTGGTCGGCAGGCCCCCGAGCCCCGCGAGCTGCATGATGGTCGGCGCCAAATCCGGGGCGGTGGTCATCGCCGAGCGACGACCTGGTTCCAGGCCCGGCCCGCGAACCATCAGGGGTATGTTGGTCAACTCCCTGTATAGAGGCGACCGCTCGACCGTCAAGAGCCATGACTCGGTCAGCCACTCCGGCACCAGCGAGTTCTCTGTGACCGATGCCTCCGGGTCGTGTATCCACTCGGCTTTGCCGAAGTACTCGTGCTCCCCGAAGTAGAAGCCGTGGTCGGAGGTGAAGAAGACCAGTGTGTTATCTCTGAGGTTCAAGGCGTCTAGCTTCGCGAGCAGGCGTCCGATCCAGAAGTCCACCATCGTTACCTCGCCGCAGTAAGTAGCGTGACCGAGGTCCACGTCGTCCTCCGTGAGACCGGCCTCCGCGTACTTGCCGTAGGCCGGGTAGATCTGCTCTCCCGCGTAGTCTTCCCGGTACTTGGCGGTGTAGTAGTCCGGCGCGTCCCAGGGCTCGTGCGGATCCCAGGTGTCCACGTAGAGGAAGAACTGCTCGTCGTGGTGACGCTCCAGCCACCTCTCGGCCTCGGTCATCGTGCGTGCCACCATCCGGTCCTCCTCGGACTTCCACGTCGACCGCGCATCAGCGCGCTCGTGCGGCCTCGTATCATCGCCCTGGCCCCGGACCCACATGAAGTCGTCGAACCCGCGATCATAACCGAAACCGTTGCGGACGAAGAACGGCGTATCCACGATGCCCATCGTGTGATACCCAGCCTTGGAGAGGATCTCCGGCAGGGTTAGCAGGTTCCTCGGTAACGGCTCCCAACCCATGTGCGTGTACGAGAACGTACCCGTGAGAATGTCCGCCCGCGCCGGCATGGTCGGGAAAGAAGAGAGCACGTGGTTGTCGAATACAACCGACGAACGCGCGAACTCATCCAAATGAGGCGTCTGGATACGCTCATTCCCATAAGCCCCCAAATGGTCCCGGCGAAACGTGTCCGCAACAATTACCACTACGTTAGGACGATCACTCATCATTCCCCCTGAGTTGTCGCTTTTGTCTACTATCTTAGTGTACATTGTTGGAATGTACACGATATCGGGCTGTAGTGTCAAGTGCTCCGGCAAGAATCTCATCAAGAAGTCCTGGGGCTTGTTGATGGAATAGTTGCAGCGCATGAAACATGAATTTAACACAGAGAGGCCGGGCTGTATCCGGCGCAGCTTGCGGGGTTGAGCTACTTGAAGGCTGTCAGCCGAAAGTTGGATGGGTTGTTTGGTGGCTCTACGAAGGGCGGTCGGGTGCGTAGAGTCACCCGACCGCTGTCTAAACTGATCTAGTTTGCGTTTTAGGGGCTGGTTTTGGGGTTGGAGTCGCTACTTCAGGCGCTGGCCTCGGTACCGAGCACTGGTCTCGGGTCCCGGCGGGCGAAAGAGAGGGCGAAGTAGAGGGCTACGGCCCAGATCACCAGGATGGCGGCGTAGACGAAGTAGTTTACTTCCGGGTCCACGCCGATTGCCTTCAGGAAAGTGCGGGCGTTGGTAAGGAGGATCACACCTGCCACCGCCGTACCCAGGACTCGCGGGTGCAGGAGGCGCACCAGCCAGGCGGCGAGGGGCGCGGCTATAACGCCACCGATGAGGAGCGCGGCGACTATACCGAGGGGTATCTCGGCGAAGCTCAAGGAGATCAGGAAACCGGCGCTGGCGCACAGAGCTACGACAAACTCGCTCGTGTCTACCGTACCTACGACCTTCCGGGGCTGCATGCGCCCGGAGGAGAGCAGGGTCGGGGTGGAGATTGGCCCCCAGCCTCCGCCACCGGCTGCGTCCAGGAATCCGGCCACGAGGCCCAGAGGGGAGAGGAACTTACCCGAGATAGGTTTCTCGATGATCAGGTTGGTTACCTTGAATGAGAAGCGGATCAAGATATACACGCCGAGGCTGAAGAGGAAGATCGCCACTATCGGCTGGGCGGCCTCAGCAGAGATCGAACTTAGAACCACCGCCCCGAGGAATGCACCCACACCACCAGGGACGGCCATCCACCCAACCTTGCCCCAGTCCACGTTGCCGAACTTCCAGTGCGATATCCCGGACGCTAGAGTGGTGCCTACCTCCGAGAGATGCACCGCTGCCGACGCTGCCGCCGGCGCTATCCCCGCCGTCAGCAACAACGTAGTGGAGGTTACCCCATAAGCCATCCCCAAAGAGCCGTCCACCAGTTGCGCGATCAAACCCACAATCCCCAAAACTATTAAGCTCCTCATACTCGTACCATACCTTTCCATTGAGATCTTTGTCTATTTACTTTGTAGACAAATTGGGACTCTACGTAAACGGTGTCCTGCTGTCAAGGGTTGGGATTCAGTTTTCTGGTGATGCGGAAGCTGCCAGCAAAGATTATGCCGTGCGCCCGTTGCCCACATGTTGCTCTTGCTATAAAGTGCTCTTGCTTATAAAGTGTGTTGAGTAGTAGGTGGGGACGGGGAACGTTGCACCGGGTTTTTGGAGGAAGGAAGCACGTGTGAAGTTCGAGAGTTCGCCGCGTGATGTGCGGCCCTTGTTTGTGTGCTTATCATTGGTGTTTGCTGTGCTCACGGCGCTCGCGATTCTGCTTTCGGTGGTACCTATCACCCAGGCACAGACCGCCAATTGTCCGAAGATAGATTCCTTACAGGTGCCGGGGGCGGAGAAGCAGGAAGAGTTCTGTCTGGATGATCTGACCACAGAAGGTCTCGTAGACGGGGTTACGACCGACAGGCAGGACTGGGATAATGGGGCGCTGGCGCTCCACGCCCTGGGAACCGTGAATCCTCGGGCTGAGGAGCCCATCCCGGGCATCCAGATCAACGGCTGTTTTCCCGACGACTCCGACACCAACACGAACATCGCTGGCGGATGCGAACACGACTCGCAGTTCGTGATCCGCCTCCCCAACGAGTGGAACGGCAAGCTGCTGATGACGGGTCCCTCCGGGAATCGGGAACAGTACGCCAACGACTTCATCTTCAGCGACTACTTCCTCGCCCGCGACTACGCCTACGCCATGACCGACAAGGGTAATACCGGCAACCGCTTCTACGAGGACGGCGAGCGCCCCGGCGACGCGGTGGCCGAGTGGCACGAGAGGGTCGAGCAGATCACCCGCGCGACTAAGCCCGTCGTCAAGCAGCGTTACGGCAAGGCGCCGAAGAAGACCTACATCACCGGCATCTCCAACGGCGGGTACCTGACGCGCTACGCGCTGGAGAACACGCCCCAGCTCTACGACGGCGGGGTGGATTGGGAGGGGACGCTCTTCAGGGCCGAGGGGCCGAACCTGTTCACGTACCTGCCGACGTCGTTGGCCGAGTACCCGGGCCCGGATGAATGCCGAACGTCTGCTCCCGACTTCGACGACGAATCTTGCGACCGTATGCGCCGGGCGGGCTTCCAGCCGGGCTCGGAGTTCCTCTGGGAGCAGCACTACAACGTCTTCTGGGACCTCACGCAGCGCATCTTCCGCGAGGAGTTCGACCCGCTGTACGACGGTGTCCCGGAGGAAGAGGAGAACGGGGTGCCCGGAACGCCGTTGTGCCAGGACGAGACCAGCCCGCCGCCACCGTGCGACGCCGACTACGTCTACGAGGACAGGCCTCAGAGTGTCAAGGACGCGGTGGGTAGAGTGCAGAACACCGGTAAGATCGGCAAGCCCATGATCACCCTGCACAGTACGCTCGACGCCCTGCTGCCGATAGACACCGACTCGAACCCCTACCGCCAGCTCATCAAGGACGCCGGCAAGGGAAGCCTCCACCGCTACTACAAGATCGAGGAGGGCAACCACGTCGACCGCTTCTACAACAATTACCCTCCGGAGGAGCCGACCGAACTGCGGCCCATACTACCCTGTCACCGGGCGTCGTTCGAGGCGCTTGAGAAGTGGGTCGAGAAGGACAGGAAGCCGCCCAAGAGCAAGATGGTGGCGAACCCAGGCGGCCCGGACGTGATCAACAACTGCGACGTGGGCAAAGGGGCCAGGTACAACGGGTTGGTCAACGCAACGGGGGGCTGAGGGACCGCCCGGACGCGAGGGGAGGTATCGTGAGGTGAAGCGGGTCGAGTTTTTCCTGGATGTGGTGAGCCCTTACTCGTATCTCGCGTATGGGCAGGTGGAGCGCATCTGCCGGGAGGCGGGGGCGGAGTTGGTGTTGCGGCCGATGTTGCTCGGGGCTGTACACAATGCCGTGGGGATTACGGCGCCTATACAGGTACGGAGCAAGGCCTCCTACCAGCTCCGGGACATCCAGCGCTGGGCCGAGTACTATGAGCTGCCGATACGGTTTCCCGAGCCGTTCCCGTTTCGCACCTTGAAGACGATGCGGGCCGCTATGGCTGGTGAGGATGTCGAGCCGTTCGTGCGGGAGGCGTTCGCGCTGTACTGGGAGGAGGGTGGCGCGCCGAAGGGCCTGGAGGAGGCCGACGAGGATGGGCCGATTCGGGAGGTGGCACGCCGGATCGGGAGCGACCCGGAAGAGGTCTTGGAGAGAGCGGCATCCGGCGAAGCAAAAGAAGCCCTCAAGGGTGCGACGACCGAAGCCCTCGAACGCGGCGTCTTCGGGCATCCGAGCTTTT
>CADCVE010000071.1 GCA_902806065.1 uncultured Rubrobacteraceae bacterium | reverse complement strand
AGAAGGACGAGCGCGTCTACGGGGCCATAGACGGGGCGGTCCGCGGGAACATGTTCCGCCAGGTGCAGCCGCGGTGGATGGAGTGGCAGAAGCTCTTCTTGAGCATCATCCCGTTCCCGGAGATCTCGGCCGCGCGGGCCATGCCGCTCCTGACCGAAGCGGTGCCCAATCCGGAGCTCCACAACGGTCTAGCGATTCAAATGATCGACGAGGTTCGTCACTCGACGCTCCAGATGAACCTGAAGCACGAGTACATGAAGAACTACATCGACCCTGCCGGGTTCGACATCACCCAGAAGGCCTTCCACAACAACTACGCGGGTACAATAGGTCGTCAGTTCGGCGAGGCGTTCATCACCGGCGACGCGATCACGGCGGGCAACGTCTACCTGCAGACCGTGGCCGAGACTGCCTTCACGAACGTTTTGTTCGTGGCGATGCCGTCCGAGGCCGCAGCCAACGGCGACTTCCTGCTGCCCACCGTTTTCCTCTCGACTCAGTCCGACGAGTCGCGGCATATCAGCAACGGCTACGCCACGCTGATTATGGCGATGAGCAATGACGAGAACAAGGAGTTGCTCGAGCGCGACCTGCGCTACGCCTGGTGGAACAACCACGCGGTCGTGGACGCGGCGATCGGAGTGTTCATCGACTATGGCTCCAAGGACCGTCGTAAGGACCGCGAGAGCTACGCTGAGATGTACCGGCGGTGGGTCTACGACGACTACTATCGCAGCTACCTGGCCCCGCTCGAGAAGTACGGTCTGAAGATCCCGCACGACCTGGTCGAGGAGTCCTGGAACCGGATCCATAACAAGGACTACATACACCACGTGGCCCAGTTCTTCGCCACGGGCTGGCCGGTCAACTACTGGCGCATCGATCCGATGGTCGAGGAAGACTTCGAGTGGTTCGAGCACAAGTACCCCGGCTGGTACGACAAGTTTGGCAAGTGGTGGGAGCACTACAGCTCGCTGTCCGAGCCCAACGGCCACAACCCGATAGCCTTTGAGGACACCGGCTACGTGTATCCGCACCGCTGCTGGACGTGCATGGTTCCGGCCTTGATCCGCGAGGACACGGTCTTCGCCGAGGTCGACGGCGAGTGGCGGACCTATTGCTCCGAGCCGTGCCACTGGACCGACGCGGTTGCCTTCCGGGGCGAGTACAAAGGCCGTCCGACGCCCGCCATGGGCCGGCTGACCGGCTTGCGCGAGTGGGAGACCCTGTATCACAACTGGGATCTGGCCGACATCATCCAGGATCTCGGCTACGTCCGCGACGATGGCAAGACCCTGGTCCCGCAGCCACACGTCCAAATGGACGACAGCAAGATGTGGACCCTGGACCACGTGCGAGGGAACCCATTCCCAAGCCCGAAGGTGACGCTCAACGAGATGTCGGACGAGGAGCGCGAGCAGCATATAAAGGAGTACAAGCAGGGCTTCACGATCCACCAGAGCCTTTCCTAGAGCCTCTAGATGCCCAGTATGGGCTGAACGGGCCAGGACAGTTAGAAAGGAGCAGCCGAGTTATCCGGCTGCTCCTTTCACATGTGCATGAACTAACATATATGCGTAATCTATATGCATATAATGTATATCTATATGTGTAAATCACATATGACCCCTTATATATGGACCAAGATCCTAGCCGCTCCTAGCCGCTCGATTCGGTTGGTTTCAGTGGATAGGCGGCGTGGTAGGGAAAAGAGGGTGTTTGACCCGGAAAATGAAAGCATGCTATAGTTCAAAATGAGGATGGGAAAGGAGGTATCTTACTTTTACTTAGGGTAGCAAGCAGCACGTAGGTAAAGGGGAATTAGGGGAAGGAGATTGCTTGTGAGCGAACCAGGACCAGAAGGAAGACCAATTCTCGAAGCAGCAGGAAGGCCGGGGAGGAGCATACCCCAAGTCGTGTTGACGGACGCGGAAGCGGGTGCAGCCGAGTTCGCGGGATCCACCAGCCGGGTCTTTAACTACTTCACGCCCCAAAAGCGTCGCAACACCACGTACGAGAACGTGACGGTCGATGTCCAGCCCGACCCTGAGCGGTACCTGACACAGGGATGGATCTACAGCTTCGCCGACGGCACGATGGGGTACGAGGCCGACTGGACGCGGATGAAGTCGTCCGACTGGCACGCGTACCGCGATCCCAACGGGGAATGGGAACGGACCTTCTACCGCCATCAGACAAGGAATGTGCACCAGGTCCAGCAGACCATGGAGCTCGCCAGGACTACGAACGTTTTCGCGGACTGGGACGAGAAGTGGCTCGAAATCTTCGCCAAGCACGTGAGCACCTGGATGCACCCCGAACATGGGCTCGGGATGTATGTCTTCGTGAGGGCGCAACGCGAGGCCATGACCAACATGCACAACAACGCCATCTCCGTGATGGCGATCCACAAGATGCGTGCCGCTCAAGACATCGCGCTCCTCAACCTGGAGGTGAGCCAGCAGCTCCCCGACAAGTTCGATGAGTCCGTGCACCAGGAGGTCTGGATGGAGGACCCGATGTGGCAGGGTGTGCGGGAGAACGTGGAGCGCATGTTCGTCCTCGGGGACTGGGCCGAAGAAGTCTTCGCCGCCAATATCGTCTTCGAGCCGCTCGTCGGCGAGCTGTTCCGCAGCGGGTTCGTGATGCACGCCGCGCCGTTACAAGGCGATTACGTGACGCCTACGGTAATAGGCCTGATCAGGACCGAGTACGAACGCGACCTCAACGCGACCAGGGATATGTTCACTCTGCTGGTAGAAGATGAAGAGCATGGGGAGGAAAACAAGCAGGTCATGCAAGAGTGGCTCGACAAATGGGTTCCCCTCAGCATCAAGGCGGCCCAAGGGCTTGAGCCCATCTGGTCGGAGCCAGAGGTGCAAGCGATGAGCTTCGAGGAGTCTTTCGGGCAGGCCAAGAGCCGGTTCGAGGACATCCTCTCCGACCTCGGGCTGCAACTAACGGAAGAGCTCGTGCAGAAGTAGAGGAGGTCACTTTATGAGCGAAGAACAACAGAGCGAAGAACGGTACCAGAGCGATCACAGCGCGTCGAACAGGGTCGGGATTACCCTGAGCCAGAGCGTGGAGGGCAACGTCATCGCGGAGGTCATGGAGGAGAAGGAGGGGGTGGAGGTCAGCCATTACCCGGCCATGATCCGTATCGACGCCGACAACAAGCTCGTGTTCGATCTGGCCGAGATCCAAGAAGCCTTGGGCGACACTGACGAGTTCACCTCCTACGACTTCCAGATCGAGATGGCGACGCACTACGGGCGGATGGTCGCGGACGATGAACAGGTGGTATTGTTCGCGAACCCCGAGGACGCGGCGGAAGAGCTCGGTTTCGACCTGGAGGAGTTGAAGGACGGGCAAGACGAAGAAGAACCTGACCTGGAGCTACAGAGATCTGAAGGCGAAGAAGAACCTGACGTTAACCCTCCGAACTGAGGCTCTTCAAAGAGGGTGGCGGTTTCCTCAAGGAAACCGCCACCCTCTTGTTCGTTGGCCTGCAGGATCGCTACCGAAGCTTGCGCCACCAGGGTTGAGCGCTAGAACCTAGTTCTCAAAAACATCGTGGAGGAGAAAAGGGTGCCCAAGCTGGAAGTGGAGGGCGTGGGAACGTTCGCCGTCGAGGAGGGGAAGCGTCTTGTCCTAGCCATCGAGGAGGACGTGAGCGTGGAGATCATGCACGAGTGCGAAGGTTACGCGAGGTGCACCACCTGCTAGGTCGAGTTTTTGGAAGGCGAGCCGGAGACGATGAAGGGGCGGAGCTGGCTATGCTCGTGATGGGGAACCTCCTGGGAAAGGTGCACCTCTCGTGCCAATGCCTCTGCGACCGCGACATGAAGGCGCGGGTGCTGATGACCGTAAGCCCAACCGTGGCCAGAGGTCCCGGTTGGAAGCCCGAGAAAGACATCACCCCCGAGCCCTTTTGGGTGGAGAAACCCAGCACATTCCATTAGACTAAGGGCGCAAAAAGATAAGAGGGGAAGGGAATCGCCATGGCCCAATTCGTCAAAGTCGCCAAAGAGTCGGAGCTTCCCGATACCGAGGGTACGTTCGAAGTAGTTGAGGGCAAGGGCACGCTCGTCGAGGTCGAGGGCAACAAGATCGCCCTGTTCAAGCTGGACGGCGAGGTTTTTGCCATCGACGGCACCTGTACCCATGATGGCGGACCGCTGAGTGAGGGGTCCGTCCAGGGAGACGAGGTCGTATGCCCCCAGTGTCGCGCTCGCTTCAGCATCGTGTCGGGGCAGGCCAGAGGCTTGCCGGCCATGGAGGACGTCGCCTCTTACGAAGTACGTGTCACGGACGATAACGTGGAAGTGGAAGTCTGACCCGCGCTGAGCGCTAGCGGCGCCTTTCCTCAGCTTTTCTCACGGCGGAGCGACTAATTTCTTCGAAAACGGAAAATCGGGTACGGTAGCTTCCTACAAGGGACTTGAAGGAAGCTGCTCTGGGAAGGTCCGCAAACGCCTGCGGATCGCCGGCAGGTTCTGAGGGACCGAACGGCGCAAGTTCGGTCCCTGTTTTTATAGATCTAGCTCGCCTCTCTCCATCCGCTCCCTCAGGTCTCGCTCCTTCAGCTCTCTGATTCCCTCCCTGAACTCTCCTGGGGAGTTAGCTCGATCGAAGAGCCCGGCTACGTCTTCTATGTCCTGGCGATTGGTCAACGCGAACTCCCAGCCGTCTCTGACGTGTATCTGCTCGAAAGAGCAGACCGCCAGCACCATGACGTGCCAGGGGTCTTCAACGTTACCCTCACTGCGCAGAAGAGAGTACAGCCGGGCTGCGTTGAGGGTCCGTTTCCCGTACTCCTTGACAGGGATTTCTCTTCCCTCATTGTCCTCGGACATCTCTCTAGCTCCTTTCTTCAACGTACGGATCGGCCGTCTGAGGGCCCAGGGTTAGCCGGAGCAAGGATGATGGTCTCCATGCTCCGGCACCTTCTTTGCCTGCTCCACCATCTCCATCTTGGGCAGATTCCGAATCGGTGGATCCTCCTTTCCTACCGAGCTTTGGGGCTTTTCGAAGAGCCGGTCGGGGCGTTTATGGAGGAAGGCAGGCGCTCTCTCCCGAGCGCCGCCTCGGGAGAGATCCTTTTGGGAATCCTTATAACACGTCCATGTTCATGCCGGCTCTAACCCTCGCCGCCGCACCCAACCCCTCCGGGGGCTCGGCCACCACGACTTCGGTGGTGACGATGAGGCTGCCGATGGAGGCCGCGTTCTCCAGGGCGCTTCTGGTGACCATCGCGGGGTCGATGATGCCCGCTTCGAGCAGGTCCTCGTATTCGCCGGTCAGGGCGTTGAAGCCGGTAGCGCCGGGTTGAGATCGGACCTTGTCCACCACGATGGAGCTGTCGGCTCCGGCGTTCGCGGAGATCTGGCGGATCGGCTCCTCCAGCGCCCGATGAACGATCCTGGCACCGGTCCTCTCGTCGCCGTCGAGGGAGTCGAGCAGGTCAGCCACGGGCTGCTGGGCGTGCAAGAGCGCCACGCCTCCGCCCGGCACGACACCCTCTTCGAGAGCCGCGCGGGTAGCGCTCAAGGCGTCCTCTACACGATGCTTCTTCTCCCAGAGCTCCGTGTCGGTCATGGCGCCCACCTTGACGACGGCCACGATGCCGGCCAGCTTGGCGAGCCGCTCCTGGAGCTTCTCACGGTCGTAGTCCGAGGTGGTGAGTCTCAGCTCGGCCTTTATCCGGTTTATGCGGTCCTGGATCTTCTCGGGGTCACCGGCGCCGTCGACGATGGTCGTGCCGTCCTTGGTGACGACGACCTTGCGCGCCCGACCCAACTGGTCGAGCCGGGTGTTCTCGAGCCTCATGCCCAGCTCCTCGGTGACGGCCTCGCCGCCGGTGAGGATGGCGATGTCCTCCATCACCCTCTTGCGTCGATCACCGAAGAGCGGGGCCCTTATCGCCGCCACGTTGAGCGCCCCGCGCTCCTTGTTGACCACGAGCGTCGCTAAAGCCTCGCCCTCGAGGTCGTCCGAGATGATCAAAAGGGGCCGGTTGCTCTGCATGACCTGGTCGAGGACCGGCAAGAGGTCCTGTACGTTGCTGATCTTCTGGTTGGCGAGGAGGATGTACGGGTCCTCGAGGACGGCCTCCTTGCGCTCCTGTTCAGTAACGAACTGCGGGGAGACGTAGCCCTTGTTGAGCTGCGTCCCCTCGGTGAACTCCAGGTTCATCTCGAGGGTCTGTCCCACTTCGACGTTGATCACGCCGTCCTTGCCGACCCTGTCTATCGCCTCGGCGATGACGTTGCCGATCTCCTCCGAGCGCGCGGAGATGGCGCCTACCCGCGCGACTTCGTCCCGGCCGGAGATCTCCTCGGCCTGGGCCTTTATCGCCGCAACGGCAACCTCGACGGCCTTCTCGATGCCGCTTCTCAAGATAACCGGGTTGGCGCCGGCGGCCACGTTCTTGAGGCCCTCATGCACGATGGCCTGAGCAAGAACGAGCGCGGTGGTGGTCCCGTCGCCCGCGACGTCGTTGGTCTTGAACGCCACCTGCTTGACCAGCTGGGCAGCCTGGTTCTCGAAGATGTCCCCCAGATCTATCTTCTGCGCGATGGTCACCCCGTCGTTGGTGAGGGTCGGAGAGACCAACGGCTCTTGCAAGACTACATACTGACCCTTGGGCCCGAGGGTCACCTTGACCGCGTTGGCGAGCTTGTTTACGCCCGCCTCCAGCGCCCGGCGCGCGTTGGTGTCGAACCTTAGCTTCTTGTGCGCCACTCTTAACCTCCTTTTTAGCCTTCGGCTTCTCCCCGCTAGGCGAATGCCGGCGGGGCAGAACAGAACGTGTGGATGAGCCCACCATGCTGCTCGTCCGTCGGCTTTTGCTCCCGGTAACTTCGCTAATAGCTGAAATCCACTTGCTTTTTTACGCCGTCTTTTTCGTGATAAAGAACCCTTTTCTCCGACGTCGCTCCCCCACCGGAACGTTTTGATGCTTCGTCGGGCGTCTCCTTCTCTCTGTTAAAGCGCTTACAGGATACACCGTCTCCGTGTTGCTAAGCAAGGCACAAGTAGTTTTGCTTGTAGGCAGCTAGATGCCCGGTTTGGGCGTGAACGTGGCCTGCTTGCGGCTGTGTGGGTGGAACCGTAATATATAATTAATTTTTACGTCCTTATCGGGGAATTTGAACGGGAAAGGTGAAGGTTACGAAGCGAGGAGGACGCGGGGTGGACATCATGTATCAGTGCGGAAGTTACGCGCATTGCGCCACCTGCCGCGTCGAGTTCCTTGAGGGTTTACTGCGACGAAGACATGAAGGTGCGCCCGATAATGACAGTGAGCGATACCGGGGCCAACAGCGCCGGCGGGAAGCCCAATGAGGAGATTACCCCGAGCCTGTGTGGATCGATAGACCATACTAGCAGGTATTCCGAGGAGAGTACCCCGCGCGTGGGCGCCTGTGGAGGAGAGCATCGGCGGTCAGGCCAGGGCAAGCGTGGGCCGCTCCTCACAAGGAGGGCCCTCACAAGGAGGTAGCAGATGGCAGAAGGTAACG
>CADCVE010000070.1 GCA_902806065.1 uncultured Rubrobacteraceae bacterium | reverse complement strand
TTGATAACGGCAAAGGTCCCCTCCACCCCACAAGACCAATCCGCCGGCGTGATGAACGCCATACAGACCTCGGAGGTAGATCCGGGCGCTGTGGTTGCCCTCGCCCATGGCATGACGGTAGCGACGAACGCCCTGCTCGAACGCCGCGGCGCCCGCACGGCGCTCGTTACCACGGAGGGTTTCCGGGACGTGCTGGAGATAGCGCGTCAGAACCGGCCCTCCCTCTATGACCTCACCCAGGACCGCCCTCCCCCACTCGTCCCGCGTGAGCTACGCTTCATGGTGAAGGAGCGGATGGGACCGGAGGGCGAGATCACAGCTCTAGACGAAGCAAGCCTGGAAGCTGCTGTCTCCGCCGTCAAGGAAGCGGAGGTGGAGGCGGTCGCGGTGTGCCTGCTCTTTGCGTTCGTACACCCGGAGCACGAGCAGCGAGTCGGGGAGGCTCTGCGGGAGGCGCTACCAGAAGTCCACGTCTCTCTCAGCAGCGAGGTGTTGCCGGAGTTTCGGGAATACGAGCGGTTCTCGACGACCGCCGCAGACGCCTACCTCTCCCCGAGGCTCGCCGCTTACTTGAAGAGCCTGGCCGGGAAGGTCGAGGAGGCCGGGGCTCCGGGGCCTTTGATCATGCAATCCTCCGGTGGCGTCGTTCGGGTGGCCGATGCCATCACGGACGCCGCGGGCTGCCTGCTCTCGGGACCGGCGGGTGGGGTTGTGGGCGCTGCTTATGTAGGAGGTCTTGGCGGTTACGAGAACTTGCTGACCTTTGACATGGGTGGGACGAGCACGGATGTGGCTCCTATAGTGGACGGGGAGGCGCAGACGACGACGGAGACGGTGATCGCGGGCGTGCCGATCAAGCTGCCCATGGTCGACGTACATACGGTAAGCGCCGGCGGCGGCTCTATCGCCTGGGCGGACGCGGGCGGGGCCTTGCGCGTCGGCCCTCACTCCGCGGGCGCGGAGCCCGGCCCCGCCGCCTATGACAAGGGCGGCAAGGAGCCAACCGTTACGGACGCGAATCTGTTTCTGGGGTATCTGGCGGATGGGGCAAAGCTCGGCGGCGAGGTGGTGCTGAGGCGCGAGCTCTCGGAGAAGGCTCTCTCTTCTCTGGGTGAGGAGTTGGGGCTGAATGCGCGGGAGGTAGCTCTGGGGATTTTACGG
This sequence comes from uncultured Rubrobacteraceae bacterium, assembly GCA_902806065.1. Taxonomy (GTDB): domain Bacteria; phylum Actinomycetota; class Rubrobacteria; order Rubrobacterales; family Rubrobacteraceae; genus Rubrobacter_F. Next base: position 6,475 of record CADCVE010000070.1, on the reverse strand, counting down.
GTCGCCAACGCGGAGATGACGCGGGCGCTGCGAGTGATCAGTGTAGAGCGTGGCCTCGACCCTCGCGAGTTCGCCCTCCTCGCCTTCGGTGGAGCGGGTGGGATGCACGCCTGCGCCCTCGCCGAAGAACTCGGCATGCAAACCGTCCTCATCCCCCGCGCGGGCGGTGTCCTCAGCGCCCTGGGTCTCGCCATCTCCGACCTCCGCCGGGACTACGTGCGCCCATACCTCACGAACCTGCAGGACGTAGACGAAGAGGAGTTCGAAGAGAAGTTCCAGGACATGCAGGACAAGGCCGAAAAAGACCTCGAAGACCCGCGGCATACCCGCCGGGCGGACCTCCGCTACCGGGGCCAGTCCTTCGAGCTGACCGTGGAGGCAGATGCCCCACAAAAACTCGAAGAACGCTTCCATGACGCCCACGAACAGCGCTACGGCTACCGGATGGAGGATGAATCCGTGGAGCTGGTAAACCTGCGGCTCATCTCCACCGTACCGGTCGAGAAACCAGAGATCTCCGAGACACCGGCGGAGGGCGACGCCGAACCGGGACGGCGGGATACGAACTTCGACGGCGAAGATACCTGGCAAGAGGTGCCGGTGCTGGACCGCGAGGAGCTAGGCAAGGACTCGGAGGTGGAAGGACCCGCTATCGTGGAGTTCAAGGAGTCCACCTGCGTCGTCCGCCCCGGCTGGCGCGGGAGTGTGGACGGCGTAGGCACCCTCGTATTGGAGAAAGAATGAGCGAGACCAGGCTGGACCCCGTAACCCTCTCGGTCCTCACGAGCGCCCTCTCCGGCATAGCAGAGGAGATGGGCGCCGTCCTCATCCGCGGCGCCTACTCCTCCAACATCAAGGAACGACGCGACTGCTCCACCGCCCTCTTCGACGCGCGAGGGCGCATGGTAGCGCAGGCCGAGCACATCCCCGTTCACCTCGGAGCAATGCCCGAAGCGGTCGCCTCCGTTATGCAAAGAGATGCCTCGCCCGGCGACGTATTCGCTATAAACGACCCTTATTCAGGTGGCACTCATTTGCCCGACATCACCCTCGTCTCCCCCGTCGCCCACGAGGAAGAGGTTATCGGCTACGCCGTTACCAGGGCTCATCACTCGGATGTAGGCGGGATGCGCCCCGGGTCGATGCCCAGTGACTCTATGGAGATCTACCAGGAAGGCATCATCATCCCGCCGGTACGTCTGGTTAGAGAAGGAGAGTACGTGCGGGACGTCCTGGACCTGCTGCTCGCCAACGTGCGCACTCCTGACATAAGACGCGGGGACTTGCGCGCCCAGATCGCCGCGAACAACGTAGCTCAGACACGCGTAGGCGAGCTTATAGAGAGGCGCTCCAGAGAGACCGTGCTCTCCGCCTTCTCGGAGGTCATCTCCTACACCGAGAAACGAACTCGCGAGGCCATCCGCGAACTACCCGACGGGGAGCACACGGCCGAGGACTATCTTGAAGGCGACGGCACGACGGACGAGGACATCCCGGTAAAGGCGACCGTCTCCATAGACGGCGACTCGATAAAGATAGACTTCACGGGTACCTCGGAGGCTGTAGCGGGAAACGTAAATTGTCCACTGCCAGTGACCCGCTCCGCATGCTACTTCGCGCTGCGGGTGTTGCTGCCGAAAGACATACCGGCGAACGCGGGGACATATGCTCCGTTGGAGATAGAGGCACCGGAGGGGAGCCTGGTAAACGCGGGTAGCCCGTCGGCGGTGGTGGCCGGGAACGTGGAGACGAGCAACCGTATCGCGGACACCGTGCTCGCGGCCTTTTCGGGTCTCGCCCCCGAAGGACTCCCGGCCCAGGGCCAGGGGACGATGAACAACACCATAATTGGCGGCCCTGGCTGGACTTATTACGAGACCATCGGTGGCGGCCAGGGCGCGAGCGAGAACGGCCCCGGCCCCTCCGGCGTCCACGTCGGCATGAGCAACACCCTGAACACCCCGACGGAGGCCTTCGAGATGGAGTATCCGATGCGCGTGGAGCGTTACGAGTTGCTCTATGGATCGGGCGGCGACGGTGAGAACAGCGGTGGGGATGGCATCATTCGCTCGGTGCGCGTGCTCGAACCGGCGAGCCTCTCGCTGCTCACGGACCGACGCCGTCATCAGCCACGAGGTGTGGAAGGTGGGGAGCCCGGGGCCGTGGGAGAGAACTTGCTCAATGACGAGGAGTTGCCGCCAAAGGTGAGCCGGGAGCTAGAGAAGGGAGACGTGGTAACGGTCAAGACGCCGGGTGGTGGAGGGTACGGTTGGCGTACGGGGTGACCTGCGGACGGTTAGCCTCAGGTTCGTAACGAGGGGCAATCCTGGTGGTAACGAAGAGGCTGCACGTCGAAGACGGAGAATGCGAAGAACCCGGATTCGTTGTAGAGGTACAGGAGGTTCGGAGCTTCGGAGACCTTCACGAAGAGTCGGTCCTTCGGGAGGTCCGAGCAATCCGGGATGGTGTCTGACTCCGCTCTGATCTCGACGAGAGGCAGAGTCGGCGTGTCCAACGCCGCGATACATACGGCGGCGAGGATAGTAACAGCGTAGGCGGCAGCAAGCCCTGGAAAGAACCACTCGTCGTGGCCCCGGAGCCGTACCTGCCCGATCAAGACGCCCCCACCGGCGGAGAGCGTGAGGAACCCGGCCAGGAACAAAACATCCAATGCATCGTTGATATGCACGCTGCTGTAGGCCATAAACGCGGCCACCGGCAGCAAGATTAGCAGGTAGAGGACCCACCACAAACCCCTTCGGTTCACGGGTTGGTCGTCTTCCTCCTCATGCCGCTTGCGCAGAAAACCGAAGATCAACGAAGCGACGCCTACGCCCAGCAGGGTGGCGACCAGGGAGAAGTACAGAAGCTGTACGCCCGTCCCCACGACCTCGGTGTTGGGGATCATGGAAACCGCGTTCCAGATCACATTGAAATCGTAGTATAGGAAGAACTCATCCCTCCACATCTGAACAAAGGTCCCGACGAACCCCAAAGGGTAGAGCGTAACGGCCGGTACCCCGACGTAAAGGAGGGTCACTTCGACGAGGTCTTTGGTTTTCACGACTTCCCTCCTGAACAACGCCCCGAAGCTATTCCGTCCCGCAGTTTAGCGCATCTCGCCCGGATCCAGGAAGGCAGGGGCGGCTCCGGGCCGAGGATCGTTTAGTATGTGCTTGTGTTTGAAGCACGCGACAAGAGCGGCCGTACGGTACCATTATGGCTTGAACTCCAGCTTTGTTGCAGGCGTGGTTTGGGGCTTCTACCGAATAACCCTGCACGCTAGCAGCCCACCGATGACGAACACCCCGGTACCCAGTGCTAACAGCGCGGCGCCGTCCGTACCGCCAGTGTCCGGCAGCTCGCCTTTCTCTTTCTTCTTGTCCTCCAGCTTTTTCCTACTTTTGGCCTCCGCTCCCTTCTTGGCCTTCTCAAAGTCTTCAGAGGAGAGGACTAGGGAGGAGCCATCGGGCGGCTCGATGCCGTTGTCTAAACAGACTCGAGCTTCGTTTATGGCCGCGTCCAACGCCGGTTGCCGCTGCGAGTTCTCTTGTACCTCCTCTCTCAACTGTTCCACACGCTGAAAGGTGCCCCGGCAGTCGAGCCGCGTATCCGAACTCAGTAAGAGGACGTAGGGATCATTCTCCGAGGGGCGCGGGAAGGGTCCCGCCATCCCCTTTGACTGAGCCATGACTGGCGGCGCACAGCAATAGGCCGCCACGAGCATCACCAGCGTCAGCACCAACAACGAAGACCGTTTGTTCATGTCTCGTCTCCTCCTTTTCCTAAACAAGTATCGTACGGAACGAATTGTCCTATAGTGAGCCCAGGGTTCGCATTCTTCGGAAGGAGGAGCCTGGCTACCCGGAAGTATGAGCGCGGTGGCAGTATTCGGAGTCTTGGGCGCCCCGAACGGTCTTGATAGGTTAGGATAAGCCCATGTCTGTTGTGAGTCCCGAGAGCAAACTGCCTCCCGGCCCCCGAGGTAGCTTTGCTACCGGCAACCTCCTGGATTACACGCGGGACCATCTCGGTTTTCTAACGCGGTGCGCCAGGGAGTACGGTGACGTTACGCGCCTACGCTTCGTCAACGTGCCCGTGTATCTGTTGAACCATCCGGATCACATCGAGTACGTGCTGGTCCGCAACAACCGCAACTTCATCAAGAGCAGAGGGGAGCGGGTGAGCCTCGGCTTTTTGGGCCAGGGGCTCCTGACGAGCGAGGGCTCGTTCTGGCGGCGCCAGCGGCGGCTCGCCCAGCCCGCCTTTCACAGGGAGCGCGTCGCCGCTTATGGCGAGGTCATGGTGGAGAGCGCGGAGCGGATGTCCGCCACCTGGCGGGACGGCGAGGTCCGCGACGTGCATCGGGACATGATGCGCCTGACCCTGGAGATCGTGGCGAAGACCCTCTTCGGCGTTCCCCTACAACCCGCGCAGTTCGAGGAGATCGGCGGCGCGCTGGCCGTTATCGCGGAGCGTTTTACAGGACGCGGAGGCGTGTTTTTTCAGGTACCCGAGAGGATCCCAACCCCGGGCAACCTGCGCTTCAGGCAGGCGCTTCGGACGCTGGACGCTCTTATATACGGGATCATCCGGGGGCGGCGCGCGACTGGCGAAGCTGACGGTGAGGAGGACGGCGGCGGGGACGACCTGCTCTCGATGCTGCTGGCGGCCCGGGACGAGGATACCGGTGAGGGCATGGGCGACAAGCAGCTCCGGGATGAGGTGATGACTATATTGCTCGCCGGCCACGAGACGACCGCCAACGCCCTCTCCTGGACCTGGCGCCTCCTTGCCAGGCACCCGGAGATAGAAGACACGTTGCACGAGGAGTTGAAGGAAGTGCTCGCGGGACGTCCACCGGCTATCGGGGACCTGTCATGGTTGCGGTACACGGATGCGATCGTGAAGGAGTCGTTGCGGCTCTACCCACCCGCCTGGGCTTTTGGGCGGGAGGCCGTGGGGGATTGCGAGATCGGGGGTTACCACGTCCCCGCCGGGACTCAACTCATCATGAGCCAGTGGGTCATGCACCGCGACCCGCGCTACTACGAGGACCCGCTAAAGTTCCGTCCGGAACGTTGGTTGGACGGCTCGACCAGCATGCTTCCCGGGTATGCTTACTTCCCCTTCGGTGGCGGTCCCAGGCTATGCATTGGCCAATCCTTCGCGAAGATGGAGGCGGTCCTGCTGCTGGCAACGATTGCGCGTAGCTTCCGGCTCCGCTCGGCGCCGGGGGAGCGGGTCACGCTGCGGCCATCCATTACACTACGGCCCGGGGATGGGATGTGGATGGTCCTTCAGAAGCGGTAAGACAAGCCACGAGTCCGAAAGCTTCTTTTTACAGGACCGCCTCCGGCGTCTCTCATGCGTAGGCTCTGAACTGGCGGTAGCGTCTTCGATGTGTGGCCTCGATCACCGGCAACGCTCGACTACGCTCTGCGGTCCTCAACAATCAACTTCCGGCCCCGCCGGTTTGTGTTTTTGCGGTGCGTTCGCGTTGTGTGCGGTCGCGCAGAAGCATGTTGCGTCCGATGAGGACTGCCGCCGCCGCGGCGAGGGCGAGGAGACTGGAGCACATCCAGGCCGTGCCGAAAGAGGTCTCTTCGACTATGTAACCGAACGCGAGTGGGCCGGCCGCAGCCCCGCCGGAGGCGCCGGTCTGGGTAATGCCGGTCGCGGCGGCCGGCGCCCCGGGATTGCTTCTGACGATAGCGAAGTTGAAGAGACCGGGCCAACCCCACCCGGCAGCGAAGGACAGGAGGACCCCGGCTACGAGCAGGGAGGGCGCACCGCTCGCGAGCAGGACGAACCCGACGGTCCCGACGACCAGCATCCCGGCGACGAGGCGTAAACTTCCACTGTTCAGCTTGTCGGCGAGGTAGCCGAACACGACGCGAACGCCGATACCGGCGGCGCTCCCGAAAGCCAGGAGCAGGCCGGCCGCGCCTACCTCGACACCGGTGGCAACGGCCGACTCGACGGCGAAGGCGCCCAGAGGGTTGGCCGCCGCGGACCCGAGCCCGATACCGAGCGCGAGCAGGACAAGCGGTGCGAGCGGTACGTCTCCCGCGCGCGCCTCCCTGACGTGGCCGCGGGCACCGTCTTCTTCGCCTCTGGGTACTAGAAGGACCATGCAGAGCGCGAGAGCTGCGCCCCCCGCGAAGGCCCATCGCCATCCGACGGTAAGGGCGATAGCCGGCACGGCGAGGCCGGCGAGCAGGGTCGCCGCCGGTATGGCGGCTTGCTTGATGCCGAAGGCGAGACCCTGGCGGCCTTGTAGGACTTCGCGGGCTAGCAGGAGATGGGTGGCGGGGTGGGAGATCGCGTTTCCAAACCCACCAAGTATCAGGCAGCCGACCAGCCCCCACCAAGACCCCGCCAGCACCGAGACGGCGAGCAGAGAGGACGCGCTTACCAGGGCAGCGAGGCGCATCCCCAAAGAGGAACCCACGCGCTCGACCACGCGCCCAAA
>CADCVE010000069.1 GCA_902806065.1 uncultured Rubrobacteraceae bacterium | reverse complement strand
CGGAGCGAAGCCGGGAGCGTACCTCCGTGCCGGAGACTGCCTTTTCTTTACCCGAATCGAGGATTTCCACGGTGAACCCATGCGCCCTCAAACGTCGTACCTTCTCCTCTTCCCACCCCGAGTAGACACGCATGAAGTGGACGGCGCCTTCGGGCACGTAGTAGCGACATGACCCGGGTTCCTGGATCGGGAAGGGTACTATCGCGAACTCCCGCGCCTTCAAGCCCTCACCGAGCAGAGAGTCCCTGACCATCAACGCTCGCTCGAAGTAGGTGAACGGGTTAGCTCGGGCCTCGTGGCGATGGGCATTGGATACCTCGGGGGCGACACGTGTGGGATCCGGGTTCGTCACGCCGACGAGGAGGCGCTTGCACCGCTCCCTCGCCGCCAGCGCGTACTCCAGGTGCTCGCGGTGAAACGGCTGGAATCGCCCATGTACACATCCCCACTCGTACAAAGAACGTCCCGCGCTCAACGGTTATCCCCTTCGGCGCCCCGATAGTACCAGGGCTCGCCGGAGCGAGGTATTCCGAGCGGCGTGAACGGCTTCGGCCTCGCTCCCAAGAAGTGCGCCGCGTCCGCCTGACAGAGCAGGTACGGGAGGAGGTCGGCGGACCCAACCTGGCCCAGCGTACCACCGGTCGCCGCCCGCTCGCCGAAGGAGTCCACCGCATCCGCACGGACATGAAGGCCACGTACCAAGATGGGCACCGAATCGCCCCAGTGGATCGTCCGGCCACCCACCGGGGTGCCATGGTCGGAGGTCACGCAGAGCACCAGGCGTCTCGGGGAGATCTCGATCAGCGAAGCAAGCGACCGGTCCAGCTCCTCGATAACCCTTACTTTGAGCCCGACATCCCCGGCGTGCGAGGCTTCGTCGGCGGCTTTTGTGTGTACGTGCGCGAACCCGGCATCTCCAGAGCGGAGCAGCTTCAGGGCGGTCTCCAGCTTCTCCTCCAGGTCCCGAGCGGGGTCCTCGAAACGAGGGGTGTTCGCTGACCCGCCCGGCACTCCGGAGCGCACGAAGCGGAGCCCCGTGGCGCGCGCGAGGCCGCGCATCATGCGGCCCGAAGCGATGACCGTGCCCGAAAGGCCGGTCAGCTCCTCGAAGGTAATCAGCGGCTCGTAAGTCCCGGCCCACTTGCTTACGATCATGCGCCGAAAGCCGCCCTGTTCAGTGTCTAACCGGCTATGGACCGAGGGGCGCTCGCCGTGTGCCAGAGTATCCGCCGCTACCGAGAGGAACCTCTCCAGCGCCCCGGCGGTGAGAGCGGCGGTCTCGGGGGCACTCGTCCACTGGAGCGGTTGCGGTCTCAATACCGGTAGCTCCGTAAAGAAGAACGGGTCGGAGTCGGTGATATCGCCCCGGGGTGGCTCTCTCGCCTCGCCTTGCCGGATGCGCAGAATTGCCTCTCCCCGTTCGAGGGGAGAGACCTCGAAGCGGTAGCCGGACGAGGTGTCCTCCCAGCCGTCGAGGTCAGAGTATCTCTCGGGGGCGTCCTCGAAGGTCTCGCCGTAGCCGCCAGTCACACGGTAGGCGCCGCCGGGCTCTTGTTCGACTCTCCGCATGGCCAGGAAGGTGAAGACGTCGCCGGGCTCGCACGGGACCTCTGATCCCAGGGCTTCGAGGCAGGCCCGGCCCGGGAAGGGGTGACCCTCGTAGCCGAAGAACCGGAAGTGGACGAGATCGGTGCTCGGTATCCTCCCGGGTCCCAGAGGGTAGCAGAAGCCGCTCTGGCCCTCCCGCGCGAGCCGGTCCATTACAGGGGTGCTCGCGGCCTCCAGAGGGGTGCGGTGACCGAGCTCCGGGTAGGGATGGTCGGCCAGCCCGTCGAGTACGACGAGCAGGATCGGCAACGGTCCGCGCGCTTCCGTTACTCGGGTATCCAGGAAAGCCTAACCCGCTCTTAGCAGTCCCAGCGAGCGGGCGATCTCGCGGCGTTGCATCTCCGAGGTCCCGCCCGGTATCCGCAGGTTCCTCGCCACCCGGTAGATGTGTTCGAGGCCCGTGGATTTCAATAGCCCGAGGCCCCCGAAGACCTGTACCGCCACGTCGGCAGCCTCCATCAGGCACTCCTCGGCCATCAGCTTGATGGCGGCGAAGTCCGCCCTGGTCCCGGCGTTCGGTTTCTCCCACGGGTCCGCGGCGTCTATCTCCTCCAGCAGCCGGTCGCACGCTGCCCGGGTCGCCCACGTCCTACGGTATGCCTCGCTTATCTGCAAGGCGACCTGTTCGAAGGAGCCTATAGGGCGTCCAAAAGCCTCGCGTTCTCTGGAGTAATCGAGTGCTCTATCCAGGCAGTGGCGGGCCAAGCCCACGCACATGCCGGCCCGCCGGGCCTTGGTCCAGTTCACCCACCGCATCGGCACCCCGAACTTCTCTTCGGGTTCTCCGAGCATCATGTCGAGTGGGATGCGGCAGTCCTCGAAGGTGAGGGAGCCTGTTTGACCGTCATCCATGATGGTCTGCTGGATCGGGCCGCGCGAAAAGCCGGGCGTGTCCTCCGGCACCAGAAAGACGCCGAACTTGCCGTCGTCGGTGCGCGCGACCACCTGGAGGATCTCAGCGAATGGAGCGTTGGTGATGATGTGCTTGTGGCCCGTAAGGAGCCAGTCGGCGCCCGAGCGCCTGGCGACGGTGCTCATGCTGGTCGCGTCGGAGCCCGCCTCCGGCTCGGTCTGGGCGAAGGCGGTAGTGATCTCGGCCCTCATAAGCGGCCCGACGAACTCGCGGATGGCCCTCTCGGTAGCGACCTCGACCATGGGGCTCGGACCATCGGTCCACCCTAGCATCCACTGCTGGCCTCCAAATCCTCTCAAAAAGACCTCTTCGTGCAGGTACATGCAGGCGCGGAGAGACGAGCCACGGCCGCCAAGGGTCCTGGAGACGTGAGGGGCGTAAAGTCCGGCCTCGGCCCCCAGGCGATGCACGCTACGCTTGAGGTGGCGTACGTGTTCGGCCAGCGAACCGTCCGGCTCCAGGGATGGTTTGTTTTTAGAGTCGCGCCGGTGCTCCTCGATGGTGGCCGCTACTGGCCCGTCTAGCAGAGGACCCACCTCTTCGACGAGTGCCTTTGCCTCAGCCGTAGGTATGTTGAACTTCATCGTTGATCTCCCTTTAGTCCCCGTTTCGAGTGTGGAAGGTTCCTTTGGGGAGGGTAGATCAGAACGAGGCTGTTCGCACGCACCCGATCTGCAATTGCAGCATGCCTTCGATCTCGCGGCACGAGCGACCCTCTGGAGATTCTTCTGTGTTCCGAACTAAACAACGGCCCCCACTACATAGATACCGCTTCCCAAACCGGGATGGGAGCCACGAGCTAGTGTTGGTCATCTGGCGATGCTCCAGCGATCACCGGGGCACAATCTCTAAACCTTGCCATTGATCCTCTACACGTATCTGCACCGCCGCGAAGGAAAAACGAGGCCTAAAGCGGATCGCTGCTGTCCACAAATCGCATACGGTGACTTTCACAAGAGACGAGGCGCGAAAGCAGTGAGTGAATAGCTTACTCTCCTGATTGTTGGCGAGTCGTCCCTTCGAGGGTTATGGTGGCATGGTGGTTCGGTGGCCCAGGTGAGAAACAGAAGAGAGAGCGATATGGATGGACGGCGACGCGAGGCCAATGGCGCATCCGGCACCGCAAAGGATCACGCTTTCGTCGGCAATTTAGAAGTCGATCCTACGGGTTCCGGAGTGCTCGGCGGTTTGAGCTTCGCCGTCAAGGATCTTATTGATATCGGTGGCTACGTGACCGGATGCGGCAACCCGACTTGGCGGGACACTCACCCTCCGGCTGCCGCGAATGCGGTATGCGTCGAGCAACTGCTTGACGCCGGCGCTCGGTGTGTGGGAAAGACGGTGACCGATGAGCTAGCCTTCAGCTTGCTCGGCGAGAATTATTTCTACGGTACTCCGCCCAACCCAAGGGCACCTGACCGGGTCCCCGGGGGATCTTCCAGCGGCTCGGCATCCGCTGTGGCCCAGGGGCTGGTCGACTTCGCTCTAGGCACCGACACCGGCGGCTCGGTTCGCGTCCCCGCGAGCAACTGCGGCGTCTGGGGGTTGCGGCCGTCCCACGGCTTCGTCTCGGTGGCCGGGGTGAACCCTTTCGCGCCCACCTTCGACACTGTAGGTGTCCTGGCTAAGAGCGCAGAGATACTGGCCAGCGTCTCATCGGTGCTACTAGCCTCCGACGACGATGCGGTCGAGGAACCGCGCACGATCCACCTCGTCGAGGAAGCCTTCACCCTCGCCGATACCGAAGTTCGGCAGGCCCTGGAGGAACCTCTGCGACACCTGGGGAGTCTCTTTGGGGGACGATTGCGCGAGACCTCACTTCGGGAGATCAACGGCGAGGCAGGAGCGCTGAAAGGGGCAGACTTCGGGGCGTGGCTCGACACCTACGGCGTGCTGCAGTGGGCGGAGATATGGAGTTGCCTCGGCGCCTGGGTAGAGGAGGTGAACCCTGCGTTCGGCCCGGAAGCCGCGCAGAACTTCGATCTCGCCAAGAGCCTGGACCGCCGCCGGGTGGGGCTGGCCGTGCGAAGTCGAGAGGAGTACTTCCGAAAGCTAAGGTCATTCCTGGGACCGAACGACCTGCTGTGCATGCCGACGACTCCGGCCACGGCACCGCTCAAGGGTACTGTAGGCGCACGCGGAGGTGCCAACGCGGCGTCCTATTACCCCCGAGCGCTCTCCCTGACCGCCGTGGCCGGTATCGGGCGGCTGCCGCAAGTATCGCTTCCCCTGGCGGAGGGTCCCAGTGGCGGGCCGGTCGGTCTGTCGCTGCTGGCCGCCAACGGTCGAGACGCTTTCCTCCTGAGTACAGTAAAGAGGGTGGCCGAGACATATGCGTAACCTGTGTGTAGCGAAGCATCCAGCCTCGGCCCCAATTCGACAAGCTGCAGGTGGAATCTGTTGGCGGTTCACCTGTTCAAAGGATGCATCTCATCCGATTCACTCCACCCGCTTACGGGCCAAACTGCGAGCTGTCTCCAAGGGATTTACCATACTCCTCCAGCTGCCTCCCAAGCCGTAGTTGCGCTGGCTCCCAAAACTTCAAAGCCGCGGCGACATCGTTTCCGTGCCGACGTAAGCTCTCGGCGAGCGCGGCGGCGTTGGTTGTTGCCTTGGAGGTGCTCGCGGCCGTGTGCGGGCGCGGGACGAACGCCGCGTCTCCGGCCAGGCAGACCTGGACAAAGGCCATACGTTGTACTGACAGGTCCTGGATGACCTGGATAAAGGGCTCCGCTGTCTGTGCGAACAGACAGCGGAATACGTCTGGCAAGACCTCTCCGGCGATGATTTCCTGGCGCTGTATTAGTGGTTCCCGGACCCGCCCCTGTGGCACCGAGTCGTCGTGGGTCGCGCCCTCCGTATCCGTGAGGACCTCGCGCAGTTCGTCGCCCTCGGGGACGTTCCAGTACCAGACCCAATTGAGCCACCGCTCGCCTTTACCCAACTCACCGGAAGGTCCCGGGATGAGGTAGCACAGTATTTGCGTGTTCCGTTCCAGGAAGAAGGTGAACTTCTCCGCGAATACCCGGGCCAGTGCGGGCTCCAGATCGCTCTCTTTTACCAGCCCTCGCCACGCGACGTAGCCCGCGTACTCGGGGGTCACCTCGGGGAGCAGTAGACGCCGGCAGGTGGAGTGGGTGCCGTCGGCCCCCACGAGCAGGTCGCATTCCTCTTCTCTACCGTCCTTGAAGCAGGCGATCACACCGCTCTCATCCTGCTTCAAACCCACCAGGTTGCTCCCCTGATGGTAGCGCTCCTCGGGGAAAGCCGCCCGTAGCTTCTGGTAAACGGCACCCCACGAGGTCATGTATTGGTGGCTGTCTTCCGCGCGGGCCACGCCGCCGTCCGGGGCGAGATATTGCCTCATATTTGACGGGACGCTTATCTCGTCTCTCGTCGAGATTCCGTGCTCCTCCAGGAAGCGCAGCAACTCCGGTTGCGCCACGATACCCGCGCCGCGACCCAGCAGCTCACCCTGAGACCTCTCGAAGACCTCTACTTCACACCCGGCCTCCCGCAAGGCGATGGCCGACGCGAGCCCACCTAGGGAGCCACCGGTGACTACTGCCCGGACCGGATCCGAACTATATGCTGTATCTCTCTCACCATTCCGCATCCCGAACACCTGCCTTTCGTCCTCTAATTGCATGCCGCATACGCCGACCAGCGGGAGCTGGCTTTCTTACGTGAGCGAGAGCCTCGAAACTCTACAACCGTGCAAAGACAATCTCCTCCAACTTTACGACAGCCGCCCCGGGGCGTTGGCTACCTTGGACCGGGAGGAGCGGCAAACGGTATGCTCCATACTCGGGCTCCACATGGAGGCTTTGCTAAACAAAAGTTCGAAGGTTAGCGGCGTGTTCGGAGAGGAGACACTGGTTTTGGGGAAGAGAAAGAACGTCAAGACGTTCCTCCCCTAAAGCAAACCCTCCACCCGGTAAGACCTTCGGGTTCGCCCTGATCCTGCGCGAAGGCGAGCCGCCCGAGACGGCTATCCGAGTTCTCGACGGTACCTAAAGCGTGCCGCTCTTTCTCTGCTTACTCGCCCCTGTCGAGACCAGGGGCGAGGCCGGGCTATCGTACTTCGCCTCGTTCGTCTTCGAGGCCGAGCACCATCCGGCGTAACCCAGGCGAGATCCTCATGTCGGCCTCGTCGAGGAGCGCGGCCTCGGCCTCCAGCCCGCGCTCGGCCAGCCCCAGGCGGTGTAACCTCAGCAGAACTCCCAGCATGTCGGTCAACCGCAACCCCATTCGCCGGGCGTAATTCCGCGCCCGCTTGTCATCGAGCATCACCAGGGCAGAGAGGGTTGTCTGCTTTCTGTTGATCTTCTCCATTCAATGTCTATAGAGGACACCTTGGATTATATAACCGTCGCGGATCGCGCTGTCCCCGACCTCGACTCCCTTCGACCTGGCAAGATAGCTGATACTGAAGCGTCTGTATACTATGGACTCAAAAAGGTGGGTGCTATGGGGAGGAAGGGACCCGAACATGCTGAACTCGACGAGGATCAAGACCGAGATACCGGGTCCAGAGAGCAGGGCCTTGATGGAGCGCAAGGGTCGTGCGGTGCCCCGAGGTTGGGCGAACGCCATCCCCGTCTTCGTGAAGGAGGCGCACGGCGCGCTTCTTACGGACGTGGACGGTAACACCTTTATAGATTTTGCCGGGGGTATCGGAGCCGTAAACGTCGGGCATGCCGCCCCTCGTCTGGTCGAGGCAGTAAGGGAGCAGGTCGGGAATTTCACCCACACCGCCTTCCAGGCCACGCCCTACAAGCTTTTCGTCGAGCTGGCCGAGAAGCTGAACGCGCTGGTCCCCGGCGAGTTCGAGAAGAAGACCATCTTCGCTAACTCCGGCTCGGAGGCGGTCGAGAACGCGATCAAGGTCGCGCGCGCCCACACCGGCCGGGAGGCTGTGCTGACCTTCGAGAACGGCCTGCACGGACGCACCCTCCTCACGATGACGATGACCAGCAAGGCCGGCCCCTATAAAGAGGGCTTCGGGCCGTTCGCCCCGGAGGTCTACCGGGTACCCGCGCCCTACCCCTACCGGTGTCCGGCGGGTGAGGACTGTTCCGGGGGCTGCAGGGGAGACTGCTTCGGGTTCGTCGAACGGGCGCTGGTCGAGGAGGTGGACGCGGAGAATTTGGCGGCGGTCATCGTTGAGCCGGTCTCCGGGGAGGGCGGGTTTATCCCTTTCCCGGACTTCTACCTGCGGCGTTTAAGGGAGCTGTGCGACGAGCACGGTGTTCTGCTGATAGCCGACGAGATCCAGACCGGCTTCGGACGGACGGGCAGGATGTTCGCCGTCGAGCACTCTGGGGTAGTGCCTGACCTCCTGACGATGTCCAAGAGCCTCGCGGGAGGGCTGCCGCTCTCAGCGGTGACCGGGCGGGCGGAGGTCATGGACTCGGTCGAGCCGGGAGGCCTCGGCGGCACCTTCGGCGGTAACCCGGTGGCGTGCGCCGCGGCCCTGGCCGTCCTTCAGGTCTTCGAGGAGGAAGGTCTACTGTCGCGGGCCAACGCGATAGGGGAACGCGTGATGGCTGCTATGCGCGAGATGCAGGAGAAGCAGCCCGACGTGATAGGCGACGTGCGGGGCCGGGGTCCTATGGCGGCCATGGAGCTGGTCGAGGACCCCGAGAGCCGCGCCCCGGACAAGGAACGTGCTGCAAGAGTGGTAGAGAACGCTCTGCAAAGTGGCCTGTTACTCCTGACCGCTGGGCAGCAAGGGAACGTGATCCGGACGCTCATGCCGCTCCCGATAACTGACGACGAGTTAGAGGAAGGCCTCTCCATCCTCGCCCGTGCGGTAAGCGAGACTGCCTCCCGTCCCCTGCCCGTACCGCCTACGCGGTAGACCGCGACCGGTATGCCGTACGCTGTAGCGTGGCGAGCCCGCGATTCGGTAAGATAACCGCTTCACTCCTACCAATTCTCCAGCGACTCGCGAAATATGTTGGCGAGTTCGTCCGGACCCGCCTCTCTCGGTGCGATGCCTAGCTGCCGCTGTTGCTTGAGCGCTCCACCAACGAGGTCGTCGATGTCGCTCTCGTCGTAGCCTAGCTCCCGGAGACCGCTCGGGGCTCCCACGTTTTTCATAAGGCGGGTCAGGACGTTCGGAAGGGTGCTTGCGTTCGCGTCAGAGATCGGTTCGCCGACGATAAGCTCGGCGGCTCGCTGGTGTTTGTCCGGATCCGCGGAGTAGGTAAACCGGAAAGCCGCTGGAGCCGTAACAATGACCGCGAACCCGTGAGGCACGAACGGCTCTTTGGGGTACCCCGGTGAACGAAAGGCGTGCTTGAGGCTGGCTATCGGGTAAGCGCAGGCATGCGGTATGGCAGTACCGGCGGAGCCGAACCCTATCCCAGCGATCGAGGCGGCGAGCATCATATTGCCGCGGGCCTCCATGTCGTGGCCGTCAGCCACGGCGCGCCTCAGGTACTGTCCGCCGTACTCCAGGGCCCGGGCCGCCCAGATGTCCGACACGGGGTTGGAACCCTGGAAGGGTGGGCGATCTCCGGGGGAATCGGGGGCCGGGCGGGAGTAAAAAGGCCGGGCGGTAAAGGACTCTACCGCGTGGCAGACCACGTCCAGCCCGCAGGCTGCGGTTACGTCTGGTGGCATGGAGCGCGTGAGCAGGGGATCTACTATACCGTGATCGGGGCGCAGAAAGGGATGAGAAATGGCCGCCTTGGTCTTCAGGTCGGGGAGATCGAGGACGGCGATGCCAGTCGCCTCGGATCCGGTCCCGGCCGTGGTTGGTACCGCCAGGAGCGGCTTGAGCGGCGACGGTGGCTTGCGTCCGCCCCCCACCGGCGGATGGACATAATCCATCACGGGAGCGGGATGCGTGGCGACGAGGCTTACGACCTTGGCGGTGTCCAGGCTGGATCCTCCACCGACGCCGACAAATCCGTCGAAGTCGCCTTCCGTAGCGAACTCCGTGGCATCCTGGAGAGACTTGAGGGAAGGTTCGACACGGGCACGATCAAAGACTTCGCACTCGATGCCTTCTGCCTCTATGATCTCCCGGAGCTTCCCCGTTATCCCGGCCTGGACCACGCCAGGGTCCGAGACGACCATCACGCGCCTGGCGCCGAGCCGTTTCATCTCCCACCCGGCCTCTTCGGAGGCCCCAGGACCGAAGGTTATCGGGGTGGTTTCTAGCTTGAAGGCCCTCTCACGAGCCGAACTCGCTGCTGTCTTATCTGCCGCCACTTGATTCCTCTCTTCCGTAAGAGCTTAGGATTCCTCCTACCTTAGCTCTCTGTAACCGTCGTGGGCCGTTGCACGGCGGACGTAGTCTGGATTATGTCTCTGCGGTACGTCTCTGGGGAGAAGTAGATCGCTGTCAGGCTTATGAGGGTGACTACGATCAGGTACCCGACGAACAGCCATGGGGCACCCCCCGCATACGCGAGCAGCAAGGCAGCGATGGCCGGCGTGAACCCGCTCGCGAGTATCCCCGAGAATTGGTAGACGGCTCCAACTCCCGTGTAACGGACGCGGGTATCAAAGAGCTCGGACCAGAACGCCGCCAGGGGAGCGTAAATCGCGGGATAGATCAGGCCGAGCGCGACCACGATGCTCAACCAGATCAGGACGGGCTTACCGGTGTTGATAAGCAAGAAGGAGGGAAAGGCAAACAGCCCAAAGAGCGCCACCCCTACACCGTACACCGTCCGCCTACCGAAGCGATCGGAGAGCAGCCCGTAGATCGGGACGAGCACCACCCCGAAGGCAGCGGCGATTGCGACCCCGATGAGGGCCGTGGTCCTCGTCAACCCGAGCTGTCCGGTAACGTACGAGATTATGAAGACGCCGTAGGCGTTGAAGACCAACCCCTCGATCCAGCGCGTACCCATGCCCAGGATCAACTCCTTCGGCTGGGTGCGCAGCAACTCCATAAAGGGCACCTGAGCCTCTTCCTGGGCCTCCCTGACGCGCGTGAAGGCCGGAGTCTCCAGGATCTGCAGCCGGATGTACATACCTATGCCGAACAACGCAATGCTCGCCAAAAACGCCACCCGCCAGCCCCAGGCGAGGAACTGTTCGTCGGGCAGCAACGAGAGAAGTCCGAAGACCACCGTGCCGAGCAAGAGCCCCGCCGGGACCCCGACCTGGGGCCAGCTGCCGTAGAAACCCCGCCTGCCCTCGGGTGCGTATTCCACTGCCATGAGCACCGCTCCGCCGTATTCGCCACCGATGCCTATACCCTGAAAGATACGCAGTACGACCAGCAGGATCGGTGCCCAAATCCCAATGCTATCGTACGTCGGCAAGAGACCTATCAAAAAAGTTGCAGTTCCCACTATAAACAACGTGAGGATGAGCATGGTCTTGCGCCCGATCCTGTCCCCGTAGTGGCCGAAGATTATGCTGCCCACGGGCCGGGCCACGAAGCCCACCGCGAACGTCAGGTAAGCAACCAGGGTGCCGGTAATCGGATCCAGGTTGGTAAAGAACAGCTGGTTGAAGACCAGACCGGCCGCCGTCCCGAAGATAAAGAAATCGTACCACTCGATGGTGGCGCCTATGGCGCTCGCCAGAGCTACCTTGCTGGCTGAGACCTCCTGGCCTACGTTCTCTCCACCTATTCTCTCCACGTGCTTCCCTTCTCTCTATTACATTGCTCTTCAGAGGAGACGGTAGGCTACCGCAAAGTGCCTAGGCTCTTGCGCCGGCTTTTGTTTGCCTTGTACTTGTAGTTGCCGAGGCCCGTGTTCTCAACCGCAAGCCGCGCTAACTCCTCGTGTTCTCTCTGAGGATGGCCCAGGCTACCACCTCGTCTACCCACTGTTGCTCGTAGTACTCGAAGATGTTCATCGCCGCCCTTGCCTTCGGAGCAGTTCGACGATGGTACTGTCGGCCTCTCTTGCGCTCGTGGCTTCTACCTCGTCCCTGCCGGCATTGGTGCCCCCGCCGTGACCTGCCCGGTGCTTTTCACTCCTACGACCACACCTTCCTAATCCTAAAGTTCTTCACAAACCCTTCGGCCAGCCAACTCACAGGACCTATGCGACGGGCCGGGGGCCAGCGGTAGAGCAGTGCAAAAGGTGGATGCTTCTTGCATCTCTTCTTATGCTAAAGCTTCCGCGCCTAGCAGAGAGTCCAGCAAAAGAGCCGGCTCCCGGCGAATATAAGCTAGGCCGTAATGCAATATACCCTCCGCACAACCGCCTGCTCAGACCTCCGCCTCGCGTGGCACAAACAAAGCTCCCTTACCTCTCGCTACTTAGGGCTCCTTCTATACCAACGTATGCGCTACGAAGCAAGTTATACCTACAGTTGATGTCTAACTAGGTGAGGGCTGATCATAAATAGAGGATGCTGCGCCGGGACTACTTGACCCGGCGCAATGAGCCCCCGAGGATGGGATGTGCCCAAGCTCGCTTTCCTCGGAGGCTTTCTCAGGATCGCTCAAGACACCGTGCTGGTGCACTGGTCCGTCTCGCGGGCGACCTATCGTCTACCCGGACCGCCTCTTTCTCAAAGCCCTGCTGATCATGCTCGTCCGCCGAATGCACAAAGTGGGCGAACCGATCGCGGTGCTCGAAGAACTCACCCCGGAGATGCGCTCCTTGCGCAGGCTTCTCTCGGAGCGGGGGCGTTTTCCCTCGCATCGCACCTTTGAGCGCAGACTCAAAGCCCTGCCCGAGACGCTGCCAGAGCAGCCTTGCTGGACTGCGGAGACAATCTCAGGGAGATTCGGGACAACTAGCTCTACTTCTACTACCGGGCCGGCGAGAGGCTCGGAACGCGTCTCGAGGAAACCTAGCCGGGGCACTACGTGACAGTCTAGGATAGTTGCGCTGGTTACCGGTAACCTCGGTAACCTCTATAGGAAAGAAGTATCGACTAGCTTCTTCGGTGCAAGTAGTCGTCGATCCTCCCAGATCGCAGCGAGCATCCGTAAAGGTTATCGCGGTTGCCGAAGTTACCGGTTACTGATGCGGTAACCTCTAGAAAAGATCGAGGTAGTATGGGAGCCCCGCTCGAGAACTGGGCCTCTTAGCAGGAAGGAGCACTACGGACCTCTACGGACCTCTACGAACGGCTTCTCGAGGAGCGAGCCGAAGAAGAACAACAGAGTGCTCAATCAGGCAGAGATCGCGCTGCCGGGGCAGGCCATGGGGCTGGTGGAACAAGTAATCGAGCAGATACGCTCCCAGTCCCAAGGCTGGTTGCTGTTGTTTGGGTTCGCCGTCGGGCTCTGGTCTGCCCCTTCGACGATTTTGTTGCTCATGGTAGCTTTGAATGCCGCCTACGAGGTCGAGGAAACCCGCCCCATCTGGAAGCGGCTCCTTTTATCGATCGGCCACACACTCGGGCTTGCCGTCCTGATAATCATTGCGACCGCGCTGATGATGGTCGGGCCGCGGGCCGTAGCCTGGTTCGCGAACGAGATAGGTATAGGTACGCTATTTGTCGGCCTTTGGACCTGGCTTCGGTGGCCCCTTGCGGCCCTTGTGCTCATGCTTGTAGTGGCCATCGCCTACTACGTTGTCCCCGACGTTGATGAACCGTTTCGGTTTGTTTCACCCGGCGCTGTCCTTGCTGTGATCGGCTGGTTAGCCGTCTCGCTCGGCTTCTCGTACTATGTGGCCAGCTTCGCCAACTATGGGGCGGTTTACGGCAACCTCAGTGCGGTAATCGTGTTGCTCGTAGAGTTCTTTATCTCTGCCTCGGTATTGCTGCTGGGCGCCGAGGTGAATGCGGCGATCTATTACCATTCTTCAGGAAGTAAGGAGCAGTAGAGAAGAAGACGTCGGACGCGGAACGTCTACCTCTCAGAGTGAGAGGTAGACGTTTCCTCTTCCGCGCCTTCTCGAAAAAACCATGAGGAAGGTTTAGCGGAAGAACTCTTCTACTTGAGACTCTACGGTAGACCAAGGCACAAAACTGGGCTTCTCGGTCACGGTAATCTGCACGGCACTACCCTCTACCTCGTAGCTGCCTTCGACTCCCGACCCCGAAAAGCTTCCCGAGTCCTCATCACCTCTAAAGGTTGCACCGTTCTCCTCCGCTACTTTCTTGGCCTCTTCCGCCAGCGTTTGGGGGTCCTTATCTGTACTTACGCTGAAGGTATGAGATTCTCCTTTTGCCATACGTAAAGGCTCCTTAAGTCTTAAAACCAGAGTAGCGAGGAGTCTAGCAATTAAAGACCCCTGACAATCCTTAGAGGCGTCCTAGAAGTCGTGTTGAGGACTCGTTTACTTCCAGGCTCCATGGGGGCGCTAGAGTTGGCTCTACGGTTCTAAAGATGTGGATAGGTCCACCCAGAGCTAGGGAGCAGGTTGCCTCTACTCACCGAGACGCCTAGATGTCCGGTGCGTGGTTTCTCTAGGCCCACAGGCCGGCAACCCCGAGCCCGAAACCAAAGCGTGGGCCGCGCGACTTGCGGAGGCTGAACGCAAGCGGGAGAAGTACCAGGAGATATTCGCCATCTATGCCATGTCGCTGAATGAACTCAGATCCAGGTTAGACGCTCTCGAAGAGTTGCGCGAGACTGCCCGGCGCGAGCTCGAAGCCCTGAAGAACTGGAGCGAGAGCCTCGAAACCCTTGAACGGGACAAGGAACGACTCCTGGAATCCTACGTTACGCTCGCTCCCGAGGCCCTGGAGGCCTTGGACTCGGAAGAGCGCCGCACGGTATACTCCATACTCGGGCTCTACATGAAGGTTTTGATAAACAAAAGGTCGAAGGTTCGCGGCGTGTTCGGAGAGGAGACACTGGTTTTGGGGAAGAGAAAGAACGTCAATAAGATGATGCAGCAGGTCCAGCAGATGCAGGAGGAGATGCAAAAGGCCCAGGAGGAACTCGCCAAGGAGACCGTCACGGCGAGCGCCGGCGGCGGCGCGGTGAAGGCGACGATCACCGGTAACCTGGAACTGGTTAACCTGCATATAGACCCGGAGGTCCTCGACCCCGACGACGTCGAGATGCTTCAGGACATGGTGCTCGCGGCCGTCAACGAGGCTCTGACCTCGTCTCAAGAGATGGCCTCCAAGAGGCTCGGCGGTATCACCGGCGGCCTCGGGGATATGGGCCTGAATCTACCGGGGATGTAACCCGCCTTTGGCGAGCTATGCCAGGCCGGTCGAACGGCTCATAACCGAGCTCTCGAAGCTCCCCTCCATCGGACCCAAGAGCGCCCAGAGGATCGCCTTTCACGTCGTCCGCGGTAAACCCGACGACGCTCGCGCCCTCGCCGAGGCCCTGCGCGAGGTGAAGGAACGCATCCACCCGTGCAAACGCTGCTTCAACCTCACCGAGGCCGAGGAGTGCGACATTTGCACCGATCCCCGGCGCGACCCTTCGGTTATCTGCGCGGTAGAGGACCCGTATGACATCGGGCCCATCGAGCGGACGGGCGAGTACCGGGGGCTGTACCATGTCCTGGGCGGGGCGCTCTCGCCGCTAGACGGCGTCGAGCCGGAGGACTTACGGATAGCGGAGCTCGTCGAGCGGGTCGGCAGGGAGGAGACGAAGGAGATAGTAGTCGCCACCAACCCGAACACGACCGGCGAGGCGACGGCGCTGTTTATCGCGCAGGAGTTACAGGACAGGCCGGTCAGGGTAACGGCGCTTGCGAGCGGGCTGCCGGTCGGGGGGGATCTGGAGTACGCTGACGAGGTTACGCTCGGGCGAGCATTCGCCGGTCGGCGTGAGATCTAAGCGCGTCAAAGGTCGTCCTGGTAGCGGTAGCTTCGGCGCCCCCGAAGGAGCCTCCGAAGGTTCCTCTCTCGCGGCCCTGAGCCGCCGCTCCGTCGACGCTCTGGGGGAGACGGTCGCGACGCTCTCTCCCAGGAACGCCACGCTCGTCGACTTGCCGGAGTTGCCGCGGGAACTCACGAGGGCTCTGGGTACGATGGGGGCCAAGCGCCTTTACTCGCACCAGTTGGAGGCGTACGAGCGGGTGCGAGACGGGGAGAACGTTATCGTCGCAACGGCCACCGCCAGCGGGAAATCGCTGTGCTACAAGATCCCCGCCTTCGAGAACGCTCTGGAGAACACCTCCAGCAGAGCACTCTTTCTCTACCCGACAAAGGCTCTCGCCCAGGACCAACTGCAGAAGACCACGAAACTCATGCTGCGCGGAGTCCATCCGGCGACGTATGATAGAGACACGCCAAAGGCCTTGCGCGGCGAGGTTCGCAAACGTGCCAACGTAATCCTCACGAACCCCGACATGCTCAACGTCGCCCTCCTCCCGAACCACGACTCTCTCTGGGCGGACTTCTTCCGCAACCTCAAGATAGTCGCCGTGGACGAGGCGCATCTCCTGCGTGGTGTCTTTGGTTCGCACGTCGCCGCTGTCCTGAGGAGGCTGCGACGCGTCGCCGAACTGCACGGCGCGGACCCGAAGTTCATCCTCACGAGCGCGACCATCGCCAACCCACTGGAGCTTGCGGAGGTCCTCACGGGCGTCCCATTCTCACTCGTGGACAGCGACGGGGCGTCGAGTGGGGAGCGGCGGGTGATCTTCCGAAATCCCCCCTTGAAAGACGAGGAAAAAGGCGACCGGCGAAGCATGCTTACGGAGGGGGCTTTCGTGTTCTCGAAGCTGGTCTCGCAGGGCGTGCGAACCATCGCCTTCGCCAAGAGCCGCAAAACGGCGGAGCTCATCTACCGCTACGCTGCTGATCGGTTGGGACCGGAATTCGCACGCCGCATCTCACCGTACCGCGCAGGCTACACTGTCCGGGAGCGCCGCGAGATAGAGGGGCGGCTGTTCAAGGGTGAGCTGCTTGGCGTAGTCTCTACCAACGCCCTGGAGCTCGGGGTGGATGTGGGCGCGCTGGATGCCGTGGTGTGCTGCGGGTATCCGGGTAGCGTGGCGTCCATCTGGCAGCAGTGGGGCCGGGCCGGGCGTGGCAAGGAGCCGTCGCTCAGCGTTTACATCGCCGGGCGCGACTCTCTGGACCAGTATCTCTACGAGAACCCGGAGAAAGTCCTTGGACGGCGGGTCGAGGCGGCGCGTCTGACGCTGGAGAACCCGTATATCCTGGGGCCACACCTGCTTGCGGCGGCGCACGAGGCGCCGCTCGAAGACCAGGATGAGAAGTATTTCGGGTATGCGTACGAGCCGATCGTAGAGGATCTGGTCGAATCCGAGGATTTGGTGAGGAGTGGGGGACGGCTGCATTACACGCGGGGGGACAAGCCAGCGTGGAACATCTCGCTCAGGTCGGCGGATTCCGGGTCGGTGATGATAGCGGATAGGGAGGTAGAGGTAATCGGGGCGGTCGAGGCGCGTCGCGCACCGATGGACCTCCACCCCGGAGCGACCTACCTGCACCGCGGACACGCCTACGAGGTCGAGGACCTGAACCTCCCCGCCCATCAGGCGCTCGTCCGTAGGGTCCCGAACCGCTACTACACCAGAGTAAAGGTGGAGACCGACGTGGAGATATTGGAGGAGTCCGATAAACGCGGCCTCCCGAACGGCGCGACCCTGCACTGGGGCCGGGTGAGCACCACGGACGTGGTCACGTCATACAAAAAGATACAGGTGCAGGACTCACGCGAGATAGGCGTCTTCCCCCTGGACCTGCCACCGACGACGTTCGAGACGCGCGGCCTCTGGGTTACCCTGCCACCGCTACCGCCACGAGCGGAGCCTGGCAACGAACGTCCGAACTTCGTGGAGTTCCTGGGTTCGCTACACGCGGCGGAGCACGCGTTTATCGGGCTGTTGCCGCTGTTCGCAATGTGCGATAGGGGAGACATTGGCGGGCTCTCCATAGCCGTGCACCGTCAGACGCGCCTTCCGACTATCTTCGTCTACGACGGTTATCCTGGCGGTGTCGGCATCTCCGAGCGTGGTTACGAGACGTTCGAGGAGGTTGCCCGTGACACTCTGGGTGTCCTCGCGCGTTGTCCTTGCAAAAAGGGTTGTCCGGCGTGCGTGCAGTCGCCCAAGTGCGGCAACTGGAACGAGCCTCTCTCCAAGGACGGCGCGGTCAGGGTGTTGCGTTATGTGCTCGGGCAGGTGAGCCGCTACCCAACCCTCTAGATACTCCGGGGGTTACAAGGGGCCTAACCGGTAGTAGTCGCGGACCTGAGCCTCGTACTCGGGCGTCAAACCCGTGCTACCGCTGAGCGCCGGAGCACTCTTGACCGCGTCCTTATCGGCGGAGACTGAGATAGCCTTCTGGTTGTTGTCAATAGTGCACAGGTCTATGGGGATGAGGCTGGCTTTCGAGCCTGGTATAAGCCCCGAGAGCCCTCCGCTCACCGCGATATACTCCCGCTGGTTGGCCTCGTTCACGTAGGTGGTCTCCACTGTACCGATCTTGTCGCCGTCGACATCGTAGACCGTGTAGTTGTCGTGCCTCTCTTTTATCTCCCGGAACTCTCCGGCTCCTCTACCCGCGTCCACTCCGTACCTCCATCTTAAGACTTTGATGCAGGTGGTATTACCCTCCCGTGCCGGGAGTAAACTTCGCTCCCCGTGATCTCTGGCTATCGCTGGCATATCTGGCCGGGCCTGTCGCGGGGTCCCCGTAGCGGTGTGCCCGAGACCGTCGGTTTTGTGTAGCATTAGTCTGCCGCACGGGAGCGGTACGGAAACCACGGAGTACCGGAGCATGGTTTCTCGTCCGTGTGCTCCGGTCAGTCAGGAGGGTGAATGGCGGAAGACGGGCGTATAGCCCTGGTCAGCGGGGCTAACAGGGGTATCGGGCGTGAGGTCGTGCGCCAGCTCGCGGAGAGAGGCATGATGGTGATACTCGGCTCCCGTGACGAGTAGAAGGGACGGGCCGCCGCTGAAGGTATAGACGGCGAGGTGGTCGTCCGGCGGCTCGACGTAACGGACGAGAGAGGCATCCGGAACCTCGCCCACGAGGTGGAGGAGGAGTTCGGGCGGCTCGACGTACTGGTGAACAACGCAGGGGTCGCGCTCGACGCGGGCGAGAGTGGCTTGAACGCCGACCTCGACGTAGTACGGGAGACGCTGGAGATGAACCTCTTCGGAGCGTGGCGGCTGTGCGAGGCGTTTGTGCCGCTTATGCAACGCAATAACTACGGGAGGATCGTCAACGTCTCCAGCGGCATGGGAGCCTTGAACGAGATGGGTGGCGGCACTCCGGCCTACCGCGTCTCCAAGACCGCGCTCAACGCGCTTACACGCATCCTTGCCTCGGAGCTGCGGGGGAGTGGCATCCTCGTGAACTCGGTCTGTCCGGGTTGGGTCAGGACGGATATGGGCGGCTCTGGCGCGTCGCGCTCCGTGGAGGAGGGCGCGGACACGCTGGTATGGGCGGCGACCCTTGCAAACAACGGTCCCACCGGCGGATTCTTCCGGGACCGCCGCCAGATCCCCTGGTAGGCAATGTGTACCAGGAAACGAATGCGATACGACCGCTTTACGTCGCTGTCGTCGGTGCGGGCGATGCTTCGGGCACACTCTATGAGAAGGCCAGGGAGGTCGGTAGGCTGGTGGCCGGGCGGGGTGGCGTTGTGGTCTGCGGTGGCCTGTTCGGAGTGATGGAGGCCGCGGCGCGTGGTGCGACGGAGGCGGGTGGCACGGCGATCGGGATACTGCCCGACGAGGACCGGGGGCGGGCTAACCACTATCTCTCGTACTCCGTCGCCACGGGCATGGGCCAGGCGCGAAACCTCGCGGTCGTGTGCTCGGGGGACGTGGTGATCGCCGTCGGGGGAGAGTACGGGACGCTCTCGGAGATCGGGCTGGCACTGAAGGTAGGACGCCCAGTCGTGGCGCTGGAGAGCTGGGATGTCGGCGAGCACGTCGTCCTGGCTACCTCGCCAGAGGAGGCGGTGGAGAAGGCTTCCGAGGGTGCTGGATGAGGCTCTAACCTCGTTCCAGCTCGGCGCGTAGGCCGGTGAAGATGAGGTCGAGACCGAACTCGAACTCGGCGTCGCGGTCGGCCCCATTCAAGATAGGGACCATCTCGAAGATACGCTCTTCTTCGGCGGCACCGAGGATGCCGGTTCGGTCTCTCGCTGGCTCGGGGACGGAGCCGCGAACCTCGACGAGCGCGTACCCGATGGTGTAGCTGGAGAGCGCCCGGAACGCGCGCAACGACGTCCTCATCTCCCACCCGGCTCCCCGCAGCGCGTCGAGGAACGCGGGCAAGAGCCAGACTACCTTCGACGTGGTGGGCGGACGCACGGCGAAGAGCACGAAGACGTCGGGATGGGCGTGGGCGAGCCGCCTGAAAGACCGGAACACCTCCCGGACTCTCTCCTCCCATCCCTCCTTACCGTCCACGGAGACCTCCATCTCCGCCAGCAAGACTTCGACCATCCCGTCGAGCAGCGCCTCCTTGTTCGGGACGTGGTTGTAGAGCGACATCGCCTCCACCCCGAGCTCCCGCCCGAGCCTGCGCATGCTCAAAGCCTCCAACCCCTCACGATCCGCAAGCCCAACCGCTGCCTCCAGAACCCGCCGCCGACTGAGCGGCCTGCGAACCTCTGCCTCACTCATACACGCCCCGCAACGTTGATGCTTCGTGCCTGCTTCACCTTGACAGCTTACAACACCCCGGATACACTTACGGTGTAAACATACAGCGTAAGTAACTCTGTCAAGGGGGTGCGTTGTGGAGAGGGTTTGGGGGCCTGGGGAGGTCAGGGAGGTTCGGTTGGGGAAGGGGGTGGTGAGGTACCGCGAGATGGGAGAGGGGGAGCCGATCTTGTTCGTCCACGGGTTTTTGGTCAATGGCGGCTTGTGGCGCAATGTCGCGCCGCCGCTCTCGGAGCATTTCCGGTGCATCGTGCCGGACTGGCCGCTCGGTGCTCACACGCCGGCGATGGAGGCTGGAGCGGACCTCACGCCGCCAAGCCTGGCGCGGCTCGTCGCCGATTTTATGGACGCGTTGGATCTGAGAGACGTCACGCTGGTCGGCAGCGACACCGGCGGCGCGATAAGCCAGATCGTGATCGCTCACTACCCGGAGCGCGTTGGTCGTTTGGTGCTCACCAACTGCGACGCCTTCGAGCATTTTCCGCCGCCCCTGATACTGCCGTTCAAGTGGGGCGCGTTCGTGCCCGGATTCGCAGGTGCTTTAGCGCACGCGCTGCGTCTCTCCCCGGTTAAACGATTGTTGTACGCTCTGGTGGCGCGAAGGCAACCAGGCCGGGCGGTTCTGGACTCGTACTTCGCCCCGCTGATCCGGGAGCCCGGGGTGCGGCGGGACGTCACGAAGGTCCTGCGCGCCGTCTCCAGGAGCTATACGCTGGAGGCCGCGCGCGCCTTCCCAACGTTTCGCAAGCCGGTTCTCATCGCCTGGGGCGAGGACGACCTGCTCTTCCCGATCCGGGACGCCGAGCGTCTGCGAAAGACCTTCCCCGACGCGCGGCTCGCGCGGGTCGCCCGCTCGCGCTGTTTCATTCCTGAAGACCAGCCGCGGCAGTTGGTCGAGCTCATCGAGAGCTTTCTTAGTTCGCGGGCCGGGTCCATCCGATGATGGGGGCGAACGGGGGATCTTTGACTACAAGCGCGGGAGAAACGAGGCCGGGTTTGCTTCCCCTGATCCGTGAAGACGTACTATCCCTGGTCCTATTCTCCGGGCCGTTGCTCGTTGGTCCGGTGGCGATAACGGTGCTCGTGGTGCCTGGCGTGATCTCCGGTGCGGTTGGCGGTACCTTGCTGCTCCTCTGGTCGATGCTCTCCTTCTTCCTTTGTGTCCGAGCTTACATGTGGATGGACGAGCGAGGCCAGCGACGGAGGGTCTTGACTCTCGCACTAGCGGGACTCCCCCAGCTTGCCTCCAGGGTCGTAGTTTTGTACTCGTCGCCGGTCGAGGAATCGGAGGAGGTGGCGGAGGTATTCGCGTTGTACCAGCAGGCCCAGCAGAGTTTGGAGCAAGGGAAGGACCCGGGGTTGGCGGGGGAGATGATCGAACGTGGCGTCTATCTCGCCGATGAGCTTCTTATGAGGAGTCCGGACGAGATGCCCACGGAAGGCAATCGGCGGAGCGAAAGAAAGGAGCTGTAGAGATGGTGGATCCAGCCATAGCGGATGTTGCATTGGCGTTGCTTCAGCAGGAACAGAAGCTGATAGGAGTAGGTATCGCGGCGGGAACCGCGGTCATTGGACCGGGAGCAGGTATGGGTTACCTTATAGGTCAGACCATAGCGAGCATCCACCGCCAGCCGGAGGCGTTCGAGCAGACGAGGACGCTGATGTTCCTGGGGATAGGGCTGGTCGAGGCGTTTGCGCTATACGGCATCGTCTTCGCCCTCCTCATCGCCTTCGTCCTTTAAAGAAAGAGATCAGCAAGCCCTGGTTCTCCGGGTGTAGGGGTAAGAGCCAAGATACCAGTCTCTACGCCCAGAGCTAACGTCAAAGGCGGTCGGTATTCTCCCCGGTGTGGGCTCCTGAAGTGGTCGCCCACGCCGGATGGTTTGTAATGTGGCAGCAAGCTACAATGTGTTTGTGACTCGTGCAACGTACAAGTCTAAAAGGCTCTACTTATCGTTGCCTTCGGTCACGTTCGCCCTGGCATTCATCCTTCTCGGTTGGATCTCCGGCCACTCTATAGCCTACGCGCTCGTGGGCCTCGTGCCGCAAGACCACCACGAGCAGCACATGCACGGCTACATAGAGGCCCTGAAGCTCGCCGGTAGCTTCGGGTTCGTGCTCGCTTTCGGTCTCGCCTTGCGGGTGTTCTTCAAGCACGGTTCTTTCGGGGAGTGGCTGCACGGGGGCGGCATCGCGGGTACCCGCAAGCAGATCATCCTGGCCACGGTCCTACCCGCCGGGGTCTTCGTAGTCATCGAGTACCTGGAGCGCATGGTTGCCGGGACGAGCACCTTGCCGTCCGCCAGATTGCTCGTGGTCGGCGTCTTTGTACAACTGATCGTGGGCCTACTGTGCCTGGGCCTGGCGCGCATAACCTTCCGCGTGGCCGAGCGGGTCATCATCGCGATGTCTCGGCGCCGCTTCGTTCGGACCGATCGTCTAACCTCCGTCCTCGTCCTCGCGAGCGCCACCTTCGTATCTCTGCTGTGTCCGATAGCTAGCTTCAAGTCGGGCCGGCCACCGCCGGTCCCAACCGTTTCCTTCTAATTTTCTCCGGCTGCCCCGGGGCAGCCAGGTCTATAGCGCGGATGCTCATATCGTGGTAGCCGAAGGCTGTCTACGAAAGGAGTACGGTCTGTGGTTTCGGCCGTACCGGTATCATCCTCCGCTACGCTATTGCCGGCGCATGGCTTCGGTCTACTGGTTAGGTAATCCGTGTCTATGCAGGAGAAGAAAGGAATAGGGAAGCGTCAGGTGGTACGTGGCCTGCTCGCCAGGCCGTACCTGGCTCACCTAACGAACAGAACGACAACAGACAACGAGGAGGTTTCGCAAGATGCGAAAGTCATTGTTCCGCCTCGCGGCCCTGAGCACGCTTCTGACGCTCGCCTTGAGCAGCGTGGTCAACGCTCACGTCAGGGTCGTGCCGGAAGAGGCTCCCGCGGACAGCTACGAGGTGTTCACGGTGCGGGTGCCCAGCGAGAAAGAGATCCCTACAACCGGGATCAGGGTCGAGGTTCCGGAAGGATTCATCGTCTCCCGGGTAGAGCCGGTGCCCGGCTGGAACTACGAGTTCGAAGAGGAAGCTGGCGTGGTAAGGGCCATCACCTGGTCGGGCGGAGAGATCGGGGAAACCGAGTTCCAGCAGTTCGACGTCCAGGGCAAGACCCCTGCGGAACCGGGCGAATACGCGTGGAACGCGTTCCAGACGTACGAGGGCGGCGAAGTGGTCGAATGGATCGGCCCCGAAGACTCCGAGGAACCGGCGTCGATTGTCAGGGTTGGAGAGGCCGGTGCCGAGAGTGGCAGTCAAGGCGCCGCGCCGCAAGAGTCGAGCCCCAAGGATCTCCCCGGCACGGCCACAGCCCCGATAGCGGCCTACGGCGGTCTCGGCTTTGGTGCCCTGGCTCTGGTCGTTGCCCTGTTGGCGCTGCTGAGGAGAGGCAAACGGTAACGATGCAGGGTATCGACAAACGGCGGCTGGCAGCCCTCTTGGGGCTGTCGGCCATCTGGCTGCTCCTGCTGTGCGGGCCCGCCCAGGGTCATGCGAGGCTGACAGAGGCATACCCCGCCGACGGCGATGCCCTCGCCGATTCCCCCGAGCAAGTGCAACTCTGGTTCAACGAGCCCGTAGAGGCCGAGTTCGATCCCGTCAAGGTGTACGATCAGGAGGGCGTCCGGGTGGATGAGGACGACGCACGGGTGAGCCCGGACGACCGTAGGCTCCTGCTCGTGGACCTCGGGGAGCTGCGCGAGGGCTCTCACACGGTGGAATGGCGCGTCACCTCGGCCGACGGCCATCCCGTTAGCGGGACGTACGAGTTCGTTGTGGACGTTTCTGCGGCGGGCTCCGACGCCGCGGAGCCGATAGTGCCGGTAGAGCGGTCTGTGGAGCAAGAAGATACGGGCTGGACCTGGGGAGGCATCCTCACGGCGGTGCTGATCGTCCTGTTTGTCGGCGCTTTGGTTGGGGCGGGGTTGACGTTCCTGTTTCGGCGCAAAGGCACGGTATGAGGCTAGGTCTCTGCGCCGGACCGGTGTCCTCGAATACGCTCTGGTCAAGGTCCTTGCGGGTTCGGGGCTTGTCGATTCCTTGCCGTTGGCGTTGCTGCTCCGTTGCTGGATCATGGACCACGACCTGCCTGGTATGAGGTGCTTGTGCGGCGGGTGCTGAGTATCCTGGGTCTGACAAGCTCGGACGGGGGGACGAAGCCGTTAGATGAAGTTCGTCTACCATCCCGGTGGCACGGCACGCTCCTCACCGTAGGCGCGATCGTCCTTGCCGCCGTGTTGGGCGCGGTGGTGGCGTCGGCCTTCTTCGGAGAGGAGCCTATAGGAGGTGCGGCGGAGGAGATTGTGGCGCCTGCGGAAGACTCGGCTGAGGTGGGGTTCGCCCGGGACATGATCGTACACCACGCCCAGGCTGTCCAGATGTCGGAGATCGTGCGCGACAAGACCGAGAGCCAGGAGATACGCACCATGGTTACCGACATCGCCCTCACCCAGCAAGCCCAGATCGGGCAGATGCAGGGCTGGCTGGCCGTCTGGGGCCTACCGCTTACCAGCCCCGAACCCGCGATGGGCTGGATGGGCCACCCCACCGAGGGCAGGATGCCGGGCATGGCTAGCGCCGAAGAGCTGAACGCCCTCCAGAAGGCGTCTGGTGAGGAGGCCGACGTGCTCTTTTTGCAGCTCATGATCCCGCACCACGAAGCCGCCGTGCCGATGGCGGAGGCGGTGCTCGAAGAGACGGAGCGGGAGGAGGTGAAGCATTTGGCAGGAGCGATAGCCGCCTCGCAACAGGGCGAGATCGAACTGATGCAAAGTCTCTTGAAACAGCGCGGCGCCCCGGCCGAATCCTCACCCACACCTATCGAGTCGCACTCCGCCGAGGAAAAGCCGCATCGAGACTCGCACCTGGAACAGGACCATGAATCGCATACGGGATCCAGTGACGACTCGCACCCGGCACGGGAGGCGACGCTCAACTCGCAAGAGACTGCCTCCGGCATCGCCCGCGGCGCGACACAGGGAGCCGCCGCTTTTCTCGTCGGTCTGGTGGCGTTTGTGGTCCTGGTATGGATACCAACAAGCCGGGCTGTAGGTCTCGACCAGTACGACACTGGTCTCTTTGTCCGTTGTGTCTGGCTTCTGTTCGGTTTGCTCGTGATCGCGAGCGTAGCCGAGATCTCGTTGTACGCGGTGCGGGCTTCCGGCCAATCTCTTAGCCTCGGCCTCTTGGGGCAGACTTTGTTAGACACGCGGGTAGGAACCATCTGGCTGGTGCGGCTCGTCTCTGGTCTCCTGACGGTTGTGGCGGCAACCCTGGCCGTGTGGCTACGACAGCCTGCTTACTGGTGGTGGGCTGCCGGAACAGGGGCTGCTCTACTGGAAACCCTGACGCTCACCAGCCACGCTGCGGCGGAGGGTTTCCTACCCTCCCTGGCGGACTGGCTCCACATGGTGGCGGCTTCCCTGTGGATGGGAGGGTTGCTGGGGCTTGCGCTGGTCTTGCTCGGACCCCCGCGCGCGATGCCGATACAACCACGGAAGAAGTTTCGTTGGCGGGCGGTGCGCCGTTTCTCTAAGGTAGCTATTCTTGCCGTTGTGACCATTATCTTCACCGGCGTATACGCGTCACTGCTCCACGTGCCGGATGTAGACAGGTTGCTGGGCACGCCTTACGGTCGCGTTCTGTTGGTGAAGTTGGGGTTGGCGGTGTTGCTGTTGTCGGTCGGCGCCATGAACCTGGCGCTGGACGGGCGGGAGCCGTTCGGCCGTTTGGTGGCTGTCGAACTGGCACTGGCGGTCGGAATCTTCGTGGTCACGGGCTTTCTAACCAGCCTGCCCCCGGCCAACTCTATCTTACCGTAACGAGAGTAGGGACCGGGTTTGGAATGGACAGATGTTAACTTGCCGGTCCCTCAAACCTGGTCGTTCTTCCGGGTCCAGAACTAGCCGAATGGGTGATGCCGGTCCTCGTGCGCAGGTGTACATTCTCCAAATGAACACGGATCAGGAGGAAGTAATGGAGAATCAAACCAGCGCGGCAGGCGCGACAAGCGCGTTGAGCGTGCTCTCCAAGGGAATGGCCGACGCGGTCGAGAAGATCGGGCCATCCGTAGTGCAAGTACATGGAAGGCGCCGCCGGTCGGCGAGCGGCCTGGTCTACGCCACTGGTAAGGTGTTGACTGCGAGTCACGTCCTGGAGCGCGAGGAGGACCTCTCGGTCGTAACCCACGACGGCCGCACGTTGGAAGCGCGTTTGCTAGGGCGCGACTCTTCGACGGACCTGGCCGTTCTGGAGGTGCCGAAGCTTGAAGACGGGACTATCGCCGAACCCGCGGCTGGAGGCGTGCGGGTCGGGCAGGTCTCGCTCGCGGTCGCCCGTCCTTCCCGGGACGGGATAAGGGCGAGCTTTGGGGTTATCAGCGCTGTGGGCGGGCCGCTGCGCGCGAGACGGGGGGTTAGGATGGAGAGCTACGTCCAGACCGACGCTACGCCCTACCCCGGCTTCTCGGGCGGGCCGCTTATAGACGCCGAAGGGGCGGTTTTGGGGGTCATGGCGCTCGGGCTTGCCCGGGGCGTGGCGCTCGCCGTACCCGCCGACGTTGCCTGGCGAGTGGCCGGGGCGCTCTCGGAGCGCGGCTCCGTCAAACGTGGCTACCTCGGTATTTTGAGCCAACCCGTCCGCCTGCCCGCTGCCCAGAGGGTGGGCCTCGGGGAACAGAAGGGCGGCCTCCTCGTCGTGGGTGTCGAGGATGGGAGTCCCGCGGGGGAGGGTGGGATGATCCTCGGCGACATCCTCGTCTCGCTGGATGCCGCGCCCGTCACCGACACCGAGGAGTTGCAGATGCTCCTTACGGGTGACAGGGTCGGAAGCGAAGCTGTGGCCGGCGTGATCCGGGGCGGCGAGCTTCAAACCCTGCGCGTGACCGTAGGCGAGCGTGGTCAGGGGGCATGAGCATGGAAGCCCTCAACCCTCTGGAGGGCTCAGGGATAGCCGGCGCGGCGGCGATGATCGAAGGCGTTCTACCAGGCGTCGTGCAGGTACAAAGAAGCGGTAGGAATCAGGGTCGAAGGGGAACCCCGCGTGGCGGTGGACGCCGAGGCGGTGCGGGGGCTGGATGTCTCTGGTCCCCGGACGGCCTGGTGATGACGAATCACCACGTCGTCGCCAGCTCGCGCGAGAGGGTTGAGGTCGTCCTGACCGACGACCGCTCCTTCGACGCGGAGGTCGTGGGGAGCAATCGGAGGCTGGACCTGGCGATGCTCCGGCTCCACAATGTCCCGCAAGAGAATCTGCCCGCGCCACAGGTTGGGGACTCTGATGCCCTACGCGTTGGGGAACTGGTCTTTGCCGTGGGGCATCCGTGGGGCAGGCGCGGGGCGGTGACGATGGGTGTCGTAAGTGGCCTCGGTAGCACGGGAGGACCGTTTGGCCGCGCGCGCTACGTGCAGTCCGACGCTTACCTTGCACCCGGGAACTCCGGCGGGCCGCTGGTCAACGCTAGGGGAGAGGTGGTTGGGGTAAACGCCATGGTTTCCGGCGGTTTGGCCCTCGCCATCCCGAGCAACACCGCCGGCGCCTGGGCCGAGGGTGGTATGGAGGCTTCGCGGCGCCCTCGATTGGGCGTGAGGGTACAGCCTGCCGCGTTGCCCGCGGCGTTGCGAGAGGTAGCGGGGCAGGAGATGGCGCTTGTGATCTCCGGCGTCGCGCCCGGTAGCGTCGCTGATCTCATGGGCCTGCTTGTCGGGGACGTGCTACTCACCGTGGCCGGTGAGCCGGTTGCGGATGCAACCTCTCTGCGGGACACCCTCGCGCGCGACGCCGGAGGTACCGTTGAACTGCGCATTGCGCGCGGCGGCGAGATGCGGGAGGTCGAGGCGCGCTTCGGGGCCGGGCGTTTCAGGGCTCGCGGCGCGTGAGCGCCCGGTAGGCGTGAGCGTATGACTGGTGACCCCGTGCGGGTCTTTGTCGTAGCCCCGACGCCGTTCACGCGTGCGGGGCTACGGGCAATGCTCGAAGAGGCCGGAGCGGACGTGCTGGTGGTGGGGCGGGGCTCTCTCGACGAGGCTGGACCCGCGCTCCTGGAGGCCGATGTCGTGGTGGTGTCGGGGGACGAGTCGCTAGAGGAGACGGCGCGCGCGGTCGCGGAGGAGGGGATGCAGGCGATTCTGGTCCTGTCGGAGGATGAGCGTTCCTTACCCGTGCTGCGCGAGTTCGCATCGGGTGGCTGGGGTGTGGTCTCGCCGGATGCATTACCCGAGGAACTAGCGGCGGCGGTGTTCGCGGTCGCACGGGGTCTCGTAGTGTTGCCCCGGGGACTGGCCGGAGGTCTACTGCAGGGGATGACGGCCGTAGTGGAGGAACTGGCCGAGCCGTTGACCGTTCGTGAGCGGGAGATCCTGGAGCTCTTGGGCCGGGGGCTCTCGAACAAAATGATCGCTCGGGACCTCAAGATCAGCGAACACACCGTCAAGTTCCATGTCTCCTCCGCCTACGCGAAGCTCG
>CADCVE010000068.1:5686-7948 GCA_902806065.1 uncultured Rubrobacteraceae bacterium | reverse complement strand
TTGATCCCATTGTCCCCATCGCATGTTATATTATCCGGCCCGCGGAATCCGGAAACCGAGAGCCAAAGTCTCACCCCCCGGAGAAGACTATACTCCTCGCCCGAGCCGGCCCTGGAGAGAACCATGAAGATGCCAAACGAACAACCCACCCCCAAGATGCCGCCCCGTCTCCTCCTGAACCCCATGCTGGAGCGGATGCCCGCCTACCCACTAGTCAAGATGGATGAGCGCCGCCGCAAGCTGGAGGAGAGCGGGGCCGCCCTCTACGACTTTGGCACTGGTGACCCCCGCGAGCCAACGGACGCAAAGATCCGTCAGGCCCTCGTGGACGCCGTCCCCAAAACCAGCCGCTACCCAAGCGCCACAGGCACTAAAGCGTTGCGCGAAGCCTTCGCGGGCTTCATGCGTCGCCGCCACAACGTCGAACTAGACCCCGACACACAGGTCTTGCCAGCCGCGGGCTCCAAGGAGGCCATCTTCCACACACCTTTAACCTTTCTGCACCCTTCCCACGAGCGGCGCGGAGTTGCCTACGGCACTCCGGGCTACCCTGTCTACGAGCGCGGAGCGCTCTTCGCCGGCGGGGAGGCCCTGCCCGTCCAGCTCCGCGCGGAGGACGGTTTCCTGCTGCCAGTTTCTGCCCTCGACCCGGCGAGGACGCGAGCGGTCTGGATCAACTACCCTCACAACCCAACCGGCGCGACCGCCACCCGCGCATACCTCGAAGAGCTGGCCGCCTTCTGCCGCGAGCAAGACATCCTCCTCTTCTCCGATGAGTGTTACAACGACGTCTACTCCGGCTATCCCCCGCCCTCGATCCTGGAGATAACCAGAGAGCGAACCCTCGCCTTCGTCTCCCTCTCCAAGCGCAGCGGCATAACCGGCTACCGCTCGGCGATGATGGCCGGCGACCCGGAGTTAATCTCCACCCTCAAGAAGATGCGCCCCTCCATCGGCGCCGCGAGCCCCGGCTTCGTTCAGGAGGCCGCGACCGCCGCCTGGAACGATGACGCCCACGTCGAGCAGCGCAACCGCATCTTCGCCGGTAAGCGCAAGCTGTTTACGAACTTCTTCGAGCAGGTGGGCCTCCGTTGGATCCTCACCAACGCGAGCCTCTACCTCTGGGTCGAGGTGCCGGAAGAGTACGGCGGAGACGACGAGGCCTACGCCCTGCATCTCCTCGAAGAAGGGATAATAGTCGCCCCCGGCTCCTCGTTCGGACCCGGCGGCGAAGGCTTCTTCCGTGTCGCGCTCGTGCCCGCTCTAGAAGAGTGCGAAGAGGCGATAGTGCGGTGGGAGGGCTTGATCCGCAAGAACCCGGAAGATCAATAGAGCGGGAAGCTTGCACATAGCGGCGGCAGTTGTAGGCGGGCTCGGAGCCCTCACGGGTGCGGCAAAGGGCACCTTGGCGGTTGAGATGTGGCTATTCGTAGGGTTGATGATGGGCGATCTCACCAACCCCGTTGGCCTTCTCTTGATCGGGTCCGAGGGCGCGATGGCGATCTTCGGCATCCTGGGGATGGTTGGCACGGGCCTCGTCATAGCGGGTACGAGGTTCGTGACTGGAGCTTTACTCATGCTGGTCGGCGCGGTGGGGACGACGGCCTAGACGGCGGCCTACCCCCTACTGCTGTCGGTCATAATGGCGCCGGTCGTAGAGGCTACGGGTACTCCAGTGAACTACCCCGATGCCGGCTACTACGTCGTCTCGCTTGCTCCCGCCCTTGCACTGCTCGTCGGCGCGGCGTTGGCGTTTCTCGCCCGTAGCCGATCAAGAAACTAGTCCGGCTACTCCAGAGTGACCGCTGCAACGCAGCCTCCTGCTAAACTGGCGCACGATCTGCCGGATTTTCTATTGATCGAGGGGGCGCCATGAGAGAGCAGATAGAGGCCGCGTTCGAGGACCGGGAACTGCTGAAGCAGGAGGAGTACCGCCAGGCGGTGCATGACACTATCGCAGCGCTCGACTCGGGGGAGCTCAGGGTCGCCGAAAAAGAAGATGGTGAGTGGCGGTCGAACGCGTGGGTGATGAAGGCGATCTCCCTGTACTTCACCGTGGCGGAGATGAACACGATCTACGCGGGGCCGTTCGAGTACTACGATAAAGTCCCCACGAAGAAGAACCTCTCCGCGGCCGGGGTGCGCGTCGTCCCGCCCGGCACGGTCCGCTACGGCGCCTTCGTCGAGCCGGGCGTAGTGGTTATGCCGGGCTACGTAAACATCGGGGCCTACGTGGGGAGCGGGACGATGGTGGATACGTGG
>CADCVE010000068.1:0-5640 GCA_902806065.1 uncultured Rubrobacteraceae bacterium | reverse complement strand
TTAATAGAAGACGGGGCGTTCGTGGGGTCGCGGGCCATCGTAGTCGAGGGAGTGCGGGTCGAGGAGGAGGCGGTGCTGGGGGCGAACGTAGTCCTGACGGCCTCCACCCAGATCATCGACGTCACGGGCCCGGAGGAGGTAATCCACCGCGGCCGCGTCCCCGCCCGCTCGGTCGTCGTCGCCGGGACTCGCACGAAGGAGTTCCCCGCCGGCTCCTACCAGCTCCAGACGGCCCTCATAATCGGGCAGCGCCGCGAGTCCACGGACCAGAAGACGTCCCTGAACGATGCTTTGCGGCAGTTCGGGGTAAGCGTGTGAGGATAGAACCCCTGCAGGAGCGTCTGCTGGAGGCCCTGCTTTTCTTCCTCGAACGCCCGAGTGTAACCGGCGAGGAGGGGCCGCTCTGCGACGACCTCGAAAGGAGGGTCGGAAGTCTCCACGAATGGCGCTCTGAGCGGGTCTCGAATAACCTCGTCCTGAGCCGCCGAAGCCCGGACGTCTCGCGGGATCGTCTCGTCTTCGCCGGACACCTGGATACCGTGCCGGAGCCGGCGGGGGGGCTGCCGGTTCGCGTCGAGGGGGACCGCGTCTACGGCCGGGGCGCTTCGGACATGAAGGCCGGCGACGCGGTGATGCTCGCGCTGCTGGAGGACTTCCGGTGGGAGGAGAGTTGGGCTGAGCCGGTCTTCATATTCTACGAGCGGGAGGAGGGTCCGCACGCCGAGAACGGGCTCGGGGTGGTCTTCGAGGAGTGCCCCTGGGTCGTGGACTCGGACCTGGCCTTCCTCCTGGAGCCGACGGGGAATGCTCTGGAGGCCGGCTGCGTCGGAATGGCACACGTCGAGGTGACCTTCGAGGGCACGCCCTCCCACTCGGCCCGGCCCTGGCAAGGTGAGAACGCCCTCACGGCCGCGGGACGCTTCCTCGCCGCCCTGCACGAGCATCCTGCAGAGGAGGTCGTGGTGGACGGGCTCCCGTTCTACGAGGTGCTCGTGCCCACGATGGCGCGGGGCGGGCGGGCGAAGAACATCGTGCCGGACGAGTTCTGGATCAACGTGAACCACCGCTTCCCCCCCGGCAGGGGCCTCGACCACGTACGGCGCATCTTCGAGGGGCTGCTAAAAGAGTCGGGAGGCCGCGCCCGCTACGAGGTCGTGGACTTCGCCCCAAGCGGAGCGGTGGACCTGAACCATCCCCTGCTGCAGAGCTTTATCTCCCGTGATCTCGCGGTTCGCCCCAAGCAGGCCTGGACTGACGTAGCACGCTTTACCCAACACGGCGTCTCCGCCGCCAACTTCGGCCCGGGCCTTACCTCACAGGCCCACCAGCAGAACGAGTACACGGAGTTGCCGCTCCTCCTCGAAAGCTACGAGTATATGGAGCGTTTTCTGGAGTGGTCCAAGCCGTAAAAAGCACAAAGGAGTGGATAATAGCCAGCGGCAACAAATGCTCGGCGGCTGGTAGCTTGTTGCCGAGGCAGTAGACCAAGCTGCTGCACCTTGCTGTATTCAGGCCGAGGGCGCAAGGAAATTTAGCGACGCTTCGGGTCCAGCTACCAGCGAAGATCTTTTGCCAAGAATGCTGTTGCTGCTCTGCCCGATACCGGCTCTCCGAAGTAGTTTCCCTGAGCCAGGTCACATCCCAGTTCGCGCAGTTGCGCGAACTGTTCGGCGGTCTCCACCCCCTCCGCTATAACCTGCATACCCAACTTGTGCGAGAGCGAGATTATCCCCGACACGAGTGCCGCGTCCTTGGGCTCTTCCCTGAGTCCTTCGACAAACGAGCGGTCGATCTTCACCAAGCTTACGGGGAGACGCTTGAGGTAAGAGAGTGAAGAGTAACCCGTCCCGAAGTCGTCTATTGCAATCCGCAAGCCCAACTCCTCCAGCTTCCGGAGCGTGGCGATGGTGGAAGGCGCGTTCTCCATTACCACGCTCTCGGTGATCTCCAGGATTAAGTCACGCGGGTCGATCCCGGTCTCTCCGAGCGTTCGGGTTATGTTTTGGACCATCTGAGGGTGCTGAAGCTGTCTCGCGGAGAAGTTCACGCTCATCTTCAGGGGCGGGTCGCTGGGGTATTGTTCCTGCCACTCCTTCGCCTGGTTACAGGCTTCCTCCAGCACCCACTGTCCGATAGGGAGGATCAAACCCGTCTCTTCCGCGATCGGGATGAACTCCGAGGGGGACACCAGACCGCGTTGCGGGTGTTTCCAACGCACCAACGCCTCGAGACCGAAGAGCTCCCTGGTCGCAAGCTTCACCTTGGGCTGGTAGCAGACCCTGAACTCTTCTCTTTCGAGGGCTCGCCTGAGAGCGCCGCTCAACTCGAGGCGTTCCAGGGCACGAGTATTCATGCTCGGGTCGAATACCTCGTAGCGAGCTTTGCCACTGCCTTTGGCCTGGTACATTGCCAGGTCCGCATCCCGCAGGAGGTCTCCCGGACGGTCCTTATCGGATCTGCTGAAAGTAATCCCGATGCTGAAGGTGACGAAAAGCTCTTGTCCATCGATGGTGAATGGCTTTTGCACCGCCTCCGCGATCCGCTCCGCAACCCGGGTTGCTTCACTCACGCTGCCAATATGTTCGAGCAAGACGGTGAACTCGTCCCCACCAAGACGCGCGATGGTGTCCCCGGGGCGCAGGCACGGCTGCAAGCGTTCGCTCACCACAACGAGCAACCTGTCCCCTACTTCGTGGCCCAGGGAGTCGTTTACCACCTTGAAGTTGTCTAAATCCAGGAACATGACGGCGACGGAATCCTTGCTCCGACCCACGCGCGCCAGAGCATGTTCGAGACGGTCCATAAACAGCGTCCGGTTCGACAGGCCGGTCAGGGGATCGTGGAACGCCTGGTACGCTAGCTGTTCCTCCAGCGCCTTGCGCTCGGTAATGTCGATGACGGCGTGTACCACTCCCTGGAGGCTTCCTTCAGCGTCCATGATCGGGGTCCCCGAGGCGGAGAGGTCCTTCCTCCTCCCCTCGCCGGTCGTTATAGAGATCTCATAGGAAGAGCGCACGTTGTTCTTGCGCAGAGCCGTCTGGTCGAGAGCCTTCCGCCGTTGCTTCTCGTCCAGGAAGTCGAGCAGCGATCTCCCGACGAGCTCCTGCGGAGTCAGGTCGAAGACCGCAGCATATGCCTGGTTGCAGTAGGTAACCGTCTCCCGAGAGTCGACAAAGCCTATGCCTTCTTGTACGGCCTCGACCAGCGTACGGTACTGCTCCTCTGATTCCCTGAGTGCCGCCTCCGTCCGCTCGCGCTCGGCCAGCTCCCGCTGAACTCTGGTGTAGAGGCGGGCGTTGTCCAGGGCGACCGATGCCTGCCTGGCGAACCGGCTCAACAGCTCCACCTCGTCGTTCCCGAACGTCCGGCCCTCTTCGAGGCGAGACAGCCCTATGACACCCACGACCTCCGATCCAGACTTGAGTGGTAGCCCTACCGCGGCGCGGAAATCCTCCTTGCTGAACCGTGGCGAGCGACCTGGCCAGGTACGGTAGTCGTCCACCACCAGCGGTTGCTCGCTCTCCCAGACCTGCCCCGGCACGCACTCACCAATCTTCAGCCGAAGGCCGACGTATTTATCGAAAACCCCCACGCCTACCTGCATCTCCAGCTCCGCCTCTCCTGACTCGACGAGGTAGACGTGACCGTGTGAGGTGTCTACCATTGCTCCGGCACGTGCGACGACGACCTCCAACAGATCGGGCAACTCCAGCCGATTCATCAACGCCAGGGAGGTCTCGTTCAAGGCGTCCAGGTACTCGTTCTGTTTTCGCAGCGCTTCCTCGTCCCGCCTGCGCTCGGTAACGTCCCGGGAGTTGATCACGATCCCCTCTATGTTAGGATCTGCAAGCAAGTTGCTGGCGACCGCCTCCAGGCGGCGCCAGGAGCTGTCGGCGTGCCGGAGCCGGGCCTCAAACTTCGTGCCGGTCGTTTTCTTGCCGTCCGTGCCGGTAGCTCTCAGGCCCTCGGCGAAATCTCGCCTCATGCGCTCGAGATCCTCCGGGTGAACGTAGTCGAAGGCGTTGGTCCCGATTCGTTCCTCCGGCTTGTAGCCCAGCACCCTTTCGACCGAAGGACTTTCGTAGGTGATGGTGCCGTTGGCGTCGATGACCGCGACGTGGTCCGTGGCATTCTGAACCAACGAGCGGAACCGTTCCTCGCTCTTACGCAGTGCCTCATTCGCCTGCTTGCGCTCGGTGATGTCGCGAGCCGAGGCTAAGATCATCCGCTTCCCGCCATAATCGACGGCGCCAACGTGGACTTCGACCGGGAAAGTCGTGCCATCTTTACGCCGGTGTTCTCCAAAGTGAAAGCCCTCCGCACCCGCGCCCGGCTCACCAGCCATGGCACCCTGCCAGAGCGTACTGCCTTCTCTGGATACCTTCTCTTCCTCCGACAGCAGGTTGGTGGCGAAGTCTTTTACCGAGAGCGAGAGCAACTCCTCTCGGGAGTAGCCCAAGGAGCGACATGCCTCCGCGTTACAGTCGACCATCCGTCCCTTTTCGTCATGTACCAAAAGGGCATCCACGGACTGTTCGAAGAGCTGCCTGAACCGTTCCTCAGTCTCGCGCAGAGCCTCATCCGCCCGCTTGCGCTCAGTGATCTCGCGGATAATGAGAACGCGCTTACTAGGCTCTTCCCGAAATAGCTTTACTACGATCTCTATCTCGACCCGTCGTCCGCTCTTATGGGTTATGGCGCTCTCGTATCGATCTATGACTCGCTGCCCGCTCAGGCGCTCGCGGAAGCGTTCTAAGAGCAGTTCTCTCTGTTCGGGAACGACGAGATCGTACAAGGACGGCAGAGCCAGAAGCTCCTCCAGGCTATAGCCGCTGATCTTGGAGTAAGCTTGGTTGGCGTAGAAGATGCGCTCGCCCTCGGCCACGACGAAACCCTCGCCCGCCTCGTTCTGAGCCTCTACCAGGGCTTCGTA
This sequence comes from uncultured Rubrobacteraceae bacterium, assembly GCA_902806065.1. Classification (GTDB taxonomy): domain Bacteria; phylum Actinomycetota; class Rubrobacteria; order Rubrobacterales; family Rubrobacteraceae; genus Rubrobacter_F. Next base: position 707 of record CADCVE010000068.1, on the reverse strand, counting down.
CAGGCCCTTTCCCTCTATCTTACTCTCCCTCTTGTCCATCGCCCGCTGGTTCTTCTCTCCCCTCGTATCTTCACTCTCTGGTCTCCTCTACCCGCGCTGTAGCCTACATCATTTATCCTCCGTCTCATAGAAAAGCTTTGCCCTGAACTACCGGGAGTACGCAAGCTACCGCTCACCAAGTAGTATATGAGCACCTGAACTCATTACTGAGGCATAATTAGGGGTTGATGGGGAAAGCGGTCGTGTAAGGAGGGTGAACCTTATGGGTAAGAAGGGTGCGTCGGGCGGGCGGAGTTTCGCGGGCGGAGGTATAAGCCGTAGAGAGTTTTTGAAGGTCGGCGGCGCCGGGCTCGCCGGGGCGGCGTTGTTGGGGGTCGCGGGCTGCGGTGGTGGTGGCGGCGGGGTCGGAGGGGCGACGGAGCTTACCTTCTCCTTCTTCCCGGACCCGTCGGGGAGCGTGCAGGCGCTCATAGACCAGTTCAACTCCGAGAACGAAGGGGAGATTCAGGTGTCGCTGCGGGAGATGCCCGCGGACTCCGGGCAGCACTTCGACCAGCTAAACACGGAGTTCCAGTCCGGCGAGATCAACATAGACGTGATCGGGGGCGACGTGATCTGGCCGGCCCAGTTCGCCGCTAACGGCTACATCGCCGACCTCTCGGACCGCTTCACCGAAGACGAACGAAGCGCGTTCCTCCCCGCGACTA
>CADCVE010000067.1:1388-7952 GCA_902806065.1 uncultured Rubrobacteraceae bacterium | reverse complement strand
GGCGGGCGGTTTCGCTCTTGGGGACGCCCTTCTATACCGACTCGACTATCTTCTTTCTGAGGTCCGTCGAATATGCTCTCATGGCTGCACGATACCCGGCGCATCATCACTGCAATCCGCTGTAAGAGGGCACCTAGAAAGGCAGTTGGTAGAGATAGACAAGGCGGGCGATAGCTGGCAGGAGAACGGCTTGGTGTTCTGTACAGGTAAGGGAACGCTAATCAACCCGGCAAACCTACGTAAGCTCTCGTTTGCGCCGCTCTTACAGCGCGCGGGTCTACCCGTCATTACTTTTCACCAACTTTGGCATACCGCCGCGACCATACTGCTACTCAAGAACGTGAACCCGAAAATAGTTTCGGAGCTTCTAGGTCACGCGAGCATAACAATAACCCTGGACACGTATTCTCATGTGCTACCCAACATGCAGCACAGCGCCATTAGAGCGATGGAAGAGGCGTTTTCTTAGCGCGTTGGAGTAAACGCTGGTGTAGAAAGGGCCGGAAGTAGATCCGGCCCTTCTCGCTGCAGCGAGTATTCAGCTTATCTATGAGGATTACGGAAGTAGAGCCGAGGGGATTCGAACCCCTGACCTCCGCCATGCAAAAGCGGACTCATATTTTTCCTAATCTTTCTGCAGCTTGCAAAATAGCTGCAGAAGCGCATATTTCTTGCATGATGCTTTTCCCGAGTTTTCAGGTTATTTACTTAGGTTGCTACACGGTTGCTGCACACAGAGCTACGGCGGTCGGACGGCCACCCAACCGCCTGTCGGAACCTCTGACCACACTCGCGCACATCGCCAGGGCGAGCACCAAACCCCTCGCCCTCGCTCCGACGACGCAGACAATTTTATCCCTGCGGGCCTTCTATGTGGGGCTTGATGTCGATGATGGGCGTGCCATCAAGCATGTCCAGCCCCCTGACGTCGATGTTTGCGCCCTCGGTCCCGAGCACCTCCAGGACGGACATCCCGATCGGGTTGGGCCTGACAGGTGAGCAGATGCTGAACACGCCAGCCTCCCTCCCATGTTGCCCCGACGTCTGCCGGAGCAACTCCGAAGAGAACCCTAGGCTACGATGGAATATGAAGATCACCACTATGCGCTGGCCCGCTTCGATGTCTCGAAGCCCTTCCGAGTATTCCTCGTCAATAACGAGCGTGCCCTCGACGTCGGAGACGCTCCAGTGGCGGGGGAGTTCAGGGGCGTCCGTACGGACAAAACCGATCGGCCTCAGCTCGATGCTCATACCGAAAACCCTCCCGTTCGCCCCGGCCCTTACTCGCTATCGCCTCAAGGTAGAGCATACGCCAAGACTCCGGGAATCCAACCGGGGCAGTCGAGCGCTTCCATGTCCCCTTCGCCCTGCCCGAGCCACCCGTGACAGCCGTAGCACCGTACCAGCCGACATCGTCTCCGCTACGAAGCCTAGTGGCCTCTCTAAGGTTCGACATACCGAACCTCGAAAGCATCGACTGGCGCCTTAGACGACTCCACGAGCGGCGACGATGCCGAGGCGTTGAGCAACGCCTCGGCATCGTCGTCGCTGCCGCGCTGCTAGTCGCGGGCAGATATCTGCTGCACGGCCCAGCCGTTCCCATCAGGATCGCTGAAGAATACGAACCCGACGTTGTCTAGGTCCTCACCGTCTCGGGCCGGGCGAGGTCCCGAGGCGTCGAGCACCTGGACCTCGCCGACCTCCACCCCGCGCTCGACCAGCCAGGTCTGCGCCGCGCGGATATCCTTGACTACCAGCTGCAAGCCTTTGAGCGAGCCGGGCGTCATGTCCACAACGCCCTTCCCCAAGACGATCGAGCAACCCGACCCCGGAGGGGTCAGCTGCACGACGCGGAACTCCTCGCTGATCTTGGTGTCGTGGTCGACGTCGAATCCCAGCTTCTCGGCGTAGAATGCTTTGGCGCGGTCCACGTCCGAGACGGGGACCACCACCACCTCGAGAGTCCAGTTCATGACGGTTCGTCCTTTCGTGTCGTCGACGTATTCGCTACGATCAACTGTCCCACAGCAACCCCCTTCGTTCCGTACTGTGTCTCACCGCGTCCGTACCGGCCGTCTTCGTCCCCGGCTGCGGCTAACTGGAAAACGTTCCACTGGTGACATTGACGAACGTGCCGGTGATAGCGGCGGCCTTCGCGGAAGCCAGGAACGCCGCCGTGGCCGCGACCTCCTTCAGCCGGGGTGAGCGGCGCGTCATCCGCATCTGGTCCAGGCTTTCGATCAGGCCCTGGAAGGCAGCCTCGTCCTGGAATCTGCTGTCGACAGCGGCGACTTTCTCCTTAGAGAACGTCTCGGGGAGCCCGGCCGTCCAGATGCCCACTACTCGCACGCCGCGGGGACCGATTTCAGCCGCCAGGTTGCGGACGAGGATGTCGGTAGCAGCATCGGCGGGACCGGTGCTGCCCATCATGGGGCTTCCGTTAGCTGAACCGCTGTCGAGCACAAGGATGACGCCTGAGCCCTGATCGACCATGTGGCGCGCCGCCGCCCGTGCGGTGATGAAGTTGCTGCGGAGGCCGTTGACCACGGCATGTAAGAGGTCGTCCGTCGCCATCTCGATCAGCGGGATACCCTGCACATCCCCGCGAGTGATGAGGTTGAAGGACACATCGATGCTACCTCCCTCGGAGACCATGGCTCGCGCATGCTCGTCGACGGCCTCCTCGTCGAGGGCGTCGAGAACGGTAACCTCCGCCGACCCACCCGCGGAAGAGATGTCGGCGGCCACTGCCTCCAGCGGATCGCGGGTGCGCCCGGCGAGAAAGACCCTGGCGCCTTCGCGGGCGAACTCCTTGGCGACCGCACCACCGATTGACCCACCGGCTCCGTAGATCACGGCGTTCTTGTTGTCTAGCAACATACCATTCCTCCTATTTGTTTGGTTCGCGGGCACTCAACCCGCAGCTGCGCTTCCGCAGCACGATGGAGTCGGTGCCGCGAATCATCTCCCCTTTAGGTGGGGGATAAAGTCTGCAGCTCATATAGGCACATCCTTGGGGTCGTGGTTGGGTACGGGCGTGGACGCCGGGATGCTGCTGGCCGCCTTGACCTCGCCGCGGTGACGTAGGTGCCGGAGCAGAACGGTGCTGGTACGGCGTCGTTCAAGATCCTATGCACTTGGGAGCCCTCCTTTGACGGTGGCAATCGAATTGTCGTTACAACACTTGCACGATAACCCGGCCAAAGGAGTCCGTCTTGTACGAAACGGCAAGCTACCCTAGGTTACTCAACCGGTAGATTTGCGCGGGCGTATGCCCGACCCATTGCTTCAGTGATCTGGTCATGTGCGGCTGATCGAAATAGCCGACCTCGTAAACGGTGTCGAAGATGGGCGTGCCCTGCCTCAAGAGCGCCGCCGCCCGATTGGCGCGTTCGACTTGGCGGATGCGGCTTTGCGTCAGGCCGGTGACCCGCAAGAACCGATGCCGCACCGCGCGGGCTGACAGCCCTTGCGGCTGACCCCGTAACACGGCCTCCACGAGCGGGTCGCGAACCAGCACGTCGTTACGCACGAGCCTTTCCACAAACGTCTCCGCGTTCTCGTGGTTGGGAAACTGCCACGCGGAGCCTTTCAGCCAGAAGGATCGACTCGCCGCTTCGGGCAGTATCGTCTCCGCGTCCAGGAAGTTACTCGCGGGCAGGTGCGGCATAAACGTGCCGAGCTTGAACTTAATCCAGAGAATCTCGGCGCCTGCAGCGTAGTACGTGAATCCGGCGGTCGTCCACGGTCCGACGAACACCACTCGCATCTCGCCATCCTTCCTTACAAACACCATGTGCCAATGACACTCGGCGGGGCGAACAGGTGAGTCGTCGCTTAAGGTTCGACCGCACATGATGCTGTCCACGTAAGGCGAGTCCGACGGTCTCTCCTCATAGATAATGCTCATGCTTCCGCTCCTTATGTATCTAGCTTTACGATTTCGTCGCCCTCTGGCTTACAGGTCGGAAACCGATTGCAGCTAGCGAGTCCCTAAATGCCCGGCAAATCCAATCGAGGACCTCCTCCGCCTCCGTGGCATGACCAACATTCGGCAGGCTGATTGCCTTTCAGAGTAGCTATGAATATCCCCGCGGCAAACCCTTCTGCACCGACGAACTCCCGAGAACACCCCTTCCACGTCGTTGGGTTTACAAGGGTTTGGCGGTCGGGTTGCTCTCACGGCACTGGACTGTCCGAGAAGAAGCCTTTCAGCACCGGCACGAGCACCTCCGGGGGTACGGCGTGCTCCTGGCCCGCCAAGACACCGTGCCGTCCTTCCGGCAGGGCACCCGCGAGCTGCCTACCCACTTCGATCATCCACTTTGGGCTCGCCCCGCCGCACAGGACGAGGGCCGGGACGCTCACGTCGCCGACCACGTCGGTCGGTATCGTGCCACCCCTAGCGATGTCGCCCATGATCTCCGAGTCGTAGGCGAGCGTGGGCGCGAGCGCTTCGATCCCCGCCCACCACGACTCTTCGCGCATCTGGTCGACCATCTCCTGCGGCGTCCCTACCATCGTCATGAACAACTCGACCGCGTCGCCCCGGCGGTCCTCCGCCAGGATTGTCCTGAGGTTCTCGCTGTACTCGCACGATAGCCTGCGCCACTCCTCCTCGTCGGGTGAGAAGGGAGGCTCGTACAGGACGACCTTAGCGATTGGCAAACCCGCTGCCGCCGCGTGGAGGGCGAGGACCGCGCCGGAGGAGTGCCCGTACACCGACGCCGTCTCCCCTGCCTCGGCGACGAGGGCACCGAGGTCTTCTATCTCGCGCTCGACCGCGTACGGGGTGGTGTCGCCGCTGTCGCCCCGACCCCGACGGTCGTAGTTGATCACGGTGAAATGCTTCGCCAGCTCCTCGGCGGTCAGACGCATCAAAGCCCGGTCGCACATCGCTCCGCATACTACGATGACCGGCGGACCTTCGCCCAGTCGGTCGAAGGCGATGGGGGTGCCGTCTCTCGAAGTTACCTTATCCATAGATGCTCTATCCTCCCTCGCCCGTCGGATCACGATCGTCTGGTGTGAGCGTATGGAAACAGTCCTAAAATACATTGAGTGAATAGAGCAAACCGAGGCTCCCTCGGAACTCCCGGCTGCTCGTTCACCATCGCGCTTTTCCTAGCCACGGTTGCGCCTACGAGTACAGCGCCAGGCCAGCCTCGAGGCTTTACTTGGAGACGAGCACGCGGATCCGGCCATCGCGCAAGAAGAGCCCGCCCCACCGCAACAACGCGATAAGGCTGGAACACAAACCACGGATCTTCGGCGCGCATCTGGGTCGCGATGGCGCCACCGAGGTAGCCAGACAGCAAGATCGTACCGAGAAAAGCCATATGCGGAACGGTGTAGATGACCGTGCAGACGAGCGGGGTCAGGCCGATTCCGAAGACGGCGCCCTCGGGGTAGCCAAACTGGGTGGTGGCCTGGACGATGGGCTCCAGCTTCATGGCCTTGGTGATCCCGTCGAAGGCCAGAAACGCGACCACCAGCGCGTAGATGACGCGACCCGCCCACAACGCGTATCTCGAAGAACTCCTAGGAGATGTGCTCGGGGCCGCAACTATCGCCTCTCCGCTCATAGCTAGTCCTCCATTTTTCTTGGTTGATCACCGCTCGTCCGAGATGCCTTCGAACAGACCGCGCTCAGGCCGGCCGGTAGGTTAGGTAAAGGACACCCGTCTCGAACGTCTTGGACTCGACGAGCGCGAGCACCTTCTGCTCTCCACCGTCTTCGAAGAGGCGTTTGCCGCTGCCCACCAAAACGGGGTGGATCATGAGCTTGAGCTCGTCGAGGAGTCCGTATTGCAGCAGCGAACGGACGAGGGCGCCGCTTCCGGAGATCACGATGTCCCGGCCTTCTCCCTGCTTTAGCCTGGCGATCTCCTCGGCCACGTTCTCGTTGATGAGCGTGGAGTTCTGCCAGCCGAGAGGCTCCTCGAGGGTCGTGGAGACGACGTACTTTTGCATGGCGTTCATCTGGGCGGCCATCGGGTTCTCCTCCGGATCCTGCCCTGGCCAGAAAGCGGCCCACTCCTCGTAGTTCACCCGCCCGAGCAGCATAGCGTCCGCAGCGGCAAAGCCCTCCCCTACCGCCTGACCCATCTCCTCGTTGAAGTAGGGGAAGTGCCACTTATCGGGAGACTCCATCACCCCATCCAGCGACAGAAACTCCGCCGCGACCACTTTCCTCATATGAACCTCCTCTGGCTCCATGTCCCAACCACACGTTCGGCAGACTAAGTATCCCCGTGCCGTACTCCTTCGCACCGGCGAATTTCCGAAAACCTGGCACGTGCGAACCACTAAGAAAATTCCTTCTGCGGTCACCTCTCTGGCACCTAGTACCTTCACAGTTGCCTCAGACGCCGTCGACGAGGACGAGCGGCTGTCGACAGGCCCTCTCGGGGAAGTTAGGCGACACTACGCGCCTGCATGTTTCCGGCTGGTGTAGCCTTGCTTTTTGTACTCGGCATTTTGTCTGCGTGGTACATCGCGGACGGTCGTCGAGCTTACCGGTGGAAAGGGTGGGGTCGTACAGTACAGTTCTTTCAAGCAATG
>CADCVE010000067.1:0-1378 GCA_902806065.1 uncultured Rubrobacteraceae bacterium | reverse complement strand
GGCACCCAGTACCTTCACAGCTGCCTTAGACGTCGTCGACGGGGACGAGCGGCTGTCCACAGGCCCTCCTGGGACCAATGATGCGTTGTGAGCCATCGAATCGCCTCTGACCGCATGACTTGAGCAGGACAGCCTTACCCCGTCATCGAGATCGGAAGCCAAGCACCTGCTGCCTACCACCTTCGTGTCGGGAAACCAGGACCGCGTCGGGCATCATGGTCGAGGTCTGCCGAGCGTTAGTCCTTGAGGAAAACCAGGTCGAGTCGGCGGAGGCGCGTGGGGTCGGCGGGCACGTCGATCTCGACGATCTTGCCGCCCTTAATCCTGAAGCCGAAGACGACGCGCGGCCGTCCGCCCGGGCCCACACGGCTCCGGCGCTTCCGTCGACGAGCGCCGGTCGCGCAAACCGGGCGCGCTCCGAGAAGGTGTCGGCCACGGCCGGTGCGCCTCGCACTTCCCCCGGCGCGCCCATTCGTACGGCCGCGTCGTCGGCTGGAGCACGACGTCCGGGTCGAGCAGCACGACGAATGGGTCGAAGGCTGCCGCTACCTCGGGCTCGACGTCCTCGCACTAGCCCAGGCCCTCGGCACCACGACCGAGGAGATAACCGCCGAACAGACCCTGCCAGCCATCGCGGCCTGACCCAGCCGCAACGAATGATCACTCTAGATACACCCTGTCAACGGACTTGACCCCGCGGCTTCCTCTCCGCGCCGACGGGAAGCCGTGCGACCTTCGTGCCGGCGTCGAAAACCTTAACGCCGCTGTCACCCGCGCGTAACCGGCACCCCGTAAGATGCTGCCCCGAAGACGGGCGAGGATAGGGAGCATTCCGATGAGGCCGCACCACAGATGGGTACTCGTGATCGTCGGCGCCATGGCCCTGGCGGTGGTAGCGCTGTGCGCCGTGCTCTGGGCGGGGTGAGCGCTGCCCCACCGCCACATAGAGACCGGGGTGGACGACTACCGCGACATCGAGAGGGAGTACGCGGCGAGCGCCGGCGAGCAGGCCAAAGTCCAGAACAATGGGGCAATCCGGGTCCCCTCGTAGCCGCCTACCGCGTTACGGACGCGAGGCGGTGTCCGAGGCGTCCCGTACAGTGGGGCCCGCGATCCGCGTAAGAAAAGGGGTGTACCGCGAGAACCCGGAGTGCGAGGGCAGCCCGTTCGCAGTAGACGTGCAAACCTACACCTCCTTCGGCATCACTATGGGCGACGCCGACCTGCCCTACGACTCATAGTTACTTCGGCGGAAGCCGTCACCGCTTCGATCTCAACGCCGCGACAGCCATGCTTCGCAGGGTTCAGGAGCAGGTCTGCCCCAGTCCTGGACATTAAACCCGTTCTTGGCAAGCTGCAGGAGCGATGATGCGACCCC
>CADCVE010000066.1 GCA_902806065.1 uncultured Rubrobacteraceae bacterium | reverse complement strand
CGTGCGTGTAACCAGAGGGGTGAAGGAGGCTACGTCGAGGCCGTTGGTCCGGCGAGCAGTGATCCCAACTCATTAGCGAGGAGCGGCTTCGAGATGTGGTGGTACTGCCCGAGGCCGCAGCCTAGAGTCTGGAGTTGGGCGAGTTGTTCGGTGTTCTCTACGCCCTCAGCGACGGCTTTGTTCGAGAGTTGAGCGCTTCCGACGAGGCTTTCAGCTATCGTATGGTGCGTTAATTACACGGCCGTGATCCTCGCTCCACAGGAGAGCTCTGTATCGAGATCCCCACGCCTACCCACGGCGGCTCGAAGCTCGACGGCGAATGGTCCGGGACCCAGGGTTTCCAGGCGACGTTTCGTCGGGTCATCCGAAGCATCAGGCGCCACGACTACAAGCTCTTGACTACCAATGCGGAAAGTAGTGTTTCCAGATGTCTGGTCCTGAATGCCAGAGAGCACGGCGAGGGCATGCCGGGTCTGTGTTGTGTCGCGGGTGGAGATCGAGAGCCGCGAGATACCTCTGGCGCCGTTGGGATGACTGGTGGACCGTTCGCCCGGGACGCGCAGCGCGCGTGGGGTTTCGTCTTCGATCAGGAATGGCGCCACTCTTCCCTCTTGCCGCACGCGGGCGCTCTTCCAACGTATCTCCGTCCCATCCGGGAGCCGACGACCGCCCGCGTCAGGACCATCCACACCAAAGCCCGCCTCCTCCAGACGCCGCACGTCGGCCGCGAGATCGCTGGAGGCCACACAGTAATCTATCAACCCGCCACCAGCCTCGGAGAACGGCCTCCAACCCCACACGTTGTCTCGCTCGTCGGTGGAATCTACGAAAGCAACGAGTTCCAGGTACGTGCCGTCGGCGAACGGGACGAGGGCATTACGGGTCAGACCGTCAGCATGCTCGCCTCCGAACGTTACCGTGAAGCCAAGCTCCTCGTAGCCGGCGACGGCGTCCTCGAGCACCTCTACCAGGATAACTAGATGGTCGAGACCCGTGATCACCCCTACAGGTTACGACACTCACCCGCGCCGCTCAAGCCGCAGGCTACGCGGCTGATACTATCCCTGGTTATGAGCGGAGAAGAGTCACGCGGAAATCAGGAAGCCGACCCGGCCCTTGCTTACCTCGAAGAGTTGGATGACGAGACTATGTCGCTGGCGTGGGGACCGGACAGGACGCCCGAAGAGCGGCGCCGTATCGTCCTAGCGGCCACTATCTTCGGCCGGCAGTTCGAGGAACGGATGCGGGAGCGTCCCCCCAAGAGCCTCGAAGAGAGAGACTTCCAGCGCTTCCTCATGGGCCTGATGAACGCCGTGATCTCCGAGTTCGCGGAGCGAGAAGACCTGGACTCCGCGTCCGCATCAGCCTTCCTCAGTGAAGTTAGCATTCGGGACTACGTGCTGGAGTTCAACGAAGTCCTCGAAGAATTCACCGACAACCCGGAGATTCCCCTCAACGAACACCTCAAAATAGCAGTCGAGAACCGCCAGGACCGCGCCATATGGTCCGACCACTTCAGCAGCGGATAGAGCAGTAAAAAGCCCCGTCTGCCGGGGCGGTACTTCGAGAGGTTCTAGAAACGACTGCGGTCCCCGAGCGGAGGAACCTCCGGCGTCCCAGGCTCCTTACTCACCCGGACCCTCTGGTCTTCCCACCGTTCGAGAGTACGTCCGGGCAGGTAGACGATCCGGAGCCACAGGATCAACGCTACTATAAAGAATGCGAACATCCCCCCCAACTGCAATACCTCTGAAAACAATCCCTCAACCTTCCCACAATCACTAGATTATGCTACTACTAGTAATTCTATCCGAGTATTGCGTCGCGTATGCTACTACTTGTGATCCCTTTCGCCCCTGTCCTTCCGCTCGCGGTAACGAATAGCACTACCGACGGCGAGGGCGCCGGAGATGAGGACGATGTTCCTGACCACGAACTCTCCTTCGGTGGTTAGGAGTAGTGAGTTGAGACTCTAAAGGGCGACTTCGGGTTTGACCAACAGAACTAGTAAAGCGCCGGCCATCCGCATGAGAAAGAAGATGAGAGTCAGATGCAGGGCCAAACCAGTCGGGAAGCCGAGGCCACCGCTATCTCCCAGAAGCCCAGGAACGGGACGTAGATCTCCGGCGGGACCAGGTGTACCGTGCTGGACGAGGATTTAGCAGCCTTCGGCTTGAGGACGCGAGGCGCTTCGCGCTTCTTCATGGTGGAGAGGGCAGCTCGTCCGAGGGCCGGCAGGAGGATACCGGGGCGCAAGAGGGTGGAGGGAGGCTTGAGGAGGTTTTTGACCTCCAGCAGGGTCAGGGCGACGCTCTCCCGCTCGACGGCGAGGGCCATAACCTCCTCCGAGACGCGGTGGAGGAGGCGACGGCCCAGATCGAGGTCTTCGATGCCCGCCGCCGACCACTGGCGGTCACTGTTCGTCGTCAGCGTCCAGCACGGGGCGACGGCCGCCGCCTGACGCTCGTGAAACCGGCGTCCGAGACCGGCGAGGCTGTTGCTGGCTCTGACGCTTCCGCGTTTGGCCCTTCCGCGTTTGGCGCTTCCGCGGCGGCTCTGGTCGCGGAGACATTCATCGAGTGTTTCGGCGGAGAGGGCGGCGGCGGTCATACCGCTCCCATAGGAGGGGTTGAGGAAGCAGGCAGCGTCGCCGGTGACGAGGAAGCTCTCGGGGAGGCGGGCGCGATCGTAGTGACGGCGACGGTTGGCGGTGCGCCGGTAGCCGTAAACGGGAGAGATTGGTTCGGCGTCCTTGATCGCCTCGTAGATCGCCGAGCTTGAGAGGGTGCGGGCGAATTGCAAAAAGGCTTCACCGTCCGTGGGCGGGTAGTCTCCGCCCAGACCAATCAGGACCGCCGTCCACACATCGCCCTCGACGCGCCGGAGCGTGCCGCCCCGGCAGTTCTCCGGCCAGCCCGGCAATACAGCCATCCCCTTACAGTCGTTCGGGAAACTTTCTTTTGTTCTGAACCACCGGGTGGCGTATCCGAGCCGGGCGTCCACGACTTCCTCCTCGGGGGCGTGGTAGCCAAGGTCTTCGAGCCAGCGCGGCGCCCGGGAACCCTGCCCGCTCGCATCCACCACGAGGTCCGCGAAGAGAGTCTCCTGCAAGCAATCGTCGCGGTCTGGCTCGTTGCGCCTCCTCAATCGCACCCCGGCGACACTTTCCCCCGCGCCGGACACGAGGCCTACGACCTCGCGGCCCGTAAGGGAGCGAACGTTGGGCTCCTCCTCCAGGCGAGCACGGATGCGTTCTTCGAGTAAGGCCCGGCTGACGGCGCGCATCACGATACCGGAGCGGAAACGGGGCAGGCGTCCGGCGGGCAGTTCGGTGAGGGTGTCCCAGGCCTGGTCGAGGGCAGGGCAACCAGCGGCCGCGAGTTCGGCGTCGAGCCCGGGGAAGTAGCGTTCGAGGATCTCCCCTCCCCGCGTCGCCAGGCTGTGCAGGTGACGGCCCTGGGGAACGCCCTTGCGTCCAGCCTGCGCGTAGTCTTCCGAGGAGAGAGCGTCACGCTCGACGAGCGTTACCTGGTCGAAGTAACCGGCCAGTACACGCCCAACAAGCAAACCGCCTATCCCCGCGCCAACGACGATAGCCTGCCGCCAACCACGAGTTTTATCGACTTCAGGTGCCTTTGCGTCTCGCATACGAATGATTCTACACACTGGGTTACCCGTATATAGAGAAGCAGCGCACACCAACTCATGGGCTCCTTTGCGTCCTTGACTCTAGCCCGGTTCCCACTTGAATCGGGGTCGAGGTCGGGGTAGAGTTGCGCACTTGTAAACCACCGGTCGCGTAAAGAGGCACGATCTCTTGAGCGCCGGGGAGACAAAGGGGATCATTCTGGCTGGTCAACAAGCGAATTTTGGGGAAGACCTGCGCCGGCGGGTACTGTTTTTGCGGTCCATGATCTCGCACCCGCGTGAGGTCGGGGCAGTGTGGCCAACCTCGCGCTGGGCGGTTCGGGACCTCCTGGACATGGGCGACCTGCCCCGGGCGCGTACCGTCGTCGAGTTCGGGATCGGCACCGGCGTTTACACCTCAGAGATTCTGAAACGCCTCCAGCCGGACGCTACCTTCCTGGCCTTCGAAATAGACCCGGATCTCGCCTCCGCCGCCGCGACCCGCCTCGAAGACCCGAGGCTACGCGTTATCAACGACTCCGCCGAGAACGTCGAGAACTACCTCGAAGGCGCGAAGGCGGACTTTATCGTCTCCAGCGTGCCCTTCACCTCCCTCCCGGTAGACGTGCGCCATAGCTTGCTAGACGCGGCGCGCCGGGCACTCGCACCTGACGGGCGGATGCTCGTGCTCCAGTATTCGACTACCGTCCTACCGGACCTCCAGCGGTTGTTCCCCTCCATCAAGCGCCGCCTCTCCCCGGTCAACATCCCCCCCGCCTTCCTCTTCGCCTGCTCGGCCTCCGGGGCAGATATGCAAGAGACGCCGGAACCCAGCACAGTCGCGAAGCGGCCCTACGTCTTCGTGCCGCTCGCCCTCGGAGCACTTCTCCTGCTACGGAGGCTGATCCGGCGGCGGCGCTAGCCTTCGGCGTTAGCTCCCGTTCCGTAAGCACGCCGGGTGATGAGGTATTTGAGGGGCGAGAAATCGTAGCCGGGGCCGTTGAAGCCGAGTATAAGGCGGGTACGCCCAGAGCTTACGATGCGCAGAGAGTATCTAGCCACCGCCCTCGACCTACATAGGTATCCACTCGCGCAACGGCGGTGGGTTGACACGGCTCAGGCGTTCCTTGATACGTGCGCATCTACATAGTAGATCTAGCTTTGAGCCTGTATCAGTGACTCCGGCTGCAGAGGATAAGGCTTGGTCGTTGGCTCCGGCATTGAAAAAGGGGCCGGTGGCAAAGCCGCCGGCCCCGGAAAAAGTCTTTGTAAGGTGTTAGCTACCCAGCCTCTGGGCGATCTCCGCGATGTCCTCTTCGTTGACACCGGGGGCGTACAGCGGCGGTGCCGGGTTGAGATCCGGAACCTCGCCGCCCTCGGGTGGGCCGTCCTGGACCTCGCGCTCCTCGCCGGTGTCCACCTGCAGGCCGTTCCAGATCTCCCCGAGCTGCCTGTAGTCGTCGGGGCTGAAGCGGTACAAGATGCGGTGGAAGCCCTTGTCCATGTACTTCTTGGCGTGCGGGAAGTTGTCGCTCCTTATCTCCGGTACCGGAAGCAGCTTGGTGATATCCGCGCCTGAGAGGTCGGAGAGCGCCTTGGCATAGGCCTCCTGGTGAACGCCGCCGCGCACGATGAGGTACCCGATCATCTCCCGGGCCACCGGGTTCTGGGTTGCCTCGTAGACCCGGATCTTGCCCATCCTCGCCCCGGACTCCAGGAAGAAGTTGTGTAAGAGGTCCAGCTTGAGGTTGCCGGAGTTGAAGACGTTCTCGCCCGTCCACGCCTTGCCCGCAGCACCGCCAGGTATGGTACCCAGGCCGAAGTTGAGGAAGTGGTCAGGGTTGCCCGTCATGCCGCTGAAGTTCAGGGGCGGAACGACGCCATCAGTGCTCGCCTCAGTCTGGTCAAGCAGCAGGTTGATGGTGTTGGCGACGAGCTCGATGTGTCCCATCTCCTCGGCCGCTATGTTGGCGATAAGGTCGTAGTAGGGCCGCACCTTGCTCTTGCCGCGCATATTGAACGACTGGTACGTGTAGTTCATCAGCGTCGACATCTCGCCAAACTTACCGCCCATGAGCTCCTGAACGATACCCGCTGACTCCGGGTCCGCCTGCGTGGGCCTCGGTAGCTCGATCTGCAACTTGTCTATGCGAAGAAACAAGTTCCTCTACCTCCTGTACTAGATCGCTTGCGCTTCTTTCTTACCAATCTCCTCTGCTCGATAAACATTAAATAGCTCTTGTATGCTATTTAACTATGGGGCAAAAAGGTTGCCAAACACGCCGCTTGCCTGTCTGGCGAGTTTCTATATGGAGACGTTTGTGGGTTAAAATCGTGACCGTGATGGAGAATGGTTTTTCGGAGCGGTTGGGGACAGAGTTAGCGCGGGTGGGGCTCAGATTACGAGCCCTGCGCCAGGAGCGGGGTTGGCGGCTCGAGGACCTAGAGGAGCGGACGGGTCTCTCTAAGGCGTACCTGTCGAGGTTGGAGAGCGGGGAGCGTCAGCCCTCGCTCGGCGCGCTTCTCAAAGTCGCGCAGGCTTACGGGGTGACGTTCTCCTCACTCTTCGAGAAGGAACCGGAGCCGAGGGACTGCGTGGTGGTGCGAGGGACGGAGAGGCCGGTGCGGCGTGGGAACGGGATCTTCTACACGAAGCTCTCCGAGGGGAGTTGGACCTTCAACCTGCAGCCGCTGCGGGTAGTGGTGCCGGCGGGACGCGAAGAGGGGAAGCTCTACCGACACGAGGGGGAACAGTGGCTATACGTACTCTCCGGGCGCTTGCGACTGGAGATAGGTGACGGGGTATCCGTGCTGGAGCCGGGGGATGCGGCGCACTTCGACGCCGAGAGGCCCCACAAGCTCTCGGCCGTGGGAGAGCAGGATGCGGAGATCCTGCTCGTCGCCTGTGCCGTACCTTACCTGCTACTGAAGAGCTACCTGTAACCGAACCTCCGGTTAGTCGAGGTACGCGGAGCGCTTCTTATCGCCGTACAATTGCGGCAGTTCGGCAAAGCGCGTAGAGAAAGGAGCGTCCTTGATCATAGACCCGTCAAACCTCGACTCCAGGAGCGTCTACAAGCTGCTCATAGGTTCGGTCGTGCCCCGCCCGATAGCCTGGACCTCGACGATAAGCCCCGAAGGTATCCGCAACCTCGCCCCGTTCAGCTTCTTCACCGTCGCCTCCCGCGAGCCCCCGATACTGTGCATAAGCGTAGGGCCTCGCGATGGCGAAGATATGTCCAAGGATACGTTGGAGAATATCGAGCAGACCGAGGAGTTCGTCGTGAACATCGTCTCTCTCGCCTTGTCCAACACCATGCACGAGTCATCCAAGAACCACCCGCCCGAGGCCGACGAGTTCGAGAAGGCTGGCCTGACGCCTGTTCCCTGCGAGGTCGTCAAGGCCCCGCGGGTAAAGGAGGCCGGTGTGAGCATGGAGTGTGTCGTGGATCGGGTACTACCCCTGGGCACGGATCACCTAGTCCTCGGCCGCATGGTACGTTTCCACGTCCGCGACGAGCTGTACGAGAACGGCCGCATAGACGTGGCCAGCCTCGACCCTCTGGGACGCCTCGCCGGTGACTACACGAAGGTAGAGACGATCTTCGGCCTACCCATGGAAAGCTCCTAGCCATTCACCGCTCTCGCCTCGCAAAGAAGGTAACGGGGGCTTGAAAACTCCCCCACACGCGTTTCTGGTCCTGGCCACCCTGTTCTGGGCCGGAAACTTCGTCGTTGGGGGGCCGCTCGTGGAGGTGTTGCCGCCCTTCGGGCTCAACCTGGTCCGTTGGTGTATAGCTCTGGCCGTGCTCGTTCCGCTTACGTTGCTGCGCGAGGGCACGGCGTTCGTACGTCCCGCCGCGCGGTCGTGGCCGTCGCTCTTAGTCATGGGTGTGACCGGGGTCCTGCTCTTTAACTCCCTCGTCTACCTGGCACTCTCCGAGACGTCGAGCATCAACGCGGCGCTCATCAACGGCGCTACACCCATACTCGCGCTCTTCGTCGCCGCCGCGCTGGGCTACGGCCGTCCGACCGGGCGGGGCCTCCTGGGGTCTCTCGTGTGCCTCCTCGGGGTGGCGTGGGTCGTCTCTCGCGGCTCTCTGGAGACACTTGTCAACCTCTCACCCAACCGCGGCGACCTCTTTATGCTCGTCGCGGCGTTCTGCTGGGCGCTTTACACCGTCCTCAGCGGGCGCGTGACACGCCAGGTCTCCCCGCTCGCCGCCACCACCGCGAGCGTGGTCCTCGCCTTCCCGCTGCTCGTCCTCACCGGTGGCTACGAACTGGTTGCCCGGGAGCACGCGGAGATCACCCCGGCCGTGCTCGCCGGGTTCCTCTACGTCGGCCTCGCGGCCGGGGTCGCGGCCTTCCTGGCCTGGAACGCCGGCATCGGTCGCCTGGGCTCCGCCCGAGGGGCGATCTTCCTGAACCTCATCCCCGTCTTTACCGCGGCTATCGCCGTCCCGGTCCTGGGCGAACGCCTCGTCGCCGCGCAGATACTCGGCGGCATACTAGTCCTGCTCGGCGTCAGCCTGGTCTCATACGGGAGCCGTAAAAAGAGCGTCCCCGACCGCCAAGACGAGTAACCGGTCCATGGTATGGGTAAGTCAGACGGGCTAGAGAAGACTAATACGGAGCATAAGGAGAGACCGTGTCAGAGCAAAATAACGTGGACAAGATGAACGCCGGGGAGGCGCAGCGGGGCGAGATGGGACAGAGGTATCTCGCCTCCGGCGAGTCGGTCTCGATGCGCCTCTGGGATAATGAGCAGCCGGGCGAGCCGAAGCCCGAGGCCGCCCGCGAGTACGAGACCGTCGGGTATGTGCTTGGGGGTCGGGCCGAGCTACATCTGGAGGGTGAGAAAATATCGCTTACCCCCGGAGACTCCTGGACGGTCCCCAAGGGCGCCACGCATACTTACAACATCCTCGAAACCTTTACCGCCGTCGAGGCAACCAGCCCGCCCGCCGAGGTCCGCAACCGCGACGAGCCGTGAGTAGCATTCAGAGCAGGTGGCTGGCCGCTGAAGGCTATCAAGCAGCGAACTGGCTATCGTAGAGACGGCGGTAGGCTGAGGGGCGCTCTAGAAGTTCGCTGTGGGTGCCCTGCTCGATGACCCGGCCTTCGCCCATGACCAGGATGCGGTCGGCACGGCGGACGGTGGAGAGTCGGTGAGCTATTACGATCGATGTACGTCCCTCCAGGAGCCTGTCTAGAGCCTCTTCTATCCTCGCCTCCGTCATCAGATCCACACTGCTCGTGGCCTCGTCGAGCACGAGCAGCCTGGGGTCCGCGAGTAGCGCCCGCGCGAAGGAGACGAGTTGGCGCTCCCCGGCAGAGAGCCGCCCACCCCTCTCCCTCACTTGCGTGTCATAACCCTCCGGGAAGCGCCGGATGAACTCGTCAGCCCCAACAGCGCGGGCCGCCGCAACTATCTCTTCCTCGGTGGCATCCGGGCGGCCGTAGCGAACGTTCTCCTTGATAGTGCCAGTAAACAGGAAGGTATCCTGAAGTACGACGCCCATGTAGCGGCGCAGGGACGAGCCGCGCACGCTCCGCAGGTCCTCGCCGTCCACCCGCACGGCGCCCCCGGTCGGGTCGTAGAAACGGCTCAGGAGCTTGACGACGGTGCTCTTACCCGCGCCCGTCTCGCCGACGATGGCCAGCGTCTCTCCGGGCTTTATCCGGAAGCTCACGTCGTCCAGTACGACATCCTCACCGTAGGCGAAGCTCACGTGGTCGAACTGTACATCGCCACGCAGGTCTTGGAGGTCGCGGGCATTCGGGGAGTCGGCGCGGTCGGACTCGGTATCGAGGACGGCGAAGACTTTCTCCAGGGAGGCAACAGTGCTCTGGAGGTCACTGTAGAGCTGGCTGAGCTGCTGGATGGGTTGGAAGAACATATTGAGCAAGCCCACGAACGCGACGAGCTCGCCTACACTCATCTCCCCGGCGACCACGCGGTAGCCGCCGTAGAGCAGGACGACGGCGAGGCCGACGGAGCCGAGCAGCTCTACGCCGGGGAAGTAGACGGCGCTGAGGAGGGTGGCCCGTGCGTTGGCGCAGCGGTAAGCGTGGTTGCGCCCGTCGAACCTGGCGGCGCTCTTCTTCTCGCTGGTAAACGCCTGGACGACGCGCATCCCGGAGATATTCTCCTGCAGGTGACCCGCTATCTCGGCGACGGCCTCGCGGGCGGCGCGGTAAGCCTTCCAACTCTGTATGCGGAAGATAGAGGTGCCGATGACCATTACGGGGAGGATGGAGATGGTAGCCAGCGCCAGCCGCCAGTCGACGAAGAAGATCGCGATAAACACGCCTATCAAGGTCAGGCCATTCTTGACGAGGTTCTGAACGCCATCATTGAGAAGGTTATTGAAGTTCTCGATATCGTTCGTGAGGCGCGAGATGATCCAACCGGCCTTCTGCTCTGAGTAGAACTGCAAGGACAATGACTGCAAATGCCCGAAGAGCGCGTTCCTGAGGTCCAGGATCATATGCTGCCCGACCCACCCCATACCGATAGTCTGCACGTAGCTAAAGACCCACGTAAGGATATTGACCCCAACGTACAGAGCGACCATCGCGTAGATAACGGCCAGGCTCCCCGCCACGAGCCCCTCGTCTATGGCGTACCCGATAATGAGCGGCTCCGCGAGGCTCGCCGCCGTGACCAGCACGGTCACGAAACCCAGCCACAACATACGCGCCTTGTACGGCGCCGCGAACGTGAAGAGCCGCAGCAGCGGGAAACCGAGCAGATAGCTTTTTACTCGCCTCACGCCGGCATCCTCTCCTCGCTGGGCTTCCGCCCTTCCCCACCGTAGAGGGAATAGTAGCGGCCACGCCTCTGGAGTAGCTCTTCGTGCGTCCCGGCCTCGGCAACGCGGCCCCCTTCGAGGACTACGATGCGGTCGGCGAGGAGTATCGTCGAGAGACGATGGGCGACTATAAAGGTCGTGCGACCGGAGGACTCCAGCAGGGTGCCGCGCAGGGCTTCCTGTATGGATTTCTCCGTCTCGGCGTCCACCGAGGAGGTCGCGTCGTCGAGGATAAGGACCTTCGGGTCCTTGACGAGGGCGCGGGCTATGGCTACACGCTGCTTCTGGCCGCCGGAGAGGGTGATGCCCCACTCCCCGACCATCGTGTCGTAGCCCTTGGGGAAGCCGAGGATCTGGTCGTGAATCCCCGCGACCTTCGCCGCGCTCTCGACCTCCTCCCGCGTCGCGTCCGGGTTCCCGAACGTGATGTTGTCCAGCACCGTCTCGGAGAACAAAAACGTCTCCTGCGGCACCACACCGACGTTTCGCCGCAGTTCCTCGGGGTCGAGGTCACGAACGTCAGTTCCACCCACAAGAACGGAGCCCGTATCAGGGTCGTAGAAGCGTGGAACGAGAGAGAGCAGGGTGGATTTACCCGAGCCTGTGGCACCGACTATGGCCACGGCTTCGCCAGGATCTACTTTCAAGTCTACGCCATCCAGGACGGGCTTGCTGCGTCCGTCGCCGATATCGTAAGAGAAGGAGACGTCGCGAAACTCGACTACGGGGGCGGTCTTGGGGAAGGGTTTCGGGTGCTTTGGTGTGAGGACGCCTGGCTCTGAGTCGAGGATCTCGAAGACCCGCTCGCAGGCGGCCAACGCTCGCTGGCCCTGGTCCACGACCATCCCGAAGCCTTGCATCGGCCAGATCAACTGCATCAGGTAGAGCTGGAAGAGCGTGAACTCGCCGACGGTGAGGGTACCCTCTACCACGGCACGACCACCGAAGAGGATGAGGATAGCGATGGAGGTTGCGGGCAGGAAGCTCATTCCCGGTATGTAGAACGCGCGCAGGCCACGGGCGGCGAGGGTCTCGTTCAGAACGCCCTCGGCCCTGTCGCCGAAGCGGCCGGACTCGAAGGGCTCGCGGGAGAAGCTCTTTACCACCCGGATGCCGGAGACGTTCTCCTGCACGACGGTCGTAACGTCCGCGAGCTTCTGTTGGACGGAGCGGAAGATCGGATGAACCTTCGCCGCGAACCGCCACGCCGCAAACGCGAGCAACGGCATGGGACTCAGTACTATAAGCGCGAGAGGCGCGTTGAGGTACAACAGCACCGCCGAGACCACGACGAGCGTTAGCAGGCTGATAAAGAGCTGGAACATCCCCCAGCCGACGAAGAAGCGCACCACCCGCAGGTCGTTGGTCGCCCGAGAGACGAGCTCTCCGGTGGAGGCCTTGTCGTAGAAGCCGTGGTGCAGAGAGAGCATCTTCCCGAAGAGGGCCTCGCGCAGCCGGAACTCGACGACGTGCCCGAGGTAGTTCGTCGAGTAGCGCCGCCCGAAACCGAACAGAAAGCGCAGGAACGCCAGCCCGAGGATACCGCCCGCGAGCGGCCACAGTAGGCTCGTGTCCCCAGCCTGGTCGGGTGGGAACGACCGGTCGATCCCCTCCTTCACGAGCCAGGGGATCGCCAGACTCGCCAGCGTAAGCCCCACTGCGCAAACGAACCCGATGGTCAGCAAGTAGCCCCGGCCCCGGGTGAACGACATCAGCCTATAAAAAGTCTTCAAAGATACCGCCGATTCAAAGATAGTTACTTGAGTGTTGCAGGCAGCCGTTACGGTAATCCCGCGAACCGCACCATACAGTAATTTTATACCCACGCTCGAATAGGACAACTAGGATGCACCCTACGGTAAGTAAATTACCGTATCAGAGAAAGCCGGGGAGAGGAGAAGCATAGACGTGCTGCTTAACGGGTCGCTGGCGGAACGGTGGGAGAGCTAGCGACTCGGCGCGGAAGCGCGGCGCATCTTGGGCTGGACGCCCTCAGCCCCTTCGGTCTTCGAATTGGAGTGTGACGCTTACTCGTAGATAGGAACAGTCCGCCCAGGCCTGTGAGGGTGTCAGACATCACGGCTACAGGCGGGCTCGGCTCGTAGTGTAGAAGCGTGCAAGATGGCGCTCTTTCAAAGGATCTCACGCCCCGAGGTCTCCCTGCAAGCGCCGGGAGCTTGCTGCGCGTCGAGAGGATCTACCATGAGCCCTCCGTAACTGGACACGCGCGGGGGCGTGAGATCCTGGACCGCTTCCCAAACGCGCGGCGCGTCGAGGTGCCCTCTCACTGGAACATCCCGGAACTGCACGGTAACGAAGACGTCGCCAAGAGTTGGAACGAAACGAAGAAGACGGTACTCGTACTCGGGACGAAGAAGGGCCTTGCGTGCCGGCCGTTCTATCGCAGTTGCGACTTCGTGGCGCCCTCGCAGGCGAACGGCTGCGCAATGGCTTGCTCGTACTGCTTTGTTGCTCGCCGCAAGGGCTACGCCAATCCTATTACGGCGTTCGTTAACATCGGGGAGATATCGAGTGCTATTGGGAAGCACGCGGACAAGCAAGGAATGAAGCTCGACCCGACGCAGGCCGACCCGCACCTGTGGGTGTACGAGCTTGCACGAACTCCGACCTCTCGGTGGACGCCACGATCAGCGAGAACGTTCGGGATCTCGTGCGGCTCTTCCGCGAACTGCCCAACGCGAAGGGGACCTTCGCAACCAAGTTCGTCAATCGGGAGCTTTTAAGATATGACCCGCGAGGCAAGACGCGCATCCGGTTCTCGCTCATGCCGCCAGAGACATCGAGGCTCGTGGACGTACGGACTTCGCGGGTAGAGGATCGCATGGCGACGATAAACGACTTCGTCGAGGCGGGCTACGAAGTAAACGTGAACTTCGGGCCGGTGATCGTGAAGGAGGGGTGGCGGGAGGATTACGAGGAACTCTTCGGGATGCTCGACGCAGCACTCTCACCGGCGGCAAAGGCGCAGTTGGCGGCGGAGGTCATCTTCTTGACCCACACGAAGGAGTTGCACGACGTCAACCTCCAGTGGCACCCGAAAGGCGAAAAGCTCCTCTGGAGGCCGGACTTACAAGAGCACAAAGTTTCCCAGGCCAGCGGAGCAAGAGTTCTCCGCTACGAGAAGAACCTCAAGCGCAGCCTCGTACGGGAATTTCGGGAAGTGCTTGAAGAACGGCTGCCCTACTGCCGGGTCCGGTACGCTTTCTAAGGTGTCGTAGGCTCCTCTGAGGGCGGCTGGGACTCGCTCTCGAGACGTTCGGCGGCCTCGCGCAGGAGGCGTATAAGCTCCTCGTCGCTCAGGTCCGTGGGGGAGGTCTCACCACCCGGGGTATCTCCGCCGCCGGAGGAAGAGGGCTCTTCGGCAGTTGCTTCGGCTTCGGTAGATCCTTCGTCCTCCGCGCCCCCGCTGCCCTCTAGCGGTATGGCGCCCGGGACGTCTTCTCCGCGGGCGAAGGCGAGGACTTCCTCATAGGAGCGCAAGCCGATCACAGCGCCGTCGCGGGAGTCGACGAAGGCGGTCAGGTTTATGTCCGAGCTGTCACGGGTGGTGACGGAGAGCATCCAGTAGAGGACGATCTCGCCGCTCTCCGGGTCCGTCCGGACCACGGGGCGCGGCTCCAGGGAGAGGACATTACCGGTCTCGCTTCCACCGTTGCCGGCCCGGATCCACTGAAAGTCCGGATACGCGTTGGTGACGAACCCGAACGAGCGATTCGGGCCGAGTAGAGCGTTGTCCAGAGGCCGTTTATAAATACTGTGCTCGCCTGTGTGAGCATCGGCGTAGAGCATCGTATAGGTAGCATTCGACGGCCCGTAAGGCTCCAGCGCCGTGAACCATACGGGTCCGCTGGCGGTGGGCAAGAGGTAAGGCATCTCGTTGTCGGTGTTATCGAGGTTTGGTATCTCGGGCACGTCTTGGCGCGTCACCCAGGCGTTCCAGATGCCGTTCTGGTAGGTCAGAGACTCGGCGGCCCTCCGCGCGAGATCCTCGGGGTACAGCCGCTCGCCCGTGAAGCGCTCGTCGTTGATTATCTCCTCTCTGGAGAGGTCTTCTATCTCGCCGTCCGGGTGAACAACAAAGGTGCCCGCCCAGTAGGGGATGGTTACCGGAAATGAGAGCCGGTACTTGAGGTAAGGGACGAGCATCAAAGCTTCATCCTCCCCCTGGATCGAGTAGTAGGGGTTGGTGAGGGTGACCCAGAAACGCTCCTGCACGAGCTTCCAATTCACGTTGTCGGTTATGGACATTCCCTCGCCGTACTCGAAGGGCTCGCGCAGCGTCTCGACCCCACCCTCGCCATCCACGACCGCCACGCCTTGCTGCTGGTAGGTAAAGACGTTGAAGCCGCCGTTCGGTACTCGGGGCGCGATGTAGCCCAGAGGCTCGTCCGTTTCCGTCTCCAGCGGCTCGAAGTCGCCGAGGGCGACGCGGGGTTCGTTGGCACGGTTCTGGGCAGCGCGGGCCGCTACCTCCAGCGGCAAGAACCGGACGCCATCCGTCTCGGGGATCTCGTCTAGCGTCTCCGCCTCGAGCGACTCATAGAAGCGCACCTGCTCCAGAGCCCCGCCAAAGATAAGGAAGAAGAACAACAACAGTACCCACGCCCCGGCCACAAACGTCGCGGGCCGCCGGTAGCCGCGTTTGATCAGGACGACAACGAGGGCCACCCCGAACACCACCAGAACCCAGAAGGACCAGTTGGCGTAGAAGCCAATAAATAGACCGTGGAAGACCGGTGAAGCGAACCACAGCCCCGCCGCCAGGATGAGTCCCAACAATACGGCCGCCGGCAGCAGGTTAGCCTTCGCCCACCCTCTCAGCCTCTCGAAGTAATCCTCCACCCTCTCTTCTTCCTCCCATCCCACCAGATTTTCGTGCCCATGATCCTACACTAGCAGCCGTATGATAAACGCCCGGCACGTAACCCGACGGCTTGGGGCCCTTTCACGCTACCAGAACTCACAATCGATAAGGTCTTGTTTCGGCTCTGCGAGGTGTTTGGCTAGTGTGCCGGGGCTGGTGCGTAGCCAACCGTCTCGAACAGCGTGATCTCTACTCCATCCTCCGAGAGTTCCGGGAGCTTGTCGAGCAGATCCTCCATGTGCGGACTACTCAAGTGCTCGTCGAGTTCCGCCTTGCTCCGCCAGTTCTCATGCAACATGATCTCCGAAGGATCTTCCACAGCCCGGTCCGTGTCGTAGTTGATACGGCCCTCCTCGGAGCGTGCCGGCCCCACGGCCTCCTATATCGTCTCCAACAGCCGCTCCTCCATCCCCGGCCGCGCCTTCGCCCGGACGATAGCCGATACTTGATCGCTCCCTATGTTCCGTCTCCTCTTTTTGTTTTCCCGGTGCAAGCATACGTGCGGGCGCCTACAGGCGCCAGGAGAACCGAGAGGGTGTAGAGTGTGGGAGTGAAGATCGAACGCGACATCGGACCCGAGGACTTCTCGGTACCCGTGGGCGCGCCGCCGGAATTCACGTCGCACACCTACCGGCGCTCGTTCGTTACACCATTCCCGGCCGGCCAGGTGTGGTCGTGGCTCAACGACCCGGCTACGTTCACCGAGGGGCAGGTGTGGCCTTTTCGGGTGGAGTTCGTCGATGGTGGCTTCGAGCCGGGAGTATTGAACGTGCATCACGGGCCGTTGTTGAACGTCGCCGGCGTGATCGGGGAGGTCCGCGACCCACGCCCGGGGGTCACGGGATACCGGGACCTCAAATACTTCTACGGCTCCTACACCATCAGCCCCCGGCTCGTCCGCCCAACCCGGCTCCAGTTCTGGGCAGAGGAGACGATCTCGGCCGGTACGCTGGTCACACTACAACTCGACAGCCTCGTGCGCCGTCCCTTCGTCCGGCTCTGGGACGTCTCACAGGGAATCTTCTGGGCAAGGTTCCCGCGCTGGATGCTCAAACAGCTTTCGGCCCGCGCCGGCTAACCAGGGTCGAGTATGCACGCGAGCACGCGGCAAAGCCGTCGCCGCTCCTCCCCGATGGTCTCGCGGAGGTTGCGGTGGACTTTACCGGGACACTACAGACCAAGCTCCACGCCTGCGTGGCCTATGCGACTCAGCTCGGTTTCCAGTTCGGCGGCGAGGAGGCTATGCGCAGAACTCTCGCGGGTTTCGCCGCCGCCGAAGCCCGCCGTCTCGGTTCCCCCGCGGGCTCCGCCGAAGCATTGCTCGTACCGGAGACGCCAGAGCAGCCAGGCGTCGCGCGCTTGCTCCAAGCCGGGAGCCCGATCTAACAGACTGATGGCTCTATATTCTTGAACCCACGCGGGCCCAGCGTATTACCCGGTCTCGTCTCCGGTCTCCTGGCGTACCCATTCTGTTTCGAGCTTCGGAGGCTTCGCGAGGGTCTGCGCGATGACGCAGTACTGCTCCGTCTTTTCGTGCAGGGTATCGATCTGGTCGGCGGTTGCTTCGGGAGCCTGGATCTGAAGGCGGAGACGGATATTCTCGAAGCCGACCGGGGCCTCTTTAGAGAGGCCTAGAGTGCCAGCGAGGTCAAAGTCGCCTTCGGCGACGACTTCGATGCTCTCGGTGGGGATCTTCATCGCCGTGGCGACCATCTGGCAGGTGATCTGGGCGCACGCCGCGAGTGCTCCCAGGAGGAGGTCGCCGGAGCAGGCGGTATTACCCGTGCCTCCGGCGCCTGCATGGGCCTCAGCCTCGTATACGTGCCCGGCCATGTCCACGGAGCAAGCTATGGGCGTTCCCGTTTCGCTCGCCTTCGCGCCGAGCGTCATCCTGGAGGAACCAGGTTCGTTGCGGTACTTCTCCTTCAGGGGCTTCTGGATCTCCCGCAGGTCCGTGCTCATGCTTCCCACCTTAGCTGTCGCCTACCTTTCCAAACAGGAACTATAGACCTGTCGGAGAGCGATTGAAACCGGCGCCGCTAGGCTGGTTCGCCGAGAGCGAGACCGAAGAGATCTTTGTCGTCGGTGTATAGGTCGAGCATTCGAAGGCCGGTCTCGTCGAACGTGCTGGCTATGGACTCGCGGGTGAACTTGGTGCTGATCTCCGTCCGCATACCTTCCCCTTTGTCGAACGGAACCTCCAGACCCAGAGACTTTACCGGCACCTCCTGCGTGACCTTCGAGTCAAGCCACATCTCGACGCGCGACTCCTCCGGGTTGAAGGTCGCCCGGTGCGCGAAGAGATCCGGGTCGAACTCCCCACCCAGCTTGCGGTTGAGGACGTGCAAAAGGTTCTTGTTGAACCTCGCCGTGACGCCCGCCGCGTCGTCATACGCCGCCTCCAGAACGCTAGCGTCCTTGACGAGGTCCAACCCCACCAGGAGATAGTCTCCACTCTCCAGCCCCCCCCGGAGCCTGCCTAGAAACTCCCGTCGCCGCTCCGGCGTAAAGTTGCCGACGGTTCCTCCGAGGAAGATCACGAGCCGACCGGAGCCATCCTTCCGGGGATGGTCGAGCAAGCGTTCGAGGGAGTGGTCGAAGTCGCCGACGAAGCCGGAGATCTCCATCTTCGGATACTCCTCGCGCAGCCTCTCCGCGCTACCCTTGACCGCGCTCTCACTAACGTCGAACGGCACGTAGCTCACCGCGTCACCAGCCTCTAGCATCGCGTTGAGCAGGGCTCCGGTCTTGCTCGACGAGCCGCTACCGAGCTCGATGAGCTCCCGGGAGTCAGTGCGCGCGATCAGTTCCCCGGCTTTCGCTTGGAGGATGGAGAGTTCGGTGCGGGTCTGGTAATACTCGGGTAGAGCGGTTATCTCCTCGAAGATCTCCGACCCCTCCGCGTCATAGAAGTACTTGGGCCACGGCGAGAGATCCTTAGGCACGCCTAGCAACCCCGCGCGCACGTCCTCGGCCATCCGACCCGGTTCCTCGCTAACCTCACCGAGCGACCTGACCGTCGCCCTACCCGCCTCACCAGCCATGCGTCTCTCCCTCCCCGCTCTTCACAAACGCCACGTCCACAACTCTTATCCGGCACGAAGGTCGAACTATAACCCGTTCGGAGCCGGCCTGGAGGGTTGGCTGCAGGACTGCTAACTCCCCGGAGTATCTTCGTGATCTTGCGGACGATCTTCTTCAGGAAGTTCCGGCGGGGTGTCCTCCCCGGTTCGGCGCGGTTTATAGACGAACATTATCCACAAGGCTACCACGCCTATGCCGGCGGCTGTCATGGCCGCGAACTGCCACAGTTCCGTGCCCATTGATGGGCCTCCTTACGGCCCACACTTCGGCCGGTTGCTGGGTGTTTTCAGGTTATTATATGAACCTGGAGGCCAGCCGTCCCCGAACCTATTTCCGCAGAGGCCCTTCCAGTGATCCACGTGGGCGAACAAGTACTCGTCGGCCAGGCCGTCCCAGGCATCCCACCTCAAGAAGCACTAGTAGTAAACGGCTAGGTAGTGGCTCCAAAGGGAATCTTGCTACAGCGATGTAAGGCGGTAAGCAAGTAAAGTGTAGAGCGGTTTAGGGCGGTAAAACTGGCGTAAGTAAGAGCAAGGCATGGAACACGGAAACAGCGTGAACGAAAACGGTTTGGGATGGAATGAGCAGTCGCACGACAAGGTCTTCGGGTACCGGCGCAAGGCCCTTGGCGCGGCCGCCACCTATCTCTGGCCTCAAGCAGCCAGGGTATGCACGCCGTAGAGATGTAGCCGTGGGTCTCCGGTGACGAGGGTCAGCCCTTCCGCATCTGCTTGTGCCACCAGCATCCGGTCAGAGGGATCTTCGTGGTGGCGGGGCAACGCGCTGGCCGCGTAGGCGTGGGAGACCCTTATCGGCAGCGCCTCGAAGCGGTTTATCTCCATCTGGCGCACGAGGTCCGAGGGCACGTCCAGCTTGCCGAGCGCCTGCTTGATGGAGATCTCCCACGTCGTGGCCGCGCTAACGAAAACCGAAGAACCCGGAGCCGAGATCCCCTCCCTCGCCTCCTCACCGAGCGAAGGATCGTTCGCCAACCACCACAACAAAACGTGCGTGTCGAGCAACAACCTCACGCTCGCTCGCCACGAAACGCGGCGCCTACCCCGGGAGGCAACTCGTTGAAATCTTCTGAGATACGAACCCGCCCCTCCCACCCACCGGGTGTACGGGGCGCGTGATCCTTATAGGGGACGAGCCTGGCAACCGGTCCCCCGCTTTACCGATCACGACCTCCTCTCCCCTCATGACCCGCTCGATGAGCTGCGAGAAGTGCGTTTTAGCCTCGTGAATGTTCACCACCACTCCTGATCTCCCACTTTCGGACTAAACGAACTTAGTCTATTGGCCTAGCAAAAGCTTGAGCGCGAGGTCGGCAGTCTCCTGACGTTCATCGTCTTGGCAGATAGGTTCGGTGAGCCTCTACTCTCTACTCTAGCTCTGCGGCGGCGGGTCAGCCGGTTGCTTACCCGTGTAGCGAGCGCGGGGACGTATGAGCAAGTCACTCCCGTACTGCTCGATGGCGTGCCCGATCCAACCGACCGTTCTCCCCATGGCGAAGAGCGCGATGGCGGTGCCAGGCGGTAACCCGAGTGCCCGTGCCAGGGTTACGAGCCCAAAGTCCACTGTAGGACGCTCTTCTATGAGGTCCAGGGCTTCGCTAGCTACAGCGGTCGAGAGTGCAACGGCGGGACTCCGGGGACGGGCCGCCGCCGTTAGCCGGAGTAGCCCGGCACCGCGCGGGTCGCCGTCCGGGTACAGGGAGTGACCGAAGCCCGGCACGCTCTCCCCGCGTTTGAGGCGGGCGGCTATGGCCGTACGCGCATCGCCCAGGGCTTCCACTTCCCTCAAAAACGTCTCGACGAGCTCTGTTTGCCCGCCGTGTTTCGCGCCCTGCATGGCTGACAACCCGGCCGCTACGACACCGTACGGGGTAGCCTCGGACGAGGCAACGCAGCGCGCTGTGAAGGTCGAGACGTTTAACTCGTGATCCGCACACAGGACTAGCGCGGCGTTCAACAGGTCCACTCCCCCCGGTTCCTCCGGCATCCAGCCCAATTGCAGGGTCTCGGCCACGCTCTCTCCAGCCACCACGGCTCCGGCAGCGGTGGCCGCCATCGAGCGAAGGATCCGCGCGCCGGTTCGCGCGACGGCCCGGGGCCTGAGGTCGTAGGCGGCGAAGTCTTCGATAGCCGCCAGAGGTATTAGTATCTGGAAGGCCTCGACCGGCGATATGCCAGTCACGCTCTCGCGAACGATCTCGTAGCGGGGGGAGAAGACAAACGGTTCGACACCGAAGATTCCCCGGACATCCGCTAGTTCTCCAGTCCATATCAGGGCCGCAGTCTCCTCGATGCTACCCCCGGTAGCAAGCTCCATCACATCCCGCCCCCGGTAGTAAAGCCTGCCGTCAGAGATCAAGGTAATGCCGGACTCCATTACCGGCGCCCCCCAATAGAGCGCCCCCTCCGCCACCTTGCCCGGCTCCCGACGCTGCTCGGCGCGCTCCTTGAGCTTCCGTACATCCTCCGCCCGGTAACGCCGATTCCGCTTCTTGCCCTCGCCAGCCTCCGAACGCACCAGACCTCGACTTACGTACGCATACAACGTCTGCACGCTGATCCCCAGTTCTCCCGCCGCCTCCCGCGCACTCAAATACCGGCCTCTTGTCATCCTGCCTCCTCGAAACAGCCCGCCGCTTCTCCCATCCCCGGCCAAGGGAGATACTAGGATAATAGCAAGCATTGATTACTCTATCAATATTGATAAATATTATTACACCTCTTACACTTGCCTTGTGTATGGAGGGCGAGTAGAGAGGAACAGAGCCGTGTTCACGAGGAACAAGTTGGGGTCGCCCCGGCGCAAGCGGGACGGTCTAGTCTCGCACATCCCACTTGCAGAGGGGGACGTTAATGGTGGGGAGCTAACAGTCACCTGGGTAGACGTGGCTCTGGGCTCGGCCCAGCGTCCTCACGGCCATGGGCCGGAGCAGGTCTACGTGGTGGTCGAGGGGCGGGGGTTGATGCGGGTGGGAGACGAGGAGCGTCACGTGGCGGCGGGGGACCTCGTCTACGTCCCCTCCGGCACTACGCGTGGCATCATCAACACCTCCGACCGCTGCTTGCTCACGTATGTCTCGGCGGCGACGCCCAACGTGGATTGGCGAGCGTTCTACCATACGGGTCCGCTTCCAAGCTGGTCTGAAGACGAAAGAGAGCGTGCAGGCGCATGAACGACGAACCCACGACCGCTTTCGTAGCGGGTCTGGAAGACGTAGTGGCGGTTCAAACTCGTCTCAGCGACGTGGACGGAGAGGCTGGGGAGTTGACCATCGCCGGCTTCCGCGTCGAGGAGCTAGCGAGGCAGGCCTCCTTCGAGGAGACCGTCTACCTGCTCTGGCATGACGTCCTACCAAACGAGGAGCGTCTGGTTGGCTTGCGGAAGGCTTTGGACATCCAACGTCCGCTTCCACGGATCACGCTAGATCTTCTCCGCGCAGCGGCCTCCGAAAGGGTGCCCGTGATGGACGCCCTGCGGATGGCGGCGGGCACGACGAGCCTGAGCACGCCGGGCGAGGGAATCGCGGAAGACGACAACCACGGGGAAGCCCTGGCCCTCGTGGCGCGCTTCCCAACCATCGTGGCTGCTTACTGGCGGCTCTTCAACGGGAAGGAGCCCATCGAGCCGGACCCTGAGTTGGGCCACGCGGCCAACTACCTGTACATGCTCAGTGGCCAAAAGCCGGCGAATGAGTTCGTCCGAGCCCTGGAGACGTATCTGAACACGGTAGTGGATCACGGCATGAACGCTTCGACGTTCGTTGCGAGGGTGATCGTCTCGACCCGTTCGGATGTGGTCTCGGCTGTGGTAGGCGCCGTCGGGGCGCTCAAAGGCCCCTTGCACGGTGGCGCGCCCGGCCCCGCCTTGGACGTAGTCTTCGAGATCGGATCGGCGAACTGGGCGGAGCCCATCCTGCGCGAGAAGCTCGAACGCGGCGAGCGACTCATGGGCTTCGGCCACCGCGTCTACAAAGTCCGCGACCCCCGTGCCGACGTGCTCTCGACCGCCGCGGAGCGCCTGTACGAAACGGACGGCGACACAGCCCTCTACGGCCTCTCCAGGGAGGTCGAAGAGACGGCGCTGAAGCTACTCGCCGAATACAAGCCGGGACGTAACCTCCAGACCAATGTCGAGTTCTACACCGCGCTCCTGCTGCACGGACTCGGCCTACCCACGGACCTCTTCACCCCCACCTTCGCCATCGGCCGCGTAGCGGGCTGGACAGCGCACTGCTTCGAGCAACGCGCCCTCGACCGGCTCATACGCCCGCAATCCGAGTACGCAGGCGTCAAAGGCCGCCACTGGACGCCGCCAGAGGAGCGATGATACCGGTGCGAAGCGAGACGCAGGAGTTTGGCGTGAACCATCAAAATACCGTGAACGAGAACGAGTTGGAATGGAGCGAGCAGTCGCACGGGGAGAGTCTTGGCTATCGTCGCAAGGCCCTCGGTAGCGCCGCCCACGGCGAGAAGCTCGGTTGTAGCCTCTGTGAGGTGCCGCCGGGGTGCAAGGCCTGGCCCTATCACTACCACTGCGCTAACGAGGAGGCCATTTACGTCCTCGAAGGGTCCGGCACGCTCCGCATAGGCGACCGGGAGTTCGCCCTTTCACAAGGAGATTACGTAGCGTTACCAGTAGGCGAGGCGCATGCGCACCAAGTCTACAATACTTCCGGCGAGCCGTTACGCTACCTCTGCCTCTCCACTATGGTCGAGCCGGACATCCTCGTCTACCCGGACTCGGGGAAGGTCGGGCTCTTCGCCGGGTCGGACCCCGGAGGTCCGAAGGAGAGAAGGTGCTGCACAAGTACCTCAGAGAGGACGCGGAGATCGGCTACTTCGACGGTGAAGAGTAAACGGCGCTCTACTCCTTCCCGCGTAGTTTGGAGATGGCTCCAACCGCACATCGGAGACTATCCTCTACGTGCCGGCCTCCAACGCACCGGCACAGCTACGCAGCGCCTCCAGAAGTCGCTGCCGGTCCTCCCGGCCCAGCCCCTCCAACATCCGCCGTTCTATGTTATCGACCACCACATGCGCTTTGGATACCAACTCCTGGCCCGTTTCCGAAAGGAAAGACCGCAGTATACGCCCGTGCTCCGGGTGAGATCGGCGCACGACGAGCCCGGCGTTCTCTAGGTTCACCAGGATCCCATTCATCGTCTGCGGCGTGACGAAACCGCGCCGGGCAAGCTCGGCCCCAGACAAACCCGGCGCCATCTCAAGAGCACTCAACGCCGCATACTGAGCCACAGTCATCCCAACCTCCCGTAAGGCACTATCCACCTCATTACGCAACGCATGCTGGGCACGCTTCATCTGGTACCCAACCCTACCTTCCAACCCATCCCTCATAAGCTCCTCCTTGTTCTAGTATAAGTATCCTGATATTATATCAATATCCTGATATACAGGCTAGCAGGAGGTAGTGCATGACGGAGATTTCGCGTGATGGGGATGTCGTGACGCTCATCAACGTATTTACGGTGACGCCCGAGAACCAGCAGCGTCTCCTGGATCTGCTGGTGGGCGCTACGGAGATGGTGATGAATGGGCTTCCGGGTTTCGTGTCGGCCAATCTGCACAAAAGCCTCGATGGGACGCGGATCGTGAACTATGCGCAGTGGCGGAGCAAGGAGGCATTCGAAGCCATGCTGGAGGACCCCGAGGCGATGGTTCATATGAAGGAGGCCGCAAAGATCGCGGAGAAGTTCGAGCCGCACCTGTACGAGGTTTCCTTCATCGACGAGGTCGTACGTTAAGGGAACTCGGCCCAGCGTAGTCCGTTCGCGGGCAACAAAAACGGCCCCCGGAGAAGTTCCGGGGGCCGTACCCTTTGAGTGCTACGCAGGTATCTGGTTCAGCACGTCCGCCTACTACTAACGGAGAGGCGGATGGATGTTAACCTAGTATCCCGCAGGGTTTTCAGTGGGCCTAGGTCAGAGCCACCTCTCCCAGAAGATACCCGCGACTACTACTCGATACGTCTATCTGGATCACCTCCTCTCCGTGCTATTGACAAGGGGGATTTTACTATCCGTATTCGCCTCGTACAAGGGGAATTTTGCCGCCCCCCATCTCACCGCACTCGCCGGGTACACAACCGCGCACTCGTACCACCCGGTCGGAAACATCGTCCGTCCCTAACAAACCGCGCGTCGGCTGGCCCAGGGCCGCGTTTGACTGTCTAGCGTCGTTTACTGAGTTTGTCGTCCGTGAGACCCGGTGGTGTTACTCTGAGCCGATCGTGTAAGGGGAAAGTGGGAGGTATATGGTGAAGATCACGGCTGCGGTAGCGCGTGAGAAAGAGCAGCCCTTCTCCGTCGAGGAGCTAGAGCTGGAGGAGCCGAGGGCGGACGAGGTGCTGGTGCGCGTCGTCGCAACGGGGGTTTGTCACACGGACTTGATCGTCCGGGACCAGTGGTACCCGGTGCCGCTGCCTTCGGTGCTCGGTCACGAGGGCGCGGGGATAGTCGAGAGGGTCGGCGAGGGCGTCTCCAAGGTACAGCCCGGAGACCACGTAGTCCTGAGCTTCAACTCCTGCGGCCTGTGCGCCAACTGCATGCGCGGGAGGCCGGCGTACTGCCTGGACTTCTTCGGGCGTAACTTCGGCGGCGCCCGCCCCGACGGCTCCAACGGCCTGAGCAAAAACGGCGACGCTGTACACGATCACTTCTTCGGCCAGTCCTCATTCGCCAGCTACGCCCTGGCAACGGAGAGGAGCACGGTCAAGGTGCGCCAGGATGTGCCGCTAGAGTTGCTGGGGCCGCTCGGCTGCGGGGTACAGACCGGCGCGGGAGGCGTATTGAACGCCCTGTGTCCGGAGGCCGGTTCCAGCATAGCCGTGTTCGGTACGGGCGCCGTTGGCCTGAGCGCCGTAATGGCGGCGGAGGTCGCGGGGTGTACCACCATCATCGGGATCGATGTGAAGCCCAACCGTCTGGAGTTGGCGCGGGATCTGGGCGCGACGCACGTTATCAACGGCGTGGAGACCGACGCGGTCGAGGAGATAGGGAGAATTACCGGCGGCGGCGCGGACTATACACTGGAGACGACCGCGGTGCCCGGAGTGTTTCGGCAGGCGGTCGATGCACTGGCGCCGCTCGGCGTGTGCGGCCTGATCGGGGCGGCCCCACTGGGTACGGAGGCCAGCCTGGACATGAACAACATCCTTATCCCCGGGAGGACCGTGCGCGGTATCGTCGAGGGCGATAGCGTCCCGGACGTCTTCATCCCACGGTTGATCGAGCTGTACGATAAGGGACGTTTCCCCTTCAACCGCCTGATCGAATTCTACGACCTGGACGACATCAACCAGGCCGCCGAGAAAGCGGAAGAAGGAACCGTACTGAAACCCGTGCTAAGAATGCCATCGTAAAGCGGTGTGTAGAAGGTAAACCCTTTCGCACAATTCGTCTTCTGGTTCAGCCCGGCTCGATCTCGAGTAGCAGGTCGCCGGACTCGACGTCGGTGCCCGAGTCGACGGCGAGCCGCTCGACGGTGCCTTCCACGGGGGCTCTTATCGAGCCCTCCATCTTCATGGCCTCTACCGTCCCAACCTGCTGGCCCTCGGCGACCTGCTCTCCCTCTTCCACCGCCAGCGTTACCACGCCGGTCATCGGGGCGGCGACGTGTCCGGCCTCCTCCGGGTCGGCCTTCTCGCGAGCCGGCGTCTCCGGCTCTAGCGAACGGTCCTGAGCGTCCACCTGCCGCAGTTGGCTGTTGACGGAGACCATCAGGGTGCGCGTACCCCTGTCGTCGCTGTCTGTTATCGCTTCTAGCCGAATATATATACGCACACCGGGCTCGAGATCCACTGCCAACTCCTCTTCAGGCTCCAGCCCGTAGAGGAACGCCCTCGTCGGGACGACCGAGACGTCACCCCAGCGCTCCTTTGCCGCCGCGTGCTCCTTTGCCGGTCCGGGTAGCATGAGCCGGTTCAACGCCTCCCGGCGGTCTTCTCCGTCGAGCGCCGCGCGGTCTTCCTCGGAGAGCTCCTCGTCGTTGGTATCTTCGTCCCGGTTTTCGAGGGCCCGGGAGCGGAACGGCTCTGGCCAGCCGCCCGGCGGCTCTCCAAGATCGCCGTTCAAAAAGCCGAAGACGCTCTCCGGGAGATCGTGTGAGGCGGGATCCTCCTCCAACTCGTCAGGGTCTATGCTGGCGGAGAGGAGGTAGAGGGCGAGGTCGCCGACGACCTTGCTCGTAGGCGTGACCTTGACGAGATGACCGAGCAAGGCATCGCAGCGGGCGTAGAGATGCTCTACCTCCTCAAAGCGATCCGCCAACCCCATAGCGAGTGCCTGCTGCCGGAGGTTGGAGAGTTGGCCGCCCGGGATCTCATGCCGGTACACCGTTCCTGTAGGAGAACGCAACCCCGCCTCGAAGGGCGCATATAGAGTGCGCACCGCATCCCAGTAAGGCTCCAGGTCACCCAGAGCGTCGAGCGAGAGGCCCGTGGCCCGATCTGTATGATCAGTGGCCGCCACGATGGCGGCGAGGGACGGCTGGCTGGTCATCCCGGAGAGCGGAGCGGCCGCGCCATCCACGGCATCTACCCCGGCCTCCACCGCCGCCAGGTACGTGGCGAGTTGACCGCCACCGGTATCGTGCGTGTGCAGATGCACGGGGAGGTCGAACTCCTCCCGCAGCGCGGAGACCAGACGCCTCGCCGCGGGCGCCCGCAGTAGACCCGCCATATCCTTTATACACAGCACGTGGCTGCCAGCCTCCACGAGCTTCTCCGCCAGGAGCAGATAGTAATCCAGGGTGTAGAGTTCCTCGCTTGGGTCGGAGAGATCACCGGTGTAGCATAGGCACCCCTCGGCGATAGCCCCGGCCTCCAGCGTGGCCTGTATCGCGGGACGCATCTGGTCCACGTCGTTGTTGGCGTCGAAGATACGGAAGATATCTATGCCGGTCTCACGCGCCTCCTCGACAAAGGCCCCGACCACGTCGGGCGGGTAGCGAGTGTAGCCGACGACGTTCTGGCCGCGGAGCAGCATCTGCAGGCAGACGTTCGGCAGGGCTTCGCGGATACGCGCGAGCCGCTCCCACGGGTCCTCGTTCAGAAAGCGCAGGGCCACGTCGAAGGTCGCCCCGCCCCACACCTCGGCGGAGAACAGCCCGGGGAGCCCGCGCGCGAGATGCGGGGCAACCGCGAGCATATCGAAGGTCCGCATTCGGGTGGCGAACAGCGACTGGTGAGCGTCCCGTAGAGAGGTATCCGTGACCTGCAGCTCTGGAGCCTCGCGCAGCCAACCGGCGAAGCCCTCGGGGCCTAGCCGCCGCAGCCGCTGGCGCGAGCCCTCCGGGGAGTCATCATCATCCTCCTCCGTCGGGTCGTTCTCCGGCATTGGGGGGAGCTTGGTGCGGGGGTCGGGGGCAGAGGGCGGTGCGCCGTTCGGGCGGTTGACGGTGACGTCGGCGAGCAGGGACAGGAGGCGGCTCGCGCGGTCCTTGCCGGTGGAGACGGAGGTGAGGTAAGGTCTTTCGTCCACGAAGGAGGTGCTCAAGTCCCCGGCCAGGAAGTCCGGGTCTGCCAGTACGGCTTGTACGAAAGCGACGTTGGTCGTCACGCCGCGCACCCGGAACTCGGCCAGGCCGCGGCGTGCGCGGCGGGCGGCGGAGGGGAAGTCGGCGCCGCGGGCGGTCATCTTTACCAGCAGCGAGTCGAAGTATGGCGTTATCTCCGCTCCGGGGAACGTGTTGCTGCCGTCGAGGCGGATACCCGCCCCGCCGGGTGAGCGGTATACCGAGATCCTGCCGGTGTCCGGCGCGAACTCGTTGGCCGGGTCCTCGGTCGTGACGCGGCACTGCAACGCCACACTGCGCTGCCGGATGCTGTCCTGAGACAGCTCCATGTCTTCGAGCGTCTCTCCCCCGGCGATGCGGAGCTGCGCGTGCACGAGGTCCAGGTCGGTGATCTCCTCGGTAACGGTATGCTCGACCTGGATGCGCGGGTTCATCTCTATAAATACGTGCCGGCCGTCCTCGCCCACGAGAAACTCCACCGTGCCCGCGTTGCGGTAGCCAACCGCGCGCCCGAAGCTAACGGCGTCTTCTAGAAGCCTCTCGCGCAACTCCTGGTCCAGGTTGGGCGCCGGTGCGATCTCCAGTACCTTCTGGTGACGCCGCTGCACCGAGCAATCCCGCTCGAACAGGTGAACGACCTCTCCTTCGGCATCGGCGAGGATCTGGACCTCGACGTGCCGGGGACGAACGAGAGCCTCCTCGATAAAGACCGTCGAGTTCCCAAACGCGCCCTCGGCCTCACTCGTCGCGGCCTCCACCGCATCGTGCAGATCCTCCGCACGCTCGACCAGCCGCAGGCCGCGGCCTCCTCCGCCTTCCGCCGCTTTGACGAACACCGGGTAGCCTATCTCATCGGCGGCTTCGGCGGCCTCCTCCGGCCCTTCGACCAGCCCCGAGGCGCGCAGGACGGGAATCCCCGCCTCCTCCGCCGCGCCCCGGGCGCGCATCTTGTCTCCGGTGAGAGCGAGAACCTCCTGCGGCGGGCCGACGAACACGAGTCCGGCCTCCGCGCAGGCGCGGGAGAGATCCGCGCTCTCCGAGAGGAAACCGTAGCCCGGGTAGATTGCGTCGGCGCCGACCCGGAGCGCGGTCGAGACGAGCGTCTCGACATCCAGGTAAGCCTGCACTGGATGACCGGGCTCCCCGATCTCGTGTGCCTCGTCGGCCTTCTGACGATGCAGAGAGCTGCGGTCGTCAGGCGTGTAGACGGCGACCGCACGAATGCCAAGCTCGTGCGCTGCCCTGAACGCCCGAATAGCAATCTCCCCGCGGTTGGCAACCAAAACCTTCTGCAGCATCATTACCCCTTCGAGGGCTAGGGAACGTCCGTTGCGTAGGTTACTCTATATACAAGGAGGTTACGCAGGTCGCCCGGACGGGAAACACTCGGTCCTTCCCAAACACGAGCCAACGCAGTACGTTCACGTAGTCTCTGCTGCGGAGATGCGAGACGGCGTCTCGCACCTTTGGCCCTCGTGGTTCAGTAAGCACCTCCCTTACTCTCCTACAGCAAAGACCATAACCGTTGACCTGTAAGGCCGCCGTAGGCGATCATAGAAGCTATGAAACCCTACTCCGAAGATCTTCGTCTCAGGATCGTCAAAGCCATCCAAGAAGGTACGTCCAAGTCCG
>CADCVE010000065.1 GCA_902806065.1 uncultured Rubrobacteraceae bacterium | reverse complement strand
CCCAGGCGGTAAGCATGGCCCCGTAGATCGTTGCGACGTTTCGGGACCCGAAATACGCGCTCGCGAACGTGGGCATCGTGCTGAAGCCGCCGCCGTAGCACGTCAGAATGACGAACGAGAAGATAGTGAGCAGGAAGAACACGTCTCTCCCCACTAGTGGTATCAGCAGGAACAGCACGGCCTGAATGAGGAACATCGTCAGGAAGACATTTCTCGGGCCGATATAGTCCGAAAGAGTGGCCCAACCAAGCCGCCCCGCCGCGTTGGCAATGGCCAAGACGATGACAAAGATCGAGGCGAGGGTTGCGGTAGCCCCGCCGAGCTCAGAGGCAATCGCCTTAGCATCGGAGATGATCGAGAGTCCGGCGGTCACGTTCAAAAAGAGCATGGCCCACAGGGCGTACCACTGCCACGTCTTGAGGGCGCCGCTGAAGTCTCGTGTGCGCTCCTCCTCCTGGCTGCTGTCCTCTTCGGAGGGTTCGTATCCTTCGGGACTGTAGCCCTCGGGTGGGTTCGTGATGAAGAAGGCCGCGCCGCCGACGAAGACGATGTAGGCAAGCCCCAGGATGCCGAAGGTCCCGAACAGCCCGACGGCCGGGACCAGGTACCCGGCGACAGGCACGGTAACCGCGGACCCGCCACCGAAGCCCATTACCGCTATGCCGGTGGCGAAACCGGGCCTATCCGGGAACCATTTGGGGAGCACCTGAATCGGGATGATGTAGGCTAACCCCAGACCGATCCCCGCGATAACGCCGTACGTCAGGTACAGGACGACGAGGCTATCCTGGGCGAAGTAGGCCAGGCCAACTCCTATCCCGTACACCACGCCGCCCATTACACCGACGATGCGGGGGCCCAGCCGTTTCACTAACTGGCCGCCGGCAAAGGCCGCGAAGCCGATCATAAGGATCGTGATAAAGAACGCCCAGTTGACGGCGGTAATGCCCGTGCCGTAGTTCTCCGAGAGCTGCACCCTAAAGATGCTCCAAGCGTAGACGGCTCCCAGTCCGAGTTGCATTAACACTGCGGCCACGGCAACCACCCACCGGTTTGGCGTAGCCGCACTTGCTGTCTGACTAGACACTAAACTCCTCCTTCTCCCTAGAGTGTCTGACCCGTATTCAACTGGATTTCAGTATTCCCCTTTTTCCTCCCCACAAATCTTTGGAAGCCGCGCGCTTCTCCTTATGCGAGATTACGCGAGGATTCTTTCGTGACCACTATATACGTTAAAGCGGTTTCCCCGCAAAAAGCCCACCAGCGTGATCCCGAACTGCCGGGCTACATCCACGGCGAGGCTGCTCGGGGCGGAGATCGCACACACTATGGGCACCCCGGCGGTAAGGCATTTCTGCAAGATCTCGAAGCTGCTCCGCCCGCTGACCATCACGACGTGATTCGAGAGCGGCAACCGCCCCTCCAGCAGCGCCCACCCGACGAGCTTGTCGGTCGCGTTGTGGCGGCCTACGTCCTCCCTGAGCGCCACGAGCGTTCCCTCCTTGTCGAAGAGCGCAGCCGCGTGCAGGCCGCCCGTTGCGTCGAAGAGACCCTGCGCCCCCCGGAGTTTCTCCGGCAGCGCGTAGATCGTCTCCGGCGCCACCAGACCCGGTCCTGGCGGTATCACGGGGCAGCCCCGCAACTCTAGCTGCTCCAGGCTTGCCTTGCCGCACACGCCGCAGGCGCTCGTGGTGTAGAAGTGCCGCTCCAGGGAGCGCGGGTCATAGTCGCGGCCACCGCGCAACTCTACGTTCACTATGTTGTACTGCTGCTCGGCATCGAGGTCCGAGTCCACGCAGTAGCTTATCTTGAGGATGTCCTCGCAGGAGGCCACAATTCCCTCCCCGTAAAGAAACCCGGCGGCCAGCTCGAAGTCTGCACCTGGCGTACGCATGGTGATCGCGACTGTCTTTCTGCTCCCACCGGAGATCAAGCGTATCTCCATCGGCTCCTCGGTCGCCAGGACGTCTGGCCGCACTCGCATCTGGCCACCCTCGACGACCCGTACCCGAACCTTTGTCTTGCTCCCGCGCCGGGCCTTTTTCGCATTGGTCTTCTCCAGCATGCATGCTCCGCTCGTAACTGTCTCGTTTACGACAATTTTACCCTAGCATGCCAAGCTAACATGGTTCCTATGATCCTTGGGCGCTTCCAGAGATATTGAGGTTTATGGAGCATTGGCTGTTACCCGGAGGCGACAGTAACGCGCGAGACAGACCATACGTGTACCCCTTGAGTGCGTGAACATCGGGGACCGAGAGACGGCCAATACAGTCCTGCTCGCCCAACTCCAGCAGAGCCGCTTTCCACGGCTAGCCTTACTCTTGCCGGAGGTAGAACCGGCTAACTGACAAACCGTCTGGTGTGCGCCTCGATTGCGCCTCGGCAGGCTTGCTGGTTGGTTTCCTCCAACTGACCGCACAGCTCCCTCGCGGGCTCCGGGGAGCCGTGATGGCTGATGTACAGACTCGTCATCCCGTTGACGCATGGCTCTACCTGTTCTGGGCTGCCGCTCTCGCAGGCTGCTTCGACCAGCTTCGGGTCGTTTATATTCTCTTTTAGCGTTTGGGCTCCGACACCTCGGGCGCACGCTTGCCGGAGAGGCTCTTCGGCACCGTTACACAACTCCAGGGCGCCGGTGTAGTCTCCTTCGTT
Source organism: uncultured Rubrobacteraceae bacterium (assembly GCA_902806065.1). Lineage (GTDB taxonomy): Bacteria > Actinomycetota > Rubrobacteria > Rubrobacterales > Rubrobacteraceae > Rubrobacter_F. The sequence continues at coordinate 80,787 of CADCVE010000065.1, read as the reverse complement.
GAGGCTGAGGAAGTATGTCGGGGCGTACAGGTAGCAGTTCTCCTTGTGGGCCTTGACCTGTTCCGCGCAGGGATAGAGAGGGTCGTTCTCGTCCAGGTACTCCGAGAGGTGGAGCTTCTGGTCGGCGGAGAAGTTCTCCATGAACAAGCCGTTGGAGCAGGTAGCCCGGGCGAAGTTGCTGGCGAAGGCGTCACACATCTCCAACGAGCGGGGCAGATCGTTGGCAGTGTAGTACATCACGCCATGCCCGAGGCCATGGTAACACTGCCAGCTCAGGGTGCTATTCGTCGGGTACTCGTCGCACATCGTCTCCATGTCGGCGAAGACGTCCTCGCTCTCCGAGAAGCGGGCTTCGATGATCCCGTGCAGGTAGCCGGAGTTGCAGATCTCATCCTGGTACTTCATCGCCTCGCCGAAGTCTTCGTACTTTCCGTACGACTCGCGCCCGATGTCATGCACGAGCGCGTGGCAGGAGCGCGCGAGGGCGTCGTCCGTCTCGATCTCACCGCGCATCTTGCTCAGAGCCGCCTGGGGATCCTCATCCCTCACCAGCGCGACATAGTCGTCCTTGACCTCCTCGTACCGCGCCTTCGAGAGTTGCCCGGCTTCTTCACCCGAAGCAGACTCTCCTTCCTCTGATCCGAAGATACCGGCGGTCGCGTTGTAGGCGCCCAGGAAGAAGTTTTGCACCGAGGCGAGGAAACCGCCGTTCTCGTGCACGACGACCTCTCCCTTGAGGTTAGGAGCCTGGTGATCGTGGTACTTCCAAGTACCCGGCTTGTCGAAGGTGAAGCTCCACTTCGTTCCCGGCTCGACCGGCCCCAAGGGATCAAACTCCGGATACACGGTGTGCGTCGGGTGGTCGTCCGAGGCGGGCCAGTGCGCTTCCCGGCCCGCGTTCTCGAACACGACCGTATCGCCGGCCAAGACCTCTAACGACCGCGGCTCGAACCCATCGTCCGTCACGTGTACGACGACGTCGCCGTTTTCGTTGCCGTGGGCCGAGGTCGGGTTGGCGGGGATCAGGAGCGCAATAAAGCAGGCTAAAAGTAGAAGCAAGCTCTCCGGCCAACGCAGGTTTCCAAATAACCTTCCGATGCTCACAACTTGTACTATACAAAGAAGTCGTCGCCAGTTACACAGGCCGGTGCAAGAAACGGCTGGAGATAAGGCAAAAGGTTCGGGTCGTTTGCGCCACTTTTCTCATAAGTCTCTCGCCAGGCAAACGAACGAAGAGGGGCCGGGCAATCGCCCGGCCCCTCTTGCGACTCTAGACTATTCTGTAGGAGTTTTTCAGGCTCTGCTGGCGCCTTGGAGGTCGCCGTGCGGGTCGAGCACGAACTTCTGGGCGACTCCGGAGTCGAACTCCTTGTAACCTTCCGGGGCCTCGTCCAGGGGAATGACCGTGGCATTGACGGCCTTGGCGATCTGGGCCTTGTCATTCAGAATCGCCATCATTAGCTCGCGGTTGTACTGCATAACCGGGCACTGGCCAGTGTAGAATGCATGGCTCTTGGCCCAACCGAGGCCGAAGTCCAGCTTGAGCCTACCCTCTTGGGCATCCTCGTCCGACGCGCCAGGATCGCCTGTCACGTACAGACCCGGTATACCAATGCTCCCGCCTGCGCGCGTGATGCTCATAGCCTGGTTGAGTACCGTAGCCGGGGCCTCCTCGGCATCCGAGCCGGACCCACGGGCCTCGAAACCGACGGCGTCGACCGTACAATCGACTATAGGTTCGCCCATGATCTCGGTGATCTGGTCCTCTAGAGAGGCGTCTTTGGTGATGTCTACCGTCTCGCAGCCGAAAGACCGGGCCTGCTCGAGGCGCGCCTCGACCGCGTCACCGACGATGACGACCGCCGCCCCCAACAACTGCGCCGCGTGCGCCGCCGCGAGGCCGACCGGGCCGGCGCCCGCGACATAGACCGTGGAGCCTGTAGTCACGCCCGACATAATGGCGCCGTGGTAGCCCGTCGGGAAGATATCCGAGAGCATGGTGAGGTCCAGGATCTTCTCCATCGCCTGATCTTTGTCCGGGAACGGCAGGAGGTTGAAGTCCGCGAAGGGGACCATCACGTAATCGGCCTGTCCGCCGGGCCAACCGCCCATGTCCACGTAACCGTAGGCCGACCCGGGCCTGTCCGGGTTGACGTTGAGGCAGATGCCGGTCATGCGCTCCTTACACGCCCGGCAACGCCCGCAGGCGATGTTGAACGGGACGGAACAGAGGTCGCCCTCTTTGATGAACTGGACGTCGTTGCCGACTTCGATGACCTCGCCGGTGATTTCGTGCCCCAGGGTCTGCCCCTGCGGCGCCGTTGTGCGGCCCCGGACCATGTGCTGATCCGAACCGCAAATGTTGGTCGAGACGATGCGCAGGATCACGCCGTGCGGAGCCTCTTTGGACCTGAACCCCATGTTATCCGCTACGTACTCGGGCACCTCAAGCTTCGGGTAGCCTATGTCCTCGATAGTTACCTCGCCCGGTCCCTGATAGACCACGCACCTGTTTTCAGCCACGGATTACTCCTCCTCTTAGGGTACTCCTAGTAAACCCCACGCGCGACGGCGGGGGACGAACGATTCGCGATTTGTTTCTTTGAGCAGACCCCCTTTCCCTCTTCAGAAGTCCTATCTCAGATAAACCGTACCAGATGCCGAAACCCGGCACAACACCCTTTGCGCCACCAAACTGTACTGGGCCGCGTGAATGATCTGCACGGAGACGGCTTTTGTGAAAAACTTGTGAAAGATAACTGTTTCGCATTCAAAGCAACACGTTTAGAATTACCGAGGGAAGTCATGGGGATGTACGGTTATACAACGGAAAGGAGTGGGCATGTTCCTCAAAGTAACCGACACGGACGGGTTGTGGTCCAAGATCAAGAACCACGTCGGTGTAACAGTGAAGCACCCGATCAGTCAGGCGACCCGCGACTTGAGGGCACGTACCGGCGACCCCGGTGTGAAGAAGACGGTGAGTGTCTGCCCTTACTGCGCGGTTGGCTGCTCCACCCTGATCTACCACCGCGATGGGCGCATCATAGATATTGAAGGCAACCCTGATAGCCCTATCAACGCGGGTACTCTGTGTCCCAAGGGTTCGGCTCAGTTCGGGTTGGTGAACTCGCCTTACCGTCAGACAAAGGTCAAGTACCGCAGGCCCTACTCGGAGGAGTGGGAGGACCTCTCGCTGGACGAGGCGATGGACATGATCGCCGAACGCGTCAAGAAGACGCGCGATGAGAACTGGGAAGACAAGGACGAGGACGGCAAGACGCTTAGCCGCTCGATGGCGGTGGCCTCGGTGGGCGGGGCGACGATAGACAACGAGGAGAACTACCTCATCACCAAGCTCTTCCACTCGTTACAGTTCGTGAGGATTACCAACCAGGCCCGAATATGACACAGTGCGACGGTGCCCGGTCTGGGCATCACGTACGGTAGGGGCGGCGCCACCAACGGCCTGCAGGACCTGCAGAACTCCGACTGCATAATGATACAGGGCTCGAACATGGCCGAGGCGCATCCGGTGGGCTTCCGGCACCCGATGATCGCCAAGGAGAAAAACGGGGCGAAGCTCATTCACGTGGACCCAAGGTTCACGAGGACGAGTGCGATGTGCGACATCTACGCGCCGATACGGCCGGGCACGGACATAGCGTTTCTCGGTGGTCTGATCAACTACGTCATAGAGAATGATAAGTACTTCGAGGAGTACGTGCGCGAGTACACTAACGCCGCGACCCTCGTGACCGAGGACTACAAGGACATCGATGAGATGGGGCTCTTCGTCGGTTGGGACGAGGAGCAGCAGATGTACGATCCGACGAATTGGCGCTACGAGGGTGCACCCATAGATTACGCCTCGGTCGGAGGGAGCCAGGGCGCTTTGTCGGGCGACTCCGGCGGGGGACAGGGACAGAAGAGTAATGCCGACGGAGACCGCCCGAGTGATGAGACCCTCCAGCACGAGAGGTGCGTGTTCCAGATCCTCAAGCGCCACTTCTCCAAATACACTCCGGAGATGGTCGAGAAGGTTACCGGCTGTCCTAAAGAGGCGTTCCTCGAGGTTGCCAATGCTATCACCGAGAACTCCGGGCGCGATAGGACTACGGCGTTCTGCTACGCGGTCGGCTGGACCCAGCACTCCAAGGGCGCGCAGATCATCCGCACCGCCGCCATCCTGCAGCTCCTTCTGGGTAACATAGGACGTCCCGGCGGCGGCATTATGGCGCTGCGCGGACACGCCACCATCCAGGGTTCCACGGATATAGCTACGCTCTACAATATACTCCCCGGTTATCTGCCGATGCCAGACGTGAACAAAGAACACGATACATGGCAGGATTACGTGGAGAGCGAGACTGCCTCATCGGGTTGGTGGAGCAACTTCCCCAAGTACGTAACCAGCCTGATGAAGGCGTGGTACGGGGATGACTTCGACGCGGAGAACGGTGAGTTGTTCGACCACTTCCCGCGCCTCTCAGGCGACCACTCCTATTACCCGACGATCATGGAGATGAAGGACGGCGGGGTGAAGGGTGCCTTTGTATTCGGTCAAAACTTCGCGGTCGGTGGCCCGCACGCGAGGCTCGCTCGCGACGGTCTGCGCAATCTCGACTGGCTCGTCGTACTCGACGCCTACGAGGTAGAGGTCGCAACCGCCTGGAAGTCCGACGGCATAGACCCGAAGGAGTGCGGCACGGAGACCTTTTTCATACCCTGCGCGCTTATCGCGGAGAAGGACGGGTCTTTCACCCAAACCCAGAGGATGTTGCAGTGGCACGATAAGGCGGTAGAGCCGCCGGGTGACGCCAGGAGCGACGCCTGGTTCGTCTTCCATCTGGGGCGCAGGCTCAAGGAGCTGTACAAGGACTCCGCGGAGCCGCGCGACTCGCTCTTGAAGGCGATGACCTGGGACTACCCCACCGAGGGTGAGTACGAGGAGCCGGACATAGAGGCCATCACAAAGGAGGTCAGTGGCTATACGGTCGCCGACCGAAAGCCTGTAAAGGGCTTTGTAGATCTAAAGGACGATGGTTCGACGGCGTGTGGTGGTTGGATCTACTGCGGCGTCTACGCGGATGGGGTGAACCAGTCGAGGAGGCGCAAGCCGTGGCGGGAACAGCCCGTGCAGGCTTCGGAGTGGGGTTGGGCATGGCCGGACAACCGGCGCATCCTCTACAACCGGGCCTCCGCCGACCCGGAAGGGAAGCCCTGGAGCGAGCGCAAGAAGCTCGTGTGGTGGAACGAGGACGAGGAGAAGTGGACCGGCGAGGACAAACCTGACTTCGTGCCCACCAAGGCGCCGTCTTACCGTCCCGAAGCCGACTCGGGGGGGATGGACGCCATCCCCGGCAATGGCCCGTTCATCCTGCAGGGTGACGGGAAGGGCTGGCTCTTCGCGCCCGTGGGTCTCAAGGACGGGCCGCTCCCGGTTCACTACGAGGCCCTGGAGTCGCCGATCCACAACCCGATGTACACCCAGCAGTACAACCCGGCGGTCAGGAAGTTCGAGCGACCCGACAACCCATACAACAAGCCCGAGGACCCCAAGTATCCATACGTGGTTACGACATACAGGCTCACCGAGCACCACACCAGCGGGGCGATGAGCCGTTGGATCCCCTGGCTCAACGAGTTGCAGCCGGAGTTGTTCGCGGAGATCAACCCCGAACTCGCGCGGGATAAGGGTGTCCAGAACACCGACTGGGTCACCATCTCCACGAGCCGCGGCAAGATCCACTGCAAGGCACTCGTGACCGACCGAATCGCGGTCTACAAGGACAACGGCAAGAGCATCCACACCATCGGGTTGCCCTATCATTGGGGTCCGAACGGCCTCGTAAAGGGCGACATCGTCAACAACCTGATGCCGGTAAGCCTCGAAGCAAACGTTGCCATGCACGAAGCCAAAGCCTTTACCGCCAACCTTGAGAAGGGGAGAGTGTGAGCGACCCACGCGACGGGAGGCGCAGAGACAGGCATGTCCAGGATGAATCCGTCACGCTCGCGCGTGGTGATGGGGGCGGCGATACGCGCAGCGACACTTATCGCGACGACTCGTCTCGCCGCGAGATAATGCAGCAAGAGTTGATGAACCTCGGGGCGTGGCTCTCCGAGCACCCCGAGGCCGCCAGAAAGAACCTCAAGCCGATCCGCGGAAAGGTGATGCTAGATCCCGGGGTTTACTTCAACATCGGGACGGGGATGGTCGACCGGGTGTATGTCCCCCAGCACATAGCTCTCGGCAGCAGGATGTTCCGCATCAAAACAGACCCCGCCGCACCGATCCAAGAGATCCGGCGCAGAGTAATGGAAGGGAAGTAAATGGCGACAGGATTCCTGACCGACACCACGGTCTGCATAGGCTGTAAGGCCTGCGAGGTTGCCTGCAAGCAGTGGAACCAGATCCCCGCCGACGGCTACGAGCTCTCCGGCAACTCCTACGACAACACCAGACAACTCTCCGGGACCACCTGGCGCCACGTCGCATTTATCGAGAACCCGAAGCACCGGCGCCTGACCGGCGACGTGGACCTCGTCGCCCTCGCCGAGGACGTGCGCGAGCAACTGCCCGGCGGGGCGGAGCTAGACGCCCTGGGACGCTGGACGTTCATGAGCGATGTGTGCAAGCACTGCGTCGAAGCCCCATGCCAGCAAGCGTGCCCGACAGGTGCCATTATCCGCAACGAGTTCGATAACGTCTACATCCAGCCGGACATCTGCAACGGCTGCGGCTACTGTGTCCCGGCCTGCCCCTATGGCGTTATCACCCAGGTCCCCGAAGACGGCAGGGTCTTCAAGTGCACTCTCTGTTACGACCGCCAGCGCGATGGGATGGAGCCCGCCTGCGCCAAGGCCTGCCCGACCAACTCTATTATGTTCGGCGAGGTCGAGGAACTCAAAAAGGTAGCCGAAGAGAGGATTACGACCCTGCGTGCCAAGGGGTACAGCCAGGCGTATGTCTATGGTACGCCCGAGGTGGGGGGTACCGGCGGCATCGGGGGAAACCACTCCAAGTTCATCCTCCTGGACGAGCCGGAGACCTACAACCTGGCGCGTCACCCGTTCCTGCCGCAGGCAAAGGTCAGGGGCGCCTTCGTAACCAGTGCTATCGCGGCCGGGGTACTGGGTGCCGTCGTGGCGCTGGCTTTCAGGGATTAGAGAGGGGAGAAGAGATGGCAGACGCCACGCGGGAGACTTTGCAGAACCGCAACGGGCACCCGGACAACGGGAGGCCCGAGACCTCTCACCATACGAGGACGGACCCCAAACGCGACGAGAAAGGCTACTACGGCGTCCCGCCCATAAAGGCCGCGCACTGGACGTGGCAGATACCCCTTTATTTCTGGATCGGGGGTATCGCCGCCGGGGTGCAACTGTTCACGACGCTGGCGAACGTCCTGGGCCACGAGGACGAGGCGCTCACCAGGGTTGGCCGTTATACCTCGCTCGTCGCGATGATCCTGAGCCCGATACTCCTGATCTGGGACCTCGGTCGCCCCGAGCGCTTCTACAATATGATGCGCGTGTGGAAGCTGCGTTCGCCAATGTCCAACCAGAGCTGGTCGCTCGTTATGTACGGTAACCTGAGCGGGCTTCTAGCGGTTCGCCAGGCCGCAGAGGATGGGTTGCTCGGGCGCAACTTCCTCTCCCGGCTCCTGATCCAGCTCATCCCGGCCAAGGTGCTCTCCATCCTAGCCCTGCCGGTCGCCCTGTTCGTCGGGTCCAACACGGGGACGCTCCTGAGCGCGACCTCGGTCCCGATGTGGGCTCGCAACTGGGCGTTTATGGCCCCGACTTTCCTTGCCTCTGGTGTCTCGACGGCGCTCTCGTATCTCTCGCTCGTGCTGCATCTGGGGCGCTGGGGGGAGGAGAAGACGCACACGGTGCTCCGGCGAGCCGAGCGGGCTACCATCCTCGTAGAGGCAGCACTCATCGCGGCCTCTCTCATAAGGATGGGCCGTTGGGGCAAGCCGTTGTTCTCCAAGGAGATCGCCCCGCTCTTTGTGGGCGGTACGCTTATCGGCGGCATCGCGGCGCCCCTCGCGCTGCTCTCCGGCAAGGAGACGCGCAACAAGAGCATCCTCACCTCGGTGCTCGTTCTGCTCGGTGGCCTCGCCTTCCGCTTCGCTATGGTCCACGGTGGCCGGCAAAGTGCCAACGACCCCGAGGCGTACTTCTCCTTCGCCAGCGGCGAGAACGCCCCGCAGCCAGAGGACAAGGTTTAGAGCAGTTGACTCTACGTTGATTAGCGGCCTGCGTACTCCTCGTCGGTGACCGGCTCCATCCAGTCGGTGCCACCGCTGGTGGTGTTGGCGGGGTTTATAGCCATGTGGACCATGAAGGTATCCGGTCCCGCTCCATGCCAGTGCTTCTCGCCGGGGGCGAAGTAGACGACGTCTCCAGGTCCTATCTCGACGACCGGTTCGCCTTCTTGTTGGGCTCGCCCTTCGCCGGTTACGATGTAGAGGATCTGCCCCTCCGGGTGAGTATGCCAGTTCGTCCTGGCTTTGGGCTCGAATAGCACGCGGAAGACCCCGGCGTCCGGAGACTGGTCCGCGGGCGCTGCGTCCATCCACACGATGCCCGTGAACCATTCCTCCGGCCCGCGCCGGGTCTGCATGTTCCGAGTCGAAATTAGCTTCACGGATTCCTCCTTGTCGGGCCTGGCGACTGCCCGGTAACCTTTACACGAGACGGTGTTCGAGCAGCGGGCGCAGAATTGGCTCTCCGTTGTTACCCGGAGTGGATTTGTCTACCTTCAGGGAGGCTTTGCGGCCACGGATGCGTAGGGTGGAGATGTGGTTCTCGAACCAGGGCTCTTTGTGTGCTAGCTTCCAGCGGATGTCTGGTTGTTTGGCGCGGACCAGGCGGGAGAGCACCTTGCCGAAGAGCTCGCCAGGCTTTGTCCACCCTACCTGCATGACGAGACGTTCGGGGAGGCTGAGCGGGTTGCGTAGGGGCGAGCCGACTGCCTGGTAGATCTGGCTCTCCACACTGGAACCATTTTGGAAGCTGACCTCGGCCAGGTAGCCGTGGTGAACGTCGCCGGAGAGGACGACCACTGAGGCGGGAGGACGCTCGGGCGAGCGCTCGCCCGAGCCGACGGACTGCAAGAGGTCCGCGAGGTCGTCGAAGGATTTGTGGAAGGCGGCCCAGTGCTCCAGGTCCACGAGCTGGCGGAACTTCTCGCTGAGCTTCGCGGCCGGGGCGCCCCAGGCGCCGCCGCAGACGGCTGCGTTCCAGGATTCGAGGTGATGCAGGCCGGGTGAGAGAAGGAATGGGAGCGAGGTGCCGAAGAGGAGATGGTCGAAGTCACCGATGGCTTTCTCCTGGATCCAGGCCCACTCAGCGCCGTCGATCATGGAGCGATCCCCCTCTTGCAGCACCCGTCCAGCTCTGGAGTCCATGACGATGAGGCGAACCTTGCCAAAGTCGCGGTGGAAGCTCCAACGGCTCGCGCCGACTTCGCGGTCGGCCCTGTAGGCGAACTCGCGGAGGATGCGTGACGGGTCTTTTGCTCTTTGGACCTGCCTGAAGAGCCCGTCTCTCTCCAGCTCTTCCGGGGAGAGATTGCCGAGGTGTTGGTAGATCCAGTAAGACATAAACGCGCCGACGATACGCTCCTCCCACCACGGTTCGTCGCGCATCTGGCGGACCCACGTCTCGGAAGTGTTCCAGTCATCGTTTACGTCATGGTCGTCGAAGATCATGGCGGTGGGCACTGTCGAGAGGAGCCAGCGAACCGCCGGATCCTGCCAGGAGTCCCGGTAGAGACGGGTGTACTCCTCAAAGTCCGCTACTGTCTCCCCGGGCGGCTTCTCCGGGTCGCGCCGGGAGCGGATAAAATCGCGGGTCCCCTCCGAGACCGCGTCCGCATAAACTTGATCCCCGAGCAAGAGCAGTGCGCCCGGCCAGTCCTCCCGAGGTTTACCGCGCATCTCGAGGGCGAGCGCATAGAGGGCGTCCCGCTCGTATCCACTTTCGAGTACGCCCGGCTTCCGCGTGTAAGGTGGCTCGTGTGGCGCCGAGATGCGGCAGGAGCCGAAGGCGAGGTCTAGCTTCCCGTCTGGGGCGATCGTACGGATAATCGACGGCGGGAAGGCGCTCTCCTGCTCTGGCCAGACCCTCTCCCCATCCAGCGCGACCGAGTACTCATAAGTAGAGCCCGCCTTCAGGTTCTTGATCCGGACGAGGGCGTAGTGGTGTCCCTCGACCTCGAAGGTGCGCGAGTAGTGGCTCGAGCCGTCTACCGCTACCTCGACCTCGCACCATGAACCGGTCTCTACCCAAACCGTGGCTTCATGGGCTCCGGTGTAACGGAGGAGCGGTCCGAGGACGAGTTCCGAGGCCATGGGGGAGGTTTTCCCCAAATCCGGTGCGTCTATGCGAGGCCGATTAGCTGCACCATCAGCGTGACGCCGGCCACTATGAGGACCGCGCCAATAACATCGAAGAAGATACCGGAGCGGACCATTTTAGTTATCGGGATCATGCCGGAGCCGTACACAATAGCGTTCGGTGGTGTCGAGACCGGGAGCATAAAGCCGTAGGAAGCGCCGAAGATAGCGGCCAGGGCTGGTATCAGGGGGTCCAACCCGGCGGATTGGGCGATGGGGATAATGATCGGCACGACGATCCCCACGCTCGCGGTGTTGCTGGTAGTCTCGGAGATGAGGATTGCCACCACCACGGCGATGAGCGTTATTCCAAGCAAGCTGGTGACGCCGAGGGCGTTGGTTATACCGTTGCCTATTGTCCTGGCGAGCCCGGTATCGGAGAGAAGCTTGCCCAAAGTGATACCAGCGCCGAAGAGTAGGATGGTGCCCCAGTCTATGCGGACGGCCTCGTTCCAGGTGAGGGTGAAGCGCCGTTCGGACCAGTTGATCGGCAGGAGGAAGAGGAGCGACGCGGCGAGGATTGCCACGACCCCCTCGTTCAGGTGGGTCTTCAAAAAGGTCGCGGGCGCGGAGGTGTCGCCGAAGATGAGGTTCACTATTCCGGGGAGTACCCAGAGGGTAACCGCGACCGCAAAGGCGATGATAGTGTTGCGCTCGCCGGCGGAGATACCGCCAAGCCTGCGGCGCTCCTCGGCGACGTACTCGTCGGCGCCCGAGATCCGGCGTACCTCCGGGCGGTTAAGGAGGATTAGGATCACGCAGAGCGCCAGGAACATCAGGAACACTATCGGGGCCGCGGTCAAGACCCAATCGGTGAAGTTGATGGTAATGCCCGTCTCGTCTTCGATGAACCCGATGCCGATGAGGTTCGGCGGGCTTCCAATGGGCGTCAAAAGGCCGCCCACCGAAGCGCCGTAGGCGATCATGAGCATCAGGGCGGTGCCGAAGCGGAGGCGGCTCGGGTCTCTCTCACCCTCAGCCTGGTCGCTGACCAACCCCCCCAAGGCCCCCATCATACCCAGACCTATCGGCAGGAGCATCGCGGCGGTGGCGGTGTTGGAGATGAAGGCGCTTAGGAGGGCAGCGATAGCGCCGAAGGCGATGATGACGCCGTAGGTGGAGCTGCTCACCCCCGGTATGGAGAGTACCCTGAAGGCGAACCTTCGGTCGAGACCGTGGGTCATCATGGCCTGCGCGATAATGAAAGCCCCTATGAAAAGGAAGATCGTGTCCGAAGCGAAGGCCCCGAAGACGCTATCGGCCGAGGCTACGCCGAAGAGCACGCACATCGCCAGGGCCAGCACTGCCGTTACGGGGATGGGGATCGGCTCCGTGAGCCAGTAAACGATGACGAAGGCGAAGATCGCCGCTAAAGCCTGCTGCTCTGGCTCTAGCCCAAGGGGAATGAAATACAACGCGAGGAAGACTATAGGCCCGAGAAAGAGCCCTATGGTCTGCCGCGCGCGCTCGAATCGCTCCTCCGCTGGAGAGAGCTTCTCTCTCTGCTCATCGAGGGTCTGGTAGGTCCCTCCTGGCCTTGCCGAATCGGCCATACGCTACTCCTCCTAGCCTATCTTTAGCGGATTCCTCTAACCAGCATCTTACCGACTCCGGTCTTTTCCCGCGACCGTACCGATCTGTACGCGTTCTCGCGGCGACCGGTTATAAGAGATTTGATGGGTTTACCCTTCGCGCGTGATGAGCGCAGGGCGGGCTTCTTCTACCTCGCGCGGGACTTGCGGTGGAGGGCGGCCTGGATGCGGCGAGCGTCCTCGTAGTCGCGGACGGCATCCCAGAGCTTGCCCTCGGGGACGGTGGTATGCCAGCGGTCGGCCCGGTAGCCGTAGCGGCGCTTGAGCGCGCGTACCGAGTCCTCGGTGTAGCGCAGGGCATAGACCAGCTTGCGCATCTCGTCGAGCTTGCGGGGAAGAAGACCGTAACGACTCTCGGTCCACCAGCCGATCTCAGGCTGAGCTTCACCGGAACCGAGGATCAGGTAAGCTTCCCACTCGACCTTGAGAGCGCTCATCTCAAAGGTGCCCGGCAGAGCGTTTAGAGGTCCAAGGGCGAACGAGTCGTCTGCGTGGAACCCGAACGTGGCCTCGAAGAGCCTCTTGAGACGCCCTTCCTTGAGGTTCTCATAGCGGGAGCGGAGAGCGAGGAGTTGCTCGTCGGAGTACGCCTTCAGACCTCTGGCCGTGGGCCGTTTGGGCTGGAGACTGCCCCGGCGCAGTACCCGGGAGAACGCATTGTAATTGCGAAGACTCCTCAAAAGCCATACCAGGAACCCTCCGACGCCGAGCGTGAAGCCAAAGATCATGGTCGCGTAGAACCCCTCTACGGGCACGTAGACGCCCTGATCCTCGATGAGGCGCGTCCCGAAGAGGTTGTAGAGCAGCACCAGCACGGTCGTCGCGGCGATAAAACCCACGAACCCGAGGATCAAAAAAGCCCCGAGCTTCCTCGTGGGTGAGGAGCACGCGGAGGCGAGACCCTCCCATGCTATCCTCTCTTCCTCGATCCCAAAAGACGCCGTCTGCAACTTCTCCACCCGAGCAGTATAACCGCAATCTCTAGCAGCGCACTGAGTTAGGTTTCACCATGTGGTACCTGCGGACAGTCATCTTCTTCAGAGCCAGGTCTTTAGTAACCGTATCCGAGCTTTTGCCTCTCTGTAACAAACATCTGCTTTACTCCCACACATGGCTGCTAAAACAAAGGTTTACAGGCCCGAGCGGCGAGAGGGCGGTTTTTTGCGACGAGCCTCTCTCGTTCTGTTCGTGTTGGTCGTCCTCTTACTCCTCTACCTGTTGTTGCCGTTCGGGACCGGGCGGGCGGTAGTGTTGGGGAGTGATTCTCGGGCGGGCGAGGCCGCGCGCTCGGACACCATTATGGTCGCTGGCGGCGGTGGGCTGCTCGCCGTGCCGCGCGACACGCTGGTCGAGATACCGGGCGTGGGGCAAGACAAGGTGAACGCCGCGTTCGCCATCGGCGGGCCGGAGCTGGCCGTCTCGACTCTAGAGACCCTCACGGACCTCCCGATAGAAAATTACGTAGTGTTGGACTTTGGCGGGGTCGAGGAGATAGTGGATGCCCTGGGCGGTATCACTATAGACGTCGAGGAGCCAATAGATACGGAGCAGGACGGGGAGTTTTTCTCTATCCCCGCAGGAACGCGGGAACTGACCGGCGACGAGGCCCTGGCCTACGTCCGCTACCGGGGCGGCCCTACAGCGGACATCGGGCGCATCGGACGTCAGCAACGCTTCCTCTCGGCCCTGGCTGCGGAGATCTCTTCACCAGAGAACCTGCCTCGCCTGCCCTCCACTGCCCGGGTCCTGTGGCGCAACATCGAGACCAACATGGGTCCCTTCGAGGCGGCGCGGTTCGCGATCCGCCTTACCCTCTCCAGAGGCGCGTCGAACACGGAACTGTACCCCGGCGCCCCGCAATACATAAACGGCATCTCCTACTGGGTCCCGGATACCATTGCGGGGCAGCGGGTGGTAGAGGCGACGGTAGAGTAATTACCGGGAATCAGCTTTCAGCCGACAGCAAGAACCTCGTAGTGATGGTCGGAGAGTTTAGAGAGAGAACTGGGGAGAGTAGCGTCCCTTGATTGCCTGGGTGAGCGAAAGCACGAAAGCTTATCCTCAAATGGATAAGCTGACGGCTGAGAGCTACTACGCGGCTTGTTCTCTAGCGAGCTTGCTTTGTTGGGTAATGAGTCGGTCGAGCCAGGCGAGGCTCTCATCGCCTTCTATAGTACGTTCTGCGTTGACGTACCAGTTGAGGGCTTCGCGGTGGTTGCCGAGGCGGCGGTTTAGCTCGCCGACGAGATAGGTCGTGACGGAGAGCTCGCGACCGCGCAGGCCCTCTTCTTCGAGGGCGCGCAAGAAGTAGCGGACGGTACGGAGCTGGAAGGTGCTCTCGAATGGTTGCTCCTTCTCCTTGCGGCAGACCCAGGAGGCGCGCAGGCAGAGGTCGCCGAGGTCCCGGGCTGGGAGGGCGCGTTCCTGGCCGCAGACTTCGGCAGCGTGGAAGGCGAGCCAGCGTGGCGGGCTCGTGCGGAAGACGCGCAGTAGGCCGTCGTCTTTGAGCCGCTCCTCCAGGTCGTGGCGCTCGATAGGGGAGAGGTCGAGGCCGTCGAAGTCCTCGCGGGCGGCGAAGGAGCAGGCCGGACACATGGTTACTCCGCTCTGTATGAGCCGCGCGCCGTCGGATTGGCGGCCGGGGAACTTGGGGCAGAGGTCTGGCTCGCGACCGACTGTTACGTAGGTACCGACGCGTGGCGCCCGGAAGACGTACCGGCACATGGGGCAACGAGTGTAGACACGCCTGACGTTATCCACGAGCGACCCCTGGAATATCGTGCCTGATATGCGGACGTTTGACCTGGAAGATCAAGGTCCGTCGAGTTTACCATAACGCCTTCCTCCACCCTCAATCTCCGTATCCAGCTATTATTATCAGGGACCGCCCGAAGGACCCGCCAGAGACGGGTGAACGGTTCGTCGTAACGCACAGACGTCAGACCCCGAAAATCGACCGGCTATTACGAGGTAGAGAGAGGCTTTGGAGCAGCGCAAGACGGATGCTGAGGTGGCGCTGGAGTTGATGCGGCTGGTCCTTGAGCAGGCCGGGAGCCGTCGCCTCTCCCCGACCCGCACCCTCGCCCTCTATCACCTCTGTAAAGAGGCCGTTGCCTACGCCCCCGAAGGAACGGTTACTGCCGCCTACCTCGAAGACGAGCTCAAGAAGCTATTGCAATAGGCACGCGCCGGGCCCGTTCCCCTTACTTGGAGCCCGACGAGGAAGAGCTAGAGATCACCTGGTTGACGGAGCTGGAGGAGCCTGAGGAAGAGGTCGAGGAGGAGACGCCGTTCTCCGAGTACACCAGGTTTATGGTGCCGCCGGGGCTGTCGATCCGCTGCTCGATACGGTCGCCGGGGCCGGTAAGGAGAACCTCCAGCGCGCCGGAGTCCGTGCCTTCTTTTCGGATCTCGCACTCGAGTTGCTGGCCTCCCAGTTCATAAGAGAAGCTCTCGGGTGCCTCTCCGCTGATCTCGTTCTCCTCGTCCCCGATACTGCATACACCAGAGAACGCGGTCCCCGGATCACCGCCGACCTCCAGCGCGACCTCCCCGCCTGAGCCCTTGTCTTCGTCGCCCTTCTTGCCCACCTTCGTGTACTCCTTTGTCCGCTCTTCTGTCCGCTCCGTGGTTTGCTCCCGGGCGCTTTGCTCATCGGCGCGGTCGTCTTGCGTTTTCTCCTCCGCGCCGCAACCCGTTGCGAGGATTGCCGTGGCTAAGAGAGCGACGAACAGGGTTTTGCTACCTCTGGCGATTTGCATTAGCGTCTCCTTTCGAGATCGAGCAA
Organism: uncultured Rubrobacteraceae bacterium; assembly: GCA_902806065.1. GTDB lineage: Bacteria > Actinomycetota > Rubrobacteria > Rubrobacterales > Rubrobacteraceae > Rubrobacter_F. The sequence continues at coordinate 64,996 of CADCVE010000065.1, read as the reverse complement.
AGCCGCTCGACCCTCTATGAAACAGTTTACGCAACGCCGGTCCGAGGGTTTCGACGAGGCACTAGAGCTAGAAAAGAATCCCTCGAAAGATCCGGCCCTTACCTCTCATTGGCCCCCGATACAGCACCCGCAGGTCAGAGAAACACTGGCTCGTAGACGGAGACCCGGTAAGGACTCGTAGAACAGCACCGGCTTTACCCCGGTAACGTCCACTGGGGGCGGACCTCCTTCGACCTGACCGGACTTATAACCGGGAGCCGGAGCACCATAGATGGTGACGCACTGGCCAATGTAAGCATCGAGTCGACAATGTCGCTGCTCAACGCGTAGACGGCGCAGACGCTTCGTCTCCAATGATATGAGCGCTGGACTAGTAGGTCGTGATGCCCTATCTCTCCAGCCTTCCGGTTGCCAGGACGCTCTCCTCTTGCGCCAGCGCAGGGGCCGCGAGCATGAGAGCAGAGCCAACATCACCGCTACAACTACTGGCTTCGTCATCGTGCTTCCTTCTCCGCGAGTCGTAACGGGATCGGGGAGATATTGCCACGAAAGATACGGAGCCACATCCTCCGAAAGGATGAGTTCGGGTGTCTGAAAGGATGATATTGGGCTAAAAAGGGTTGTGGGGGCGGGGCTGCTCTGTAATCATCCTACGTGATGGGGTGCCTCGGGGCACTATTGCTGGAGGGACAGGGTGCGATGAGATTTGCGGGGCTACCTCAACGAGGAACGGACTATACTATAGGGGACTGCTCGCCCCCTGCGGACGCTACTACGGGCACTATAATGGTCTCAGCCATGACGAGGATCAGAAGGTTGGGATCTCTTTTTACATTCCGCTCTTCCGCGCCAGACCCCAACCTTGCGGGACCGGTGATGGATCAGGTGGAGACGAGGCCGGCTAGAAGCGGGCCGCCCGGCGTGCGCTGGGGACGGGTCCTGTTGGCTGGCGCTGTGGTTGGAGTCGTCCCTTACCTGTTGCTGTATCTGCTTGCCTACAATTACGTCCTCATCGTCTCCTTGCTTGGCCTGGACGCTACGCCCGAGCAGGCCGAGCAGTTCGGGAACATTGTGGGCGCGTGGGTCATGCCCTTGATACACATGCTGCTGGCGGTCTTCGCGGCTTACTGGGTAGTGCGCAGGGTTGGTGCGGCAGCGGCGACGCACGGGGTGCTGATTGCCCTGGTCTCGGTGTGCGTAAGCCAGACGGTTGGACTCCTCTACGGGCCCCTGGACCTGGATGAGACGGTGAAGTATCTCGCGCTGGCGCTGGCGGGTGGCTTGCTGGGCGGGACCGAGGGCCGCGCGGCCCTGGCGGACCAGGAAGCCCTCTACGAGGCTAGCCGGGGTATAAGGGCGGCCAGCAGCCCGCAGGAGATAGTGAACGCCATCGGCGACAACCCGGCGAGCCCGGCGGCGGGTGGGACGGCGTTGTGGTGGTCCGGTTCTCCGGTGGAAGGGAATGTCTCTACACCTTTCGCTACCCCGGAGGCGTGGACGCCGTGGTTCTTGCGCGGCTGGCCGGAGGACCTGCGCCTTGGCGGGGTAGACGTACGGGCGTTGGTGGGTACAGGGCGTGGAGCCTTACGAACGCTGCGGCCCGGGGAGTTGCCCGCCTCCGAGCGGGCGGTGTGGAGGGAGCGAGGCGTACGGTCCGTACTGATGCTGCCGCTGGTCGCGCCGGGGGACCGGAGGATCGGGCTGCTCGCAGTGGCCTCTTCGGGGAGGCGCTTCTCTAGGAGCGCGGGCCGTGCGTACGAAACTATCGGCGTTCAGGCGGCGCTCGCGCTGGAGAACCTGCGGCTCGTCGAGGAGGCTCGCCGGGCCGGACGGCAGGCCGGGGTCTTGAGGGAACGACAGCGGATGGCGCACGAGATCCACGACACCTTGGCGCAGGGGTTCACGAGCATAGTAATGAACCTCGAAGCGGCCGAAGGGGACGTGCCAGCGACCTCCAGCCGGGCACAGCATCACCTCGAACAGGCACGCCTCACCGCCCGGGAGAGCCTGACGGAGGCGCGGCGCCTGGTGTGGGCCCTCAGACCGGAGCCTCTGGAGAACGCGTCGCTGCCCGAGGCCTTGCAGCGTCTCGCGGGGCGCTGGACCGAGGAGAGCGGTATCGCCGCCACCGTCGCCACCACCGGTACGCCGCATCCCTTGCCTTCGGAGGTAGAGGCGACGTTGTTCCGGGTGGCGCAGGAGGCACTGAACAACGTCCGCAAACACGCTCGGGGAGTCAGCCGGGCGGCATTGACGATCTCCTATATGGGAGAGACCATCGCGCTGGATGCGCGCGACGATGGGGCGGGCTTCGATCCCGCCCGCGAGGGCGAAAAGAAAAGAGACCGGGATTCCGGCGGCTTCGGCCTCAAGGGGATGCGTGAGAGGGTCGAAGGAGTTGGTGGTGTTCTCTCCATAGAGAGCGCGCCCGGCGAGGGCTCCACGCTCGCTGTAGAGCTTCCGGTAGTCATGGGGGGCCGGGGTCCCGAGACCGAGTCCTCGCGGGGAGCCCCGCGGGACGTCAAGGAGGTTACATGAGTGAGCAGCAGATACGTATTTTGATCTCCGACGACCATCCGGTCGTGCGAACCGGCTTGCGCGGCATGATCAACGGCGAGCCGGACTTTGAAGTCGTTGGAGAGGCGGAGAACGGTAAGGAGGCCGTGGCGCTGACCAGCGACCTCAGGCCCCAGGTCGTCTTGATGGACTTACGCATGCCGGAGATGGACGGTGTCACGGCGATAGGTCATATCAAGGCGGAGCACCCTGAGGTCCATGTACTGGTCCTGACCACTTACGAGAGCGACGCGGATATCCTGCGGGCCATCGAGACCGGCGCGACCGGCTACCTCTTGAAGGACACTCCACGCGAGGAGCTATTCGAGGCGATACGGCTGGTCGCGCGGGGCGAGTCTCCCCTGGACCCCGGCGTGGCTGCCCGGCTGATGCAAAGGATGCGAGGCCCCGCCGAAGAGGGCCTCAGCACCCGGGAGATAGAAGTCCTGGAGTTGGTCGCCCGCGGGACGAGCAATAAGGAGATCGCCAAACAGCTCTGGGTCAGCGAGACGACCGTCAAGAGCCACATGCTCCACATCTTCGACAAGCTCAGCGTCACCGATCGAACCGCCGCCGTAACCGCCGCCCTCAAACGCGGCATTATCCGTTTGGAACCGTAAAGGCAGAGAAGAGTCCCGAGGTTACCCTTGTAGGATCCTGCGCCCCACGAAGACGCCGGCTACCAGAAGAAAGGCGCCCGCCCCCAGAGCCAGTACCCCAGGACCACTTATCTCGCGAGGCTCTGCGCTCGACGAGGAGGCTACGTTCTTCCCCGTGACAGGCGTCGCGCTTAACGAATCCACGCCGGTGTCTTCCTCTTCGCCGGGGGTGTCCTCGCCGGAGGCGGCTTCTCCACTAAAACCACCTTCGCCGGTAGCATCTTCACCATCGTTTGCTTCGTCGTCAGAGCCGGAGTCCGCCTTTTCATCAGCCTCGGACTCATTGGCTCCGTCTTCTGCGGCTCCGTCTTCGGAGCCTTCACCAGGTTCGCTCTCGTCGCTACTACTAGTAGCAGTACTGTCTTCATCCTCACCGTCAGCATCATCGGCGGAATCTCGATCTTCGCTGGCGTCTTCGCCGGCCTCGGAGGCGAAGGCTACGTTGTCTTCGGCATCGGAGGACTTGGCGGCTTCGAGGGCCGCGTTGAAGCCGCCCTTGCTGCCGGTGCCCTCGAACCCGTCGTCGATGATCCTGCGGGCTCCCTCGACGACGGTCCTGCCACAGTCGCCGCAACTGGCGATCGAGGGTATCGACCTGGGAGCCATCTCGGCTGATGCTGCCTGGCTGACGCAGTTGTACTCGGCGTAGGAGACGCCGGGCCGGGCCGCGAGTTCCTGCCTCTTGGCTTCTTCGGCGGCGAGCCGGGCAGCCGGATCGGATATGTTCTTTATGTCCGCGAAGACGAGGTGCTGCGCGAGGATGCCGCCGAAGGTCTCGGCTACGTTCTCCCGCGGAGCCGCGCGCAAGGCCTCCTCCGAGACATAGCCCACCAAAAATTCCCCGGCTACGTGATCGCAATTCCCCGGGACGCCCACGGGCGGTTCTACCGACGGCTCGACAGGCATCTCCCCTAACGGTTCCTCAGGCACTTCCGCGGGCAGTTGCCCAGGCACTTCTGCCGTGGGCGGTATCTCGGGAGGAGCCGTAACTGGCTCCACGGGTATTACCGTGGTTGGTTCTCCGGGAGGTTCCTGAACGGACACGGGTTGTACGGTCGGTGGGTCTAAATCTTCCGGGACGTTATCGGCGGGGACTTCTTGCGCGGCCAGGGGGGAAATGGTCACCATCAGCATCGCCAGCGAAGCCGCGATCAGCAACGTCGCGCGCAACTTCTCTGATCTAGCAACCTCTTTACTGTTTCCCATCCTCCCGCTCCTTCCCGACGGATGAAGCTCTACGTTTGAGCTACTTGCCACTATATCCTGACATAAGCCCGGAGGATGGCCGGAGCCAGATAACTTCGTTCAGGGGCATCATGTTGTTGTCCGGGCGGCGCCGTGGCCCACGGAGAGCGTCGCTGGTCTCGCCGCAGCTCTCATCACGGCCCGCAGCACGGCTTGTGAGAGCTACAACCCCTCTCATCCGTGCTGTTCGCCCATCTTTGATCCTCCCCTGCGTGACTTCTCCACGACTCTGGTTGAATTCTCGCGATCCGGGTGCAAGAACACATCCTCCGAAAGTATGATTCACGACACCGAAAGTATGATTTCCCGGGTATACGGTAGAGGCTCGCCAAACCGGCCGACAGAGCGTAACGCTAGAACCCTATCTTCCTATCGCCCTCCGGCTTCCCGTGAGACTCCTCTACCGGCTCCGTTGTCGACTCTAACTCCGTATCTGATTCCGCGTACTGGACCCCTCCGAGCAACATACGCGGCTCCACCTCGAGACCGGTCGCGAGCTTGTGAATAGTCGTGGGATAGGCCTTGCGCCTACCCGTTTCCAGTTTGGAGATGGTGTCCCGCGCTACCCCACTCCTCTCAGCCAACTGCTCCTGGCTCAAGACAGCCCGCTGCCGCAAACCCCGCAAATGTGGAAGCTCCACGCTTCAACCTCCAATCGCCACATAAAACTTGCCAAAACACTGCAACAATGCTACTCTGATAAAGTATAGATCAAACGTCGGAGAGGAGACAGAGTATGTGGAGTATACGGAGTGAGGACCATGAGGATCCAGGGCAGATGGTAATTCCTTATGTGACGGAGCAGAGTCCGCGTGGGGAGCGGACGATGGACATCTATTCGCGGCTTTTGTCGGATAGGATCATCTTCCTTGGCACGCCGGTGAACGATCAGGTAGCGAACGTGGTTATGGCGCAACTCCTACACCTGGACGCCGAGGATCCGGAGCAGGACATAAACATCTACATAAACTCCCCGGGTGGCAGTGTGTACGCGGGGATGGCGATCTACGATACCATGCAGTTCGTCAACTGCGACGTGGCGACGACCGCTCTCGGGATGGCGGCCTCGATGGGAGCGTTCTTGCTCGCCTCCGGGACCAAGGGCAAGAGGAGTGCCCTGCCGAACACGAGGGTGTTGTTGCACCAGCCGAGCGTAGGAGGTTTGGGTGGGCAGGTCTCGGATGTCGAGATACACGCCAGGGAGCTCATGAGGACCAAGAAGCGCATGAACGAGCTTCTGGCGGAGATGACGGGCCAGCCCGTGGACAAGGTCGAGAACGACACCGACCGTGACTACATGCTTAGCGCGGAGGGGGCCGTCGAGTATGGCGTCATCGACCGGGTCGTCAATCGTCCCGGGGAGAACGTCTCGCTCGACAAGTAGGAATAGAGAAAGATAGGGCAAGAGCGGTTTTGGGGCCTCTATACGACTATATCCACCAGGGCGGGTGCTACCGATACGGGGTGGGGTGGGCCAGGATCCGGATCTACCCGGGCGAGACCGGCCATGACGCCCCCGTTGTAATATGCAGCGAGTTGCCTGAGAACCGGGGTGACGAGATGGTCGAGAGCCTCGCCGCCGAGGTGGTGCGGGACCGATTCTCCTCCGGCCTCCCCGATCTACCTCGTCCCGTACTGTGGATCGAACATCGCCCCTCCCGCAGGGGGCGCGGCCCGGGCCGCTATGCGCTACTCACCTTCCCTACTTATCGACCTCGACTGACCGGTGCAGGCTTCGTCCGGCGCGTCACGCTCGGGACCCCGCGCCGAGAGTCGCTTAGTTCGCGGGAGGTGAAGATTCTGACGGGAGACGGTTAGACCCGGGCGCAAGTGAGAGGGGCGAGGGAGATAGTTGCCCCCGCCCCTCCTAAAGGGCGTTGCTTTGGCTTATGCCGGGTAGACCGTCTGGTCGAACTCAGCAGTCTCGCAGTCGCTCGACACTACGTCGTTGGCGTCGACAATCGCGATGTCTATACCGTCCCCACAGGAGATCTCATCTACGTTGCTGTACTCTGGATAAAGACCGTCGGCCGCGTAGATTACATCGTCGCCCTCGTAGCCGAAGATGGCGTCAGCACCTGGCCCGGCGGATATGAAGTCATTGCCGCTGGTACCGTAGAGATACTCGTCTGCGAACGTACCGTATACGGTGGTCGCGGAGGCTATCCCGGCCGTCAAGAACAGCGCCAATGCTCCCCAAATCACAGTCAAAGCTACTCGTCTCATCTTATGTTTCCACCTTTCTCTACTCGTTCACCTGTAAACTTCTCACACGTTCTGGATCTTCTCAGGCCACACCGGACTCCGCATCCTCCTTTTGGAGGGTTTTACCCACCAGGAGGATGAATCGGCCTCTCACGCTTCGCCCTTCCCGAGCGAGCCTCGCGGATTGCACGGCGCACCGGCTCCTGTTAAGGCCACCGGCAGGAACTAAAGTGAGTGGCTCGATCTTCGTCCGAGATCACCAGACGCGCCAGTCTGTGGTGTAGTAGAACCGCTCGGAGCCAAAAGGAGGCGGCGAGTTGGAAGAGAATGGAGAAGGTTCCACCAGGTACGCTATAAAGCAGGCCGGTGACCGCTACTACCCTGTCATTGTGGATGAGGAGGCCGGCGGTCACTACGAGATAAACAACCCCCTGACGGGCGGCGTCCTGAGCTACAAGAGCGCCGAGGCAGCCGAGGCATACATACAAAGGGCTCGGGCCAGGGAACAGCAGGAATAGAACGCCCTGGATACCAAATCGTTCGCGGACGTAGGTGTTCCAGTCGGTTCTCCACAGCTTCGACCGGGACGTTCAGGTTATGAGCGTCCTGGATAAGCTATTGCGAGGCCAGGGAGTGGTTCGAAGGTCGAGGCGGGCGGTCTTGCTGCTCAGGGGATTAGATCTTCGAAGGTCGCTTCGTCCAGAACGGGGACGCCTAGAGAGTTTGCCCTCTCCAGCTTGGAGCCGGCGTCCTCGCCGGCGAGCACGTAATCGGTATTCTTGCTAACCGAGGAGGTGAACGTACCGCCGGCCTCCTCCAGCTTCTCGACGAAGTAGCTGCGCGGCCGGCTCAAGGTCCCGGTGATGACGACCCTCTTGCCCGCGAGTGGACCCTGCTCCGTCCCCTCCGGAACGCGCTCGAAGCTCAGGCCCATCGCCATCAGGCGCTTCACGAGCTTCTGGTTGTCTTCCAGTGCGAAATAGTCGACCACGGCTTGGGCGACGACGTCGCCGATGCCGTCGATCTCGGCGAGTTGCTCCACGCTGGCTCCGCCTTCCGCGCCGCGCAACAGGTCCTCGCCGCCGAACCTCTCGGCGATGAGCCCGGCCGTGACGCTGCCGACGTGCCGGATGCCCAGGGCGTACAGGACGCGTGGGAAGGGCTGCTCCTTACTCCTCTCTATGGCATGGACGAGGTTTTCGGCGCTCTTTTTGGCGAAGCCTTCAAGCGGTTCGAGTTGCTCTGAGCGTAGTTCGTAGATGTCCGCCGCGTCCTTTATGAGGCCGAGGTCGAAGAGCTTGGTGGCGACCTTCTCGCCCAGACCCTCTATGTCCATCGCGGCCTTTGTGGACCAGTGGATAATGTGCTCCAGGGCCTGGGCCGGGCAGCGGGCGTTTACGCAGCGGGTTACGGCCTCGCCCTCGGGGCGGCTCGCTGGTTCGCCGCAGACCGGGCAGTTCTTTGGCATCTCGAACGGGTACTCGTCGCCGGCACGTTCCTCGGCGACGGCCCGGACGACTTGCGGGATCACATCTCCTGCCCGCTCGACTACCACCACGTCGCCGACGAGCACTCCCTTCTCCTTTATATAGTCCTCGTTGTGCAGCGTCGCGCGTGAGATAGTCACGCCCCCGACGTTTACCGGAGCGAGCATGGCCTGTGGCGTTAAAGCCCCGGTACGCCCGACGTTCACGATGATGTCCAGCAGCCTCGTGCGCGCTGCTAGCGGCTCGAACTTGTACGCGATCGCCCAGCGCGGGGCCTTGGCGACCGACCCCAGAGCTCGCTGCTGCTCCCGGGAGTCGACCTTCACGACGACGCCGTCGATCTGGTACCCGAGCGACTCCCGCTCACGCGTCCAATACTCACACTCCTTCACGACCGACTCGATGTCATCGTGCGTCTTGTATGGATTGACGCGCAGACCGTAGCTCTTTAGAGCATCGAGCATCGCCGAGTGGCTCTCGTAACCCTCGCCGCCCTCCCCGACGCCGTAGAGAAAGACCGTCAGGGGCCTCGCCGCGGTGATCCTGGGGTCGAGCTGCCTAATGGAACCGGCCGCCAAATTGCGCGGGTTGGCGTACGGCCTCTTCGCCTCCGCCTCCTGAAGCTTGTTGAACTCCTCGAACCTGTCCAGAGGTATATAAACCTCGCCACGCGCCTCCAGTACCGCCGGCGGGCTGTCCGAGAGCTTCTCGGGGATGGAGCGGACGGTCTTCAGGTTAACCGTAACGTCCTCACCAATGGTACCGTTGCCCCGCGTGGCGCCCCGCACGAGACTGCCGTTCTCGTAGCGCAGGGAGACCGCGAGGCCGTCTATCTTCAGCTCGGTGACGTAGCGGAGGTTCTCGAGCTCCTCGTCTTCTCCTAGGAGGCGGCGGACGCGGGCGTCCCAGTCGTTCAAGTCTTCGAGCTTGCGGGCGTTGCCGAGTGAGAGCATCGGGATGGCGTGGCGGACCTGCTCGAACCCTTCGAGGGGTTCGTCGCCTACTCTCTGGGTTGGGGAGTCGGGGGTGACCAGTTCGGGGTGTTCGCCTTCGAGGGTTTCCAGTTGCTTGTAAAGGGTATCGTACTCGGCGTCGCCGATCTCCGGAGCATCCTCGACGTAATAGCGGCGGTTGTGGTAGCGAACCAACTCTCTGAGCGACTCGATGCGGTTCCGGGTGTTGGAGTCTTCGGCCACGGGGCGATTATACGCGTGTCCGAGTGTTCTCTAAACGGGGAACTCACCGGCGAAATGTTGTCGGCTATACTGGTTCTCGTGGGCAAGAAGAGGACCAAAAGGAGCTTCAGACCGTCGAGACGTTCGAGAAGGCGCTCCGAGAGGAGGTCTCCGTCTCGAACGAGTTCGACCTGCCGCTTACCGTGCTGGCTCTCGGTAAGGAGGGTGGTTGGGAAGAGGGAGACATCCGCAGGGCGCTTGATGCCCTGCGCACCGCGGACCTCATCGCCCACACCGACGAGGAGATCGTCATCGTACTCCCCAACACCATCACTGACCAGGCCCGGATAGTGGAGGAGAGGTTGCGCGCCAGGATCCCGGAGGCCGCCTTCGGAGTTGTGGCTTTCAGGCAGGGCGACGACGCCGAAGACCTCCTCAAACGCGCCCGCAACGCTATCCCGCGAACAAAAGAGAATCCCGAGACTGCTTGAAGCCTCGCTGTATCTAGCGGGGCCCCTCGTAATCTTCGTAGTGGGCGTGTAGAGTGCGGTCGAACTCGCCGGAGGGTGCCTGGAGGGTGGGGGCGGACTGTATGATCTCCCTACTGTACGGCGCTCTGACGCATTCCTCTGCGACGTCCACCTCGATGTTATCGGCCGGTACCGTGCGTCCATTCACCACGATGTACTTGAGGACGTCGCTGGGAGCGTCGTAGACGGTCTCTTCGATCCTGCCGACCTCGACGCCCGAGACATCCTCCAGACTGTAGCCCTGCATGGCTGTGTATGGGTTGTGGCCTTCCATAAACGCGACCTCCGGGTGGCATCAATCCTTCTCTGTGCGTATGATAGCCGGGTATGAATGGTGCGACTAGCAAAGCAAGGAACACCCAGGTGTTGAAGGGGCTCTCGCTTCTCTACCCAGGTCTTGTGGTTGCCGCGCTCTTGCTAGTACACGGCGATTCTTACAGACCAGCCGTCTCCTACGTGCCGCTCTACATGACGGTTTCGGTAGTTTTTACGGTGGCGATCGCCCTCCTCTTGCTTCCCACGCGCCAGTTCGGGGAGGGATTTTGCGTGGCCTTTTATGCACTTTATGCGTTCTTGATCGCTACGATAGCTTTCTTCACCGGTGGAATCTCAAGCGAGTTGTACGTGTTCTTTTTCCCTTTGATCGTTGCTTCCGCTCTACATGGTTCGGGGCGGATGAGCCTCCTCGTGCAGGGTGCGGTGTTGGTGAGCTACGCGCTTGCGATGTTGCCGGATACTCTGGATGGTGGCGTGGGTGGGCCGGCTCTGGTCTTCTTCAGGCTCGTGGCGTTCGGGCTCTTCGGTGCTTTCGCGCTCGCGATGGCTAGGAGCGTTGCGGCCGGCGGTGAGGAAGGGTATGCGTTGGACGAGGACGGTTCGGTTCTTCTAGAGAGGGTCTCGGCCGAGCTAGAGGCGCGACGGGGAGTGCAAGTTGGGGTGATCCTCGTGGATCCGGGGCGAGTCGGGGATACGCGGCTTCTCATGGAGCGAATGCGGGCCAGAATCGGGGAGCCCATCCTGCTCGGGGAGGGCGCTGTCTTCGGAGTCGTGTTGAGTGACGTGGACGACTCGATGTTGGAGAGCGCGGCGCGGCGGGCTTTGGCGGCGGCGAACTCTCTGGGGGCCGAGGAGACGCGGGCCGGAGGGGCGATCTACCCTCGTGACGCCCGTTCGGCGGATGACCTCCTGGTCGCGGCGGGTGCGGCCCTGGAAGCGGCCTTCGAGATCGAAAGCCCAAGCGCCATAGTCCTGGCCGGGCGAGGCGTCCCGGGGTCGGGGACCTCTTTCCAGGCCGCTCGCTAAAATCACGCAAGGGTCCGGTGAAGACGCCGTGAAACCCGCGGTGGTGGTTCGACGTAAGGTAGGGGGAATGCCCGACGCGGTTCGGGCGAAAATCGCCCGATGTTATAATCTGGGCGAAAAGACAGAGTAGTTTATAGACCCTCTGGGGGTAGTGCTTAGAGATGGGAAGGTTTACGAGAGCGGTTCGGGGTTTCTTCGGTAAGTTCCTCTCCGGGGTCGAACATCGCAATCCGGAGATTCTTCTGGAGAACGTGGTCCAGGATGAGCTCGACAACCTGAAGAAGCTGCAGGTTGCGACGGCCCGGACGATGGCTTACGAGAAGATGCTCACGAGTGATGCCGCCGAGAAGCAAAAGACCATCACGGTTAAAGAGAGACAGGCGCGGGAGCTCGCGGCGCGGGGACAACGGGAGGCTGCCGTCCAGGTCGTGCAGCAGAAGCAGGAGGCGCAGACGAGGCTCTCCGAGATAGAAGGCCGCCTCGATGAAGCCCGAAGCAATTCGCGGGAGATGGAGCGGGCGTTCCGGGATCAGGAGCGGAGGTATAACGATCTAGTGCGCGAGCGGGCGGCTCTCATGGAAGAGAACCAGCGCGCGAAGGCGCTGCGCGCGGCGAACGAGGCACGCGCAAGCATCTCCCTGACGGATTCCTCCCGCGACCTGGAGAAGGCGCGGCAGGCCATACGGCAGTCCTCCTACGAGGCGCAGGCCGTCGGCGAGCTCGGCGCAAGCGAGACAGAGCGCCAGATCGCCTCGACCGAAGTGGACATAAAGCGCATCGACGCCGAACGCGAACTGGAGATGATGGAGCTTCAAATGGGTCTGAGACCTGCCGCCTCCCTGGGATCAGGTGACGACTCCCCGCAAGAAGCCGAAGAACAGAACATCGAACGCATGGACGAGTTCCTCGACAAACGGCTCGACAAACGTGGGGCCGAACGCGGCGATGGTGGCGCGTGAGCCGGTCGGTCGTCCGGAGAGGCAGGAGAAGGTCGGAGCGTATCCGGGGCAGCCTCTTGCGTTTCTTGCCGTTCGGCTCGATGGCCGGGCTTGGGACGATGGCGGTTGCCGGTGAGGCTTATGTTCTCGCGGCTATGCTCGGGTTCGGCGCTATCTTTACGGGGCGTCGGCTCTTTGATCGGCGCAGGCAAGCCCGCAAGGAGTTGCGGCGCCGGGTACGGGCGAACGTCGCGGAGTTGATGCGGGTGGGGCGGACGGACGGGATCGCCGCCCCGCAGATGAAGCGGCTCGTGGGGCTTCAGGAGGGGTTGTTGGAGAGTTGGGAACTCTTGCCCGAGGAGTATGGGCCGCTGTTGCTGGAAGACCTGTATACCGTCGTGGACGAGGTCGAGGCGTCGGCCCTTTTGGCGCGGCGGCGATCGGCCTTGAGGCGGCATCTGGAGAGTGTGGACCGGCGAGGCATAGTGGCGCGTATCCGGGACTTGGAGGGTGAGCTTCGGGGGCTCGAGGAGGGCTCTGCTATCAGGGTATCGTTCGAGGCGGCGCTGGAGGGGAGGCGCGGGGAACTCGCGGCCCACGACCAGGTGCCGCGGGCGATAGGTATGATCAACGCTCAGCTAGAGGGCGTAGAGAGCTTGCTCGGCAACCTGCGCGGGGAGTTGCTGGCCCTCGACGCCAGCCCGGGGGCTCTCTCGCCGGAGTCGGGGCTCGTGAGCCTCAAGCAGCGGGTCGCCTACTTCCGGCGCAGCCTCGAAGAGGTGCAAAAGAGCGTGGACCGTCTGCCGGGTGCGTTGATCTCTGACGAACCGCCCGATGGGCTTACGGAAACCTTCCCCGAAAGGATACCGGTACGATGAGTGACAAGAGCTTTTTCTCCAGGATACTCGGCGGAGGCTCGGGAGACGACGAGACCAATGTGTTCTCGCCCGAAGCGCTCGGGCGGAAGGAATCCAGTAGAGGAAGAGGCGGGCCGCCACCGCCTGAAGAGGAGCAGCGTCCTCAGGGCTTGACTGTCGAGCGGGCGGCGGAGGTAATAGACGACCTGCCGCCGGAGGTTCCCCGGGACAGCGCTGTGCGCATCGTACGTGGCACGCTCCTGGCTGCGGGCATACAGGTCGAGGACCTGGAGAGGTCCACCCGCGCGCGGGAGTCGAAGCTCAACTCCGAGATGGATCTGGCCCGGGAGCGGCAGGAGCAACTCCGCTACAGGACTGAGGATGACGTGCGCTCCCTGGAGGAGGAGATAAGGAGGGTCCGGGAGGCCTGCGACGCCGGCATCGCCGAGGAGGAACAGAGGATCTCACGCGCCGTGGACGGGATCGAAGGCATAAAACGGGTGCGCGCCTTTTTTAGCTTCCCCGACCCGGAGGAAGAACAGGAAGCTTCCGAACCGGTGGAAGACCCGCCGGTGGACGAGACTCAGGTCTTCGAACCGTTCGACGCCGACGAGACCCGAGTCTTACGACGCCGCGGCGGTACTTTCGGCGCCGCAGAGGAGCCCGCCGATACGCCTCTCGAAGGCCCCTCGCCGTACCGCGACCCGCATGGTCCGCCCGACAGACGTTGAGCATCCCGCGCCGTCTGGGGCGCCTCGCCCGGGGATTTGTCTCGAACATAAACGACGAGCGTGTCAGAGAGACTGTCCGGGCCGGTCGCGAACGCGGCGAATCCTTGAAAGACGCCCTCGACGCCGCCCGGCGCGGCTTCACCGAGGAGTGGCGCCGCGCCAACGAGGAACGCGCCGCTGAAGAGCGCATAGCCGAAGGGGTATCGGGGGAACGCTCTTCGAGAGACCGGATGAACGGGTGGCGGGCTACAGCGCCGCGTTACATGCCGAAGCAGTATCCGCCGGAGGTGCTAGCCGCTTATCATCGGCTCGGGCTGGGCGCCGGTAGCTCCCTCGAAGAGGTCAACAAGAAGCGGCGAGATCTCGTCAAGCGATACCATCCGGATCGTTTCGTGGAGCCCGAGCAGAGAGAGCGCGCCGAAAAGTTGACCGCGCAGATCAACGCTGCCCACGACGTCGTCGAACGCCACCTCCTTCACCGGTAGATTGATAGCTTCGGGTTAGCTGATGAGTTTGCCGCGTACTACGAGGCGGTTCTCGAAGGTGGGGATGGGGGTGCAGGTCTGCAGGGAGATGGTGGTCTTGTTGGGGACGGGGTAGGTGACCCAGAAGTCTTCGGGCTTTACGGTTACGCGGTCGTAGACCTCGAAGACGTACTCCTCATCCGCCTGGTCTCTGACGATGATCTCATCTCCGGGCTTTAGATCTTCCAGCTTGTAGAAGACGTAGGGAGTCCTGGTCCAGAGATAGCCCAGGGCGTGACCCACGACGAAGGTATTGGAGCCCTCCTCCCAGGGCGTACCGGTCTCTCCGAAGCGGATGATTCCCTCCCGGTCCAACGCTACCTGGCTATCCGCTGTAGGCACCGGTATGTTCTCCAGCCCGAGCTTGGGTATCGAGAGCGTCATCGTCCCGCCGACCGCGTCGCCCTCCGCCCCGTCTTGCATGCTTGCATCTTGCGAGGGGGCCGGCCGTGCGCCCGTCGGACTCTCGCCGAGGAGTTGGCGGGTGTTCTGGACCTCCACCGGGCTCAGAGTCAAGGAAGCCGTCTCCGTTCGCGGGTAGGCCGGGAGCGCCGCCAGCCCCAAGAGCGCCAGACACACTACGAGCACCGAAATCTTCAAACTCTTGAACATCGACGGGGATTATATGTGGCCGTGCGGACAAACGGTAGCTAAAGGTGTGGTTAAGCATCAGCAGGCTGTCAACCAGAGCTACTTGACCAGTTCTCCTCTTACTACAAGGCGTTTCTCGTAGGTGGGGGCGGGGAAGCAGGTCTGAAGCGAGATTATCTTCTTGCCGGGGATGGGATCGGTGACCCAGACGTCGCGGGGGTTTACGACGAGGCGCTCGTAGACGCGGTAGTTGTAGACCTTGTCGTTGGTATCGCGGAGTGCGATGAGGTTGCGGAAGACGTTCGGTATGCGGCTCCCGCCGAAGTCTCCGGCATGACCTGCGATGTAAGTGTTCGAGTTGCGCTTGAAGGGGAAGCCAGTCCCTGAGAGGTGCATGATCCCCTCCCGGTCCAGGTAGGACTGCTTTGGGGAATCCCCGACCGTTATATCCGTGAGCCCCAGCCGCGGCACCGTGAGCAACAACCTGGTGTCGGTGGGTTTGGGTGCCGGCGCGGGCGCTGGTGGCGCGACCTCTGGGGGAGCCGGTGCGGAGGCTTCTTGTACCCGAGCATCCTGAAAGCGGCCCGGAAGTACGGGTATGCCCGTCTCCTCCACCCGCACGGGAGTCCCGGCTCTCTGGTCTTGGTTTGGCTCCGGGGCAGGAGCGGGGGGCGGGGCGAGTGCTGGTCCTTCCGGGACCGGCTCTTCAGGAGCAGGAACTGAGATTGGTTCTTCGGGGACAGGTCGTTCGATGATGAGTTTGTTATCCAGGCGGAGTTTTCTGTAGGCTGATTCTCCCATCTCTTTGTCTACCTTCGCGGACGGTTCGGTGGTTTGACCTGCAGAGGCAGATATTGCTTTCTCCGGGAGCTTTTTAGCGGCTTGAGTTGAGGGCGAGATGAGTAGCGCAGCCAATGCTATAAGGGTTATGGTCGAGACCAGTCCGTATGTCCGCAAATTTCTCAACGCCGCGGAAGTATAGGGTACTTACGTACTACTCACATCCCGGCGTAATGGTTCCTACTTGCGGTTAAAATACGCATATGGAGGTGATGCCTTTGATCTCGGATTTTAGCGTCCATCTCGCGGACGACCCGAACACCTCCCCGCGTACCGCAGAGTTCTACGAGGCGGACCTGAAGGAGTTCGCACGCTTTCTGGCAGGGAGAGAGGTCGCGCGAATAGAGGACGTTGGCGTCGGAGAGGTAATGGCTTTCCGCAACCACCTCCTGGAGGAGCGCCGGAAGCGCTTCACCGTCTACCGTAAGGACGCCGCCGTGAGGCGCTTCCTGGACTGGGTACGCACCGCAACCGACGCGGACCTGGACTTCGATCCCATCGAGCCCATGCACCAGCCACTGGACCAGCAGATAACCTTTCTCGAAGAAGAGGAGATCGAACAACTCCTCTCGTTCCCTCGGAATACCCTAGACGCTCTACGCGATACCGTCGTCGTCCGGATAATGCTCGACACCGGCGTGACGGTAGGGGAGATCCGGGGCCTCCTAAAGAGCGACCTGGACCTGGACGTCGCCCAGATCCAACTCGGCGGTTCCGGCTCCCATCTGGCTCCCCGCGCCTGCCGCCTCTCCGATGAGACGGTAAAGACCTTGCGGAGCTACCTGAACGCGCGCAAGGATGAAACCCCCGAGCTTGTAATAGGCCGGGCCGCCCGCCCGGTGTCGACCTCCAAATCGCTCCAGAATGCTTTGTGGAAGCGGTGCGATCAGGTCGGCCTCCCACGCATCTCCCCGATGGTCCTCCGCCACACCTTCGCCATTCGTCTCCTCAGGCGCGGCGCCACCCTCAATGAACTCAAAGAAGCTCTGGGCGTACGGGACACAACGAATATCGGGGTGTACAAGAAATTCTTGTAGGCGCGTGAAGCCGCCGGGACCGACTAGAGAACCTCTTTAGAGCGATTATAATAAGCACGACGAGAGAGGAGATTCTACGTGGCCGATGGTGATAAAGACTTAAAAAACAGTTCAGCGGAGATCATAGCGGATCTCCTCTCCGACCTGCAGGTGCGGCGGGGCCTGAAGTACCTGGGGGGCGAGGATTTCAAGGCCGACCGCGAACGCCTGCGCCGCGGGGCCGGTGAACGCCTGAAGAACATCCGCAGCCGCTATCGCCCGAACAAGCGCACCCCCGAGACGGCGGCCCGCGAGAAGGAACTCAGCCTGCGCCTGGCCGCTGTTGAGACGGAGGCGGCCGAGCTACGTTTGCGGCTCTCGGAACTGCTGGAGGAAGAGGAGTCGCTCCGGAGCGCTCTGGAAGAGTTGTAGCTTCAGAGAACTCATGCTTGTTTTGCTGTGCGAGCCGGCGGGTAAAGGACGCTGTTTGTGAAATCTTTTTGTACGTGTGGCCGACTATTCGCTGTGGCTCTTGTGCTTTGGGTCAGGTTCGTGTAAAAAACAGTTTCCTGTCTCGGCACCCTTTTACATATATCTTAGGAGGCGGTTTGGCAACTCCCAACATGGGTCTCTCTGATCCCACATACCAACGTGATGCTTGCGGGTTCGGATTCGTGGCGCGAGTGGACGGGCGGCGGACGCGGGAGACCGTCGAGGAGGGGTTGGAGGTTCTGTGCAACCTGGATCACCGGGGTGCTAGCGGGAGCGACTCCGAGTCCGGCGATGGGGCGGGGATAATGCTGCAGGTTCCGGACGAGTTCCTTCGCCGGGAGTGCGAACTCTTGGGTATCGAGTTGCCGCCGGCCGGAGGGTACGGGGTCGGGACGCTCTTCGAGTTCGGGGATGAAGAACGGGACGGTTGCGAGGGCACGCTGGCGCGCATCGTGGCTGAAGAAGGACAGCGGTTTATCGGCTGGAGGGACGTTCCGGTGGAGCCGGAAGTCGCCGGGCGGCTGGCGCGGAGCGTGTTGCCGCGGATCCGGCAGTTCTTCGTGGAGAACGGGACGGGAGAAGAGGAGGCTTTCGAGCGGAAGCTGTACGTGATCCGGCGGAGGCTCCACAAGGAGGCCGAGGGCGGTTGCTACGTGGTGAGCCTCTCGGGCCGCACTATAGTATACAAAGGTCTCTTGAAGGGCCGGCAGCTCGGGCCGTTCTACCCGGATCTCCGGGACCCGGCGATGACGAGCGCGCTCGCGCTGGTCCACTCGCGTTTCAGCACGAACACTCTGGGGACGTGGGACCTGGCGCATCCGTACCGTTACGTGGCGCATAACGGTGAGATCAACACGCTGCGCGGGAACATCAACTGGATGCGCGCCCGCGAGAGCCGCCTGGAGTCGCCGCTCTTCGGGGAGGACCTGGAGAAGGTTTTCCCGATTGTCCAGCCGGACCAGAGTGACTCGGCGACCTTTGATAACGCTCTGGAGCTGCTGCACCTCGCGGGTCGCTCCCTGCCGCATGCTGTCGCGATGATGATGCCTGAGGCCTGGGAGAACGACGAGCTGATGGAAGAGGACCGGAGGGCCTTCTACGAGTACCACAGCTCCCTCATGGAGCCGTGGGACGGCCCGGCGGCGATAGCCTTTACCGACGGCAAGCTTATCGGGGCGACGCTCGACAGAAACGGCTTGAGGCCTGCCCGGTACTCCGTCACGCGTGATGGGCGGGTTGTGATGGCCTCCGAGGACGGTGCGTTGCGTGTGCCGGCGGAGGATATAGTCGAGCGGTGGAGGTTACAGCCGGGCAAGATGCTCGTGGTGGACACCGAGAAGCACGAGGTGTTGCATGACGAGGAGGTCAAGAAGCCGCTCTTCGGGCGCAAGCCGTACAAGCAGTGGATCGATGACGGGGAGATCCACCTGGATGAGTTGCCCGATGCCGCGCCCAACGGTCACTCGGATACCGTTTCGCTCTTCGAGCGGCAGCTCGCGTTCGGGTACACGAACGAGGATCTGCGGATAATCCTCTCTCCGATGGCCCAGGCCGGCAAGGAAGCCGACGGCTCAATGGGCACGGACACGCCGCTGGCGGTTCTCTCGGAGCGGCCGCAGATGCTCTTCTCTTACTTCAAGCAGCTCTTCGCCCAGGTCACCAACCCGCCGATAGACCCGTTACGCGAGGAGTTGGTCATGTCGCTCAACATGGGTCTTGGGCCGGAGCAGAACCTCTTTGACGAGACACCGGAGCACTGCCGCCAGGTCTCTCTCAGAGGTCCTGTCCTGACCGACGCCGAGCTGGAGAAGGTCCGCCAGCTAAGCTCCGAGCCGTTCCGCTCGACTACGCTGCGGATGCTCTTCCCGGCGGAGGAAGAAGGGGGGCTGGAGAAGGCGCTAGAGGGGTTGTGTAAGAGGGCTGAGGAGGAGGTTCGCGACGGTGCGACGGTCTTGATCCTGAGCGACAGGGGCGTCACTAAGGAGCAGGCACCGATACCCAGCCTGCTCGCCACCGCCGCCGTCCACCACCATCTGGTGCGTGAGGGTATCCGCACCCGGACCAGCCTCATCGTGGAGACAGCCGAGGCCCGGGAGGGGCACCACATCGCCTTGCTGGTCGGTTACGGGGCCGCAGCGGTCAATCCCTATCTTGCTTTCGAGACCATGGAAGATATGGCCGAGAAAGGGCGGCTCGGGGACGTCTCGCCAGAGGAGACCGGGAAGAACTTCACCAAGGCCATCGAGAAGGCGTTGCTCAAGATCATCTCCAAGATGGGTATTTCGACGTTGTTCTCGTACTGTGGAGCCCAGATCTTCGAGGCCGTGGGCCTCAGCGACGGGGTTGTGGAGAGGTACTTTACCCGCACGCCCTCGCGCATCGGGGGCATCGGGCTGGAGGAGATCGGCGAAGAAGTTTTGCAGCGCCACCGGCGGGCGTTCTCGTGGGTGGAAGATGGGCCGGAGGAGTTGGAGGTTGGTGGCGAGTACCAGCTGCGGGTACAGGGCGCGCCGCACCAGTGGAACGAGAAAAGCATCGTCCCGTTGCAGCGAGCAGTACAGACCGGCTCCTTTGAGACCTACACGCAGTACTCGGACTACTTCAACGAGCGGAGCAAGCAGCTGTTCACCCTGCGCGGGCTGATGGACTTCGAGCGGAACCCGATCCCGTTGGAAGAGGTCGAGGCGGCGAAGGAGATCGTCAAACGCTTCTCGACGGGGGCTATGTCCCTGGGCTCTATCTCCAAGGAGTCGCACGAGACACTCGCCATCGCCATGAACAGGATAGGCGGAAAATCGAACACCGGGGAGGGCGGGGAGGACCCCGAGCGTTACACGACCGACCCCAACGGCGACATCAGGCGCAGCTCGATCAAGCAGGTCGCGAGCGCGCGTTTCGGGGTGACCACGGAGTACCTGGTCAACTCCGATTCGCTGCAGATAAAGATGGCTCAAGGCTCCAAGCCCGGCGAGGGTGGGCAGCTTCCCGGTCACAAGGTCACCGAGGAGATAGCGAAGGTCCGCTACTCGACGCCGGGGGTCGGCCTCATCTCCCCGCCACCGCACCACGACATCTACTCGATTGAAGACCTTGCGCAGCTCATCCACGACCTCAAGAACGCCAATCCACATGGCCGGGTGAGCGTAAAGCTGGTCTCGGCCGAGGGCGTGGGGACCATCGCCGCCGGGGTCGCGAAGGCCAAGGCGGATCACATAACCATCTCCGGTCATGACGGCGGCACGGGAGCTTCGCCGCTCTCCTCGATCAAGTACGCCGGGCTGCCCTGGGAGCTTGGTATCGCCGAGGCTCAGCAGGTTCTAGTGGAGAACGACCTGCGCGGGCGTATAGTCCTGCAGACGGACGGCCAGATGAAGACGGGGCGCGACGTAGTGATCGGGGCGCTTCTGGGGGCAGAGGACTTTGCCTTCTCGACGGCTCCGCTGGTTGCGACGGGCTGCATCATGATGCGGGTATGTCACTTGAATACCTGTCCGGTTGGAATTGCCACGCAGGACCCGGAGCTCAGGAAGCGTTTTACGGGGACGCCGGAGCACGTAGTCAACTTCTTCTTCTTCGTGGCCGAGGAGATCCGGCAGCTCATGGCTGAGCTTGGCTTCCGCACCTTCGACGAGATGGTCGGGCGCACGGATAAGCTGAAGGCCAGGGAGGGCATCGAGCACTGGAAGGCGAAGGGAGTGGACCTCGCGGCGATACTGTACCGGCCGAGGGCCGGCGAGGATGTGGCGATCCACAACACCGAAGAGCAGTATCACCACCTGGACGAGGCGTTGGACAATGAGCTGATCGAACGCTGCAAGCGGGCGCTGAATAACAAGGAGACGGTTCGTTTCCCGATGCCTATCGAGAACACCAACCGCACCGTCGGCGGGATGCTCTCCGGGGAGGTGGCGCGCCGCTACGGCGATACGGGCCTGCCGGACGGCACTATACGGATAGACTTCGAGGGCGTCGCCGGACAATCCTTCGGCGCCTGGCTTACCCGCGGCACGACGTTCGACCTTACGGGGGCGACGAACGATTACGTGGGCAAGGGCCTCTCCGGCGGCCGTATAATCGTCCATCCGCCCGAAGACGCGGCTTACGACCTGAGCCGGAGCATCGTGGTTGGTAACGTAGCTCTGTACGGGGCGACGGGTGGTGAGGCGTACTTCCGGGGGTTTGCCGGGGAGCGTTTCGCGGTCCGCAACTCGGGCGCGGAGACGGTGGTCGAGGGTGTTGGGGAGCATGGTTGCGAGTACATGACCGGGGGTGTGGTGGTCGTGCTCGGTCCGACAGGCCGCAACTTCGCTGCTGGTATGAGCGGTGGCATAGCGTACATCTTCGATGAAGAAGAGCGTTTCGAGAAGCTCTACAACACGGAGATGGTAGATCTGGAGGCGGTCGAGGGCGAGGAGAGCGTCTCGCACCTGCGAGGGTTGATCGAGCGTCACCAGCATTGGACGGGGAGTACGGTCGCCGGGCGGGTTTTGGAGAACTGGGAGGAGATGTTGCCCAGGTTCGTCAAGGTGATGCCAAAGGATCTCAAGCGCGTTCTTCAGGAGCGCCAGGAAGCAGAGTTGGAGGTGGTGTAGTGGGGGATCCCAGAGGGTTTCTAAAGATTGGGCGTAAGCCGACCCCGAAGCGCGACAAGGTCGAGCGGGTGCAGGACTACCGCTACATCTACGAGCCGATGCCGGAGGGCGACATCAAGGAGCAGGCCGCGCGCTGCATGGACTGCGGGGTACCGTTCTGCAACATTGGTTGTCCCCTCGGCAACCTGATCCCGGACTGGAACGACCTCGTCTACCGGGACCACTGGCGGGAGGCTATAGACCGGCTGCACGCAACGAACAACTTCCCTGAGTTCACAGGGATGCTGTGTCCCGCGCCATGCGAACCGGCGTGTGTACTTACGATCAACGACGACCCGGTGACTATCAAGGAGATCGAGCTCTCGATAATCAACCGGGCCTTTGACGAGGGTTGGGTGGCCGCGAAGATACCGCCCCCCGACAAGAGGACCGGCAAGAAGGTCGCGGTTGTCGGGAGCGGACCCGCGGGGTTGGCGGCGGCGCAGCAGCTCAACTGGGCTGGGCACAACGTGACCGTTTTCGAGAAGGACGACAGGATCGGCGGCCTTCTGACGTACGGTATCCCGGACTACAAGATCGAGAAGTGGGTCGTGGACCGGCGCGTAGCCCTGATGGAGGAGGAAGGTGTCGAGTTCCGCACCAACGCCTACGTCGGCTACGACCCGACGACCGAAGACCTGCGCCGCGACTACGACTCCGTAATAATCGCCGTCGGCGCCCTGGACGGACGCGACATGGACGTGCCGGGCCGTGAGCTCGATGGTATCCACCTGGCGATGGATTACCTGACGCAGCAGAACCGCCGGGTCGCGGGGCTGCCGGTCCACGAGAGGGAGATAACCGCTAAGGGCAAGAACGTTATCATCCTTGGCGGTGGTGACACTAGCGCCGACTGTCTGGGGAACTCTCACCGGGAGGAGGCTGCCTCGGTCAAGGTGCTCACCCACGGACCCAAGCCGCCGGAGAACCCGGACCACCTGACATGGCCGGACTGGCCCAGCGTGCTCCAGACCTATGCGGTGCATGAGGAGGGTGGCGAGCGCGAGTGGCAGGTAGGGGTCACCGGGTTTTCGGGTGAGAACGGCCAGCTGAAGAGGATGCACGTCGTGGAGACCGAGCGCACCGATGAGGGAAAGACCGTCTACAAGGAGGGCACGGAGTTCGAGATCGAATGCGACCTCGTCCTCCTGGCTATCGGCTTTAACGGGCCGGTGCGTGACAAGTTTCTGGAGGACCTGAACCTGGGCTACAACGAGCGGGGCGCCATCCCGGCGGAAGAGGGCTTCGCCACGAGTCAGCCCGGGGTTTTTGTAGCCGGTGACGCCAAGAGGGGGGCGTCCCTGATCGTGTGGGCCATCGCCGAGGGGCGTAAGGCCGCTCGCCAGGCGGATCTCTACCTTACGGGCAAGAGTATGCTGTCGAGTATCGGGTAGCTGTTAGCACCAGCCATCAGCGATCAGCTTGTGTTCTTGCTGACCGGTGGTGGCTGTTCGCTTATGGCTCCAAAGACTTGCTCTTCGAGTTCGTCGCAGGCTTCGCGCACGAGATGGAGACCCTCTTCTATGGAGACGTGCGTGATCAGGGGATTCTCGTTTAGGATCCCGGCCTCCGTGGTCCTATAAAAGCCTCCGGGTAGCCTCAACCCGGCGAGATACTTCTGCCCTGGCACATCGGACGCGGCGAACTCCAAGACGGAATCCAGGTAGGTGGAGACTTCGAGGTTCTCTACTCCTTCCGTGGCGGCGGCGTAGGAGAGATTCTTGCCGAGGTACTCGAAGCCCGGCACGTAAAGTCTGTTTTCGCTAACGTCAAAAGCGCGAACCTCTTTATCCGGGGTGACCTGCAACCCCTCACTCCTGACCCTGTTCGCGGCGCCGTGGACTAGGGCGGCGGCGGCCAAGACGACCTCCGGGTAGTTACCATCCACGCTGCGCAACTCTACGGTCCCATGCCCGTTGAGCCGGACCGGGTTCCAAGAGGCTTTCAGGGCGTTCCCTCCGATCTCTAAGAAAAGGCGCCAGTCGATGCCCGAGCGTTCCATTGCTCCGAGCCAGACCTTATAGCCGACGAGTTGGCGTTGGATCAGCTCTTCCACGTTCCTCGCGTATGGTCGGAGGTCGCCCACCTCGGGCAGGTGCGTATAGAGCCCTTCGGAGCCGAGGAGAGCGCTGCCCCGGTAGAAGGCCGTGCGGACAGCCAACCCTGGCGCTTGTCCCTCATAGAACGGGGAGGCGCGTGTGAGGGCGACGAGAGCGGGGTCCAGGGCCGTAGCCAGGTTGTAGAGGTTCAGTAGCTCCTCCCGGGCAGCCGCCGAAGCTTTCGGGGAGATTATGGTGTCCGGCTCTACCGTCCCGGCGGGGAGCTCCAGGTGCAGGTGGACGCCAACGCACCTCGCGGCGTGAAGAAATCGTGTGCGCCCGACCGTGCGTGCCTGTAGCTCGTAGCTCAGTTCGTTGCGGAGCGCCGGTGTTAGGGGCAACGGGTACGTCGACAGCGGATAGAGCCTGATGCCCAACTCCTGCCCGGCTCGCAGTGCAAGGTCCAGGCTCGTCAGGTATGACCCCGCGAGTTCCTCGACCGTATGGGCGGGCGAAGTGTTGATCTCCACCATACTCTCCGTGCATTCTCCTACGAAAACCTCCGGGTCCAGGCCTTCTCGCCCGGCTGTCTCCCGGCAGAGCGCCAGGAACTCATCCGCCCGATCGGAGGTTCTGCCCGTACTATCGACCAGGAAGAACTCCTGCTCTAGACCTATCCGCCGCTCCATTGCTCCCAACCCACCTACCTCTGCTCGATAAGCCCCAGTATGATCGGCTCACCACCCCTGTAAACGACCCGAGGAGTAATTCTACCGCGAGCTTCGTTCCCGCCCTTACTCATCCCCGGCGAGCCAGGACGATTAGATGATCGCTTGTAGCGGCGAACGGCTCCCCTTGGAACCCGCCATAAACAGCCTCGACCTCGAACCCCGCCAGCCGCAGCATCAACTCCAACTCTCCGCGCCCGACGATGCGGATGGTCAGATCATGTCTCCGCCTGCTCTCGACGCTCCCCGCCAAACCGTACAATTCGTAGAAGAGGCACATCGAGAGGAGTTGCGAGGCCGCATCGTACCGGGAGACGCTGAAGCGCTCCAAAGTCCGTCCGGGAGCCTCCCGCAATGGCTGGCGGTTGAAGTCGTGGCGCAACGTGGGGCCACCGGGTTCCTCGGACAGTTCTTCCGGGGAGAAGGCGGAGACCTCGATCCCGAGCAGGCCGCCGGGTTTCAGGTGCTCTCTAGCGTTACGCAGGAAAGCCAGTGCATCGTCCACGCCTAGCAAGCACAAGAACGAGTTGAAGGCGCACACGGCGAGCCCGTACTCTTGCCCGAGCGTCACGTCCTTCATGTCGCCCCGCACCCACCTGACGGCGACGCTTTTTTCATGGCCCTTCTCCAACATGTTTTTCGAGACTTCGACCGCGGTCACGTCGTAGCCGGCCTCGGCGAGCGGGACCGCCAAACGTCCGGTGCCGGCGCCCCACTCGACTACGGGTCCGTCTTCCCGTTCGGCTAGAGCGAGCCAGAGAGGCAGGTCATAGTCGTGGTCGTACTCCAGGTCGTAGAGGTCGGCCAGAGGGTCGTACTCGGGCAAGGGCTACTCCTTCTTCATCCGGCACTTCTCGTGCGCGTAATTATGCGTAACAGACGGGCATGTCGCCACGCTCTTTATAAACACCGGCCGTAAGACTCGACGGTCGCGCAGATAGAGGTTAGAATACACGTCGCAACATTGCCGAATGGTGTAACGGCAGCACGAGTGACTCTGAATCACTTAGTCCAGGTTCGAATCCTGGTTCGGCAGCCAAGAGAATATCTACAAAACTGAGGCCCGGCGACTGACTTCGCCGGGCCTCGTGCTGCTGTGTGTTTGTTCGGTTGGCTCGGACGGTGGCTATCGACCGCCGCTGCGGAGGATATCCCTGGCTCCCGCCATGGCTTCCAGCTTCCCGTTCGCGACGCCCCGGGGGAGGTGGTTCATACCGCAGGAGCTGGTGATGAGCGTCTGCTCGCTGGGGAGCCAGGAGCCCCAGTCGTGGATCCGCTCGACCAGGGTCTCCGGCGCCTCGACGTTCATGTCTTGCACGTCCGCGACTCCGATCGCGAGTTGCTGGTTCCTGAGCAGGCCTTCGTACTTGGGCGTCATGTCGCCCTCGTTCATGATCGCGTCGCAATCGAGTTGGCAGATAAGCTCCGTGGGATAAGGTTCGATATCGAAGTAGCGGTGGCCGATCTGGCCGTCGTAATCCTCGCCTACGGCGTAGTTTCCCTGGCAGACGTGCTCCCACTTGAAGGCGGTGATGCCTTCCCAGGCCGCGTTGTTCGCCTCGATAGCCGCTTCGACTTCCTCGCGTGTGATGCCGCCGACCGCGAACAGCGGCTCGTCGAGTTGAAGGTGCTTGCAGCCGAGCCGCTCCAGCTCTTTGAAGTTCTGGTTGATCACCTCGGCAATGTCCATCATCATTGCGCGGAGGTCGCCACCGTAATACTCGTCGTGCGCGACCTTGGCCAGCATGTGCGGCCCGGTCATGGTGATTTTGACCTTCTCCGGGTCCCGGGCGTAGCGGGAGACGAACATGAACTCGTCGATCAGGCCGATGTCGCCGTACTCGATCTTGCTCGTGCAGATGGCCGCCGGATGGAACACGCCCTCGTCCTTCGGGGTGATGGGCTTGGGCCGAGTGACGATGCCATACTCCGCGTTCGGGTCCTTTTTAAAACCGGGCATCTTCTGCCAGAAGAAGTTGAGCATCGCGTTCGGCGGGGCGTGGCGGTTGTTCTGGCGCCGGTGCATCTCCCCGCCGTTGACGACGTCGATCCCTGCCGCCTCCTCGTCCAGGAGTGCGGCCTGCGAGGCGCGTGCCTGAGCGTCGGCCATGTCCTCCTTGGTCAGCGCACCCGCTTCGACTTGCTTCTCCAACGTCTCGTACCAACGCGGAAGGCTGTGAGCACCTACCACGGTCGTCGTGTACCTCTCGAGCATCAACCTCTCCTCTCCCATCTTGCGGCTTGTGAGCCTCTACCATCACTATGCGCACGGGTGTGCGCATAGTGACGGTAAACCTCGCCGCTTGAACTGTCCGGGGATATGAGCTTGCGGCTCTCCCGGGCTGTCACCCCAAAAACGACCGGCTCTCTAAGAGACCGGAAGCGATACCGCCAACCGGGAGCCCTATCAAACGAGTGCCCTACCACTTCCCCGCGCCAAGATATACCAAATCCCTCCCGCCGGGTCAATACGCATCAGACGCGACAATAGTAGACTGCTCTAAATATCGGAAAGGGGCCGGTGTCTGTGACGAGGAGGATTGGTATGGGTGACACTGCCGCTGGTGCCCGTAAGAGAGACCCTTCGACTTCCCGCATGGTTGCCTCCATCCTGGGAGGCCGTACGCTGAAGAATGCCCCGGGCGGGAGCTCGAGGTCGACTAACCCGGCTCGTACAGATGAAGTGGTGGCCGAGGTTTTGCTCGGTGATGCGGATACTTTCGTTGAGGCTTGCCGCGTTGCGCGTGGGGTGCAGTCCGGCTGGGCCTCTGTCCCAGCGCCGGTCCGGGCGCGAGTGATCAAGCAGGTCGGACGTCTGGTGGAGTCGAACAAGAAGGCTCTGGCACAGCTGGTGACCCGCGAGATCGGCAAGCCCTACGCGGAGTCGCTTGGCGAGGTACAGGAGATCGTCGACACCTGCGACTTCTTTACCGGTGAGGGCCGCCGTCTCTACGGTCAGACCGTCCCGAGCGAGATGCCCGAAAAGCAACTCCTTACCTTCCGGGTTCCGGTCGGGGTCGCGGCTATCGTCACGGCCGGCAACTTCCCCGTGGCCGTTCCCTCCTGGTACCTGATCCCGGCCCTCGTCTGCGGCAACGCCGTAGTATGGAAGCCGGCGGAATACTCCCCGGCCATCAGCGACGCCCTCGCCCAACTATTCACGCGCGGCGGCCTGCCGGACGGGGTGCTGAACGTCGTGCAGGCCGAGGGTCCGGAGACCTTCGAGGGATTGGAGAAGGCGCTGGACGCCGGGTTAGTGGACAAGGTCGGCTTCACCGGCTCCTCGGAGGTCGGGCGTAGGATCGGAGAGCTCTGCGGGCGGCACCTGCAGTCGCCATGCCTGGAGCTAGGCGGCAAGAACCCGCTCGTGGTAATGCCCGACGCCGACCTGGAACTGGCGGTCGAAGGCGCACTCTTCAGCGGCTTCGGTACCGCTGGTCAGCGCTGTACCTCGCTCGGCACGGCGATCGCTCACGACTCGGTCCACGACGAGTTCGTCTCCCGCTTCGCAAGGGCTGTCGAGGAGGCTCGTATAGGCGACCCGATGGAGGCCGTCCTCTACGGCCCCATGCTCGGCGAGCGCTTTCACGAGCGTTTCCTGGGATGGCTGGACCTCATTCAGCCGCATCACGAAATATACGGCTCCAGCGGGACCGGCAGAATTACCGCCGACAACCCCCGCCGTGGCTTCATCGGCGACCCGGAGGCCGGCCTGTACTGCCACCCAACGATAGTAGAAGGCGTGAGAAAGGAGGACGAGCTCTACCGCACCGAGACCTTCGGCCCTATAGTCGGCGTCGCCTCCTTTGGGGACTTCGAGGAGGCCGTAGGGCTCGCCAACGGGCACGGTTACGGTCTGTCGGCGGCGATCTACACGCGCGACGCGGCAACCGCCTTGCGCTTCCGGGAGCGTAGCACCGCCGGGATGCTCAGTATCAACAACTCTACCTCCGGGGCGGAGGCGCACCTGCCCTTCGGTGGCAACGGCAAGTCCGGCAACGGCAGCCGCCTCTCGGGGATATGGGTCCTGGACCAGTTTACACGCTGGCAGGCGGTGAACTGGGACTACGCCGGAAAGCTCCAGAAAGCCCAGATGGACGTGGCCGATCTCCCCGGCGATCCCGACTTCGTCCTGCCGGAGTAGGCGATGAGCTGGGAGATCCAGGTAGAGGGGGCAGGAGACGTTTCTGCTACCAGAGAGGTGAACCGCCTGGCGTTTGGCCGGGGAAACGAGGCAAGGTTGGCCGATGACCTGGGTAGAGGAGCGTGTGTCCGCCTATCCCTGATGGCCAAGAGTGAAGGCAAATCCAGGCCACGTCTTGTTCAGCGCCCCCTGCATCGAGAAGGCGCGGTAGCGTAGAAGCCCTGGCGCTGGCGCTGGTGGCTGTTTTTCCCGAACGTCAAGGGCAGGGCGTCGGCTCGGCGCTGACAGATCAAAGAGCAACCTGAACGGTACGAGGTCTACGCCGGCAAGAGTATCCTCGGGCGCTGGGCGCAGCCGCAAGAGATGGTGGAGGTGGGTATCTTTCTCTCTTCCGGGACAAGCTCCCACGTGACGGGTTCCTTTGTGCTGGTGGATGGTGGCTGAACGGCGAGGGTTGGTGCTTTACGCCGCTGTTTTAGGGGTTTGACAGCGCGTGTGCAAGTGTCGATACTCTGTGGGTAGAGCATATAGGTCAACCAGAGAGCGGAAGAGACTAGGAGGGTCTGTGATGACGACGGGTTCGGGTAGTGAGGGGCGTGGCTCGGTATTCAGCTTCAACGTCCGGCAGATCGTAATAGCTGGCATCCTGGGAGGGATCGCGATCTTCCTCGGCTACACTCGTCTCGGTTTTATCCCGGTGCCGAACCTCGCGGGCAATGCGACCATAATGCACGTCCCCGCCATCCTCGGTGGCGCGTTGGAAGGCCCCATCGTGGGCACGATCGTAGGCGGGATCTTTGGGATTTTCTCTTTCATTCAGGCCGAAGTGCCTTTCTTCAGAGACCCACTGGTCTCGATACTGCCGCGGCTCGTGATTGGTGGCGTAGCATGGGCCGTGTTTGTAGGCCTGCGCAACTGGAGCATAGACCTGGCATCGGCCGCCGCGGGTGTCCTGGGCTCGCTGGCCAACACCGTCGGGGTGCTCACGATGGCCGTACTCCTGGGCTACCTGCCGCTGGCCGCCCTCGTGCCGATAGTGCCGCAAGCCATAGCCGAGGCGATCATCGCGGCCGTGGTCACGGTAGTCGTGGTCAGGGGAGTTCTCTTGTATCGCAGCGGACGCACCA
Source organism: uncultured Rubrobacteraceae bacterium (assembly GCA_902806065.1). GTDB lineage: Bacteria > Actinomycetota > Rubrobacteria > Rubrobacterales > Rubrobacteraceae > Rubrobacter_F. The sequence continues at coordinate 35,179 of CADCVE010000065.1, read as the reverse complement.
CCGCGCCGGAGGTGAAGTCCGACGAAGAGCGGCGGTACTAGCCGGCGGTCACTGCGTACGCGAGCGCGCATGCGAGTGTATATGCGAGTCCGATGATCGAGCTTGAGGGCGTTTCGTTCGCTTATCGGACGGGCGAGGCTGATGCCGTTCACGCGCTGCGTGGGCTTGACTTGCGGATCGAGGCGGGCCAGTTCGTCGCGGTCATCGGTCACAATGGCTCGGGGAAGAGTACGCTCGTCAAGCTCCTGACCGCTGTGCTGTACCCGACGGAGGGTGTGATCCACATTGATGGCGTTCCTGTTCGGGAGGAGGGTCAGTGGGAGGTGCGCCGCCGGGTGTCGGTGGTCTTTCAGGACCCGGACGATCAGCTCGTGATGAACCGGGTCGCCGATGACGTGGCCTTTGGTCCGGAGAACCTGGGGTTGCCACGCGAGGAGATCTCGGAGAGGGTCGAGACGTCTCTGGAGGCGTTGGGGTTAAGCGCGATCGGTGGGCGCTTGATCGAAGACCTCTCGCCGGGGCAGAAGCAGCGAGTAGCCATCGCTGGCGCGTTAGCGATGCGGCCCCGGGTCTTGATCCTGGACGAGCCGACCTCACTCTTGCCGGTCCCGGCCGCGACGCGTCTTATCTCCACGGTCAGGGAGTTGAACCGCCGCGAGGGGATGGGCGTCCTCCACGTCACCCACTCCATGTCCGAGGCGACCCTCTTCGACCGGGTCGTGGTCATGGACGAGGGGCGCATAGTCCTGGACGGAGAGCCGGCGCAGGTCTTCCGCCACGTCGAGAAGCTGCGCTCCATCGGGCTGGACGTGCCACTCGCCGCGAGCCTCGCCCACCGGCTGCGCGCTCGCGGCGTGCCGCTCGAAGGCGACGTTTTGAACGAGGTCGACCTGCGGGCCGCGCTCTCCGCTGCGCTCGGTTCCCCGGCTACCGCCGAGTCATCTTGATGGATCAGATAGACCACGCGGCAGCTCCTCCTATCATCGAACTCAGGAACTTCCGCTACACCTACCTCGAAGGAACCCCGCGGGCGAGCGAAGCTATACGTGACGTCTCGTTCAGCATCCGGCGCGGCGAGCGCGTCGGGATAGTCGGTCCCACCCAATCCGGCAAATCGACCGTCGTAGACTCCTTCGCCCACCTCCTGCGCCTGAAAGCCGGCCAAGTCTTTCACGATGGCGAAGACGTGGCCACCCCGGGCTACGACCGCGGGGCCCTGCGCCGGCGGGTCGGTATCGTCTTTCAGCAGCCCGATTCGCAGCTCGTGGAGGACGTCGTTGGAGCGGACGTGGCCTTTGGGCCGACCGCCGCCGGGCTCTCCGCGGAGGAGACACGCCGGCGCGTTGAAGAGAGCTTGGATGCGCTGGGGCTCCCGTACCCGGAGTATCGGCTGCGGTATATCCATGCGCTCTCCGGGGGGCAGCGGCGCAGGGTTGCTATAGCGGGCGTTCTGGCGATGCACACGCCGGTTTTGGTGCTCGATGAGCCGATGGCGGGGCTCGACCCCCGGGGCAGGCGCGAGTTGATGGAGTTGCTGATCCGGCTGCAAAAAGACCGCGACCTGACCCTCATAGTATGCTCGGCGTCTCTGAGTGACGCGAGCCTGCTGTGCGACCGGTTCATCGTCCTCGACGCGGGTAGGGTCGTCGTGGATGGTCCGGTGCGCGAGGTGTTGCGCGAGCCCGGTCGTCTCGCGGAGTTGGATATAACCTTGCCCGAGCCGGTCCTCTGCGCGCGCGAGCTTGGCAAGCTGTTCTCGGACCTGCCGACTGCGGTGTTGACGGAGGATGAGTTGGAGGCCGAGGTGCTGAAGCGGTTGGGGCTCGTGTAGTGCTGGAGCTTCAGCGGAACGTCATCTTTGGGCAGTTCATAGATACCGGGTCCTGGATCCACCGCATGGATGCCAGGATCAAGCTGACGATTACGTTCGTGTTGACCGTCGCCTCGTTCTTGATAGACAGCTTCGTTGGATTCGCCCTTATATTTCCGCTGCTCGTCCTAATCCACTTGATCGCGCGTGTGCCTCTTAGCTACGTGCTACGAGGCTCGCGACTGTTTCTGGGCTTTCTGGCCTTTATCCTCTTCTTTCAAGTCCTCTTCTATCCTGGAGAGGCCCCGGAGTCCAGCTACCTGTGGCGCTGGGGCTTTCTATCCGTCTCAACCGTTGGGCTGTATACGGCGGGTATCCTGGGCCTGCGCGTTATCTTCCTCTACTACGTGACGACCATGCTGATGCTGACGACCTCGCTCGTGGATCTGACCAACGGCCTTGAGCTTATCTTCAGGCCGCTACAGAAGCTGCGGGTACCTGTCAACGAGCTAGTGCTGGTGTTCGTGATCGCGATAAAGTTCGTCCCCATCTTCGTCGGCGAGGTCGAGCGCCTCGCCCGCGCCCAGACCGCCCGCGGAGTACCCTTCGACGAAGGCGGCGCCCTCACGCGGGCGAGGCGCATAGGACGCCTTCTCGTCCCGATCTTTATCAGCGGCTTCACCCGCGCCGACCTCCTCACCACCGCGATGAACACGCGGAGCTACCGCGGCGGACGGCGCCGCACCAAGTTCCGCCGCCTACACGCCACTATCTCCGATTGGCTGATCCTGCTACTGGTAATAGCCTGGGTGCTGCTGGCCTGGCAACTCCCGGACAGACTCGGAGCGTGAGAAAATTCCGCTGACCCCGACACGGCATCCGTACTTCGCAGTGGCCGGGCGCGTGATACGAACAGAGGCACCTGAGTGCCCCTGTTGAGTTCCGTACTGGTTGCGCCTTCCGCCCTCTATCTCCACAACGGGTCGTCCTGGAGGTGGATGTTATTGACCTGCAACCAGTGTCTCTCGGCCATGTCGTCCCGCTTGCGCCAGGGCCGCGTCAGCCCGACGCTAAGGATCACCTCGACGCCGGATTCGATGCGTCTTTGTACGCTCGCTACGAGGTCCCGGCGGGGCGTTTTGTGATCCCTCTCGTATAGCCGCAGGTCCGCCACCGCGAGGTCCGATGAGGGCGTCGTGCATTCGAGGACTATCCTGACGGTGCCCCGATGGTCTACGTACAGCCACGGCCGCTCCTGTGGAGCCAGGCAGCCCAGCGAGGCGTGCCCCTCCCCGACATCGACCGTGCAGCTTCCTTCCTCCTGCTCGAGGACGGGTCCGAAGATCGCCGCCAGGCTCTCGCGGGCCATCTGGTTGAGTAGTTCCCAGTAATCTTCCGGGTCGTCGTCGAACAACCACGTCGCCTTCGCCGGGTCGAAGCGATGATCCTCCATCTCCGGGGCGCTTCCAGCGTAAACGGTCGGGCCAAGGTCCACCACGGAGGCAATGTCCAACGGTCCTCCGTTGCACTTGAGGAGGCCGGTGGTGAGCCTGCCGCGCGGGAGCACCGGACGGACGTGGCTCAGCGTGTTTACGTCCACGCCCGCGACACATACGTACCCGGGCTGCATCCGCGTCAGATGGTTTACTAGTATCTGCACGATCTCTACAGGTGAACGGCCCGGACGCCGCACCATTCCCGATCCAGGTACTCCAGAACGAGGCGCCGGTGGCAACGCTCGGGCCTGGCCTCGCTACACAGGAGCGCCGCCGGCACCTCCTCGAAGAGTCTCCTGTCCAGCGCCTCTTCGACCCGGCGCTCCCGTATCAGCTCCAGAAAGCGCCTTTCGTACCCGGACCAACTCTCTCTTCCCTTTCTGTAAGCGTCGAGCATCTCGCGCGTCGGGGCGAGCAACGGTTCGTAGAGGTACTCCGCGCTACAAAGCTCTTCGAGGAAGAACGAGAGGTCGTCGCGTTTGGTGAACCCCGCCAACTGGGACGAGTTGTTCAGCCGCACGTCGATGAGCCGCTTTATCCCGGCCTCCCTCAACGTCCCGAAGAACTCGGACGCCGTCTTCTTGGTGAAACCGATTGTATAGACTTCCGTACCCTCACCTCCAAGTCCGGAAATAGCACCGGCTGGCCGTCGCTTGTTTCGCCCTCCGTCTGGACGCTGCCGTCACCCCGGATATGCCGGATGGAGATTCCCCGCTCGATCAGAACCCGCCCGATGAGGAGCCTGCGATGGCAGCCGCCAGGATCCTCCTCACTACAGAGCAGGGTGATCCTACGGTATTGGATGCCCCTCTCCAGCTGCTGGATACCATCGAGGAACGGCCGGGATCTCTCGATCCGCGCATAGTCCACCCGGCCATCTTCGTCGTAAAACTCCTCTGTTGTAGGCCTTCCTCCTAGCTCGGAGCCAAGGAACAGGCGCCCGATTCCGTTTTTCAACAGGATAGCTTCAATATATTTGGCGTTGAAGTGCGGCGCGTGCCTGGAGTACGGCTGCGAACGGACGTCCGCCACTACCTCGATCCCGTGCTGCTTCAACAAGCCAACGAACTTCTCCGCTGAATGGTTGGAATGCCCGATCGTGAAGACGGTTCCCCGCTCGGACGCGCCACGGCTTTCGCTCACCAACTCCCGGCCCCGCGTTGATCGCTGGCCGTCGATGTCGCCTTCCTTTCGAACGCCTGGGCGTACCACACGAGCAGCTTGGGTTCCTCCTAAGAACGATCTCTCGGCAACCTTGCGGCAGCGTTGAGTATAAGCCCATACTTGCGTCCTCCCCACGTCTTTTTGCGTAGTATGGGAGTGTGTGCGCTAACCTCAGGAAGAGTTCTTGCGGAACCGGCAAGAACCCGTATGAGCTTACCACCGCAGAGGTCGCACCGTAACTCCTCCGGTACTCGCCGCGAATAGATGCCTATCGGGTACCTGCCGCCAATCGGCGTCCCCGTCGAGGCGCTCGGAGGCGACTACTACGGCGTTCGAAGAAGTCCCGGTGCTTTCGGCGAAGTACAGTGAGTTGCCCGGTCCTTCCGTAGAGTAACGGGTGAAGACCATCGCCTCGCCGTCCGTTACTCCGATGTTGAGAGAGGCGTAGACCCCGAGCTTCGCACAGACCTTGGAGACGAGTTGAACGGTCTCGGCGGTCGCTTCGGCCAAAGAGCCGGCGTCTCCGGGGGGAGCCTTCGCTTCGCGCAGCCGGTCCAGGAGGAGGGCGAAGATGGTCTCGGAGTCCGTTACGCCGAGGAGGCTGGAGTACGAGATGTCGCTCAAGGAGTCGCGTAGAGGGCGCATTGCGGTAGCGCGGAAGTCCGTTATGGCGCCGTTGTGGGCGAAGAGGTAGGGGCCGGAGGCGAATGGGGGGACGCCGCTCTCCTCTGCGGGGAGGCCCGGCGTCGCGCTGCGGACGGCGGCGAGGATGGTGGAGGAGGAAACCTTGGGCGCTATACTGGCGAAGCTACGGTCGGCCCAGATAGGGGCGTTTGACCGGTAGACCGCGGGCTCGCCGTCTATCTCCGGGGCGTACCAGCCCGTTCCGAAGCCGTCGGCGTTGACTACCCCGCTCATCATCTCCTTCGGCGCGTAGCTCTGGACGAGCAGGGAGTGATCCGGCTTCAAGACGAGCGAAGAGAGCGATACTCGCTCTTCACCGAGATACGCGACGATGCGGCACATTCTTAGCTGGCAGCCGTCAGATTTTTGCTGGCGATACGCTCACCCATACGGTAGAGGCCTTTCTCCGTGGTACCTCGGCTCCGGCAGCAGGATCGGTGCCAGTCTGGTCTCGCGTTACCCACTTCTTTGCTGTTGCTGACAGGCTGATGGCTGATCGATATCTTGCTATTTCGCACAGCGGAACCCGCAGAAGAGTTGCCGCCTTATCGGATAGTCCCAGTTGCGGAAGGTGTTGCGAATGGCACTGGGGCGGGTGGCCCAGGAGCCGCCGCGTAGGACCTTGTAGCCGGGGCCGAAGAAGACCTCCGAGTATTCCCTGTACGGGAAGGCCTCGAAGCCGGGATAGGCGTGGAAGTCGCTCGCGGTCCATTCCCAGACGTCCCCGATCATGCCGAGGACGCCATACGCGCTCGCCCCTTTTAGATACGCTCCGGCCTCCGCTACCGAGAACGCCAGTTGGTCGAGGTTGGCGTGCGCGGGGGTGGGCGCGTCGTCGCCCCACGGATAAAGCCTCTTGACACCCGCTTCAGGGTCCCAGGAGGCCGCTTTCTCCCACTCAGCCTCCGTTGGGAGGCGTTTGCCGTTCCACCGGGCGAAGGCGTCCGCCTCGTACCACGAGACGTGTACCACCGGCGCCGCGGGGTTCAGGGGCTCATCGAAGCCGAAGCGCTCCGTCCACCAACTGTGCGGTTCGGGCTGGTACCAGTGCTTCGGCCCGGTTATGTACTCTTGCTTGATGTACCTCCATCCATCCGGGTCCCAGAGGTTCTGTCTCTCGTAGCCGCCGTCCTCGACGAACCGCGCGTAGGCCTCGTTGGTGACGGGGGTCACGTCTATGAGGAAGCCGGGGAGGTGTAGGACGTGGGTATTGCGTTCGTTATCCAGGGCCACGGTGTGGTCGTCGGTGCCCATGATGAACTCGCCGCCCGGTACGGGAATCATCTCGTCCCCGGTTGTTGCAGCTTTCGGAAGCTGTATCCTGGCTTCTGGGCTGTAGCCTTGGCTTCTTTTGAGTTGGAGGGTTTGGAGCATGGTCTCGTTGTGCTGAGCTTCGTGTTGGAGGATCATGTTGTATACAAAGCCGTCTTTCAGGAGCGGGTCGTCCGCGTTGAGGTCCGCGTCCTGGAGGGTTTCGAGGACCGCTTTGCGGACGGCGTTGAGGTAGAGGTCGGCGTCCTCGCGGCCGAGCAGGTTCAAGGAAGGACGCTCCTCGCGTGGGTGCAGAGAGGCATCGTACATGTCGTAGAGCTCTCGCCTGGAGAGGACCTTGCCGTGTGCTTTCTGGAGGAGCCAGAGTTCCTCGTAGTTGCCGATGTGGCCGTAGTCCCAGATCAGGGGGCTCATTACGGGGTCGTGCTGTACGGCCAGGTCTTCCTCCGAGACCGGCTCTAGCAGTAACCGTGTCCTCTCCCTTGCTTCCTCTAGTTGTCCTACAAGACCGTCCTTAGATACCGCACTGCGAGTTTCCATAGCATCTAATGTTAGACGCCGAGTCTTCTACGTCAAGGCTGAATCAGGTGTTTAGAGTGACATCCGATGAGTCGGCGCGCTGACATGCTTCGCCGCGAAGAGTTGAATATGTCTCTACCTCTCCGCCACCCGCAACACCACCTTGCCGCGACCATGTCCGGACTCGAGCCGCTCGTGAGCCTTGCCAACCTCGTTGAGCTGTAGAACCTCATCTACCACGGGCTTTATCTGGCCACGCTCGATGAGACGGGTCATCTCGTCTAGCCGCGCCCGCTCGCGCAGGAGCAGGACACCATGGAGGGTCTGGTTCTTTACGTAGAGCGGCGTGAAGTCCCCCTGCCCGCCGAGGATGGTGGCGATGCGTCCGAAGGTACCTACCGCCGCGATGCTGTCGACCACGGTATCGCCGCCGACGGCATCCAAGACGGCGTCCACGCCGGCGCCTGCGGTGGCGTCGAGGGCTGTTTCGGTTATGTCGTCGCTTGTGTAGTCTAGGGCTACATCAGCGCCCAGGGCTTTGAGGGTCTCCTGGTTTTGGGCGCCAGCGGAGGCGAGAACCCGAGCTCCGGCGGCTTTGGCGATTTGAATGGCGAACGAACCCACGCCGCCCGCTCCGCCATGTATGAGCACGGTCTCCCCGGGCCGGACGGCGAGGCGCCTCACTATAGCTTCGTATGCGGTGCCGCCTGCGAGGGGGACAGCGGCGGCTTCTTCGTGAGAGAGGGAGGCGGGCTTTCTGGCGACTATGTTCGCGGCGGCGATGTTGTATTCTGCGTAGGCGCCGTTGGAGCCAGGGCCGAAGATCTCTGGCGTGTAATAGACTTCGTCTCCTGGTGCAAGGTCCGTGACGCCCAGACCTGCTTCCTCTACCACTCCCGAGACATCTGCGCCGAGGATGACCGGCGGTTCGAGGCCGGCGAAGGAGCCGTCGGCGCGGAGTTTGGTGTCCACGGGATTGGTTCCGGCGGCCACTACCCGCACCAGTACCTGGCCGGGGCCGGGGGTCGGCCTCTCCACGTCCTGCTCCTCGAAGAGGTCGGGGCCTCCGAACTTCGGCGTGACCATGGCTCGCATGAAATTCCTTTCTCCGCTGAAAACGTGTCTCTAACTCTACGACACACCACTCACCACGACAAACGGGCTCCCCGATCATCGCGCCGGTGTTATGCTGCCGGTGCGTTTTGTGGAAGGGATAGTTCGGACGGCCGCGCAGAGGAGGTTGTGTCTTATGCAGGAGACCAGGAGGAAGGGCCGGGAGGTCAGGAACCTTATCGGAGGGACCTGGGAAGAGGCTAACGGTCGTGCCACCGAACCGGTCTACGATCCGGCCACCGGTGAGATAGTAGCCGAAACTCCTCTGAGCACGGCGGAGGACCTCGACCGGGCGGTCGAGAACGCCGAGGAGGCCTTCCGGGGCTGGGCGGCGACCCCGGTGATCGAGCGGACGCAAGTCCTGTTCCGCTTCAAGATGCTGCTCGAGGAGCACTTCGAGGAGCTTGCCTCCCTGGTTACTCTGGAGAATGGCAAGGATAGGAAGGACGCCGGAGGCGAGGTGCGGCGCGGCATAGAGGTGGTGGAGTTCGCCTGCGGGATGCCTACCCTTATGATGGGCGAGACGGTGCGTGACGTGGCGAGCGGGGTGGATAATGTCTCGTATCGCTATCCGCTCGGTGTGGTCGCGGCGATCACGCCGTTCAACTTCCCGTGCATGGTGCCGCTGTGGACGCTCCCCGTTGCCATCGGCGCCGGTAACACGTATATCCTGAAGCCCTCGGAACGCACGCCCCTGTCGGCGGTGCGGCTCGGGGAGCTGTTGCAGGAGGCGGGGTTGCCGGATGGAGTCTTTAACATCGTCAATGGGGCGCGGGAAGCGGTGGACGCCATCCTGGAGCATCCTGGTATAAGGGCTGTCTCGTTTGTCGGGTCGAAGCCGGTCGCGGAGCACGTGTATAAGGGCGGGACGGCGCATGGCAAGAGGGTGCAGGCGCTGGCTGGAGCCAAGAACTCCATGATCGTGCTGCCCGATGTGGTTATGGATAAGGCGGTGGACAACATCGTTGCTTCGGCTTACGGTAATGCAGGGGAGCGGTGTCTGGCCGGTAGTGTGCTGGTGGCGGTTGGAGAGGTTGCCGACCCGCTCGTTGCGGCGCTGAAGGAGAAGGCATCCGCGATGAAGGTCGGGCCGGGCAAGGAAGAAGGGAGTGAGCTTACGCCGGTGATCCGGGACTCCCACCGCGAGAAGGTTCGACAGTACGTGGACGTGGGCGAGGAAGAAGGCGCCGAAGTCATCCTCGATGGACGCGAACCTCCTCTGGACGAGGGCTTCTTCATGGGACCTACGCTCCTGGACCGCGTGACCGGCGAGATGCGGGTGGGGCGCGAGGAAATCTTCGGCCCCGTGCTCTCCGTGGTGCGCGTGAACAGCCTCGACGAAGCTATAGAGTTCACCAACGGCTCCCCGTTTGGAAACGCCTGTTCTATTTTTACCGAGAATGGCGCGGCCGTGAGGCACTGGCGTGAGAACGTGGAGGCTGGAATGCTCGGGGTTAATGTCGGGGTCGCGGCACCTATGGCGTTCTTTCCGTTCAACGGTATAAAGGACTCTTTTTATGGTGACCTGCATGCCACCGGCAAGGATGGGGTCAGGTTCTTTACGGAGAACAAAGTCAAGATCACACGCTGGTTCTCGGAGCCGGGGCCGTCACCCTCGGTGAAGCTTCCCCTGGAGAGCGGCGGCTAACAACCGCGTCTCTCAAGCCAAGCTCTCTGCCGACCGCCGCTGTTCATTCGGTAGAGGGGATAAGCATGGCGGTTGATAGTTGGTAAGAAAGCCGAGGGCTGATGGCTCGACGCTACCGTATTTGACCCGCGCTTGCGCCTCCCGTAACCTTTGCGTAGGGAAATGGAGTTTAGGCAAAGGGAGGTGCGGCTTTATGCGTCGTGCGTTTGGGGCTTTGGGAGGTAGGCGTGGATAATGCTAATGGGCGGGATCGGGAGCAGACGAGCTCTATCAGGCCGGTTATCGTCTCGAGCTTTATCGGGACGACTATCGAGTGGTACGACTTCTTTTTGTATGGGACGGCGGCGGCGCTGGTCTTTAATCAATTGTTCTTTCCGAGCTTCGAGCCGCTCGCGGGTACTCTGGCCGCTTTCGGCACGTATGCGGTGGGTTTCGCGGCGCGTCCTTTGGGCGGGATAGTCTTCGGGCACTACGGGGACAAGATCGGGCGCAAGAATATGCTCGTCCTGGCGCTCCTGATCATGGGCGTTGCGACGTTCGTGATGGGGCTCTTGCCTACCTACAACTCGATAGGCGTCTGGGCGCCGATCCTGCTAGTCACGCTCCGCTTCATTCAGGGCATCGGGGTCGGTGGCGAGTGGGGCGGAGCGGTCCTCATGGCGGTCGAGCACTCGCCCCGGGGCCGGCGAGGCTACTACGGGAGCTGGCCCCAGATGGGGGTCCCGGCGGGCCTCCTGCTCGCCAACCTGGTCTTCTTCGCCTCCTCGACGTATATCCCACAGGAGCAGTTTCTCGCGTGGGGCTGGCGGATACCGTTCCTGGTGAGCATCATCCTGGTGGGCGTCGGTCTCTTCATCCGGCTTCGGCTCCTGGAGACCCCCGCCTTCCAGCAGGTTCAGGAGAGCCAGACCGAGGCGCCCATGCCCATAATAGACGTGCTTCGCACCTACCCGAAGAACGTGCTTTTGGCGATGGGCATGCGAATAGCCGAGAACGGGACGTTCTACGTACTGACCGTCTTCGTGTTGACCTACGTCGCGGGCGAGCTTGGGATGGACCAGAACACGGGTCTGATCGGGGTTCTGATCGCCGCCACCATCGGGCTCTTTACCATCCCGCTCTTCGGGGCGCTCTCGGATCGCATCGGAAGGAGGCGGGTGTATCTCATCGGCGCGGTCTTCTCACTGATCTTCGCCTTCCCGTTCTTCTGGATGCTGAACACGGGGTCTCCGGTCCTGATCTGGCTGGCAATCATCCTCGGCGTCAACATCGGTCACGACGCGATGTACGGTCCGCAGGCGGCGTTCTTCTCGGAGCTATTCGGCACCCGCGTGCGCTACTCCGGGGCCTCTCTGGGCTACCAACTGGCCTCGGTCCTCGCCGGTGGTCTCTCGCCACTCATCGCCACGTTCCTGCTCGGATACTATGGCTGGCCGGCGGTCGCGCTCTACACAGCCGGAATGGCGGTTATAACCGTGGTCGCTACCTACCTGGCCGCGGAGACCTTCCAGGGCGATATCTTCGAGGATCAACCCGAGGAACGCCAACTCATCGCGGAGAGCTAGTACGAAATCCGAACGGTATCCTGGCGGACCACTTGTCCGTCAGGATACCGCTGCTACAATCGTCCTCATCGTTGGGGAACGAGGATTAGGAGGATCTTATGCGGCCGGAGGACGTCGAGGGCCTGACCGTCGGGGGGCTTCTGGACCTCGTAACGGAGCGCCGCCCGGAGAGCGACGCGCTGGTCTACGCGGACCGGGGGTTGCGGTACTCCTACGCGGAGTTCAACGAGGTCGTCGGGCGGTGCGCCCGGGCGCTGATGGCGCTCGGGTTGAAGAAGGGTGACCATCTGGCGGTGTGGGGGCAGAACGTCCCGGAGTGGGTGACGCTGCAGTTCGCCACTGGGAGGATCGGGGTGGTCCTCGTTACCATCAACCCGGCGTACCGCTCCCGGGAACTACAGTACGTACTGGAGCAATCCGACGCGGCGGCGCTGTTTCTTACCGAAGGCGTCGGAGAAGCGGACTTCGTGGAGATACTTCAAAATGCCGTCCCGGACCTCGCCGAAGGCTCTGCTGACTCTGGCGAACTGCAGGTCGAAGAGCTACCTTATCTCAAGCACGTCGTCCTGATCGGGGCCGGGGATAAGGCCGCGACGGGCGTCACCAGCTACGAAGAGTTCCTTGAAGGCGCCGAAAAAGTGTCGGCAGACGAGTTGCGCGAACGGCAGGACTCCCTTTCGGCGGATGAGGTCATAAACATGCAGTACACCTCCGGGACGACGGGCTTCCCGAAGGGCGTGCAGCTCACTCACACAAACATCGTGAAGAACGCCTTTTACATCGGGGAGTGTATGAAGCTCGGGCCGGAGGACCGGATCTGCATCCCGGTGCCTTTCTTCCACTGCTTCGGGTGTGTCCTCGGCACGCTAAATACCGTGACGCATGAAGGGACGATGGTGCCGGTCGAGAACTTCGACGCGGAGCAGGTCTTGCAGGCTGTTCACGAGGAGCGGTGTACGGCCTTGCTTGGGGTGCCGACCATGTTCATCGCCGAGTTGAACCATCCGGACTTCGAGCAGTACGACACGAGCAGTCTGCGAACCGGGATCATGGCTGGTTCACCCTGTCCGATTGAGGTCATGAAGAAGGTCGTCGAGGTGATGGGGGCTGGTGAGATTACCATTGCCTACGGTCAGACGGAGTCGAGCCCGGTGATAACGCAGACGCGCACCGACGATCCCATAGAGCTTAGGGTTTCGAGCGTTGGCCGCAAGTTGCCGGACGTGGAGGTCAAAATCGTGGACGTCGCTACCGGCGAGGAGGTAGGGACGGGAGAGCAGGGTGACCTGTGTACGCGTGGCTACCACGTCATGCGCGGCTATTACAAGATGGACGATAAGACGGCAGAGGTCATAGACGAAGATGGCTGGCTGCACACCGGCGACCTCGCGACGATGGACGAGAACGGGTACGTAAAGATCACCGGTCGTGCTAAAGACATGATCATCCGCGGCGGCGAGAATATTTATCCGCGGGAGATCGAGGAGTTCCTCTACACTCACCCCGAGATCTCCGACGTCCAGGTCTACGGTGTACCGGACGAAAAGTACGTCGAGCAGGTCGCCGCCGCGATCATAAAGAGGCCGGAATCCTCCCTGACCGAAGAAGACGTAAAGGAGTTCTGCCGCGAGAACATCGCCTACTACAAGGTCCCCGAGTACGTGGACTTCGTCGAGGAGTTCCCGATGACGGCGAGCGGCAAGATCCAGAAATACAAGCTGCGCGAAGTCGCCGTCGAACGCTACGACCTCGAACCCGCGGGAGTAGACATCTAGCCGGCCGGTGTCTACTCACCTTCGGGGAGAAGCCGGCGTTCCTCGGGCTTTGTCTCCGAGAGGTCGCTGCGGTAGGTCTCCGAGAGCAGGAGCACGGAGATGAAGCTAATTAGCGCCATGATTAGCAAGTAAACGGAGATCGACCAGGAGGACCCGGTGGCGCTGAGGAGCACGCTGGAGAGGGAGGGCGCGATCGCTCCTCCGATGACGCCCGCCAGAGCGTAGCTCAGAGAGGCTCCAGAGTAGCGTACGCGGGTGCCGAAGAGTTCGGAGAAGAACGCCCCCATGGGACCGTACATCGCGGCCCAGGCAAACAGGGCTATAGAGAAGGACAAAGAGATCAAAACCGGGTTCCCCGTATCCACGAGCCAGAACATCGGGAAGGCCCACAACCCCAGAAACCCCGTGCTGAAGAGAGCGAGGTTCCGCCGGCCGACGCGATCCGAGATCGCGGCGAAGAGCATTATCCCCACTCCCAGGCATACTATCGAGGCCATGATGCAATACAGCATCGTGGAGCGGGATAGCCCGAGCTGCGTAACCCCGTAGGAGAGCGAGAATACAGTGATAACGAAGAAGAACGTGAACATGACGCTGCCGGCCAGCGAGGCGAGCACCACGGTCTTCGGGTAAGTGCGCAGGACATCCACGATGGGTATCTGAGCCTCCGTTCTGGTCTCCATAACCTCCTTGAAGACCGGCGTCTCGGCCACGCTGGCCCTCACGAAGAGCCCGACGGCGACCAGCACGATGCTGAACAGGAACGGCACGCGCCAACCCCAGGAGGCAAACTGCTCCTCGGAGAGCGTATAGGCGAACAGTAAGAAGGCCCCGCTGGAGAGCAGGAAGCCGACCGGCGGCCCCACCTGCGCGAAGCCGGAGTAGAAGGCGCGTTTGTCGTGAGGGGCGTGCTCGGCAGCCATCAACACCGCCCCGCCCCACTCCCCGCCGAGGCCGATGCCCTGCAAAAAGCGCAGGGTCACCAGCAGGAGCGGAGCCGCGACGCCTATGGTCGCGTAGCCGGGCAGGAGCCCGACGAAGAAGGTCGCGAGCCCCATCACCAGGAGAGAGAAGATCAACATAGCCTTCCGCCCGACCCTATCGCCATAATGTCCAAAGATAGCGCCGCCCAGAGGCCGCGCCAGAAACGCCACCCCGAACGTCGCCAGCGACGCCAGAGTCCCCGCGGCCGGGGAGAACTCCGGAAAGAACACCGGCCCGAAGACCAGCGCCGCCGCCGTCCCGTAGATGTAGAAGTCGTAGAACTCAATGGCAGTGCCCACGAAGCTCGCAAATGCGATCTTCTTCATAGGCGCCTCTTGCCCGACGTCTACACCGGCGATCCTCTCCACGACCCACTCTCCTCGCTACCCAGAAACCCGGCATAAACGTTGTCCAGATAACACACGTCTAGTGCATTCTCTCCAGGCATGTTAGTCGGTAGCCGGTCGCGGTTCAAACACCCCGCTGAATTGCCTGGCTGCTATCATTCGCGTTATCTCAGGGAAAAGGACGGCCGAGACCATGACCGATACGCGCCTCTGGCATGACCCCCAGCGTCTGAAATGTGCCCTGCCAAGTGCTACACGAGACGCCGTGGCCTGTAAGCCCTCTCAAGAGCGGAAGCGGCTCGGCGACGCGGCTCATGAAGAGGGACGATGTCTGGCAGGCCGGGGGGCAAGATGAATAGCACTCTCGCAGGGGTCTGCCTGGGCCTGGCTGTAGGCTTAATCGGTGTAGGTACGCTGATCTCCGGTTATGTGGTGCCGGGGATAATAGCTCTCGTGGTCTTGGCCTTTGTCGTGCTGGGTTTCGTCGCTTCGCGTGCGAGGAGTTCGCGTTTGGGCAGCTCCGGCGGAGGAATCTTCTACGGAGGAACGGCGGGCTCGGCTGGAGGTCACGGCGGCGACAACGACGGAGGTAACGGCGATGGTGGGGGGGATGAGGGTGGCTCCGACGGTGGCGGTGGCTTCGATGGAGGCGGCGGGTTCGGCGGGGGAGACGGCGGAGGTGGTGGGGGAGGCTAGACGCTGTCGCGGAGTGGCGTCGCGGGGGTGGAGTGGTTGTTATCATGCTTGCGGGGAACTCAACTAGTGAGAGGAAGGGCGATGAACTTCGATCCGACGAGTGAGCAGAAGCGGTGGCGGGACCTCGCCCGCGACTACGCGCAGGCGGAGATTCGTCCTCGCGCCGCCGAACTGGACCGCGAGCAGAAGTTCCCGTACGACATCGTCGCCGAGATGTCCCGCCTCGGGCTGATGGGCCTGACCCTGCCGGAGGAGTATGGAGGCTCCGGCGGAGATTTCTTGTCTTACAACCTGGCGCTCGAAGAGATCAGCCGGGCCGATACCTCCGTCGGAATCACGATGGAGGCGCACATCTCTCTCGGCTGCGTTCCACTAGCCACCTACGGCACGCCGGAGCAGAAAGAGAAGTTCCTCAGCCAATGCGCCGCGGGCGAGCGTCTGTGGGCTTTTGGGCTGACCGAGGAGGAGGCCGGTACCGACGCGGGCGGGACGCGAACTACCGCTGAGTTGGACGACGGGGATTGGGTCGTCAACGGCTCGAAGAAGTGGATTACCAACTCCGGGACCGATGTTACCGCCGGCGTCACGGTTATCGCGCGGACCGGCACGCGTGAGAACGGTAGGGTGGAGCTCTCCGCGATCATCGTCCCGCAGGAAACCCCTGGATATACGCGCGGTCCCGGTTACGAGAAGCTCGGCTGGCGTGCCGCCGACCAGCACCCGCTCTACTTCGAGAACTGTCGGGTACCGGAGGCTCACCTGCTCGGCGAGCGCGGGGCGGGCTTGCGGCAGTTCCTCCAGACCCTCGACGGCGGACGGGTCGCGGTCGCGGCACTCTCCGTCGGGCTGGCCCAGGCTTGCCTCGACGAGGCGCTTGCGCGGGCTAAAGAGAGGCGGCAGTTCGGTAAGGCAATCTCCGAGTTTCAGGCGATACAGTTCAAGCTCGCGGACATGGCGATGGAGATTGAGTTGGCACGGAACCTGGTTTTGAAGGCTGCGTGGCTCAAGGATGAGGGGCGTTCGTTTGGCCGTGAGGCAAGTATGGCGAAGGTCTTTGCTTCGGAGGTAGCCAAGAGGGCTGCGGATCAGGCGATTCAAATTCATGGTGGCGAGGGCTTTATGGAGGCGAGCGCGGTGGCGCGTTATTGGCGGCAGGTGAAGATAAACGAGATAGGTGAGGGGACCAGCGAGATTAACCGCCAGATCATCGCCCGCTCCCTCCTCTCTGAGAGCTCCGAAGAGGCGAAGGCGAAGATGGTGGCGCAGTAACGGCAATGGGAAAGGAGCGGTTATGACCGGTAGAACGGAAGCCAGCGAAGCAACGGTACGAGCCCTGAAGCAGTGAGCAAGCTCCGCACTTTCATAGACAAAGACAGCGACGGTTTTAAAGAGAACGCCGAAGCCTACGAAAAGCTCCTCGAAGAGCTGCGCGACCGAACCGAGGAGGCCCGTAAAGGCGGCGGCGAGAAGGCTCGCAAGCGGCACGAGACCCGCGGCAAGCTGCCCGTGCGCAACCGCATAGACCTGCTCCTCGACCCGAATACGGCGTTCCTGGAGCTCTCGCCCCTGGCGGCCTTCGGGATGTACGACGGTAAGGTGTCGGCGGCAGGGATAATCACCGGCGTCGGGCGTGTCTCGGGGCGGGAGGTGATGATCGTGGCGAACGATGCGACGGTCAAGGGCGGGACGTACTACCCGATGACCGTCAAGAAGCACCTCCGTGCCCAGGAGGTCGCCGAGCAGAACCATCTCCCTTGCATCTACCTCGTCGACTCCGGTGGGGCTTTCCTGCCCTTGCAGGACGAGGTCTTTCCGGACAGGGAGCACTTCGGGCGTATCTTTTACAACCAGGCCCGCATGAGCGCGAAAGGCATCCCGCAGGTAGCCGCTGTTATGGGGAGTTGCACGGCGGGTGGGGCGTATGTGCCGGCGATGAGTGACGAGGTGGTCATCGTCAAGGAGGAGGGGACGATCTTCCTTGGCGGCCCTCCCCTCGTAAAGGCCGCGACCGGTGAAGAGGTAACCGCCGAGGAGCTTGGCGGGGCCGAGGTACATACCCGCGTCTCCGGCGTCGCCGACCATCTGGCCGAGAACGACGAGCACGCCGCGGCGATAGTCCGCCAGATCATTGCGAACCTGAACGGCGAAAAGAAGCCACCCTGGACCCTTGCGGAACCCGAGGACCCGATACACGACCCTGTGGATCTCTACGGCCTCATCCCTCAGGACCCGCGTCAGGCCTACGACGCGCGCGAGATAATAGCCCGTCTCGTGGATGGCAGCCGCATGCATGAGTTCAAACCACTCTACGGCGAGACGCTGGTCTGCGGGTTCGCCCGCATAATGGGCAACCCGGTAGGCATCCTAGCCAACAATGGCATCCTGTTCTCCGAGAGCGCGCTGAAGGGGGCGCACTTTATAGAGCTGTGCGCCTCGCGCGGCATCCCGCTCGTCTTTCTGCAGAACATCACCGGCTTCATGGTCGGTAAGGAATACGAGAGCGGCGGCATCGCCAAAGACGGCGCGAAGCTCGTGATGGCCGTCGCCAACGCGAGCGTCCCAAAGTTCACCGTAATTACCGGCGGCTCTTTCGGGGCCGGCAACTACGGCATGGCCGGCCGGGCCTACTCGCCGCGCCTCCTCTTTATGTGGCCGAACGCCCGTATAAGCGTTATGGGCGGGGAGCAGGCGGCGAACGTCCTGCTCACCGTTCAGGAGGAGAGCAAGGAGCGCGAGGGAGAGGAGATGACCGACGAGGAGCGTGAGGAGTTCAAGAAACCGATCCTGGAGAAGTACGAGGAAGAGGGCAACCCCTACCACTCCACCGCCCGCCTGTGGGACGACGGCATCATAGATCCGGTAGACACGAGGATGGTACTCGCTCTGGGCCTCTCTGCTGCCACCAATGCTCCCGCGCAAGAGACGCGATTTGGGATCTTCAGGATGTGAGTCGTAGTTGTGGGGTGCGAGAGAATGGGCAGGAAGGAATTTCGAAGATTGTGTGAGATCGGGTCGGAGATGAACGACATAAAGATACTTGGCAGCACGAGCCACTATAGAGTGGACACAGAGGTTTGTGATGGGTCGAAGAGAACTCCTGGTCACGGTCGCTGATCTCTCGATTCTCGCCGGGCTGCTCTTTATCCCCGCCGGGACAATAGGCTGGATGGCGGGATGGATATTCATGGCGCTGCTTTGCGGCGTTACCCTGCTCACACTCTGCATGCTGTCCAGGAACGACCCCGAACTCTTGAGAGAGCGGATGTCCTCCCCGATACAGAGGGATCAGCCACTATGGGACAAGGTGTTGCTGTCGGCGCTGCTGCTGCTGCTCTTTGTCGCCTGGTTGATCCTGATGCCTTTGGACGCCGTGAGGTTTGATTGGTCGGACGTACCACTTTGGCTGCAAGCCTTGGGAGCCCTTGGGACCCTGCTCTCGTACTATGGTATGTATCTGACCTTTTGGGAGAACGCGTACCTCTACCCGGTGGTGAAGTTACAGGAGGAGCGGGGGCAGAGCGTGGTGACGACCGGTCCGTACCGGTACGTGAAGCATCCCCTGTACGCTTGCGCTCTCGTGTTCTTCGTGTCCACGGCCCTTCTGCTAGGTTCCTGGCTGGGCCTTCTCCTCTCCCTGGCCCTTATAGCACTAATAATCCTGAGAACAGCCCTGGAGGACCGGATGCTAAAGAGCGGACCAGCTGGCTACGCCGAGTACGCGAACACCGTAACCTACCGCCTTGTCCCCCACGTCTGGTAATCGTCCTATAGAGAACCTCGGAGACTAACTGATGGCTAATAACTACAAACACTTGAGCGTGAAGCGCGAAGACGCGGTGGCAACGGTTGCCCTCGCTCGCCTCGACGCTCGTAACGCTCTCAACGCCGAGCTCATCGGAGAGCTTGCGCGCTGCATGGAAGAATTGGCGAAAGACGACGGTGTGCGGGTGGTCGTGCTTACCGGCGAGGGCGACTTCTTCTGCGCGGGGGCGGATATAGGGTACATGCGGGACACGGCGGATTTCTCCTACGAGGAGAACCTCGAAGATGCTCGTGGGCTGGCAGCTATGTTCGGGGCGGTAGATGAGTGTCCGAAGCCAGTCTTGGCGCGGGTTAGAGGGGCGGCTATAGGTGGTGGGGTAGGGCTCGTGGCGGCGGCGGATGTGGCGCTGGCCGAAGAAGGCACCGTCTTCGCCCTCACCGAGGTGAGGCTTGGGATCTCTCCGGCCACCATCGCCCCGTTCGTGCTGCGTAAGATCGGCGCCTCCCAGACCCGGGCGCTGTTCCTGACCGGCGAACGCTTCGACGCGGCACGGGCACGAGAGATCGGCCTCGTGCATGAGGTCGCCGCCGAAGGGAACCTCGACGCGGCGGTCGGGGAGAAGATAGACGCGCTCCTCGCGGGCGGCCCGGCTGCTCTGGCGGCGACGAAGACTCTTCTGCGGGAGTTCCGGGACGCGGCGCCGGGCGAAGTGACGGAGATTATGGCGCGGCGCATCGCGGAGTTGCGTACTGGAGAGGAGGGCCAGGAGGGCCTTGGGGCTTTTCTGGAGAAGCGCAAGCCCGGCTGGAGGAAGGGGAAGACGTCTTGACCCTGCCCGAACCGCCGTTCGAGAGGCTCCTTATTGCCAATCGCGGGGAGGTGGCGGTGCGTGTGATCCGTGCCTGCCGCGAACTCGGAATAACCTCCGTAGCTGTTTACTCAGAGGCGGACAGGCATGCGATGCACGTTCGGCTCGCCGACGAGGCTTATCTGGTAGGCCCCGCTTCCGCCTCCGAGAGCTACCTGAACATCGAGAAGCTTATAGAGGTAGCGACTCGTTCCGGGGCCGGGGCGGTGCATCCGGGTTATGGATTTCTCTCGGAGAACGCGCGGCTGGCGCGAGCCGTTGCAGAGGCCGGGATCTCCTGGGTCGGGCCACCGGCGGAGGTGATGGAGAAGGTCGGGGACAAGGTACGGGCAAAGGAGCTCGCGCGCGAGGCCAACGTGCCAACCGTTCCCGGCTACGCGGGAGACGATGGCGAAGCCAGTGAGGAAAGGTTGCGCGAGGAGGCTGGCAAGATCGGGTATCCGGTCCTCGTGAAGGCGAGCGCCGGGGGTGGTGGGCGTGGAATGCGCCCCGTGTGGCGGGACGAGGATTTCCTGGAGGCCGTTCGGGCCGCCAGGCGGGAGGCGGAGGCGGCGTTCGGAGAGGGTTCGGTATTTCTGGAGAAACTCGTCGAGAACCCGAGGCACATCGAGGTGCAGGTCGTGGCTGACGAGCACGGAAACGTCGTACACCTCTACGAGCGGGAGTGCTCGATCCAACGCAGGCACCAGAAGATATTAGAAGAAGCCCCCTCGCCCGCCCTCGATAAAGACCTGCGAGAGGCTCTCGGCGACGCCGCGGTGCGCCTCGCCGGGGTGGCCGGCTATACAAACGCCGGAACGGTCGAGTTTCTCGTCGACGGCGAGGAGTTCTACTTCCTGGAGATGAACGCTCGTCTGCAGGTCGAGCACCCGGTTACGGAGTTCATCACAGGTCTGGACCTCGTGCATCTGCAGCTCGCGATAGCCGCCGGCGAACCCCTGCCGCTCTTGCAAGAAGAGGTCACCTCGCGCGGCGCCGCTATCGAGGTGCGCGTCTATGCCGAGGACCCGTACACTGGTCTGCCCTCGGGCGGCGTGCTTCGCGGGTTCGATCCGCCGGTCGGCCCGGGCATCCGCAACGACGCGGGCGTGGAGGCGGGCGACGAGGTCTCCCTCGATTACGATCCGATGCTCGCGAAGCTGATCGTCTCCGGGCCGGATCGGCAGACTGCCGTACTGAGGCTTCGCCGGGCGCTGGAAGACTACTCGGCCCTTGGCGTCACGACAAACCTGCCGCTGTTGCGGCGCATCGCGGGGGAGCCCGCCTTCGCCGCCGGTGAGACGGCGACCGGTTTCCTCGAGGAGCATGGTCTCGATCAGCCGGTACCCGAGCCTCCACCCTCACGCGAAGCGCTGCTCCTGGCGGCTGCGGGCGAGCTGTCGTCCGCGAACACCAGCCACGACTGGGACCCTTTCGGAGCGGGGCCGTGGCGTCTGGGCGGCGTCACACGGCTCGTGTACAGGGGAGCGGACGGAGATGAGTATGCGGTCGAGGCCCGGCGCGCTGGTCGGGGCGGGGGCTGGCGGCTCGTCGTGAATGGCGAGGCGTCGGTCGTGGAGGTGCGAGCTCTGGCGGATGGGGAGCTTCGTCTGGGGATAGACGGACGTTTTCTAGAGGGTGGCTTTGCCGTGGACGGACGGAGCGTCCTGATCTCCCTCGGCTCATTGGCCTGGCAGTTGGAGAGACCGGCCCCGCCAGACGTGGATCACGCGGGTGCGGACGCGGCGGAAGGGGCGAACCTGACGGCGCCTATGCCGGGGACCGTGGTAAAGGTACTCGTCGAGGAGGGAGACGAGGTCGAGGAGGGTCAGACACTCCTGGTACTGGAGGCGATGAAGATGGAGCAGTCCGTCGCCGCGCCGCACGCCGGTAAGGTGCGGGCGCTTCCTTACTCCGAAGGCGCGCGCGTCCCCGGTGGAGCAGTGCTGGCAGAGATAGAAGCGGACAGCGACCAGCAGGCAGCCGAAAGCTAAAGCGCTTTGCGAAAGATCAATCTTTCGGCAAACCACTTATCAGCGACCAGCTCTTTGTGCTTGCCTTCTATGAGACACGCCGAAGGTGCTCTTCCTTCACGACGAGGTGATCCAGCATCACACCAGGAGTCGACGAACTCGACCTCATAGGAAACGTTCGTGCTCGAATAAACTCTGATCACTACTACCCTGATGACTCCGGGAGTTGGACACTGGTGAATCGTGCCCCGGTTTGGCTCCTCTTGCAGGATCAGGTACGCGGCCCCGTCGGAGTTCTCCTGGTGGGCCTGTAGACTGTAACGGCACGTCGAAGTCTTCGGGAGACCGGGCGGCGGGGTCGTCCTCGTTGCACGCGAGCCGCTACTCGAAAGTTTCAAAGACCCCCTCGGCGGCTCGCTCGGCCTCCTTGCGGGCTTGTCCCTCGTTTCTTACACTCGCTTGACGAACTTCCTGGCGCTTTGGGTCTTGCAGCGTTGCAGGCGTTGCACCAAGAGTCGGGGTAGAACCAAAGCTACAAGGGGCTGCTTGAGTCACTAAAGAGTTCGGAGCAAGGAGAAGGGCCAAGGTCGAAGACCCAGCCAAACGTACTTCCAATCTCCTTTACAAAGGTCCCTACGCGGCTCTTGTTCTAAGTAATGAGGCGAAGTTCGTAGGTCTCGATAACGGTTGCGACGCCGGTAATGCTCTCTAGTGTCTTCGTTTTCCAGTCAACAACCCCTCCCTCCTTCGCGCTCTCGCGCAAGGCGTCTTCGTCCTCCCAAATGCTTATTTCGAACGTTTCATTGGTGTCTTCGTTCCTAAATACCAATACGAACGCGAACCCTCGGTGTTTCTCCATTTCCGGTACGAACGAGTTTAAGTAGGTGTTCTCTACTTCTTCTAACTTTTCCGGCGGCACTTTGAAGCCGATCATTCTTGCCCTCACGACACCTCACTCCCGTCTCTTGCGGACTACGAAGTTTCCTCTTCTCGCCGCTTTTTATCCCACCATGCCTTGGCAGCTTGCCGGCTCTATCTTTTCTCTGCGCGTGAGTAAGTTTCTCATGCAGACCACGCACGAGCTAGGGTTAGACGGCCTTTCGGCCTTGCACCAAAAAGCTCGCATGCTTTGGAGTATCCGCGCCGTTGTAGAATGTGACGCATGAGACGTTTATTGTCGGGAACGGGGCGGCGTCTGTTGAAGGTGCCCGAGCGCGACCCTCGCCAGGCGGTGGCGCCGCTGTTGCTGGGGTGTCTCATCATCGCGCCCAGCATCCTGTTCTATCGCCAAGACGCCGACCACCTCGCACACTTCGCCCTGGGGCTGTACGCCTTTGTGGAGGCGGTGCTCTACCTCATGCCCGACGATCTGCCCCGAGAGAAGGCCGCGCTGCGCATTACGGGGCTCACGTTCGTGCTGGCGGTGCCGCTGCCTCTGTTCACCTACTATGCTTCGAGGATCTTCTGGGTACTGGTGCTTCTGCCTGTACTGCTTTTAGGGCCGGTGTTGGCGTTGGTTATCTACTTGAATCACCTCGAACGCCGCCAGGGGCCTCGCCGCTCCTAGCGCAGCGTAGGACTGCGCTACTCAAGCTTAAGGGCCTCCCGACGGCGGGCAGCTTGTTAGTCTCGGTCTTTGGTCAACAGGAATAAGAACATCAGTAGGGAAGCCAGGCTCAGAACGCTCCTTACCGCGTGCAGCTTCCCCCAACGGTTTAGTAGCTTCTCTGCCAGAGCCAAGTCTTTAGCCGTTTCCGGGTCGAGCAATTTCTTGTTCGTCGGCAGTATCGCAAGGGCCGTGAAAGGTATGACCGACACCAGTAACCCGCCACCGATTAGCCACCTAGCGTCGGATCTTGACCTCCAAGCTACCAGCGCGCCCAAAAAGCCCGCTATCGCCAAAGAAACCTGCGTAACCGTCGCCCTATGATAGCTAGGTGCGAACTCGGTTAGAGCGGGGCGAATCCCGGTCTGCATGCGCGCCGGGTGTTCTACCAGGTTGATATAGACGGACGCTCCGGTAAACAAGCCTGACGACAGCGTAGCGATTAGCTCCGCAAGCGCGGTTGCTGTGCCCTTTGATTCTGGGGTGCCCCTAGTAGACACTGCTTGCCCGAACACAGCGCACTCCTTCCGTTAGCCGGTTTCTTGCTTCGCACTATACTGATGCAACGGGCGCGAGGCTATAGAAGCTGCGAGGCGACTTTTGGTTCAAAACGCCGTTTCGGAGCGGATCGCCGGGAGAAGCTTTTGGTTCAGAGCGACGAGTCTTGGTTCAGACGGCCTTTTTGGTGCAAGGCCTCTGAACAAAGAATGCCCTTCAGGGTGACTTTAGGTGCAGAGCCGATCCTGGCATAATATTGGGCATGGTGTTATTGATTCTCACTGCGGGCGTCGCCCTGATCCTCGCCGGCATTACGGATGTTTTTCTTACCGTGCTTCACCCCGACGGCTTCGGTTTCCTCAGCAGCCGCCTCTACAGCGGTCTCTTCGGCGCAGTGCGGTTCCTCACACGTCTCATGCCCCGGAAGTTCCGGGCTCTCGGGCTCTCAATGGCGGCACCACTTATGGTACCGGTCACGATAACCATGTGGATAAGCCTCGTGCTCGTCGGCTACGCCCTCGTCTACTACGCGGGGATGAACACGCAGACCTTCAACTTCTCTAACCCCGGCCTTGAGCCCTCCTTCGGTGAGGCGCTGTATATCAGCGGGACCGCGATCTCCACCTTGGGCTTCGGCGACGTCACCCCGTCGAGCGGCTTCTACCAGGCCCTGACTGTTTCCGAAGCTCTAATAGGCTTCGGTATCCTGACGCTCTCCATCTCCTACGTCGTTGGCGTCTACGGGGTCCTGCAGCAACTTGGTGTCCTGGGAGCCGGCCTCCTGCACCAGGCCTCGGATACCGCCGAACCCCTGAGCATTGTGGCCCCGCACTTCCCCGACGGCGAGCCCCGAGACATAGAGCCGCACGTCATCGCTCTGCATCGCTCTCTCGTGGAACTCTACGAAGGGATTCGCCGTTACCCCATCGTCTACTACTATCACAGCCGCCGGGCTTACCGCTCGCTACCCTATACCTTTCGCATGATTGGGGGCTTCGCGGGCGCCCTGCGCTGGGGACTACCCAGGGGCCACCCGGCTAGACAGGCCCCCTGGCTACCGACGCTCCTCACGGGACTGGAGATGATGGTCTCCTACATAGACGAACGCTTCCTCTCCGAACACTTCGAAAAGGCCCCGGCGCCCGTCTCTTTCGAGAGGTTTGCAGCCGCGCTGGAGAGCGGCGAGGATTCTCCAGAGTTCTGGCCCGCACGCTTCTTCGAGATACAACGCTACATGTACGGCCTCGCCTGCATCCAAGACTCGCCCAACCCCGAGGAGTGCTACGAGCGCTACAAAGAATGGCTTCCCTTTGCCCACCGCAATCGCTCCTTTTTCGAAGCGTCGGCGAAAGACCTCGGCTACGAGTTGGACGATCTGTATAGCAACCCCGGCGAGCGGCTTTTCTAGTTCTCTCCGGCGACGATAGCACCATTGGCTTCGAGGCCTGGTCCAAAGCTCCAACCTACTGGCACTTAGGTAACTAAAGACCGTCATCATAGACGAAGCCGAGTTTGGCAAGGTCGAGCGGTAAAAAGCTTCGACTAGGGAAAACTTGTATAAAAGAGGCAACAGTGGGGACACCGAAAGACCCCCGCCGTTTGTTCAGCGCCGCGTCAAAGGCAGCCGGATGTCGAGGCGAGGATGATCCCGAACGAGAAGCAAACCAGGAGACCAGAGGCGAGACGACCGATTAGCGGAGACGTCGAACCGGAGAGAGGCAGAGCGGCCCTTGTAAGTTACGGTCGCTTCAGGAGTGATGCGTCTGATCGGAGAGGTTCAAAGCCTGGAGGAGCCTCTTCCTCGACCTCGACAGTGAGACGTACCGTGCAAAAGAGTCGACAAGAAGGGCCGCTTACGCCGCCCGGAACTCCTCCACGGCGGTATAGGCGACCCATTTTGGGATGTACTGTTTAGCTCTGCAGGCTGGTCTGCAGCCGGATCTCCACGTTATTCCTGAGAGCGTTGGAGACCGGGCACATCTGCTCGGCCTGTTGCGCCGCGTTCTCGAACTCTTCCTCGCTCATGCCGGATACCGTGCCCCGCACGTTGAGGTCCACGGTGGTGATCTTGAGCTGCTCGTCGTCTAGCACACACACAGCATCGACCTCCAACCGATCCGGCGTCGTGCCATTCTCCGCCAGGGTGTTGGAGAGCGCCATCGCGTAGCAGGTGGCATGAGCCCCGGCTATTAACTCTTCGGGGCTGGTCTTGCCGTCCGGACGCTGAACTCTCGATGCAAAGGTCACGGGCGTGTCCTGCAATACTCCACTGCCCTCCGAGAGCGTGCCGCTCCCCTGCGCCAGATTGCCCTCCCAGATCACATGTGCTTCGCGTTCTACATTCGCCATATTGCTCCTCCTCCTTCTTATCTCTTGCGGAGTATATTAGCATGAGCGTCTGTCAACCGGACGAAAGATATAAACTCCCCGGTGCTCCCTGACCACTGGCTACACTGCAGGTGTGCATGAAGCCGAACCTCCACGCTGTTCCTTATGCAGCTCCTTCAGGCTGGCCGTGCCGTCCGAACGCTTCAACCGCGAGACCCGGGTTATGGGTACCTCCTGTATCGTTCCGGTTTCGACCGTGAACGTGCCGCGGCCACTCGGCAGATCCCCCTCCTACTCCACGTCTTGCTCGCCCATCTAGCATGACAGCGGCCCTTTTAGTACTAGTGGAACGTGCCTGCTTCGCGTCTGCTTCACACGCTCCTCGAACCTTCTGTGTATCTGATCAACGTCACAAAACGCAAAATTTCTACATTTCAACGAAAAATATCCTCAAAGAGCTAAAGTTTTTCCGTCGGATAACCGATAATGCCAGGAGAGCCGTTTGGTGAGTATAAGCAGGGGGGATGGGTTGCGACGTTTGGTGCTGATCTTGTTTATA
Organism: uncultured Rubrobacteraceae bacterium; assembly: GCA_902806065.1. Classification (GTDB taxonomy): domain Bacteria; phylum Actinomycetota; class Rubrobacteria; order Rubrobacterales; family Rubrobacteraceae; genus Rubrobacter_F. The sequence continues at coordinate 8,532 of CADCVE010000065.1, read as the reverse complement.
GCGAGTGTGGCTGTCCTGGCTGGTGCGCCGGAGGTTGTAGCGGGACCGGCAGAGTACAAGCAGGTCGTGGACAACGACACCGAGGGTTACGTGGAGGCGGACGAAGGTTGGGGGACGAGCTCCTATGGGCAGGGTGTAAAAGAGAGCAACTATCGTTTCGCCCGCCCGGAGCAGGGTTCGACGGACGCCCCGGCGAACGCCTCGACAGATGCGCGATTCAGGTTCGAGATCCCCGAGACCGCGAACTACACTGTCTCCGTGCGCTGGCCCGAGGTCAAGGGCGGGAACGACGCGGCGTGGATAGGGGTCATGACTACCTCGGATATCCAATGGACGCAGGTCAACCAGCAGCAGGACGGCGGCCGGTGGGTAGAGCTCGGCGTCTTCCAGATGCCGGCCGGCGACGACTACTCTGTCGTATTCTCGCGAAAGTCGGAGGGCAAGGGGTACGTGATCGCTGACGCCGTCAAGGTCGAGTGGGAGTCTGCGGTAGTCGTCCCTCCCGAGCCATCCAAGAGCGAAGAGACTACCCCCGAGTCTAAAGCCGCTCCTTCCGAGCGCCAGGGGGCCAGAGAAGCCGTGGACCGGAGGTCTTCCGGGAACGACGCGGCACGGACCTCCGAGAGCATCCGGCCGTCGAGCCGTAGTGGCCAGGAAGTGGTAAAGGAAGCGAGAATGTGGCTCGGGGTCAAGTACCGACTCGGCGGTCAAACGCGCCGTGGCGTGGATTGCTCCGGCCTCACGATGATGGTATTCAAGAGGTTCGGCGTCTCGCTACCGCACTGGGATGACAAACAGTACCGTATGGGTGCCAAGGTCGCGAAGGGCCAGGAGCGGCCCGGCGATCTGGTCTTCTTCAACGAGCACGGCAGGGGCATCTCCCACGTAGGAATTTACGCGGGTAACGGCAAGCTCGTCCATGCCTCCGACTACTTCGGCGAAGTCACCGAGAGCCAGATGAAGTACGTCAAGGGCTACGTGGGCGCCAGGAGGATGCTTTAAGTAGCTGTCAGCAGTTAGCCATCAGCAAACGCTCGCCGCCCCTACGTAGCTGATGACCGGGCTCTGGAAAGGGAGTCCGGTCATTATGGCTCTTTGAAACTCGCCCGGGTAACGGTAGGGACAGGCTGGTTGCTGACAAGCTGAAAGGCTTTAGTAATACAGGTCGGCGACGAGGAAGGCTGAGGCCGCGCGGTAGGAGAGGGATTCGGAGAAGTAGTGGCCCTGGGCGATGTCGCATCCCATGTCTCTTAGCTGCATGAGCTGGCGGGGGGTTTCGATGCCCTCGGCGGCGGCTTTGAGCCCCAAGGCGTGGGCGAGGGTGATGATGGCGGAGACGAGGTCGCGGTCTTCTTCACTGTTGTGGAGCGCGCTGATAAATGAAGCGTCTATCTTCAGCGTGTCCAGGGGGAAGCGCCTTAGCTGGGTGAGTGAGGAAGAGGCGGCGCCGAAGTTGTCGACGGTGAGCCCGACGCCGAGCTTCTTGAGGGCCTGCAGTGTTGCGGTGGCCGACATGGCATCCTCGTTCAAGGTACTCTCCTTGATCTCGAGGACGAGATGCTCGGGTGAGAGCCCGGTCTCTTCGAGGACGTGGTGGACCACACTGGGGAGGTTCGGGTGCATGAAGTGCCGAGAGGAGAGGTTCACGCTGGTCGTCAGAGGCGTATCGGTCGGGTAGCGCTCCTGCCAGGAACGCATCTGGCGGCAGGCCTCGCGCAAGACCCAGCGCTCTATAGCGAAGATCAAACCCGTCTCCTCCGCCGCGCCGATGAAGTCCTTGGGATGAATGAGACCTCGCGTCGGATGCTCCCACCTTACCAGCGTCTCGACGCCTACCATGCGGCTGGTGTCTATGTGAATCTCAGGCTGATAGTAGAGAACGAACTGGTTCTGCTCTATGGCCCGGTTGAGATCGTTCTCAATCTCGAAGTGCCTGGAGGGGCTGTGTAAGGCGTCCTCGTCGAAGACCTCGTAGCGGTTCTTCCCGCTCGCTTTTGCCCGGTACATAGCCGCGTCCGCGTTCTTGATGAGGGTGGCCGGGTCGTTGCCGTTGGCCGGATGGAAGCAAATACCGACGCTCGATGTGATCACAAGCTCGTTGTCGTCGAGCAAGAAAGGCTCGGCGATGGACTTCACGATCCTGCCCGCTACCTCGGTGGCATCCCGGATACTCTGTATCTCGGGGAGAATCACGGTGAACTCGTCACCCGCCAGCCTCGCGACGATATCGTACTCTCGGACGGAGGCCTTGAGACGCCGGGCGGTCTCTATTAGCAGCAGGTCCCCGACCTCGTGTCCCAGCGTGTCGTTGATCGTTTTGAAACGGTCGAGGTCCAGGAACATTAGCGCGAGCTGGCCTTTCCCAGCCGCTCTCCTCGTACGGGCGACCTCCTGGCTGAGACGCTCGTGGAAGAGGGTGCGGTTGGGCAACCCGGTAAGAGCGTCGTAATGTGCCATCCGGTCGAGCCGCTCGACGGCGAGCCTCTTCTCGGTGACCTCATGTAACACTACGAGGTGACCGGTACGCTTTCCTCGTCCGTCATAGAGTCCGGAGAGGGCGAGGTCATAGTGGCGGAGGTCTTCTCCTTCTCCGAGTGTGATCTCCTCGTTGGCATGGCCGCTCTTCTCGTAGCGTTGAAGTAGGGCGTTTCCAAGGTCGCTACGCATCGGCGTCGCCTTGCCTTTCTTGCTCATCGTCTCCCGGAAGCTCTCGCCCACGACCTCTGCCGGTTTGCAACGGAGGATGCGGGCGGCGGAGGGGTTGAGATCCACGATCCTGCCGCGGGCATCAAGGACCATGGTACCGTCGCTCATGCCCTCGACGACGGTGTCGTGCGCTACCGGGGAGATGTCGAGCAGCCTGTAACGGTAGAGTCCCCACGCGAGGGCGAGCCCCGCGGGGACAAAGGTAAGGATTGCCGGGTTGAGACCGGGGAGCGCGCCTACACCCGAGTCGAACCCTAGCATGTATGAGGCATACGCAAACCACGGACCAGCGACGCCCAGCAGAAGAGAGACGCTCTGTTTGGCGTATAGTCTCTGAGAGCGGATGAGCATGAGGCCCAGAAGCGTCACCCCCGCGAGCATCAGGAGCGTGGCGTAGAAAAAGTCCACCCAGAACCAGCTCCCGTAGGCGAAGTTTGCCAGGAGCAGTGGCCCCTCCTCCCGAACCCCCTCGTAGGTCCATACGAGACCGTGGTCCTCGTTCGTGAAGATGAGGACCAGCGTTGCCAGCGGCACGGCGAAGAGGAGCGCCTTGAGTGGCCACGTCAGCCACCCCTCGCGCCCGGTGTACTGAAGCACGAAGATAGACCACAAAGGAGCCACGGCCAGGAACACGATGGCCCGCGTCTCGTAGAGTACATTCACCACCGAACTACTCCACGCTCCAAGCTCCACGGCGTACAAAAAGCCCCAGAGGGCGAAGAGCCATATCAGGCCTGTGAGCGCCGTGGCCCCTGGCTTGCCCCGCCGCTTCCAGGTAAGGTAGCCGATGCCGGCCGGAACCGCCGCTCCGAGGAGCGTGATCAGGACGTAAATAATGGGAGGATACCAGCTCATTGCCTATCCTCGTTTATGCTCCGACCCTCACGGAGGGTTCAGTGCATACTCCCACAGCTACTCCGATCTTGATACCACAGTATTTTCTCCGTTCCCCCCGGACGGCTCTCGGGTAATTATTGCTGCAAAACGACCGCAATACAAGAGCGATATGGTCGGCGCTTGGCGGAAGTGGCACGGCTTGTGCTACTGCTCTACGGCCGGTACACGTATAGTAGTTCGGGGGTAGGGCTCAGGCCTGCTGCTTCGAGCACCTGCAGGGCCTCGGGTTGGGATGGAGCGAGGCGGTTCTGGAGGAGTTCGGTGAGGCCCGGTGCTCTCCTCTGGTAGCGGACTACGGTCGCGTCATCCAAACCGGCGAGTTCCGTGGAGACTTGCGCGGCACGTTCGAGGTCGCCGATCTCGTCCACGAGCCCCAGGGACTCCGCTTGCAGCCCCGAGTAGACGCGGCCGTCGGCGATCTCGCGCACCTCATCCTCTGGGAGATCGCGGCCCTCGACTATGACCTCCACGAAACCGTCGTAGCTCTCGTCCACGTAGCTTTGCAGAATCTCCAACTCCTCTTCGGTCGGCTCACGGGTGGAGGAGCCGATGTCCTTGAACGGTCCGCTCTTTACGACCTCCTGTTCGATGCCGTACTCGGCGGCTGCCTCCGCGAAGTTCAGGTAAGAGAAGATCACACCTAGAGACCCCGTCAGGGTACTCTCATTGGCGACTATCCGGTCGGCCGCGGTGGCGATGTAGTACCCGCCCGAGGCCGCCGTCTGGCCCATCGAGATGACCACCGGTAAGCCGGTCGTCTCCTTGAACTCCTGAATGCTCCTGTGCATCTCATCGGTCGGCACGACACCGCCGCCCGGGGAGTCGACCTCCAGGACCACGGCCTTCACGCTCTCGTCTTCTTCGGCCTGGCGGAGCTGGTCGCGCAGGGTTTCGGGGGTCGCCGCGGCACTCGTAGGGGTAGTCGTGGTGCTTATAGTCCCCACTACCGGCAGGACCGCCACTTTGTCGGGGCCGTCGCCGGAGACGTACTTCTCCCTGAAGGTTTCGGGGGGCGCGGCGTTGTCGGCACCGCCGCTGCCTCTGTTCGAGCCGCCGGGGCCTATCAAGAGGACCAGCGCTATCGTGCCGACCGTCAAGAACAGGAGTACGCCGACGATGGCGCCCCCGATCAACAAACCTCGCGTCCTGCTTCGCTGGGGTGAACTGGCCCGCGAACCGCTCTGCGAGCCCTCTGTGTTATCGGAGAGACCGTTCCCTTCCCTGTTCTGTCCGTTTCCGGCTTCCACCCGTCCCCTTTCTAGAGACTTCGACGACTATGAAGGCGCGCCCGAGCCTGCCGCTCCGACAATAGCCACGATCACGACGACGATGACCACGATCACGATGAGTATAAGCCCCGCGCAACCGGCGCACGAGATGGCGCAGGAGCCCGTGGACTGGCCGTAGCCGACGCGGCGGGCGAAGGCCGCTCCTATTACCACGAGAGCCGCGAACCAGATCAGGAAAGCCAGCCCGAGCAGGCTGCTCAGAAGCCCGAGGATGGTAGTCACCGGGTCCCCCGATGCTGGATCCGGTGTACCGAGCACGACCTGGAGACCCGTGATCGGGATCTGGATCAAGGCAGATATTACGAGCGGTACCTGGGCGATGCCCACGACGGCGAGCATCCCGGAGAACGGTCCCGTGCCACCAAAGAACCGCGTGACCAACTGCATCAGGCCAGAGACCAACAACCACAAGACAAACGGCTGAACGACCGCCAGGATCAGAGCAAAGACCCCGGCGTAGGCTACGAAGTCCTCGAACCCGGGCGGTAGCTCCGCCCCGCCGGTCTCGAACTGGGCCTGCGTAAGGCCACCGAAGATGGCGATGCCGCCACCAATAACACCCAAAGCCGCATAGAGTGCTACGACTCCAAAACCCAGGAGCACCCGCTGCTCCTCGGCTACTCGCGAGAGCGTCCTCACGGGCGCCCAGATCACCGCTAACGCTCCCAAAAGATCTCCCCCCACACCGACTCAGGAATCACACAAGCATCTTACACCAGCGAACCCGGGGCGGGCGCCTGGTTCCCTCAGCTATAGATGTTCAGAGGGTTCGGGCGGTGTGGTTTGCGGCCCTCCCGCTTGACGAGGTCGTCCTTCGCGGCGGAGGTGGTCACGGACTCGTCGCGGGCTTCGAGGGCGAGGTTATCGCGGTGGCGTAGGATCCAGAGGTATAAGTCCAGTCCGGTGCGTCCCGGGAACGCGTCGAGGACGCGTTCCTCCCGGATCATGGCCTCCATCGGCGCGTACGAGTGTTCGTACCAGTCCCGCAAGACCTCCTCGGCCGGGACGTAGCGCCGCCAGAGCTGGGAGAGGCGAAAGCCGTGCGCCTCGATATACTCGGCCAGGCGCCGGTAATCGGCGACATCTGAGAGTTCGATCTCAAGCTCCGGCAGCACGCGGTCCAGGGGGAGTCTGTCCAGAAGACGGCGGTGCTCCAGCTTGTAGAGCAGGCCGCGGGCGGTCAGGGCCGAGTCTACCGGCACCCGGCTCTTCAACTCCACGACCTCGGCGTCGATCATCTCGGTGCCTTGCTGGCGGGCGACGGAGACGCGGTGGTTGCCGTCCCTGACAAAGTAGGCATCCCCGAGCTTGTACAGGCTCACCGGCGGAAGCTCCTCGGCCCGGAGCATGGCCTGATCTATCTTCTTCCAACGCCCCCCCAAGCTCGGCTTACCCGGCAAGAACGCCCGATCAAAGTCCCGATGCCGCCCCACGCTACCCACGATCTTCGACACCGGCACCACGCGCATCCCGAGATAGCTCTGCTCCACCGCCCCAAGCGCACTCCGCACCTCGTCGAAAGACAACAATGTGTTGGATGCCGGGTCCCTGCGCAAGTATGCTCCAACACGCTTCAGAAAAGCCCGCCGCCGGGCACGCGAGAAATCTTTATCCGCCCGCTCGTTCACGTCCACGCGAACAACCTACAACCCTCTCTCCGCGTTGGCGACCTCCCCAGCCGGGGCTTCTTCCTGAGACTTTCCCAAGTCCAGGACTTGGTGCCCGTACACATTCAGTACCCGCGTCTCTCCTCGTTGCGTGACCCGCTGTCTCCCTATCTCCGGACCATATAAGTGTACGTGGCCGTGCAACCATAGGGAAGGCTTGTGCCGGTCAATCAGCGAGAGAAAGCTCTGGAAGCCCTGATGGGCAAGGTCCTCTCGGTCCCCGAGACCGCGAGGCGGGGCGTGTGACACGAAGACCTCGGGTTTCTCGCGGCCCCAGAGCCTGCCGAGCGTTATCTTCGTGGAGAGCAGGAGCCCTCGGCGCCGCATCTCTTTCTCTGTGTGCTGGTTCGGTCCCCCAGAGTACCAGCGCGATCCCGAGAGGCCGGCGAAGGTCACACCCCCGATATTCGAGACGCGGCCGTCGAGGGAGATGCAGCCTCCGGGCGCCTTGGCGTCCTCTGAAGGGTCGTGGTTACCACGCACGTAGTAGACGGGCGCGCCGCAGAAGGTGACGATGTACTCCAGGTACTCGAACGGCAGGTCTCCGCAGGAGATCACGGCTTCCACCCCGGCGGCGTAGGAGGAGAGACCCGCCCCGTAGAGTACCGGCTCCACCACGTCGCTGATCGCCAATATCTTCACACCGTAAGCATACCCCGTCTACCCAGGATGTCCCGACGGCCCATTCCCGCACATGCAAAGGACCGGCCCGGAACTCCGAGGAGTCCGACCGGCCCCTGTCAGCGCGGTACTGCTATGACGAGTAGATTGCCTTGTGGGTGCCGCTGACGATTTCGCCGCCGTCCACGATTAGGTGGTCTTGCTCTATCTGCTCCCCGGCGAAGAAGGCTTCGAGGCAACGGCGGGTGTCCTCGGCGTAGTGCTTCTGCGCGTCGAGCGTCGTGCCCGCGGTGTGCGGTGTCATCATATGGTTTGGCATGTTACGCCACGGGTGATCCGGCGGCGCGGGCTCCGGGTCCCAAACATAACCCGCGTACCCGGCCAGATGACCCTGTTCTAGCGCCTCCACGAGCGCGTCGCGGTCCACGATGGCTCCACGCGAGGTGTTGACCAACCAGGCACCTTTCTTCATGCCGAAGAGCACGTCATGGTCGAAGAGGCCCTCGGTCTCCGGCGTGAGGGGCGCTTCTATGACGACAATGTCGCAGTGCTTCATCATGTCGTCGAGGCGCACGTAGCGGAAGCCGCAGACCGCCTCCTCGACGTTTGAGAGGCGCGTGCGCTTGTAGTAGTACATCTTCACGTCAAAGGCCTTGAGGCGCATCGCCACGAGCTGCCCGATGGCCCCCGCCCCGTAGATGCCCACGGTCTTGCCTTCCAGGTCGTAGGCCTTTTTGGCGAGCCCGGCGATGTCCCACTCGCCGTTTGTTACCTGGTGGTACTGCGGGATGAAGTTGCGTACGAGGTTGAGGATACACATTACCGCGTGCTCGGCGACGCTGACCACGTTGCTCGCGGTCTGCTCCGCGACGGTAATGTTGTTTTCGGCCGCCGCCCCGAGGTCCACGTGGTCGGAGCCAACGCCGGCCGTGAGGATGAGCTTGAGGTTGGAGGCTTTCTCCATCATCTCTTTGGTGACGTACACGGGCCAGAAGGGAGTTGTGATCAGGATATCAGCACCCCCCAGGTTCTCCTCTAGCTCGCCACCCTCCCTGTCCGTTGTAGTAACGACTCGTGCCCCTCACCCTCCAGCCCCTCGCGCTGCCCGATCTCGCCATCCGCGCTGCCCCTCCAACTCCCCAAATTCGATCTTGTGATCGTTGCCAGGGTACAGAACAAGAACTATCTTTACGTACTCCTCCTTCTGGTTTCGTCCCTCGTTGATTAGGCATTCTCACTGCCTTACAGCAATTCTTGAAACGATTGAGCTATCGGTTGATGACGGGGCAACTCTCCGTGTGAGGTAACAATACGTCTACGGCTGTTCCTTCAAGCTCTACTTGTCATGCTGT